>JBOEHJ010000108.1:0-34866 GCA_050633905.1 Geminicoccales bacterium
ATCATGCAGCTTCGCGAACATAGTAGTGACGCAGCCCTTGGACTGCAGGGAACTCGATGATCTTGCCTTGCTGCGACTGTCAGAAATTTCGTGTGTGGGCCATGGGTTGAACATTGCTATTGAGCGATCCTGAACCTGTCTTCGAATAGGATCGCGAATTGGGCTTTGGCCATGCCCCATTCTCTTGCTGGCATCCTCCACTCCTTTTCGGCCAGGTTCAAGACCAGGAAGAGCAGCTTTGTGACGCTCTCATCGGTCGGGAAGTGGCCTCGGGTCCTGACGGCCCGGCGCAGCTTGGCGTTCAGGGCCTCGATGGCATTCGTGGTATAAATGATCCGACGGACGTCATCAGGAAAAGCGAAGAACGGGATCACGGCCTGCCAGTGCCGGCGCCAGGACATGGCGATCGCCGGATATTTTTGGCCCCAATCGCTCTCGGCAAAGGCCTCCAGGGCGGCAGCGCCCGCATCGGCGTCAGCGGCTTTGTAGATCTCCTTCAGCGCCGCAGCGACGGCCCTCCTGTCCTTGTAGGACACGAAGTCGAGCGAGTTGCGGATCAGGTGCACGATGCAGGTCTGAACCTGAGCTTCGGGGAAGACGGCGGTGATCGCGTCAGGGAAACCTTTGAGCCCATCGACCACAGCGATCAGAACATCCTCGAGGCCGCGGTTTTTGAGCTCGGTCATCACCCGAAGCCAGAATTTAGCGCCTTCTGTCTGCTCGATCCAAAGGCCGAGAACTTCCTTCTGACCGTCGATCCGCACACCGAGCACCACGTAGACAGCTTTGTTGCGCACCGTGCTTGCGCGGGCTTACGCCGTGCGCCCGGCACGACGGTCCTGCTCAGCGTCGCGGATCTTGACCCGCAGCGCGTCGAAAAAGACCAGGGGGTAGAGCGGCTCAAGCGAACGGTTCTGCCATTCGGCTACTTCGTCCAATACCTCGTCTGTGACCGCGCTGATCAAATCCGGTGAGACATCGATGCCATAGAGTTCATCGAGATGACCGCGGATCTCGCGCACCGTCATCCCGCGGGCATACATCGACACGATTTTCTCGTCGAAGCCATCGACCCGGCGCCGGTACTTCGCGATCAGCTGCGGATCGAATGTCGATAGCCGATCACGCGGTACCAAGATGTCGAGCGTCACGGCCTCGGTCAACAGCGTCTTCTTGCCGTAGCCGTTGCGGCTGTTGGACCGACCGTCGCCGGCCTCACCATCCATGTGATGGTCCATCTCGGCGTTCAGCGCTCGCTCCGCCAACGCCCGCTTCAAGTCGTCAAACAGATCGCCCTTACTGAAAACCGACTGGGAATCCCGACCAGCCAGCAGCTGGTCCAATAGATCGTCCGCAATAACAGGCTTCTTCCGTCATGCCATGCGATGTCTCCTCCGCTCGCATCGTCATGGCCCACACACGAAATTTCTGACAGTCCCTCTTTTTCACCAAGTTACCTACGTACATACAGGCCATCTTCTAGGTAGCCTGAAGTTCACCAATCAAAGGACGCCCAGTATGTCAGATGTAGCGGAATTGCATGTAATCCGTGAAACGGCTGGCGACAAATCGACACCAATCATCGAAACGTCCGTCATAAGATCTCTCCCGTATTCGTGAGCCCAGGCAGACTATAAGCTGTCAAAGGCTTCGCCAGAGAGGGGAGTGTCCATGCGATCTAAGATAAATCGGATACTGTATTCGAAGGCACCATGCGAAACCTGCCATCATTGATTCTCAACGCTTTTTTTCAAGCTGGAATGTCAGCCTACGCACGCATTGGAAGTATAAGAATTGTTGCTTTGACAGGGTCGCTCTGGCACATGCGCGGCCAGCTCGGAGCTCAGCGCGGCGCTTAGGAATTTGCTTTCAAGACCGTGGGTTCTTCTTCAGGAAAGACCGGGGTCGTCCACGTCGGAGGAGACGCGATTTCAACGGCCACTTCGGCCGGGAACATGCCCTCCAGCCTCGACTCGCCTTGCAGTGTTCGATCAGCCGACATATCAAGACTGGCGAATCACCGCTGATTTGTATTTCGATGGGCTTGTCGCCATCGTTGGGTGGGACGCACTATCCAGGTGGCGCCACCCTAAAATCAGCATAAAGCCCGTACCCGCCAAGATCGGAATCATGGCAATGTTGGTCCATCGCCATCCCACTAGCTCCACCAAGACACCAGCTCCAAGGGCGACGACCGCCATCGTCGTAAATACGAAGCCATCGTTCAGACCTTCCGCCTTGAAACGTTCACTTCGTCGATAGCTCTTGTTGAGTAATGATGTGCCGGCGACAAAAAGGAAATTCCATCCGATCCCAAGACAAACAAGCGCCACCCAAAAATGTCCAAAACCTTCATGGGCCAGATTGATCAGCAAACAGGCTGCCATCAGCACCAATCCGGCGAGCATCACGGGTCCCAAGCCCCATGAGGAGATCAGCTTCCCCGTGATCAAAGAAGGCAGATACATAGCGGCGACATGAGACTGCATGACGATGCCCGACTCGCGCAAAGAAAACCCATGTCCCAGATGCATGCTGATCGGCGTCGCGGTCATGATCAGGCTCATGACCCCGTAAGCCACCATCCCGCATAGGGTCGCGATGCGATAGGAGGTTTGCCCGGCAATGTCACGCAGCGGCCGAGCGTGTTCATGGTCTCTAACGTCTGCATCTCCGTCGGAAGCGTCGTCCTGATAGAACGCCAAAACAATAGTCGTTAGGATGCCAAGGGCCGCGAGTACGAGAAATGATCCGGCAAACGGTGCGTTTTCGATCCACTCCTTTGCTTGTACGCCGACTTCAGGTCCGATGAACGCTGCTGCGACGCCCGTAAAAAGCACAAGCGATATCGCGGTGCTTGCTCGCTCTTTGGCGATATTCTCGGCGGCTGCAAATCGATATTGCTGAACACAGGCTATATTGGCGCCAATACCTAACATGGCTGCACAGAAGACCACATAGCTTTCTGCCATGATCGCCAACGCAGCCACGCTCGATGCAACAGCACCGATCAGGGAAAGCAGAAGAAACCCATTGCGCCGGCCGATACGACCCATCAGCGAAGCAACGGGATAGGCTGAGAGCCCCATGCCGATGACCAAGATTGCAGGTGCGACCGTTGCCCAGATGGGATTGGACGCAAGCTTGATCCCCACCAAGCCACCGACAAACGTCACCATAGGCGACACGGATCGGTTGAGCGCGTTGGCGATGCCCAGGATGCTGAGATTCCACCAGTTAATCATTGTTTATTTCCGATCTTGATCGAACGCGAAGACGGTTTGCGTTCCGTCAGCTTGCTCGTTGTTGTGCCTCAGCAGAGTCGATGTGATTTAGAATGACCCGTCCGACAACGGTGGCATTCGATCCCGTGAGCATCGAATGATGGGTTCCGGGAGCCTGTTGCACATCTGGGCGATCGGCGAAGAGGTGGGACCAGGCAACGTCTGAAGCTGCCTTTTCGGCATCAGAACCGGATGCGTAGAGGAGGAGTGCACTTCCTGAAAGAACACCACTCGGCTGGTAGTCGATGCCCTCGGTGATTTGCAGCACGTTCAGATACCCCTTTGCCTGGCTGTCACTCGTTCCAGCGGCGAGGATACCGGCATCCTCAAGCGCCTTCTTGATCCGTCGAAAACGCTCGTTGGCATCGATGTCTTCTAGAGACGCCCAGGGGATTGAAACAGGGACATCATAGGCATGGGCGAGAACATCGATGGCACGACGCAGGGAACACACACCCTCAGATTGCGGCCGACTTCGCTCTGGATCCGCTATTGGCGCCATGGTATCGAGCAACGTCAGTGAAGCAACGTCATGACCCTTGCGCAAAAGCTGCCTTGCCAACTCATAACCGACCCATCCACCAAAGGAATGGCCGATGAGATGTAGGGGATGTTCGGCATTGAGCTCACGCGTTTCTCTCAAATAGAGCGTTGCCATGTCCTCGACGGTGGCAAGGGGCTCGGTCTCGCCATCAAGGCCGACGGCCTGCAAACCGTAAACTGGCCGCTCCTGGCCGAGTTGATCTGCGAGATCGGCCAAGCCAACGACATTGCCGCCAATGCCGGGGATGAGGACCACGGGCGCTTTCATTCCCGTCGTGAGCATCGGGACGAGCGGTGCCCATTGGTCATTGTGGATGCTGGTCTCGATAGCGGTCGCCAGTTTGACAATCGTTCGTCCTTGAAAGAGAGCCGAAAGCGGTAGACGGACACTGGTCGCGCGGTCCAATTCGCTCATCAACTGCACAGCCATCAGGGAGTTGCCGCCGAGCTCGAAAAAATCATCGTGAACGCTTAGTCTCTCCTTCTGTAAGATCTTGGACCATATCGTCTGCAACGTCCGTTCATTTTCGTTTCTTGGGGCCACGTAGTCGACGGTGTCATGTCGTTCGCCAGGCTTGGGAAGAGCTTTGCGATCGAGTTTTCCGTTCGCCGTGACCGGAAAGGAACTTAAACAGACGAAGGCCGACGGTATCATATAGACAGGCAGATCACGCTCGAGATGCGCGCGGAGTTCATCCGACGTCAGTTGTTCACTGTTGGGGATGTAGTGCGCCACCAGCCGCTTGGCCTCATGCCTTTCTCCGACGGCAGAGACGATAGCGGCCTCAACATGGGGATGGTTGAGCAAAGCCGTTTCGACTTCCGCGCACTCGACCCGAAACCCTTGGATCTTGACCTGGCTATCGATGCGCCCCGCAAATTCGATGGTGCCATCTGGCCAGTAGCGTCCGAGGTCGCCGGTTTGATAAAGTCGTTCGCCCGTTTTGGGGTGTGTAAAAAAACTCTTTTCGGTCTTTTCAGGGTCTGCCCAATACTCACGTGCAAGGCCGATGCCGGCTATATAGAGGTCGCCGGTTACCCAAGGAGGACAGTGCTCCAAAGCCTTATTGAGAACATACACGTCCTGGTTTTCGAGCGGCCAACCGTAGGGAATGCTTGTCCAGGTCGGATCGACCGTTTCAATCGGATAGTAGATCGACCAAATAGAGGCTTCGGTAGCGCCGCCGAGACTGATGACGGTGCATTCGGGAAGGTGACGTTTGACTTTCTCAGGCAGCCATGTGGGTATCCAATCGCCGCTCAACATCACGAGACGAAGGGTCTTGGGAAGGCTCAACGATGACCGATCGACATAGTCGATCAGCATTTGCATCAACGCCGGTGCCGAATTCCAAACGGTGACACCATGTTTGACCATCAAATCAAGCCAATGAGCCGGCTCCACCGCAGACTGAGGATCCGGGAAGACCAGTGTACCGCCCGCCGACAACGTTCCGAAAACATCGTAGACGGAAAGATCGAAGCTCAGTGATGAGATCGCAATCGTGACGTCGTCCTGATTGACGCCGAAACGACGGTTGCAGTCCATGACCGTATTGAGAGCACCCTCATGGGGTATCGCCACACCTTTTGGCTGCCCCGTCGAGCCAGAGGTGTAGATGATATAAGCAAGGTCCCCAGGCGTTGCTCGCCGATCCGCCTGATCCGGATTGCAGTCGACCGGCTCGAGCGCGTCGATAGACAAGGTCGAAACTCCGTCTGGCCACTTTGAATCCCTTTCGACCGACGACTGCGTCAGCACCGTGCCGATGCCGCTTTGATCGAGCATATAGCGCTTTCGCTGCACCGGTAGATCCGGGTCAATGGGGACATAGACGCCACCAGCAATGAGCGTTCCTAGGCAGGCCACAGCCTGTTCCCAACCTTTTTTCATTGAGATGCCGACCCGATCGCAGGGGCCAGTACCATGATCGATTAGCGCCGCAGCTAGGCCGCAGGAGGACCGCACCAAAGCGTCATAGGTGAGCTTTGTTTCTCCAGCGACAACCGCAATAGCGTCTGGCCCTGCTTTCGCCTGTTGGATGACCGCATCGTGAAGCAGTGATGAGGGAGTAGGGATCTTGGGTTCCGCTGCTAAAAGATGCTTCGGGCTGGTAGGGGCAACCATACGCGTTAGGGCACCCCAGTCCTTTGCCCACACGTCGTCATCCTGCACCAACCCTTTCAGGAGTAGCAGGTAAGCGCTGAACATCTCCTGCAACATCTGATCTGGGAAAAGAGCTTCGACAACATCCCAGTTGATGATCAAGGACCCATCAGCATCTTCATAGATTTGATGATCAAGGTACACTTGCGATGTTTGAAGAATACTCTCGATTTCTTTCAGTTTGAGATGCTTGTAGGTTCTGTTAATTGATCCGCATTCATCAAAACCGTTCAGCCCGCTCGCAAAGACAACCGGCATCGATGCATTCTGACCGCCACCGTTCAGTCTGTTGACCTCGGCCAAGACCTCAACGCCGCTCACGCTGCGATGATCCAAGTCCGTGACCATGCGCATCTTGAGAGCATGACAACGTTCAGAGAAAGTGCATTCGATTCCGCTATCGACTTCGAGCAGGATGGTTGAGCTGAAACAGCCGACAATGTCGTTGATTTGGGGATGTATCGGCGGCCGGTCGGAAAACATGCAGTTGATGGTGAACTTGGTCGAGTTGCTCCAGATACCGAGGATGGCCGAATAGGCTGTCGCCATGACGACGGTCGGTGTGAGGCTAAGCTCTTTGGCACGAGCCTTCAGCGATGCCCAGTCGTCCCCCGACAACCGCTTACGAAGTTCGGTGAAACCGTATGTCGATAGCTGATCTGGTTGCAGCTTCAGCGGGAGCTGCGGTGCAGGTGGAAGGGTCTTGGCGCGTTCCTGCCAATAGGTCTGGTCGATCTCGTAGCGCTCAGTCTTTCGTCGTTCGACGATGGACTCGACGAAATCCTGATAGGTGAATTCGATGGCAGGGAGCGATCGGCCCGGTTCGCCGTAGAGAAGATCGAGTTCACGCTGCAGCACCTGCCATGTCGTCGCGTCAAAAATCAGGAGATCGACGCAGAGCTGAAGGCGGAAGATGTCATGTCCGAGCTTGGCAACACGAACATCGAACATCGGCCAACGTTCGGTTCGCCAAGCCGCCTCGATCATCGCTTGCTGACAAGCTTCCATCCGTGCTTCCCGTTGAGACGGCGTGTCGGCACTCAGGTCATCGATTGGAATGCGGTAGGTCGGCACTTCCTCAAGAATGCGCTGATGGCCGCTTTCGAGGACGATTGCCCGCAACATGGGGTGACGACGAACCAGCGTGTTGAGCGCACGCTCAAGGGCCGGAACATTCAAACCGGGTGCATGATATGCATAATAGCGACGCGCAACATTACCCAACGGGAACGACTGGCTGCGCCCGATCCAATAGGCGTGCTGCAGATCCGTTAAAGGAAATTCGTCAGGGCGTTCGTCTCGGCTGTTGTCGATTAATAGTCGTTCCGAAGGCGCTGATTTGGGTGTGGCGGTCTCCAAGGTGAGCCCTCGTGCACTTATGCCTTCGGACAAGGCGGCCACCGTCGGCCATCGGAAAATATCGCTGACCGGAAGGTGGCAGCCAAGTGCTTCTCCCAGCCGATGGCACAGTTGAATCGCCAGCAACGAATGGCCGCCACATTGAAAGAAGTCGTCATGAATACCGACATCGCCGGCGGGAAGGACCTCCTTCCAGATCACATGAATAGCCTTTTGAAGCCCGTCCTCTGGTAATGTTGGCTTTGGTGCGTGGACGTCGGCTAAATGGGCGAGCGCTTTGAGCTTGCCGTGATCGACTTTCCCATTGGCAAGAAGCGGCAGCTGCTCCAGGAAGACGAAGGCCTGGGGAACCATGAAGGCTGGTAAGCGCTCTTCGACATGCTGGCGTAAAGCGCCCCTGGAGAGTGTGCTTTTGCCAACACAATAGGCGACCAGATAGGTCGTTTTCAAATCGATGGTAGCCTCAGCAACAACGCAGGCATCGACGGCTACATGAGCCAAGAGCGCATGTTCGATGTCGGCTGGCTCTACACGATAGCCGCGGATTTTGAGCTGCTGGTCGATGCGTCCTAGAAAGTCGATCGTGCCGTCAGCGCGCCAACGTCCACGATCGCCGGTTCGATAGAACGTCCCGCCATCAGCGTCTGGCAAAGGGCTGGGAACAAATCTGTCATGGCCTTGCTGTTCGCCAAGATAGCCGCGTGCGACTTGCGGGCCGGAAACCCATATTTCACCGGGAACACCGATTGG
Source organism: Geminicoccales bacterium (assembly GCA_050633905.1). Lineage (GTDB taxonomy): Bacteria > Pseudomonadota > Alphaproteobacteria > Geminicoccales > Geminicoccaceae > JANQPX01. Next base: position 8,104 of record JBOEHJ010000108.1, read on the forward strand.
CGTCGGTTGTGCATTCGCATCAAGCACATAGGCCTTCATCTCATTAAGCGGGCAACCGAGGGGAATCGTAGCATCGGCGCTGTTACGATCATCGATTTCATGCACCAAGACGCCGACCGTGGTTTCGGTCGGGCCGTAGTGATTGAAGAGGCGGCAGGCCGGCTTTAGCCGCCTAATCAAATCGACCAGATCCCGGGAGCTGGCCTCACCACCGAGGATGAGACGACGGCGCGGGATCAGGCGTGAGTCGCCGGACTGACCAAGCAGCTGTCCAAGATGGGAAGGCACAATTTTCAAGACATCAATTTGATCTTGATCGAATGCCAGAGCCAAGGTTGATGGGTCGAGGATCTGGGCGCGCTCATAGATGTGCAACGTGCCTCCAAACGCCAAGCTTGGGAAGAGCACCGTATAGCCCAAGTCGACATTGACCGGCTGGATCATCGCAAACCGCATACCTGCTTCCAGCTGCAGTCGGTCGCGGATAGCGAAGATGTAGCTGGACAGCTGCTTGTGAGTGACCTGCACCCCCTTTGGTGTCCCAGTGGATCCAGAGGTGTAGATGATGTAGGCGAGGTTTTCCGGCGATGCCTTGGCATCCGGCTTCGTACAGGGAGCATCTGCGATCGTGGGCCAATCCGTGTCGAGGCAGAGTGTAGTCGGCGCGATGTCGGACCAGTGTTCTACGAGATGCGCCTGAGTCAGGAGCACTGTTGCCTTGAAGTCCTGCCACATCGCGAGCAGGCGTTCGCTTGGGTAGCTGGCATCGAGCGGCACATAGGCACCGCCAGCCTTCAGCACACCAAGCAAGCCGATGATCATCTCGAGCGAAGGTTCCACCGATAGCCCAACGCAGACCTCTGGGCCGACGCCATGGGTCTGCAGATACCAAGCCAGCTGATTGGCGCGCTCATCGAGTTCTCGATAGCTGAGCGCAGCCCCCCTAAAGCGCACGGCGATGGCATCGGGCGTGTGCGCGGCTTGGGCTTCGAAGAGAGCGTGAACCGTGCTTTCATAGCCATTATTGGCCATGACCCCTTGCCAGTCATAGAACAGCCATCGACGCTCGTCTGCCCGCAGCATGTCGAGCCTCGACACAGCCTGGTCGGGATCGTCCAAAGCCACACGAACAAGGCGCTGATAATGCCCAGCCATCCGTTCAGCCGTGGCGGCGTCGAACAGCTCGGTGCTGTAGTGGAGTTGGGCGTCAACTCCATCGTCGGTCTGCTGCATCAGCAAGCTGAGATCGAATTTGGTGGCCTTGGGCTCAAGCGGCTGCGCGGCGACGGATAGATCGGGTGTTCTGAGGGGTTTTATTCCGTTTCGCTCCAGGCCGAACAGTACTTGAACCAACGGCGTATGGCTCAAGGCACGTTCGGGACACATCGCTTCCAACAAACGCTCGAAAGGAAGATCTTGATGCAAGAGGGCATTGAGCGTGGTTGCACGCACTTGGCGCAAAAGGTCACGGAACGATATCTGATTGTCGAATTCAGCACGTAGCGCGAGCGTATTCAGACAAGGCCCGACTACATGATCGCTGTTGACGTGATCACGCTTGGCTACCGGCGTGCCGACAGCAAAGTCATGTTGGGCGCTATATCGATGAAGGAGAGTAACAAACACGGTTAGTAAGGCCATGAAAAGCGTGGCACCTGCGCCTCGCGAAAGCCCTTCCGCTCGCTCGATTAGCGCTTGATCGAGCCGAAAACGGACAGCGCTGCCCTTAAAGCTCCGCATCTCCGGGTAAGGCCGATCCGTCGGCAGTTGAAGTCGATCTGGAAGACCCTTTAGGCGTTCAAGCCAATAGCCGACATTGGGGTCGTTTTCACGAGAGGCATGCCGCCTCGCGTCATCGGCTGCCCACTGAAAGAACGATGTTGATAAGGCTTCTTCCAAATGCAGGTTTTTATCAAGTTGGGCTTGATAGAGATGGCCCAAGTCGCGTTTGATGATTCCCATCGACCAACCGTCGGCAACGATGTGATGCACAACCATCAACAGCAAATGTTCCTGGTCACCTAAGCGATACAACACGAATCGCGTCAGGTTACCTTGCGTCACCGAGAAGGGCGCACAAGCGACCTCATCGGCGAGCCGAAGCGCTTCGGCTTTGCGACTCGTTTCAGGCAGTGATCGAAGATCGACCGTCTCAAGAGGGTCATGCGTAGGCGTGTCGATGGCGACCGTTGGCTTACCCTCGACGTCGGGAAAGCGCGCCGACAGCAGCTTATGCCGTCTTAAGAGTTGGGCAACGCCCCGTGTTAGCGCATCAGGGTTCAGATCCCCAATTAGCCAGTAGGCTTCTGCAATGTTGTAGGCTGAGCTTTCGGGGTTGAGATGCTCACGAAACCAGATCGATTGTTGGAGCTCGGTCGGTGTTAGCTCGGCTTCTGGCCCTGCGCAGTCTTGAGAATCGAGAGCCTCTTTGCGGGCGCTATTGTCGATCAGCTCGGCCATGTTTGAAAGCGTTGATCGCTGAAACACATCGGCAATGGAGAATTCGATCTGCCATTGTTGGCGAATCAGGCTCGATAGGCGCGCCCCAAGCAGCGAGTCTCCCCCTTGATCAAGGAAGCTATGATGGACACTGAACGTTTCGATCTTGAGGAGTTGGCGCAAGATCTCGGCGAGCATGACCTCCGTCTCAGTTTTGGGCGCATCGTCAGGATTTTCAATTTGGCGTTCCGGCTCAACCGGCTTTGGCAGGGACCGGCGATCGAGCTTGCCAGTGGTCGTCAACGGATAAGCGCTTAATCCCATGAATGCAGAAGGGATCATGTAATCCGGCAAAGTCCGTTCAAGGAATGTATGCAGCTCATCACTTGACGGCGTGTTTTCAGGATCAGCAATGAAATAGGCGAGCAGCCGCGCGGATCCCGCCTTTGACGTTTCGACGACAACAACGCTTTCACGCAAGTCTGGATGCCGATCGAGGGTCTTCTCAATCTCTCCCAATTCAATTCGAAAACCACGAACTTTGACCTGTTGATCCTGACGGCCAAGATACTCGATAGATCCATCTTCGAGAACACGACCAAGATCACCGGTGCGGTAGAGGCGATCTTCTGGATTGTTACTGAAAGGATCGCCAAGGAACCGTTCTTCTGTGAGATCAGGCCGATTTAGATAACCGCGTGCGACCTGGACACCGCCGATAAAAATCTCGCCCACGACACCAGATGCAACAGGACGCCTATTCTCATCGAGAACATGGATCTGTGTTTTGGCAATTGGCCGCCCGATCGGCACAAAACTCAGGTCTGTTGCCTTCTGGCACGTCCATGCTGTCACCTCGATGGCTGCTTCGGTTGGGCCATAGAGATTATGAAGGTCAACGGAAAGCCGAGCGAAGCATCGTTTCTGCAGGCTAAGCGACAGGGCCTCGCCGCTGCAAAAGAGCCGTTTCAGGCTGGTACAGGTTTCGACATCCGGCTCTGATAAGAAGATGTCGAGCATCGACGGAACAAAATGGATCGTGGTTACGCGTTCTCGTCGAATGAGATCGATGAGATAACTTGGATCTTTATGCCCTTCTGGCCTCGCAACGATCAGCTGCGCGCCACTGATCAAGGGCCAGAAGAACTCCCAAACGGAGACGTCGAAACTATAGGGTGTCTTTTGAAGAACGCGATCCGATGACACTAGCCCGTATTCAGCCTGGCCCCAGATCAACCGATTGCAGACAGCCCGATGCTCATTCATGACCCCCTTTGGCTTTCCGGTAGATCCGGATGTGTAGATGACATAGGCGAGGCTCGTGGGCGAAGCGGTCGTGTCCGGGCTGGTGCATGGTGAATCGGCAATCAGGGACCAATCCGTGTCGAGGCAGAGTACGGTCGCATCGTTATCGGGCCAGCGTTTTGCGAGATGGGATTGGGTCAGCAGGACCGTCGCATCGAGATCCTGCCACATGATCGAAAGGCGTTTGGTTGGGTAGCTGGGGTCGAGCGGCACGTAAGCGCCGCCTGCCTTCAGAACCCCGAGCAAGGCGATGACCATCTCGAGCGAACGCTCAAGCGATAGCCCGACGCAGACTTCGGGACCAACCCCCAATTTTTGAAGAGACCAGGCAAGCTGGTTGGCCCGCGCATCAAGCTCTCGATAGCTGAGCGCCAATCCTTCGAAACGCAGGGCAACGGCATCAGGTGTGCGCGCCACTTGGGCTTCAAAGAGGCCGTGGATCGTGACGTCTCGTGGGCGATCAGCATCAGCATTTCGCCGATGAGAAGACCGGCACCGGCCCTCATGCCGGGAGGAGATCTGTTGGTCGGATGGTGCGATGTCCGGGCTTTGCGATTCGAAGAGAGCAGTCGTCATGGCGAGTCAAAGCCTCCCTATTTCCGCTTTTTGCTTCACCGCCTCTTCATCCAGATCGATCGTAGCCAACGACTCAACCTGATTGATAAGCGTTCGATTTTCGATTGAATAATTCAAATACCTTTAATGTAAAAAACCATAGTGTCAATGTATTGACAATAACATCAATACTTAATTTAATCGAATGTTTTATCTTTTTAAGATAAAATCACTAAGTGATATCAAGAAATGAAATAACACCTGAATTTATAAACACAAATCTATATAATGATGTTATATTTTAATTTAATAAATAGATATACCAAGTATCATTGCTCGAAGTATAAATAATTATTATTTGATTAGTTATATTTCTATATAATTTTCATATTTATATACAATCATTCAGTTGTTACTGATTTCTTCTTTGAAGAATTTTGACATGCTTTGCGATCCAGCATTCTGGAGGGTATTGTCAGCGGAACACAGGCTTGAGCACATCAGCCCGGCGCATTAGCGTCGCTTGATGAACCAGAATCCCTTCCGCTACTTCAAGACATCGTGTGAGATCATCCAAATCGCGGTGATGATGTACATCAGGTTCCCGCTGTCGCTACGCAACGTCGAAGATTTTTGCATGAGCGTGGTATCGACATCCGCCAAGAGAGCGTCCGATTGTGGGTCGATCGGTTCAGCGCTTTCTTCGCAAGGACAATCCGCAAACGGCGATCTTGTGCTATGCAACAGGTCACACAATGGCGGTGGCACCTGGACGAAGTGTTCGTGAAGATCACCGGCGAAACCCACTATTTGTGGCGAGCAATCGACCATGAAGGTGAAGTGCTCGAAGCCTATGTCACCAAGACGAGAGATAAGGCAGACGCCTTGAAATTCCTCAAAAAGGCCATGAAGCGATATGGCAACCCAAAGGTCGTCGTCACCGATGGGCTGGCCTCATATGGTGCGACGATGAAAGAGATTGGCAATAAGGGCAAACAGCAGATTGGACACATGTGCGTTGCGTTAATTTAGACGACAGGATATTTCGAAAAGTTCGCAGCCTGTCTTATGCCCTTTGTTCTGGCTTTCTTTGGGCCGGTCCTTGCGGAATTATCGATGGAACGATCGAAGCTGAGCTTGAAATGGCTTGAGGCCTTTCAGGCGGTATCGCGGCAGGGGTCGGTGCGCCACGGTGCGAAGGAACTTGGCGTTTCCATCAGCACCGTCTCGCACCATTTGAGTTGTCTTGAACAGGCTGTCGGCGCTGGCCTTATCGACCACAGCACGCGGCCGATGCGCCTCACGCCGGAAGGCGAAGCGTTCCTGAAAAGGGTGGACGAGGCCCTGTGGTTGCTGCGCAAAGGCGTCTCCGAGCTCTGGTCCGACAATCTGACATCGCTGGTGCGTAAATTGCGCATTGCGCATGTCGAGGACTTCGATACGGATGTCGGTCCGGTTCTCGTCGATCAGCTCTCCCGCGCCATGCCCGCCTGCGAGTTCTCGATATTATCGAGGCCCAGCCACGAAATCTTCGACCTTTTGGAAAGCGAACATGTGGATATCGGCATCGCTACCCTTGCCAGCCACGACATTCCCAGCCTCATGGAAACCCCCTTGCTGTGCGACCCGTTTCTTCTTGTCACGCCGGGTACGCTCGCAAAGCCGCCAGGCGATTTCCGGGATTTCCTGTCGTTGAGCGACGCGCTTCCCTTCCTGCGATACAGCAGGAAACAGATGATCGGACGGCAGGTCGAGGCGCAATTGCGCCGTCTTATGATACGACTCCCATGGCGCATGGAGTTCGAGAGCACCTTCGAGATCCTCTCGATGGTGGCGGCGGGTCGCGGCTGGACGATCACGACGGCGCTCAACTATGACCGCGCACAGCGCTATCACGCCGATATTCGCCTGACGCCTCTTCCGGACAAGGCATTCTCGCGGCAGATTTCCGTGTTTCAGCGTGACGATTTGCCAGCCGGCATCCACGACATGCTGGCGAAGATCCTTCGGCGTGCCGTACAAAAGTTGATCATCCAGCCAACGGTCGAGCACCATCCCTGGCTTGCCGAGAAGTTCTGTCTACTGCCGCTGCAGGACGACAAGGGTGAAGGCGCCGGACAGGCTCACGGCCCTGTCGATTAGCCTCGGATAGTCTGGGTAATCACCCGAAAAGCTCGGATGTAAGATTCGATTTTTTCGAAGGAAGGGCTCTGCAGTTGATCTATAATGGAAAGACCGCAGACATAGTGAAAAATTCAAGGATCACATCATGAAAACACGCGTCAGAGCCCTGGTGATCGGCGGCGGGATCGCCGGATGCGCCACGCTCTATCATCTCACAAGGGAGGGGTGGCATGACGTGATGCTGCTGGAGCGGGATGAGCTGACGTCCGGGACGACCTGGCATTCGGCGGCGCAGGTCACGAATTTCGGCATGAACCAGACCATGGTCGGGCTGAAAAGCCACTCCATCGCTCTCTACAAAGAACTCGCCGACGATCCCGACTACCCGGTCAATTATCACCACGGCGACGGCGGCATTCGGCTCGCCAACACCGAAGCGCAGATGGACGGTTATCGACATTTCGCCTCGATGGCGCGCGGCATGGGCGTGCATTTCGAGGTGATCGACGCCGCGGAATGCAAGAAACGCCATCCGCTAATCTCAACCGACGATCTCGTGGGTGGCCTTTGGGATCCGCTGGATGGCGATATCGATCCCGCACAGCTCTGCCAGTCGCTTGCCCGCCGCGCACGGAAAGCCGGCGCCGAGATCCATCGCAACACGCCCGTTACCGGCCTGCGCCAGCTGGAGGACGACAGCTGGATCGTGCAGACGCCCAAAGGCGAGGTGCAAGCCGATATCATCGTGAACGCCTGCGGCTACCGGGTGAACGAGGTTGGCGCGATGATGGGCGTGCATCATCCCGTCATGTCAATGGAGCACCAGTATTTCGTCACCGATGAGATCCCGGCGATCCACGACGCCGGCCATCGGATGCCGCTTCTTCGCTGCCCGATCAGTGATTTCTACTGCCGCCAGGAAAGGTCCGGCCTGCTGATCGGCTTTTACGAGCAGGATTGCCGGACCTGGGGCATGGACGGCATCGATCCGAACTTCGTGAATGCGCTTTGCCCGGACGATCTTGATCGCGTCACCGACGTGCTCGAAGGCGCGTTCGCCCGGCTGCCGGCGCTGACCGAGGTGGGCATCAACACCATCATCAACGGCCCGATCACCTACACTATAGACGGGGCGCCGCTGGTTGGACCCATCCCCGGCAAGCGCAATGCTTATTGCATCATCGGCCTGCGCGCAGGGCTCGGCGAAGGCGGTGGTCACGGCTGGCTCCTCGCCCAGCAGATCGTGCATGGCGAGGCCTGCTACGACACCTGGACGATCGATCCGCGCCGCTTCACGACCCATGGCAATGTCGAACTCACGGCGCTGAAGGCGATCGAGGACTACCAAAATGAGTTCCGCTTCCATTTTCCCCATGAACATCGGCCGGCCGGCCGGCCGATCAAGACCACCCCGCTCACACCGGTTCTGGCCGCGGAAGGCGCAGAGTTCGGCGTGTTGAATGGCTGGGAACGCGTCGACTACATCAAGCCCACCCCCGACTTCACCGAGACGCTAGGCTTCCGTTTCAACGAGGTGCATGAGGTAGTTGCCGCGGAAGTGGCTGCCGTGCAGGACGGCGTCGGTCTCGCCGAGGTTAACGGCTTCAACCGCTTCGAGATCACCGGCGCGGATCGCCACGCCTTTCTCGATCACCTGTTCTGCGGCCGGGTGACCAAAAAGCCGGGCCGGGTCGGGCTCGGCTACCTCCTCAACCACCAGGGCATGCTGAAGACGGAGGCGACCATCACCAACCTGCCGGCGAGTGCCCGCGGCGATGATCGGGTCTGGTACGGCTCGGCCGCTGCCGCCGAATATCACGACATGGACTGGCTTCGCCTACACCAGCGCGCCGACGAGGATGTTCAGATCCGGTCTCTTACCAATGAGATGACCATTCTCGTACTGGCAGGGCCGAAATCCCGCGCCGTCCTCGCAGACGTCTCGCGCGAAAACTGGTCGAAGGAGGCCTTTCCCTGGCTTTCGGCCAGGGAAACCTTGATCGGCGTCGCTCCCGCCACCGTCCTCGCGGTCAGTTTTTCAGGCGAGCTGGCTTATGAAATCCACGTCCCGAACAACCAGCTCTATGCCGCCTATCTCGCCCTTCGCAAGGCAGGTGAGCCCCATGGTCTCCGGATCTTTGGCAGCCGCGCCATCGAATCGATGCGCATCGAAAAAGGTTTCCTCCACTGGAAGGCCGACATCCTCACCGAATTCGATCCTTTCGAAACCAGCCTGCCGCGCTTCGTACGCATGGACAAGGACGATTTCATCGGCAAAGCCGCCCTTTTGAAGCGACAGGCCGAAGGCCCCCGCCGGCGCCTGGTCACGATGAAGGTCGATTGCGACGACCGGGCCGCCCATGGCGGTGCCTCGGTGATCAGGGAGGATGAAGTGGTGGGCACCGTCACCTCAGGTGAATGGGGCCATCGCACCGGGCTCAACCTGGCGATGGCGTTCGTCGATGCCGGCTTTGCGGGCGAGGGAGCACGCCTCGATATCGACATGCTCGGCGAGACCTTCACCGCCGAAGTCATCGCGCCCAGCCCCTATGACCCGACGTTCGAGCGCGTGAAGGCCTGATGCCAGGCTCGCTGAACCGGACAGTGACGTCCAAGCAGCAGGCAAGAAAGGTGTATTGATCAGCCAGGAAAGCGCTCGTGTGAAGATTCTCGATTGATCTCATTGCGTTGCAGCGATGATCAACCACAACAGACTGACAAGAAATCAGTCAGGCTTTGAGAACATTTCGGATTCCACCAGCGACCAAAGCCGCTCACTGGTTTCGCTCGATCGCCCCTTGCTTCGGAGAATGGCGATATCCAGCGTGAAATCGCCCAACATATCGCTTAGTATGGCGAGACTGTTCGCAGCCAGTTCGTCCGCGACGATCGATCTCGGCAGCCAGCCCACGCCGAACCCCTGTTTGACGAACTCGACCACGGCAGGGCCAAGGCCGGTTTCGGCCACGGTCGAGAATGTCAGGTCATCGCCGGCGGCCCTGTTCAGGGTGCGGTTCTGTACTTCGCCGAGAAAGTTGATCCCGGGATATCTGATCAGCGGGATGTGGCGGCGGGCCAGGCTCTGCTGAAGGGCCGGATTATCGTCGAGCCGGGCGACGGGCACGAAATGCTCATAGCCGATCACCAGCCGGTCACCCTGGCTCGGGTCCATGCTCGGTGGCTCGTCCCGGGCTTCGTAGACCAGCGCCATCTCGGCCTCGCGCTTCAACAGGCTGAGCAGGCAATCGCTTTTCGTTCCCGACCCGATCCTGACATTGAGGTTATTGTCCGTGCCGATCAAACGTGTAAGGCGAGGCGCCCAGGTCACCGTCAGCGTGTGCTGGCTGATGATCGTGACGCGCCGCTCCCGGTCGTTGCCGGCGTCCGAAAGGCCTCGCTTGATGTTGCGCAAGGTCGCCACGGCGTCGCGCATCTCGGTTGCAAGTTCGAGCACATGCGGTTTCAGCATCACCGGCTTCCTGCTGCGATCGAACAGCTCGACCCCGAGTGCGGTCTCGATCGTCTTGATGCGGCGGGTGAAGGCCGACGCCGTCAAAAAGCGGATTTCCGCTGCCGCGCGCAGCGAGCCGGTGTCGTGGACGGCCAGAATATCTTCGATCCATTCCAGTCGCATAATCTTCCCCAAATTGCATTTTGCGCAATATATCTGCATCTTTTCGAACTGGACTGCGTGTTTCTAAGTCCCAAAATAAAAAAAAATCAAGTTGGAGTTCGATATGGATCTCGCCCGCTTTCCCCGCCGCTTCCTTGCACATCTGCCGACGCCGCTGGAGCAGTTGGATCGGCTGACCTCAGAACTTGGCGGTCCGGAGATCTGGATCAAACGCGACGACTGCACCGGGCTTTCGACCGGTGGCAACAAAACCCGCAAGCTGGAATTCCTGATGGCGGAGGCGGAACTCGCGAAAGCCGACGTCGTGATCACCCAGGGCGCGACTCAGTCGAACCACGCGCGGCAGACTGCGGCCTTTGCCGCGAAACTCGGCATGCGTTGCCACATTCTGCTGGAAGACCGCACCGGTTCGAAGGATCCCAACTACAATCACAACGGTAACGTGTTTCTCGACCATCTGCATGGTGCTACCACCGAGACATGTGTCGGTGGCCTCGATATGAACGCCGAGCTTGCGAAAGCGGCCGTGCGCCTCGGGTCGGGGGGCGCCAAGGTCTATGTCATACCCGGCGGCGGCTCGAACCCGACAGGCGCGCTCGGCTATGTCAACGCCGCCCTGGAGATGGTCAATCAGTTCAATGAGCGCGGCCTAGCCGTCGACCATATCGTGCATGCTACCGGCAGCGCCGGCACGCAGGCGGGGCTGATCACCGGTCTCAAAGCGATGAACGCGCGCCTCCCGCTTCTCGGCATAGGCGTACGCACGCCGCAGGCGGTGCAGGAGGAGAATGTCTACAAGCTCGCTTCAGCGACAGCGATGAAGCTGGGCTGTGAGGGGGTGGTGGCCAGAGGTGATGTGGTCGCCAATTGTGACTATGTCGGCGATGGCTACGGCGTGCCGACCGAGGGCGGGCAGGAAGCGATCCGCCTGTTCGCAGAGCTGGAAGCGATCCTTCTGGACCCGGTTTATTCCGCTAAAGGGGCCGCAGGCCTTATCGACCTGATCCGCAAGGGTACCTTCAAGAAAGGCGAGCGCATCGTCTTTCTCCATACTGGCGGATCGGCAGCCCTGTTCGGGTATAACGCGGCTTTCGACTTTCAGACTCGCTGGCAGACCACGACCTGATCATGACCACGCCTTTCATGGGAACCTTCACCCGACAGACGCCGCTGCCTGATGAGGCGATCAAGGCAGCGGAGCGTATCTTCTCCTCCGGGGACCTGCACCGTTATCAGGGTCCGTCGTCACTTATGGGCGACGTTGCCCTGCTGGAACAGGAATTCGCCGACTGGCAAGGCATCGACTATTCCCTGGCGGTTGCTTCCGGCGGCCAGGCGTTGCAACTTGCACTGAGCGCCATCGGTGTCGAACACGGAGCCCCCGTGCTGACCAACGCCTTCACCCTGGCGCCGGTGCCGGGCGCGATCCGTGCGGTCGGCGGTGAACCCGTCCTTGTCGACATCACCGAGGATCTGATCATCGACCTCGATCATCTGACGGCGATGGCCGAGAGGTCGGCGGCATGATACCTCCCCGGATAGGCATCATCGGTGGTATGGGCCCCGAAGCGACGCTCCTCCTGCAATGGAAACTTTTTGCCGCGACCGATGCTGCGGATGACGGTGGTCATATTCCTTTGCTGGTCGACATGAACCCGCAAGTGCCGTCGCGCATCGCTTTTCTGATCGAGGATCGGGGCGAGAATCCGGGCCCTATCCTGGCTGAAATGGCCCGCCGGCTCGAAACCCAAGGTGCCAGAGCGCTCGCCATGCCCTGCAACACGGCCCATTGTTTCGCACCCGAAATCGAACAGGCCGTGACCATACCGCTCCTGCACATGCCGGCACTTGCCGCCGCCAAGGCTGCCGAGCGGTCTTCAGGTGCAAAGCTGGTCGGTATCCTCGCATCACCAGCAACCGCCAGGACCGGGCTCTTTTCGGATGTCCTGGCAGCGCAGAGTTTAAGGCCGCTCTATCCCAAAGACCAGTCCGCCATGCTGGACGCGATCCGTCACATCAAGGCGGACCGCTCGAAGGCTGTCGCAACGCGGACGGTTCAACAGGCCGCCGATGAGCTGACCGAGCACGGTGTCGGCAGTTTGATCATCGGCTGTTCCGAATTCTCGACGATCGCAGGCGAGATAAGAGCGTCTGTTCCGATCATCGACGCGCTCAATGCCTTGGTCGATCGCATCATCGATTTTGCGAACGCACCCAGAAAGCCGACCGCAAGGCCCGCATGACCAAGTGGGCTGAGGCATTCGTGATTGGGCACTTCGTGGCGATGGAGATGGTCGCGGCAACCAATGGGATCTGTTACATGGGCCTGACCGAATCCCATTTCCAACCAGCCTCGACAGCTATCGCGGGTATCATCGCGATCGCAGCGATTGCTTACGCCTTCGACATGCCGATGCGTTTCGTCGAACGCGGAATGACCCTGTAAAATCAAAGTGTAAAAGAGATTCCCATGACGATCGCATATCTGAAAAAGGCGGAACGACATGCCGAGACTGACCGATCCGACGTTACCGCGACGGTACGAGAGCTGCTCGCTCGTCTGCGCGCTGAAGGCGAAGATGCAGCCTTCGACCTTGCAAGGAAATTCGACGGGTGGACCGGCGAGATTGTCGTAACGGCAGAGCAGATCGAGGCTGCCAGCGCGCAGATCCCCGAAACGATCAAACGTGACCTCAACTTCGCCCACGACAACATCCGTCGTTTCGCCGAAGCCCAGCTCAACTCCATGCAGGCATGCAACGTCGAGATCGTTCCTGGATTCACCGCAGGACAGCGCTTGATACCTGTCGCAGCGGCCGGGTGTTACGTGCCTGGCGGGCGCTATAGCCACGTAGCGAGCGCGTTGATGACAATCACCACCGCCAAGACCGCCGGCGTCAAGCATGTCAGCGCGGTCTCACCGCCGCGCGCCGGTGCCGGGGAGGCTGGCGGGATTGAACCGGCGACCCTCTATGCGATGGCGCTCTGCGGGGCTGATCGCGTCCTCAATCTCGGGGGCGTGCAGGGCGTTGCTGCGATGGCTTTCGGGCTTTTCGGCTGCCCGAAAGCCGATATCCTGGTGGGGCCCGGCAACGCGTTTGTCGCCGAAGCTAAACGGCTCCTGTTCGGCGAGGTCGGCATCGACATGATCGCCGGCCCGACCGACAGCCTGGTGGTCGCCGATGGCGCCGCTGATCCTGAACTGGTCGCCCTCGATCTCGTCGGGCAGGCGGAGCATGGTTACAATTCGCCGGTCTGGTTGGTCACGGATCATGAACTCCTGGCGCGGGAGGTCATACGCCTGGTGCCGGGCATGATCGACACGCTGCCCGAAGTGAATGCGACGAGTGCGAAGGCGGCCTGGCGCGACTATGCCGAGGTCATTCTCTGCAGCGAGCGTGACGAGATGCTGCGCATCGCCAACGATTACGCGCCCGAGCATCTTCATGTTCAGGCGCGTGACCTGGACTGGTGGCTCGCTAATCTCACGGCCTATGGCTCACTGTTCCTCGGCGAAGAAACGACGGTCGCTTTCGGCGACAAGGCATCGGGCCCAAATCATGTCCTGCCGACCAGCGGTGCAGCTCGATATACCGGCGGCCTGTCGGTGCATAAATTTCTGAAAGCCGTGACCTGGCAACGGGCCACACCGGACGGTATGCGGCCCGTGGCAGAGGCGACGGCGCGCATTTCGCGCATCGAGGGGATGGAAGGGCATGCCCGCACCGCTGACGCGCGCCTGAAGAAATACTTCTCTGGCGACATAGTCGATGGCCGTTGATCGCTGGGCTTGACCGCACGCGGACAGAATTTTCGAATGGCTACGCGATGCTCAGCGGCTTGGCTACTGGCGCGGCATTGCTCTTGCACTGTTGATTTCCCGTTAACGCCATTGGTGCAGGGATAGGCGTGGTTGCCGTTTGAAGGGCTAGCGTGATAAGGCCAGCAGCATGTTGTGCCTCCCATAGACTCGATCGCATTGAAATACTTGACTTTTTGCGTTCGTGGCTGAGATCGTGTTGCCGATCACGGCATGATCTCGCCCTTCGACAGCAGCTGGTGATGATGAAAAGGCGCTCGAAACGGGTCTGCCCAACGCGAGGGGACCGCTTCTTTGGCTCGTCTTCGCCCGCTTTGTCGATAATTGGCGGAAGCTGGTGATCACTTTGCACCCTGACACCGTAGTCCCATGGGATCGGGACGGTTTTCGACGGCATTGGACCAGGAAAAGTCGGCGCATCGAAAGGCCCAGCATCAACAAAGAGCTTCGAAAGCTCATCCGCAAGATGTAAACTCCAATAAAGGTTGGGGCCCACCGCGGATCCATGGCGAACTCCTCAAGCTTGGCTTTCAGATCTCCCAGGCAACGGTGTCCAAATACATGGTTCGTTGGCCCAAGCCTCCCTCCCAAAGCTGGCGGACCTTCTTGAATAATCACCGCTGGGACATGGCACGATCGATTTCTTCACGGTACCGACGGCTACCTTCCGAATCCTATATGTCTTCATCGTTCTACGACATGGTCGTCGTCGCATTCTCCATGTGAATGTGACCGCTCATCCAACTTCGTCATGGACTGTGCAGCAGATGACCGAAGCCTCCGTTTGATACCGCGCCTAGCTTCGTCCTGCGTGATCGAGATAGTAACTATGGCAAAACATGTCGGCATCGCGTTGCCGGCATGGGCATAGGAGAAGTGCTGATCGCGCCACGATCGCTCTGGCAAAATCCTTATGTCGAGCGGGTGATCGGTTCTATCCGCCGCGATTGTTTAGACCACGTCATCATCGTCAACGAACGTCATCTTCGCCGGATCCTGAGCCGACATCTGGACTACTATCACAGCTCACGGACCCACTTATCTTTGGCCAAAGACACGCCCGTCACCCGACCTATCTCCGAGCAACGAGGCAGTGTCATTCCATTTCCAAATGCGGCAAAGGGAGTGGAGCGAGCAAGATATCAGTTTTGCTATATATTTTGCTGCACACAAGGCAACACTTTGAAATAATCTAATCTAATAAAAACAATAAGTTACCTGGGGTTTCCTTTCTGGATGTCGGATACCCACCTGCCGGAATATCAATCACTTAGCGAATATACACGCCAAGAGCCCATGAGCTTGCATCTGGCATGCACTTCTTGGGACAAGCGTGCGTCCCTAATGCGGTCTTAACCCTGTCCGTGATGCTCTCACGTCTCGCAACGAGGAGATAAAAACGTGGCGAGCATCTTCAAGGACAAGGGCAAATGGCGTGCCCAATTCACCATCGACGGCAAGAGACGATCGAAGAACGGTTCGCGACACGCTGTTGGGGCAACACTTGGATTTCAAAGAACGGCCGCGCAATCGACCTTGCACACTCGATACTTTATCTGACCATCCTCATCGATATTGGCCGGCTTGTTTTCAGCCCGTCGCCTGCGTGACTTTGAGGTTTTGCCTTCAGGGCAGATGTAAGCATCTTTCTCCAGGTCATAGCTGAAGCCGCTGCGCGAGAGAGTGCCATCCTTGCGTTCAGACTTATCGATGCAACGCTGCACGACTGTATCGACCACACGGCGAAAGAGATCGCTCTCGCGAAAACGACCATGACGATTTTTCGAGAACGTTGACTGATCCGGCACCTTGCCATCCAGACCGAGGTGACAAAACCATCTATACGCCAGATTAAGATGAACCTCATTGCATAGCCGCCACTCGGAGCGGATGCCAAAACGATAACCGACGATCAGCATACGGATCATCAGTTCAGGATCGACGGGCTGTAAAATGGCTTCGGTTCTTGCCGTATGCTCTCAAGATCAAGAAAGACATCGGTCTGGCGGAGTAAGTGTCCGCTCGGGACATGATCCTCGAGGCAAAAGTCGTAAAAGAAAGACGCCGGTGACACCTGCCTGCCCATCATTGGTCCGCTCTCCCAACTCAGTCGTTGAGAAGAACGAATCATTTCGGTTAGCCACAGTCAACTACCGCCTTTTTTCTTCAAAATCGGCACTGATCCGAAGCGAGCCCTATGACGGCCATGGCTCAGACTGCGGACATTCCGAGCGTGGTGCTAGAGTCCAATTTGACCCCTTCGTGTCATACGAGAACAAGGGTATGTGACAACCATTGCTTACACTTGGATCTAACGTTCATTCTGAAACTTGATCTCAAGTTAGCTTGAGGTCGTAGCATGCCACCTGAAAACATGCTGTGGAGGTATGCAGATGACTGATGTGGAAACGGCGCTCCAGACCGACCGTACGATTGACATTGTCACAGTAGGCGCAAAAACCGGGCTGAAACGGATCACGGAAATCTGGTTCACCAACATCCAAGGACGAATCATCATTTGTGGCACGCCATCTAACGATGGCAGTTCGGGGCGACGCAGACCACGCGACTGGCTTGCTAATATGAAGGCGAATCCAGAGTTTCAATTCTGTTTCAAAGAAACAATTAAGCTTTGCTTGCCCGCAAGAGCAATTCCAGTCGTTGATACCTGGGACAGAAGGCAGATCATGAGCGCTCCTGCCGCAAGATGGTACCGAGAGCAGGGGTGCAGTATTGACGATCTCGTCGATGGGTCTCCGATCGTCGAAGTCATGTTCTTGGACGAGTATCAATACTTGAACCAATCAATCATGGTCTAATCGACTCAATTTAATGGAGTAGCTTCTCCTCGCACCAAGCCGAAGAGGCGGTTGTGGCAGCAAACTGCGGCAAGGCACCCACTCAGCCTTGATTCATGGACACCCCCCATAACCTTGCGAGCGAAAGTCGAGTGTGTCTGATACATTGGTTTCATGACTCTAAGCCCATTTGCGCAGGAGGTAGCCTTGGCGCCCGTAGTTGAAACATCGACCCCGCCAAATACACCGGTTCCTATTGGGCCTTACAGCCATATCGCGAGAGTTGGCAGCTCAATCACGATTGGCGGCGTCGGTGGAGTCGATCCGAAAACCGCGAAAATTGCAGGTGAAAACGTCGCGTCTCAGGCCGCGCAAATCCTTCGGTCTTTCGACGCGATGCTTCGATCCGTTGGCTCGGATCTGGCGCATGTCGTACATATTCATGTTTATCTCAAGGAGATGAGCGATTTCGACGAAATGAACCAGGCTTATATCGACGTGATGGGCGACCATCGGCCTGCTCGAACGGTAATTGGCGTACGGGAACTACCGAAGCCAGAATTCCTGGTTTTAATGAATCTCACAGCGGTTGTTGCCAACTGAATGCCCGTAGTCGGCATACTGCTGAAGCGAGCCTACTGGCAGTCAGCTCCTCGAAAGCACAGCCTCTCCTAACAAGAACTGATCTGCCAGACATGAACTCATCCAGGCATGATACTGACACCGTCATCATCGGCGCTGGCCTCTCCGGTCTGACAACGGCTCTGCTGCTCACCGAGGGAGGCCGATCTGTTATAGTTCTCGAAGCGCAGAGCCAGCCAGGTGGCCGTATCCGTTCCATTGTCGATGAAACGACCGGTCAATACCTTGCCGATCTCGGACCGACCTGGGTCTGGCCGGCGTTCCAGCCAGTTGCAGCAAGCTGGATTGCAAAGCTTGGACTCTCGACATTTCCACAATACGACCAGGGAAATGCGATCCTGGATTACGGACCGGATGTAGAACCCATTGCCCGATTTCTGCCGGGTCAAGAAGGCCAGGTTCGGCTTGTTGGTGGACCGCAAGCGATCATCGATCAACTGGTAGCCAGCCTGCCCGAAGATACGCTTCGAACCGGGCACATGGTGACCTCGGTCAGAATAAGCGCTGATGGTAGAACGTTGCAGACGGACATTGACTGCAGGCAGGCGTTGATAAGTGACCAGGTCATCGTCGCAACACCGCCAAGAATCGCCTTGAACGCCATCAGCTGGCAGCCGGCGCTACATGCATCGCTTGCCCAAGCCCTCTCAGCGATGCCGACCTGGATGGCGCCCCATGCAAAAGTGGTTGTCCTGTACGATCGACCGTTTTGGCGA
Organism: Geminicoccales bacterium; assembly: GCA_050633905.1. GTDB lineage: Bacteria > Pseudomonadota > Alphaproteobacteria > Geminicoccales > Geminicoccaceae > JANQPX01. Next base: position 26,137 of record JBOEHJ010000108.1, read on the forward strand.
GAATGTGGTCTATCTGGCCGCATCGCAAGCCAGGCAGGCCCTCTGGCCGAGGCTTATGACCATAGTGGACCGAATGGCTCACCGGCTGCAATCTTCGGATTTGCCGGCTGGCCCCATGATAGAAGAGCCCATGCCAATGCAGACCTGGAGACGCATGTTCGTCTCCAACTCAAGCGTTGTTTTGGTGCGGCTAGTCCTGAGCCGTTTGCCATTCACATCGAAGATTGGGCGATCGATCGCTATGTGACTTCCCCACAGGACTTAGCCGAACCATTGTTACATCCTGCAATTGGCCCCACTCTCCTTCGCCAGCCTCACGCAGAAGACAGGCTGTGGTTTGCAGGATCGGAGACGGCGACACGAAGTCCAGGGTTGATCGAAGGCGCCTTTGATGCAGCCGAACAAACGGCCGCTCAGGTCCTCGCATCCACACCTTCGACGATTACTGATGGTGGCTAGGATTGGCCATAGGGCCAAAGAAGGAGAAATTGCAGGCATGACCAAGAACTTGGCGCAGCGTCACAGCTCCGGTGGCCCAATTTCATGGGCTCGGAGCTCGTCAACTCTTGTGGCTCATCGGGGCGCGACCGGAAGGAAGCTATTTCGCGCTATACGCGATGAGCGCTTCTAGAGGTATCTCGATCACAGAGAATTCCACCTATTTGAAGGTGATCATGCAGCTACAGATACGCCAGGCCGTCTTATAAAGTGAACTCTATTGCCACTAATATTACATTTACTGATCTTCAGCTTACTCATCCCCACGCCTGCAGGGAACACTCCTGACACAACGTATTGTTCCATAAGTACTTTTGCATTGTCAAAGAGCGCACCGTGTTCCATCGTTGGTTGGAACGGCGACGTATCAGGAATCCAGTGGCGGGTCAGCGGGCTGGAAAGCGACTAGCTTGAATCCGTCGAAATCAACGGGAATCCGGCGGTTTCGGCCGCAGGTATCGAAGTCGAAGCCAGCGTCGTTAGGCGCGGACCACGCGATCACGGCGTTGCCCTCGCCGATATGGCCGAGCACTTCTCCCCAGATACGTTCGCGCAGGCGGCGGGAATAGCTGCCGACATAGACGCCAGCGCGGATCTTGAGCAACCAGACGGCGAGCCGGCCACGTAGCCTGGGCGGAGCGCTCTCAACCACGATGACCAGCATCGCCGCTCGACTCCCCATCCTCGAAGGCCACCGGCTCGGCATCAGCCGGCGGTTCCGAGCGCTTCATCTCGCCAGCCTCTAACACCTCCACGATAGTCGGGATCAAGCGATCGAGGAGGCGGGTTTTCTGAACAGATCACGGCTGGCGCGGCGCACGGACGTCTCGAGCGGCAGATCAAGCTTGCCCTTGGATGCTCGCCCGGCCGAGACGAACGCGGCAGGCACCACGGTCTCGAACTTGAAGATGTCGGCGATGTCGTAAACAAAGGACAGCGGCTTGCCGCTTTGCAGGAAACCGATCGCCGGCGCGTAGCCGGCCGCGAGCACTGCGGCTTCGGTCAGGCCGAGAAGGTTAAGAAACGTTGTCTTTCCGCTACCACAAGGCCCGACGACAAATAATGTCTGGTGCTCAGCAATGGCATGATTGATACCGCAAAGCGCTTCGATCCGTACTTTATCCAAAAGATATCGCTTGACCACATCGCGGAACACCGTGATCTGACCAACAGGTTGCGAAGTGGGTTCGATAACAGCTGGCTCGATGAGGGCTTGATCCACGGATCATTCCCTTCGCAATGTTGCAGTGTCAATTCTGACCTTATGAACAGTAAGCATTCAATTGCCAAATCGATGCTCGAGGAAGGTTTGGTGATTAACATCGCTCTGATGAACTAAAGACCCGTAGATTATTTCCATAGTATTCACCAGGCGAAGTCTTCACTCATGGCTCGAATACCCCGTCCAGTAATGGTTATTCGAACCATGAGAGCCGCTCCCCCAATAAGCCGGACAGCGACATAGAGAATTTAAACTGCAGGATCGTGTCCGCTGGTTCCAGTTTCGCCAAAGGAAGGTATGCAGGCGGCGTTCACTGCAAAGGCACTTCCATTTTGACGCTGACACCAACTGCAATGGCAGCAAAGAACGATCATCGGTTCAGAGATCACCTGATATCGAACATGACCGCAGGTGCAGCCGCCTTCACAAGCTTCGTGTTTCCCGATCATGAAAGCCTTTCGTTATCAGCTTTCATCATATTAGCGGAAGATTTCCACAATTTCTAATATCCACTGAGGGCTCAAAGCTGACCTTCATCACAGATCGGCTGAAGACAGATAATGGACAGATTTGTTGGACGCCGACGTCCAACAAATCTTAGGGCTGGAAACTGTGAAAGAGGTGACGAGGCGTTCCCCTCTATGGGGATTTGAAGATCGTATCTGGTCGTACGACTGGGATCATTATTGAGACGTCGTGGTTTTGGCCAGTTCATGGGGGTCGGGTTTTATTTTTGCTGGCGGGTATTTTCTGTATAGGGACGGTTTGAAGTCTTGCCCGGGCGGTAATCCTGGCGTCTGGCCAGCTTCGGCAAGTCTCGCATAAAGCCACTGCGACAGCGAGACAGCCTCCAAGCCGATCCGGGACAGCGGCAAATCAAGGTCCTGAAACCAGGTGATCAACGCGTCGCGCTCACTTGGAACCTTAGCTTCCCGGACAATCCGCCCCTTGCCATCAACCAAGCATAAACTTGACTGCTCCAATGAAACGTCAATGCCGCAAGAATATTCCAAGGACGGCCCTCGATGATGTTGGGAGCAGAACATCCTGACTCCGGTCTTTACACAACCATCTTGAGAAATGACCAACAAAGCCGATACCTTCTGGCTCAGCTCGTTAAACCATCTTTTCCTCGTATGTCCTGCACGCTACAGTAATACTGCAATTTGATAAGATCATCTTTGCTGCAACCTACCCCCCATTTGCTATGAAATGCCGGTTTCAGTCCACTGTCTCGTATCGGCCGAGTTCAGGATCGCCTCACAGACACGTTGCGTGTTCAGGGCGTCTCGAAAGGTAGGGCCCGCCGGCTGCCCCGTCTCGAGCCCCTTAAGGAAGTCAGCGAGCGTATGTATGAAACTGTGCTCGTAGCCGATCGTGAGACCGGGAACCCACCAATGATCCATATACGGATGCTCGCTATTGGTGACGTGGATCTTGCGCCAGCCTGCAAGGTGGCTTTCGACCTTCCGATCGCTGATAGGAGACAGATACTCGAAGAAGTGTAGATATTGATTATCATGTAGATCAAAGAATAGAGAGCCGTCGGCGCCGTTCAGTTCGAACGTCTTTAGCGCCTTGTGGCCGCGGGCATAGCGCGTGCTTTCGAAGGTGCCCATCGAACCATTCGCGAAGCGGGCAAGCACCGTGCAGGCATCATCGATGCCGACAGCTGCCATCTTGCCGGTCTCCTGATGCTCGCGCGCCTTGATGAAAGTCTCGGCTGAGGAGACTAGCTCTGTGATCGGACCGTTAAGCCATATGGCAGTGTCAATATTGTGGGCGAGGAGATCACCGGTTACGCCTGAGCCGGCGGCTGCGGCATCCAAACGCCAGAGTGCCGGACCGCCTTGGGGTAAGTCCGGCGACATCGTCCAATCCTGCAAGAAACTGGCACGGTAGTGAAAAGGGCGTCCGATCCTGTTTTCATCGATCAATTGCCGTGCAAGGCTGACAGCGGGCATACGCCGGTAGTTGTACCAGACGATATTAGGCACACCGGCATTTTCGACGGCGGCAACCATGGCTTCGCCCTCGGCGACCGTCATCGCCAAAGGCTTTTCGCAGAGAATCCACTTGCCTGCCTCAGCGGCTGCGATCGCAATCTCATGGTGCAAGTGATTGGGCACGCAAATATCGACCGCATCGATATCATCGCGCTCAATTAGCTTTCGCCAATCGGTCTCGATTGAAGCGTACCCCCAGACATCGGCAAAAGCCTCCACTGCGTCCTTCGAGCGCGCGCACACTGCCTTGAGCACAGGACGATAAGTAAGCTCGGGGAAAAAGCGCCCGACCTGGCGATAGGCGTTGGAGTGGGCCTTGCCCATGAAGCCGTAGCCGATCATGCCAAGATTGAAGGTTTTACTCATGACGCACCCCCCTCAGCCATATTTTCTTATCAGGTCATCGAGCGCCATCTTGCAACGCGCCGTGACGTTCCAAGCGTCGGGATAGAAGCAGAGATCAATTGTCCACCAATCGTGTGACAACCTTTCCTTCGCGAGGCGTGGTACGAGCCGATCGAAGTCGACGACACCGTCGCCGAAAGGGGGATGCGCACTGGTCTCATCCTCACCGTCTACGCCCTTATGACAGGTGTTGTCACTGTCGATCAGATGGATGTGATTGATCCGCCCCGAGAGCTTGTCGATTAACTCCAGCTGCCCACCCGGGAGGACTTCCTTCGCACCATGTTGCCGAGCGCCGACCACGGCGATCATCTGGCCATGGCAGGTGTCGTACATCACGCCAAAATTTTCGTCGGGAATTGCATCGAGGATTCGAAGGATATCCGATGGTTTGTTGAAGGCGAAACCGGGTTCGATCTCCCAGGTCACATAAAGACCACGATCAGCCGCTTCTTTAGCGCAGATGCGCCAGGCTCCAACGACACGATCAAACGCGGTCTCATAGTCAAGCTCGCCATGGATCGTCGGTGGCTGAACACAGTCGATCCGAATGCCACTAATGCCGAGGTCGACCGCAAAGTCGGCGTTCAAGCGAAACTCGTCGAGATAGGGCCTAGCGTCATCGGTATCGATCAGATGCTGCGACCATAAGTCGGCGGCGAGGCCTGAGAAGGCGAGCCCCCAGTCTTGCATCTGTGCCTTCAATGCTTCGCGCTGCTCTTTCTCGCTTAGGAGGTGCGGATTCGGATAGCTGTTGAAGCCGCCAAGTTCGAGACCGTCGAACCCCATCTCTGCGAGCCTCTGCGCGACTGTCTCGAACGGGATCGGATTAGCCTCATAAGGGCCGATATTGAAGGCCCAGGTTCCGATCGATGAACGCTTCATGGCTGCTCCACTTCATGGGGTTATTTGCAGGAGGGAGTGGAATTCTGCGATATCAGATTTAGCGTTGCCTTTTCTGGACCACTCGACCGTACCCTTGATACATTTCGGAGTTCATCTGGTTTGCCGAACTCAAGAAAATCCGAAACATAGAGGGAAAGAGAACTACAATAAAATCATTTGGTCATCGCTGAGTCAAAAGACCGCGTCACGTTAAGGATCGATGACAGGGATTTCTTCGACGTCATAGATGATCACCTGGCCGATCAAGATGTTGAGTATGACGACCATACGGAAGAGCAAGTTGGACGGTTCTATTAACCGGGTTCTGGTCGACGATCTGGTTTAGAGAGCTTTGGTGGTCGTGGTTTTTTGCCATTTGACTGTTGAGCCCACGACGTTGCGGCATACCCCCGTACGGTTTTTGGCTATGTTGCCTGCATACGCTGTAGCCAGATCAGCACCTTCATGAGTGTCCTGCCCCCTTTCAAACCAAACCGATATGCTGCGGGCCTTGTGTATTTTTCCTTTCACGCGAATGATAAGCTTTGAAGCGAAGGAGTCGACAAGCCTACCCACCAACTAGCATGAGACCTGGACAAGCTGAGGCAAGGCAAATGGGGATTGAGGAGAACGGATGACCAAGATGACCGCTGGGTTCGGCGTCGATCCCATGCTGGCGCCCCGCTACATGAACATTCCGACCTTCATGCGTACACCGCTGGTCGATGATCCCGGCAAGGTCGATATCGGACTGATCGGCGTTCCCTACGACAACGCCGTCACCAACCGCCCGGGTGCGCGTCATGGTCCCCGCGAGGTTCGGAATGCGTCGACTATGATGCGCACCATACACCACGCAACCCGCATCAATCCCTACAGCCTCTGCCGGATCGGCGATCTCGGCGACGTGCCGTTGCCGAATCTGTTCGACGATGAAGGTGCTGTCGGCGACATCGAAGATTTCTATCGAAAAGTCGTCGCGGCCGGCACCATGCCGCTATCGATCGGCGGCGATCATTCCATTACTTTTCCGATCCTGAAAGCGCTCGGTGCAGATGTGCCGCTCGGCCTCGTCCATATCGATGCCCATACCGACACCTGGGACGAATTTCTGAACACCAAATTCTCCCATGGGGCACCATTCCGCCGTGCGGTCGAAGCCGGTGTACTCGATCCCAAACGCACCATCCAGATCGGCATCCGCGGCGCACAGAATGCGGACGAGGGCTGGCGCTATGCCCAAGAAAGCGGCATGCGCGTCGTCTTCATCGAAGAACTTAACGAGCGCGGTTGCGCTGCCATCCTTGCAGAAGCTCGCCGCCTGGTTGGCGAGCTTCCCACCTATATCTCCTTTGACATCGACTGCCTCGATCCCGCCTTCGCGCCTGGCACCGGCACACCAGAATTCGGCGGATTAACCCCCATTCAGGCGCAGACCCTGGTGCGCGGTCTCGCCGGTCTCAATCTCGTCGGCGCCGATGTCGTCGAGGTGTCACCGCCCTTCGACTACGCCAACATCACGGCGCTGGCGGGCGCAACGATGGCATATGAATTGCTTGCCATTTTGGCACCGGCTCGAACCTCGGCGCGCTGACCAGGAGCTGTAATCGAGACGAGAACGACAACAAACAAGAACGAAAGGAAACGACCATGACACTTCGAAAGACGAGCTATGCGAGCGTTGTCGCGCTGGGCGCGGCAATGATCCTCTCGGCACCCGCTAGTGCCGCCGATCTGATCCGCTGCGTCTACCCGTTTTGGTTCGGCTTTGCACCAGTGCCGGTTGCGATCGAACTTGGCTATTTCGCGGAGGAGGGTCTGGAGGTCACAACGGTCTTTGACAATGACCGCGCCAATGTTCTCCCAGCTTTCGAAAGCGGCGATCTCGACTGCACCATGCGCACCATCGGCGAATATATGTCCAGGCCGCGCACGCCGGACACCCCCGGCACCGTGATTGGCACAATCGACGTCTCGGTTGGTGCCGACGGCGTGGTTGCAGGTCCTGAGATCGAGACGGTCGAGGATCTGATCGGCAAGGTTTTTGCAGGCGAAATCAACCACCCCGGCACCGTCATGACCCAGCATGCACTCTCCAAGCTCGGTCACAGCATGGATGATCTGGAGGTACGCCTGATCAACACCGACGATTCGATCGCCGTGTTCGAAGATGCCGACGTCGCCGCTGTCGCGACCTGGGAACCGATGATGAGCAACATTGTCGACAACACATCGAAGGAAGGCTCCAAAATCCTGTTGAGCTCGGCCGACTTCAGCGGCCTGATCACGGATGTCATCATCGTCCATGACGACGATCTCGCTGCTAACCCGGAAAAATACAAAAAATTCCTGCGCGGCATCTACCGGGCGGTCGATCTCTACAAAACCGATCCCGACGCATTCCTCGCCGCGGCAGCGCCTGCTTACGATGTTACGCCTGAAGAAATGGCGGCCGATCTAGGCGGCGTCCAATACACGTCCTACGAGGACAGTGTCGAGTTTCTTGGCTCAGCCGATGGTCCGGGCTCGCTCGGTCAGATATTCTCGGACCTGGACGCCATCAACCTGTCGCTCGACCTTCAGGACGAGGCCCTGATCTACGAGAACCACGTCGATCCAAGCCTCCAGGACGGCCTGTTCGACGGCGCTAAGCGCTGATTACTTCTGTGAATCAGAGGGAGAGAAAGGCGGGCTTGAAACAGCTCGCCTGTCGCCCAGATGAGTAGCCGGCGTCAGCAGCAATCGGAACTGCTGCGCTTTCGCGGCAAAGCATCGGCGCACACCGAGACCATTCTAGGCGCCGTTGCCTTCATCGGCCTGATCGTTCTCTGGCAGCTGGCCGCATCGTTCGAAGTAATGCCGGCGCGCTTCCTACCTGGCCCATTCGCGGTCCTGGAAGCGCTCGGCCGCATGTTGTTCCAAAACGACTTTTTAAGCGACATCGGCATCAGTATCACCCGGGTCTGGGCGGCCTTTCTCCTCTCGGTGATCATGGCGGTGCCGCTCGGTATCTGGATGAGCAGCTACCGCCTGGTCGGCGCTCTCACCGAGCCTGTCATCGACTTTATTCGGTACTTGCCGGTGCCTGCTTTGGTGCCACTTCTCCTAATCTGGCTTGGCATTGGTGAGGAGAGCAAGATTGCGGTCCTCTGGATGGGCACCTTTTTTCAGCTCGTTCTGTTGATCGCCGATGACGCTAAGCGTGTCCCTTGGGAATATGTCGAAATCGGCTACACCCTCGGCGCCAAGCCGCGTCAGATCATTCGGGACATCGTCGTCCCCTCCATGGCGCCCTCGATGATCGATAATCTCAGGATTACGCTTGGCTGGTGCTGGACCTATCTGATCGTGGCCGAGATTGTCGCCGCCAATAGCGGTATCGGCCACGCGATCTGGTCGATGCGCCGGTTCGTGAAAACACCTGAGGTGATGGCGGGCATCCTCACCATCGGTGTGATCGGCTTGGCGACCGACCAGCTGATCCGCTACGCCCACCGCCGTTACTTCCGTTATCTCGGATAGGGGTATGATCACATCAAGAAAGTCACCCGGCAAACCGATGGGCGGAATTCCCTCCTTCCTCAGTTTCGATCAAGTCACAAAAAAATTCCCCGATCAGGTCGGCGATGAGATCGAGGTAATCCGAGAGACAACGCTCGATGTGCGGGAAGGTGAGTTGATGGTCTTTTTGGGCCCGTCGGGCTGCGGCAAGAC
>JBOEHJ010000109.1:0-1169 GCA_050633905.1 Geminicoccales bacterium
ATTACTCGACGATGCTTGCGACGACGCCTGCACCGACGGTGCGGCCACCTTCGCGGATGGCGAAGCGAACGCCTTCTTCCATCGCGATCGGGCAAATCAGGTTCACCACCATCGTGATGTTGTCACCAGGCATCACCATCTCCGTGCCCTCAGGCAGTTCGATCGTCCCGGTAACATCCGTCGTGCGGAAGAAAAACTGCGGACGGTAGTTCGAGAAAAACGGCGTGTGACGGCCGCCCTCTTCCTTCGTCAGCACATAGGTCTCGGCGTTGAACTTGGTGTGGGGCGTGATCGAGCCGGGCTTGCACAGAACCTGGCCGCGCTCAACATCGTCACGCTTGGTGCCACGAAGCAGCACACCGACATTGTCACCGGGCTCGCCGCGATCAAGCAGCTTTCGGAACATCTCAACGCCCGTGCAAGTCGTCTTTTGAGTATCGCGGATACCGACGATCTCAATCTCGTCGCCGACATTCACAATGCCGCGCTCAACACGACCCGTTACCACCGTGCCACGGCCCGAAATCGAGAACACATCCTCGATCGGCATCAGGAACGGCAGATCCTTCGGACGCTCAGGCTGCGGGATATACTCATCAACCGCCGCCATCAGCTCCAGGATCGACGCCTTGCCGATCGTGTCGTTATCCTTGCCCTCAAGCGCCGACAACGCAGACCCCTTGATAATGGGGATATCGTCGCCAGGGAAATCGTAGCTTGAGAGCAGTTCGCGAACCTCGAGCTCGACCAGCTCCAAAAGTTCCTCGTCGTCGACCTGATCGGCCTTGTTCATGTAGACCACGATCGCCGGCACACCTACCTGGCGGGCAAGCAGGATATGCTCCCGCGTTTGCGGCATCGGACCATCGGCGGCAGACACCACCAAAATCGCGCCATCCATCTGGGCGGCACCCGTGATCATGTTCTTNNGCATAGTGACGGTTGTCCGTCTCATACTCAACATGCGCCGTGTTGATCGTGATCCCACGCGCCTTCTCTTCAGGCGCCTTATCAATCGAATCATAAGCCGAAAACTCAGCCCCGCCGCTCTCAGCCAAAACCTTCGTAATCGCCGCCGTCAACGTCGTCTTACCATGGTCAACGTGACCAACAGTCCCAACATTCGCATGCGGCTTGTTACGCTCAAACTTCGCTTTCGCCATAACTTA
>JBOEHJ010000110.1:0-9337 GCA_050633905.1 Geminicoccales bacterium
GAGCCGAGGACACTCATGGCCATCATCTCATTCCACTCGAACGCATGCTGCCCCATGAGCAATTGAATGCCGATGGGGACGGTTCGCAGCTCCATCGATTTGGTGAGCGTCAAAGCGAAGAGAAACTCGTTCCAGGCCAGAAGGAATGTGTAGACGGCTGTTGCGACAATACCTGGAATCGAAAGGGGAACCAGGACGCGCCAAAGAGCCGTCCAGCTTGTTCCACCATCGACAAGAACGGCTTCGTCCAATTCCCTCGGCAGCGTATTGAGGAAGCCGGTCATGAGNNAGGATGGCGTAGGGCAGCGTGAACACAAGGTAGGTGAGGATCAGTGCGAAATAGGTATCAAAAATCTTGAAGGCCACGACCATCCCAAAATACGGGATCAGAAGCGTGATCGGCGGCACGGTTTGCGTGCTAATGATGAGGACGTTGAATGTACTCTTGAAGCGAAATTTAAACCTGCTGAAGCTATAGGCCGCCAATGTCGCTAAGATCAGTGTGAGGAGTGTTACAGAGCCGGCGATGAGATAACTGTTCAAGAAGAAACGCACTTTCACCGGATCGGAAAAAATCGACGCATAGGCGCTGAGCGAAAAGACATCCGGGAGTATTTTCGGTGGCAGGGAGAAGATTTCCGTATTGGACTTCAGTGAGCTGAAGAGCATCCAAAGGACAGGAAAGCCAGCAAAAACCAAACCGACGGCCAATCCCAAATGTACGCCGATTGTTGCCAAGTCCAGCTTTTTGCGGGCGGACTGATCCATCAACGTCGCCTCATTCGGCGCTGATGCATGATGTAGAAGTAGGTCAGGATCATCGAGAAAAAGAAGATGACGACCGCACTCGCTGCGGCCGCGGAGAACTGGTAGCGCGTAAAGGCTAGCTTGTACGTATAGGTGCTCAGCATTTCGGTAGTATTGATCGGCCCGCCACCAGTCGTCATCCAGACCAGCGGAAACACCTGCATCGTCCAAATGAAGTCGAGGAGCGCGATGCTGATGATGATCGGAAAGAGTTGCGGAAGTGTGATGAACCAAAGCTTGTTCGGACCATTTGCGCCGTCCAGGCTTGCCGCCTCATAGAGCTCCTTGGGAATGCCTTGAAGCCCGGCAAGCAGGCTGACCATATAGAGCGGATAGCCGGCCCAGATGTTTACGAAGGTCAGCGCGTGGATCGCGGTTGCGGTGGAAGAAAACCACTCGATTTTCTGATCGATGATGTTGAGCGCNNTTCGGATCGAGGATCAGTCGCCAGACAATCGCGATGATCACCGCTGTGAACAGCCATGGAAGAATGAACAAGACCCGCAATATTGCGCGCAAGGTGCGGTTCACTCTGTTCGAGTTGAGCATCAGCGCGAACAGCAGGCCGATGAGGAGATGAAAGACAACGCTCATCACGGTGAAATAAAGCGTATTGCCGATCGATTGAACGAAGACCGGGTCGCTAAAAATGGTCCGGAAATTTGCAAGCCCTACAAATTCCGGACTAGGCTTCAAGATGGCGCCGTCAAGAACGGAATAGCGAAACACCATCACCATCGGGAACAGCATCAAAAGAAAAAACAGCGACATGGCCGGTGCAGAGAAGACGTAAGGCGTCGCGGTCCGGCCCAACCAATAACGTTGAGCTTGGCGCTGGTTCATCCTCTCACTGTTCGTTGGCGTGCCGATGTCGGTCAAGGTTCAACGCTCATCGCGTGATGAAAATGGTGTTCGCAGATGGTCTCATGGATCGAAGCGGCGCCGCGGCTTCCCGCAGCGCCACTCCTTAGGGGCTGATCACAATTAGAATTCAGCTTCCCATTTCGCCTGGGCTTTTGCGGCGGCGTCCGACGCAGATTGATTGCCGTCCAGCATCTGCTGTACCTCAACGCCTAAGAGGCGCATCAGCTCCTCCGCTACTGGAAGCCCCACAAATTCATTGGCGAGATAACCGGTCTGGAAGATCTCGAAGGCCGTCGCGAACAGTTCGTCAGACGTGACGAAGTCCGGCTTGGCGTTCACATTGCCCGGGAAGGCGTTGGCGATCGACACGAGCTTCGCGTTCACCTCTTCACTCATGAGATAGGCGACGAGTTTGAATGCCTCTTCCTTGTGCTCGCTGTGCTCGCTGATCCCGATGCCCCAGGAGGCATAGGGGAGACCCCGGGAACCGTCATAGCCGTCCTTGGCGGGAAGCGCCGTGATCCCGAAGTTGAGATCCGGGTTGCGTTCGCGGATCAGATTGATATGGGCAAGCGAGTCGACCATCATCCCGACCCGGCCGTTTACGAACTCCTCGACCTTGTCCTGCTCCTTCTTCGCAAACGCGCCTGGCGAAATCAGCCCCTCGTCATACATGGACTGGATGTATTCAAGCGTCGCGACGACGTTTTCGTTTGTCAAATCGGGCTTGCCATCTTTCATCATACTGTCGCCGGAAGCCCAGACCCAGGACATCACGTCATTCTGGATGCCATTCGGCGCTTGCAGGGACAGAGGCAGGACCCAGCCATGTCGGTTGCTGCCTTCGTCCGTCAGTTTTCGCGCGGCTTCGACGAATTCGCTTCTCGTCGTCGGCGGGTTCTCGAGGCCAGCATCGGCCATAAGATCAAGATTGACGAAAACCGGATACACAAACGAGGCCACGGGGAACATGTAGCTGTTGCCGTCCAGGCTGATGATCGCTGCAACCTGGCTCTGATCAAAGCCCGCCCCCTCCATGAGGCTATCCATCGGCGTGATGGCGCCCTGCTTTGCAAGATCGTTCACCCAGGCTCCGTCCAGCCCGACGACGTCGCTAAGCGTGCCCGATGCAGCGCCAACCACAATCTGGTCACGTGTGCTGGAGTAGGGGCCGCTCACCAGCGTAACGGTGATGCCAGGGTTTTCTGCCTCGAACTCGTCCATGATTCCGCGCAATGCGCCTGCGGGAAGTTCCGGCTCCCACCATTGAATGAATTCCAGATCCGCATCTGCCTGCGCGGCAGAGACCCCCAGCGTCATCGCAAAAGCTGCAGACGTCACGAGAGTTGTGGTTTTGGCAATGTTCATTACTTCCTCCCTAATTTGAGCTCGCCTCCACGATGCTGATGGATGCGAGCGACTTTGCCTAATTTTTCTTACTCGTCGATTCTACGAAGGGCTGGCTACCTTGTCGACCAGCCAGCCCGACAGCAGATCTATCGGCTCCTTTTCACATGAGCGCTTTGGCGCTGTGGCTGCATCCAGTGTGCCGCTGTGATGGTGGCTATTGCCAATCATGGTACCAGTATTTTTCGAGCGATCCTGTCACGGAGGCAAGATCCATGGCCGGTTTATAGGGTTTTCCATTTTTGGCCGTAATCTCTGCAAGCTCCGCCATTCTGGATGTCGCGCGCTCAACGCCCGCGCTTGAGCTTTCGGAGCCGCCTTTGGGAACGGCATCTCGCCAGATCGAACGCCCCGCCATGAACCCAGATCCGCCAGCCTCGGCAGCTACCTGAACCTGTAGTCGGAAGGCGTCATAATCGACACCGGCGGACAGGATGACCCAGGGTACATCCACTGATTCTGAAATGCGCCGGCAGCGCGCTGCCGCTGCTCGCTGCTGCTCTTCCGTATCGACACGGCCTGGGAACTCGAGCTTCAGCATGTCAGCACCGAGCTCAGAGGCAACCACGGCCGATTCGACCACGCCGTCGGCACGACGGTCTTGCCAAGCGTCAAGCGATTTGTCTTCGCCCTCCAATGGGTTCCAGATCGGCTCGACGACCAGCGGAATTGAGGCTTCGGCACAATCTTTGACCACCCCCCTAACGATGTCACGCTGCACGTCAGCGATCGGGCCATCCGGACGGAAGAACCAAAGCAGCTTGCACATGTCGGCGCCCATTTTCTTGATTTTCGCGGCGTTCCAATTCTTGCGGAACCGCGTCTCCCCTTTGGGCCCCGTACCCAGATAGCCACCCTCTTCCTCGACACAAACCATCAGGCCGGTGTCGCGTCGCAGCTTGCCGGAGAAGATCGAATGCGCTGCGGCATATTCCGGATCGAGCAGAAACGAACTCACATAGGGGGAAAGCGCATCGACAAGTCTCATTTTGCTCTCGACAGTCCTCTCGTAAGGCACGTTTCCGAGGTCCGGATCGATCAGTTCTCGATAGTCGTCTCCATGGTCGATAGCGCAGGTGATGAAGAATCCGTCAGCGCTCGTGACTTTTTGAAATCCACGGATTTTTCCAGGATCTGGCAGGGCGTCATGTTTCTGATCAGTCATGATAAATCTTTCTAAGTCGAGGGTGGTTGGGATCCTGCAAGGACGGCGAGTGTGCCCGCCAGAAACGAGTCGCCGAGGCCGATCGTTGTCGTGGGGTTGTCTAGATAGGGTGCCGCACAGCAGACGAAGTGACCGTCGCGCAGCACCTTCGCAATGCTCGGCCAGGGTGGCTCCAGGAGTGTTGCGCCAAGAGGCAAGACAACCGGTTTGGTTGGCTGACCCGCATGGGCACGCGCCGCAGCCGTCAGACATCCAAACTCGATGGCGCGAAGTTCTTTCACCGGGTCTCCCTCAGTAAAGGATAAGGCCCAGCGATCCTCATGAACAGTTACACGTGACACGCCAAAGTCGCGGGCAACGTTTAGAACGGCGTCCAGTATCAAGCCGGGCGTCTTCAGATCGCTTGATTGCAGTTGTTGAAGCTCACTGAAATTCATCCCGATTGAGGTGTAAAGCCCTGCGAATTCCCGGAGCATCTGGTCGCGATCATCTGCGGTGTCAAAATCTGCGAGTTCCAGGTGGATGAGCGGAATGTCGATTTCCGTCCATCGGCGCAGCAAACCAGTTCCCCAAGCCAAGGCGCTCTCAAGCTTTTGTCCTTTGAGCGCGTTGAAGCCGGAAACGACCGCAGCACCTGCTTCGTGGTTCGGGTTGCTCGTGTGGTTGGCGAACGCCTTATCCTGCTCGATTGGATCTTCGGAAAAGCGGACGATGACGCGATCCGCCCGAGTGGGTCCGTCACCGTCACAAGACGGGCTGAATTCGACAATCGGGTGGATTGGTGCCGGCTCCGGAGCAAGCGGGGCGGCGTTGCCACTGTCCGCATCTGCCAACGTGACATTGGGATGCAAGAGACGGATCAGCTTTTGGTCTCGGCGCTCGATGGCAAGCACAGGTCTCGCGCCGAGAATGGCGAGCTGGCAGGCGACCTGAACGCCGGTGCCTCCCGGAAGTGCTCGCTTCGGAGGTAAGCCTTTGAAAAACGCGGGGCCGTCCCGCCAGTCGATTTCGATCTCCCCACCGTGACCGCTATCTGCAAAGGCCATCAATTTCGATCGAAACGCACGCTCGGCATGCCCATTGGACGCGTCGAGCGCGCTTACAACCGGATCCAAGTCATAGAGATGATCGATACAGGCTGAGAAGCCGCAATATACCGGCTTAAGATCTTGTGCCGAACGGCAGACGTCTCTTGATATAGATGCGTATTTCTCGGCCAAGTTCAATTGGCACCACCCCGCAACAACCCAATGTGTCCGCAACGCATGTACTGCATTTGAACGCTTAGTTGGTCAGTTCCTATTCGAGCGATCGGATGAGCGCCTTGTGCTCGTTCATCACCCGCATCAGCATCATGTGATCGAATCCGTAGTTGATAAAGCGGAATCCTTCGGCAATGCGCTGCTTGACCGAGTCCTCGGAGAGGCAGACATAACCCGCAGCCGTACCTGTGTCCAACGATGCCTTGACGACGTCTTGAACCAAGCGTTCGTGGCGATCTTCTCCGTGACCGCGGGTCTTTACGTCGATCATTAAGTCGCCAGGCCCGATCAAGACGACATCAATGCCGGGCACTTGCATGATGTCCCGAACATTGCCGATCGCTTCTTCGGTCTCGACCATGACGATCAGCATGATTTCGTCGTTGGCGTTTGCCCAATATGCCGGCTCCGACTCGTCGAGGAGGCCGAGGCGAATGCCACCGGCTGAACGCCTGCCGATTGGCGGATAGTAGGCGGCTTCGACCGCAGCCTTCGCTTCCTCGGCATTTTGGATCATGGGTACAACGATGCCCATCGCGCCCATGTCGAGGACACGATTGATCGTGCCGGGCTCATTGCCTTTCACGCGAACGATCGGCGCGCTGTCCACCGCTTGAAACCGGGCAAGAGCATTATGGAGCGTTGGCTCGGTAAACTGGCCGTGCTGCCAGTCCAACCAGACCCAATCGAAACCGAGATGAGCGACCTGTTCGGCAGCATCGGGACAGCTGTAGACGAGAATTGGCCCGAAGCAGGGTTTGCCTCTGCGCATTTTCGCCAAGGCCGGATTGTGCCGCATAGCCATCTTCTCCCTGATGATGCCCCACTCTCTTTAAGCATGGTTGGAGCGTTGTCCTGGGCAAGGGCAAGATCGGCTGTCAATGACAACGAACAACGGCATCACTAGCGAATCGCCCATCCTTCAAGTAGTATCATGATATAGCATTTGAGCTTAGCCAACACCGGCGCAAAAGACCGTAAGGCACATAACCAATGTTGTCAGGGAGTGACGTCATGAGACGTATCATCGAGTTGGATCTCGGTCTTACCCGCCGCGCAGCCTTGCAAACCGGGGCCGGTGCAGCCGCCATGGCAGCGCTTGGTGCCTGGCCGACACGCGCACAAGGCAACTTTGATTGGCAGCGCTTCAAGGGTGAGAGCATCGAGGTCATTTTGTCCAAGAGCCCACGCTCCGATCTCCTACAGCGGCACCAGGCAGAGTTCGAGGAGATGACCGGCATCACCGTTGGTGCTGAGCAGATCCCAGAACAGCAGCACCGGCAAAAACAGGTGATCGAATTCACCTCTGGCAACCCGACCTTCGACGTGACCAGTGTTTCCTGGCATGTGCAAAAACGCCTGTTCGCCAAGGGCCAGTGGCTGGAAGATCTGCGTACCTATCTCGAAGACCCGGAGATGACATCGCCGGACTATGATGCCACTGATTTCTCCAATGCCGGCATGGTCTATGCGACCCAGTCGGACGGCCGGATCGATACGCTGCCGCAGGTTATCGATTACTGGGTGATCTATTGGAACAAGGCGCTGTTCGATGCCAAGGGCGTGCCTTATCCGGGCACCCTTGATGGCCTGCTCGAGGCGGCGAAAGCGCTGAACGATCCGGACAATAATATCTACGGCTTCGTTGCTCGCGGCCTGAAGAACGCCAACACGCCGGTCTGGACCAGTTTCCTTCTGGGGTGGGATGTCGACTCGGTCGATGCGGAAGGCAATCTGAATACCACAGGGCCGGAGGCGGTCGCCGCCGCCAAGCTCTATCAGTCCCTTAATCAGAACTATGCGCCGCCCGGCGTGGTCGGCTTCAATTGGAACGAATGCCAGACGACCTTCTCCCAAGGCAACGCCGCCATGTGGTTCGACGGCATCGGCTTTGCCCCGCCGCTCGAGGACCCGGAACAATCGAAGATCGCCGGCAATGTCGGCTATGGCGTAGTACCTCCAGGTCCGAATGCCCAGCATTCCGGCATGTTCGGTTCAGGCATGGGCGTATCAGCGTTCAGCGAAAAGAAGGGGGCCGCTTACTATTATTGCCAATGGGCCACCGACAAGATGAACCAGGCGCGTATTCTCGAAGACGGCGCCGGCTCGCCATGCCGGAATTCGGCTTATGAGAATCAGCAAGCGCTCGCCAATCTCAAAGTGCCGATGCAGTGGGTGGATGCTTTGGTCGAATCGGGCAAGATCGGCCGGCCGGGCCTCCCGGTGGTCATTCCGGTCACCGAGTTCAGGGATATCTTCGGCATTGGTCTGACCAACATGATCGGCGGTGCCGATCCCGCCGAAGAGCTGGAAAAGGCGACCGAGCAATTCCGTCCAATCCTGGAGAAAAGCGAGCAACTCTGACCCGGGCGTCACTTCTCGATGGCGATTGACGCGCAATCAGCAGGCGGTGTGGTAAGCGAGACCAAACCGACTGTGGTGGGCGGCCGTGCCTATGCCAGGCGCGGCCGCTACATGCGCTTTGCCGTGCCGGCGCTGGTCGTCATCCTGGCCGTGATCGTCTTTCCTTGGTTTTTCACGATCTGGATGAGCGTCCATGACTGGCAGATCACCCAGACCCAGACTTTTACCGGCCTCGACAATTATCTGAACTTGCTGAGCGATCAGCGCTTTTTGGAATCGATCCTCCACACGTTCTATTTCACCGTGCTGGCGGTCGTCCTGCCGGTGATCTTCGGGGTATTCTCTGCGGTGATCTTTCACCAGCGTTTTCCCTGGCGGGGCGTGCTGCGCGCGGTGTTCATCATGCCGATGATGGCGACCCCGGTTGCCGTGGCGCTGGTCTGGACGATGATGTTCCACCCGCAGCTAGGCGTCCTGAACTACCTCCTGACGTCGATCGGTCTTCCCGAACAGCTTTGGGTCTACGATCAGGCGACCGTGATCCCGAGCCTGGTGATGGTCGAGGTCTGGCACTGGACGCCGCTGGTGATGCTGATCGTGCTGGGCGGTCTCGCAGCGCTGCCGACCGAGCCCTACGAGTCCGCGTTGATCGACGGCGCCAGCCAGTGGCAGATGTTCTGGCACATCACCTTGCCGCTGGTGATGCCGTTCATCATGGTTGCGATCATCATCCGGACGATCGATGCTTTGAAGGCCTTCGACACGATCTTCGTGATCACCCAAGGCGGCCCCGGCACGGCGTCTGAGACGATCAACATCTATCTCTATCTCCAGGCCTTCTCCTTCTACAATATCGGCCACGCCTCGGCGGTGGTGGTGGTGTTCTTCGTGCTGATCGTCATCCTGTCCCTGCTTCTCCTCTATGTCCGTCAGCGTACGCTTTGGGCGGTCAGCCGATGAGTGGCGCGCAAATCACCTACACGCCAACGATCGGGCTCCGCCTGAAAGCGCTCGCGGGAAAAATCGCCTTTTGGTTCAGCGTCTTCGTCATCGTCTCGCCGGCAATTTTGATCTTTCTCTGGATGTTGTCGCTCGCCTTCAAGACCGAGGTCGAGAACATGGCCTTTCCACCGGTCTTCATCCCGAGTGCACCGACATTTGCCAATTTCATCAAGGTGTTCGAGGCAAGCCCGTTTGCCCTCTACACCTTGAATAGCGTGATCGTCTCGGTGTCCTCGACCGCGATCGCCCTTCTGGTCGGTGTGCCGGCTGGTTACGGCATCGCCAAGGCGCGCGCATCGGGGCTCGCCGTGCTCATTCTCATCTCCCGCATGACGCCGGGCCTGAGCTATCTGATCCCGCTCTTCATTCTGTTTCGGTTCCTGGGCCTTACCGGCACGCTCTGGCCGATCATCATCACCCACCTCGTGATCACGCTGCCGATCGTGGTCTGGATCATGATCGGATA
>JBOEHJ010000111.1:0-14655 GCA_050633905.1 Geminicoccales bacterium
GGCAACCTGGTGCCATTTCTTGCCGCCAGAAAAAGACGTTCGAAAGGCAAGAATGCGGACGAAGCGGTCATTAAGCGGAAAGCCTGATCAGGCTCTCGAAAACTCCATCAACCGAGACGCAGAAGAAGTGCCTTTCTCAGAGCGTCAAACTCTCTTTGTGGGATTCCTTCCATCGCCGCGTCCATATCGCTGACGTGGTCGTCATACTGCTCAGGCGGCGCGAAGCGTGCTCCAGGCCGCGAAAATTGACTATCGGTTAGGTCAATTCGTTTCCCGGCTATGCGATTGTAGTAGTGCCAAAACTCTGGATAGCGGGTCCGAAGAATGTCGCCACCAAAGAGATCATGAATAACTGCCGCCGTCACGTTGCATTGACCATTGGCCGGGTTTTCCGCGGACCATTGGATAGCGGTTTCTGCCGACCAGGCACCTTCGAGGGCTTCGCGTACTCTATCCTCTTCAAATTCAATTGGCATAACTTTCTCCTTGCACGGAAGGGAAAATCGCAGTCGGGAAATCGTCAAGTTAAGGTCGGCTCGACCGCATCTTGTCCAAAGCGTTTCTTCGCCCTTGTGGCCAAAGATGGATACGAGCTTGAATGACCCGAAAGGCGAGGATGCGGACAAAGCGGTCATTTGCGTTGAGATGATTTAGCCTACTCTTTGGCCATCGCCAGTTTGTAGCTTGCGAACAAGAAGAAGCAGCCCATCGTGCCTTCGACCCATCGACGAAAACGAAAGTAAATATGGCGGATTGGCTTCGAGGACAAAAGCAGCGCATATCCCCCATGTCCGACGAAGGAATTGACAAATGCCACAGCGACAAAGAGCAAGATCACGGATGGCGGCGCGTCACCAACACCCCCGACGCTTGCAATCGCAAGCCAGAAAAAGATGGCTTTGGGGTTGGACAACTGGAGGCCAAAGCCGGTGAGCCCGGCACGCCATGCGCTGTTCTGCGGTCGCTGGTGAAGATTGAGTTCGGGCGGGATCCCCATGTTGCGAAATGCCTTATAGGCCAGCCACAATAGATAGGCCGCGCCAGCCAGCCGAATGACGGTCATCAGGTTAGCTGTATTTGCAAAGATCGCCGTGATCCCTAAGACAGTGGCAGTCGACAAAATGATCGATGCGCAAGCGATTCCGAAGGCTGTGATGAGCGACGGCCATCGTCCCTGGCTGGTTGCGACGCCTAAGATGAGCACGATACTCGGCCCCGGGGAGACAACACCCATCAATTGAATGGACCAGGCGAGCATAAGTTGCGGCAAGTGTTCGGCCACGGGCATTCTCCGCTGAAGAAGTGCCTCAATCTTATATGCGAAAAGAGGTTCCATGAGAGAGAAATGGCGATATGCGAAAGCTGATTTCTTCAAGTTCGTATCTTGAACCCGAGATAGGGTTCAGTCGAGCCGTGAGAATCGGGAGCACAATTTCTGTCTCCGGGGCGGCACCAAAGGTCATTATTGTGGCCGCTGTCCATCCAGATAGGCGATCCACATGTCCGATTGGGCAAAGGTTTTACCCTTGGCCGCTCGCTCGAAATGCGCCCGCGCTTTTTTGATATCCCTTTCAACATGTAGGCCGAGTGCATGAAGTTGGCCGAGATAGTAATTCGCCCATTCCGGCGAATTGGCCAGGGCCGTGACGCTGCCTCGACGTTTGCGCGCATAAAGCGCGACATCGCCAAATGGCGGATTGGGTGGGAATGTGATTTTCTTAGCTCGTGCACATTCCTGCAGATAGGCAACGGAAGTTGTCCAGGAAATCGTATTTTCCCGATCAAGATAATGATCGACCCTGCCATTCAGGACCGAAGGCTCGCTTAGAACCTCGGCAAGCTGATCGAGCCAGCGAAAACGCCCCTGGGCGTGGCGGCATTTCGCCGTGATACGACCGCCCTTTGCGGCAATCAGGGTCCATTCGGATGCCGGCCGTTCCAGAATTTCCTCACGACTCGGTGTTGCGTCCCACTGAATTGATCGTGCGGCCCCCAAGGCTTCAGCGCCCCGTATATCGCCCCTGTCGAACGCATCCCGATAGGCGCGAAGCGCCAAGATCATGGTTGGGACGTCGTCTTGCTTGAAGGCTTGAACCTCAAGTTCTTTGCCATATTGATAGAGATAGTGCGGATCATCCGTCCGTGCTGCAGTCTCCAGAAGGACCAGCTTTCTCGCTTGTCGGTCGGGAACGAATTCCTCCCGGTTCACATAGTACAGCCGTTCGGCGGCCAGCACATGGGATGGTATATCACCAAGCGCGACATTCTCGTCCAGCAATGCGAGTTGGCGCCTAATGAGGTCTTTCGACGTCTTGAACCGGTTCGGCATGGTTAGGGCCAGATTATAGCGTCCCGCGACAATATCTTTGGTCACGGCATTCTCAAAAAATGCGATCGCCCGCTCGCGATTGCGCTTTACGCCAAGTCCACGCAGATACAGCACACCTAAATTATTGGCGGCGACGCCATTGCCGAGGAGATAGAGATAGTTGAAGGCCAAGCGCGCGGCATAAGCTTTGTTCTCGGCGATCCAGCGAACGGCTGTACGATTCAACTGATCCGCAACGGCTGGAATCAAACCGGTAGAAAAGACGATCATGCCCAGCAAACCAACGATCGAAACGATCCTGTAAATTCGCCGCAAAGCCATCCCAAGCTATCGCTTAATGCACTGGTAGATCACCTAACCACAATTGGGTTAACATTTTCTTGTTGATGACGAGAGACAACAACTCACGAACGATCGTAGATCTAATCATCCCCCATGTCCGGACTTAGCACATTTGAGAAGCGGGCCTTTTGGCAGCAATGGCTCAGATAGATGGTGTAACGGGCTGAGCCAGAAGGCCTCGGCTGGGTTGGTCATTCCTCAAGGTAAAGGCCGGGGTTAGGATGTCCTGCTCCCAACATCATCGAGGGCCGCCCATGGCGTATTCTTGTGGCAATGACGTTTCATTGGACCAGTTAAGTTTATGCTTGGTTGATGGCACGGGGTGGCTTGACCGGGAAGCTAAGGTTCCAAGTGAGCGCGACGCGTTGATCGCCTGGTTTTAGGGCCTTGATTTGCCGTTGGATGTGAGAATTCGGCCGTCATGTTTTAGAAATCTGGAAATCTGCAGCCGAGACCAGCTTTGGCAAACGGCGACGATTTACCAATCGCAAACCTTCTCCCTTCACTATGCAACTTGACGCCTTTTGAAGGGAGCATGTTTGAGCGATGGCGGCGTTACGAATCGCAGACAGCGAGCGACCATCATCGGAGGGGTTATATGTTCATTCTCTGTTGGGCCTCGCAGGCGCCGTTCTTTTTCTCTGTCTCGTTACCTATGACAACTGGCCGCTTTTTTCCCGCGCGATCGGAGCGATCATCGTCTATAGCGCGCCGCAGATCGTCTATATGCTGCTCAGCCACAAGGCAGCCATCCGAGAGCATGTCAATCTTGATATAGATCGACCAGTTGTGAAGCGGCTGATAGCCCTTTGCCTCGCCCTAGGGATGATCTGGTCAGCCTATCACATCATCGAACTGTTCGGCGTGGAGAGATACAAGCCGGCCCGGGTCCTCATGGATGTAGCCCTTCCGAGCCTGATCTTAATGGCGCTTCCCTATTTGTGCCTTGTTAATCGCATCGAGCGCGGCCTTCAGGACGGTTGTTTCCAGGTCGGTAATCTGCTGCTGGATCGGCTCGATCCCTTGGACTGGCGGGCCATCGGCGAGTTTTTCAAGGGCTGGCTCATCAAGGCCTTCTTCTTCCCCTTGATGTTCTGGGAATTGTTGGCATCGACCGCCTATTTCGAACGATCGCTGTTCGCGGAAGGCAATGATGTGACCTATATCTACGGAATCGTCGTCGCGTCGATTTATTTCATGGATGTTTGCATCGCCTCTGCAGGCTATCTGGCCACCTTTCGACTATTCGGCTGGCATATCCGATCGAGCAATCCTCATCTTGGCGCCTGGATCTTTACCTTAGTCTGCTACTATCCCTTTTTTGGCCCAGTCTATCGTGCTTTGCTCGACTACAAGGATAACTACATCTGGTCAGACTGGCTCGCAGACAATCCAGTGCTGCTGATGACTTGGGCGGCGGCCATTATTATCCTGAAGATTTGTTGGATCTGGTCGATCGCTCCGTTTGGCCTGAGGTTTTCGAACCTGACCAACCGCGGCGTTGTCACCGACGGCGCCTTTTCGCTGACCAAACATCCAAGCTACATCTCCAAGAACTTGTTCTGGTGGCTAATCCATATTCCTTTCATTTCATCGATCGGTATCACCGATGGTCTCACCAGTTGCCTGCAGCTCCTCACCATTAACGCGATTTATTTTCTTCGCGCCCAGTACGAAGAACGCCATCTATCCGAGGAGCCACGCTATGTCGCCTATGCTCTTTGGATCGAACGACATGGGATCTTCCGTCGTCTTGGCTGTTGGTTCCCCGCTCTCCGCTATCAAGAGCGCATGCCCACCGATTCAGAAAGGAAGTTCGTGGTGTAACTCGCGGCAGGCACTGGCAGATTGTGATGAAAAAGTCGACGCGAGTTCTTGGCGTGGAACTTCATTGGAACGACATTCTTGAGGATGCGACTTTCCGCCTTGGCACTCTCCAACCCGCCATCATTGTCTGGTCCGGTTGCGCGTTTCGAGTTTGCCTGTGATTTCTGGCTACTAAACAAGCTAGCAAGCTTTGGCACCTCACCGAGGACCTCGAGAACCAGACGAGACGTGATTTAGGTATAGAGCTGGATGTTGCCATGGCCGCGGGACGGAGAGCTTCCCTTGGACCTGCTATCCGCCTAGATCGGGGTGAGCATAAGCGGATTGACGTATCGTCATCTGGCGACCGCATCGGAAATTTCAGGATCTACATCGACCTGAGCATGAAACGACTGGACATGACCAAAGCCGACGAAAAGTTCAGCCTGGCGATTGTAGGTCAAATATTTTACCCATCTTGAGCGGCTGAATTCATGCGTCAAATGTTGAGGCAGGACACTATCGGTGAGCTGCCACGAGCCTCGTTCGGGCTTTGTGCCAAGAAGAGACATGCATCGATCCTATCGAAGGCCGAGCTTAGTCAATAGACGCTCTCGTTTCATCAGCCACCAACCCGATTCGATCGGCCACAAGCCCCGATGGTCCGACAGACCCAAGGCTTCCGCAGCATGCAAGGGCCAGTTTGGATCATCCAGGAGTTCTCTCGCCAAGGCGATCATATCAGCTTGGCCGGACGCCAGGATTTGCTCGCAAACCTTGGCGTCCCAAAGATAACCGACAGCCATGGTGTTGATGCTGGCACCTTCTTTGATGTCTGAAGCAAATGGTACCTGGAAACCTTGTTTCAGCGTCATTCGGCGCGGTCGTTCCTTGCCACCTATCCCCCCTGACGAACAATCGATCAAATCAACACCCGCTGCCTTCAGAACCCTCGCGGTCTCGACAGTGTCCTCAATTTCTATGCCGCCTTCCAGCCAATCCGTCGCTGAAAGTCTAAAGGCAAGCGGATAGGACGCCGGCCAGTTTGCCCGAATGGATCTCGCCACTTCGACAGCAAGCCGATTTCGATTGTCCTGGTTTCCGCCCCATCTGTCGCTTCGCTGATTGGCGATCGGCGACAGAAATTGATGGATGAGAAACCCGTGCGCTGCGTAGACTTCGATGATCTTGAAACCAGCCTCGTAGGCTCGCCTCGCAGCCTCGCCGAAGGACGTGATAACCCGTTCGATGTCCGCCTCTGCCATTTCCTTGGGCAAAGGCCAACCGTCCGCATAGGGAATGGCCGAGGGCGCAACCGCTGACCAAGGCGTCTCCTCGCGCAGGTCTAGATCTTCGTCATCTACAGGTGTCTCTCCATGCCAGGGCCGTCGTTCGGATGCTTTGCGACCAGCATGGCCGAGCTGAATGCCAGGGGTCGCCCCATTACGGCTTATGAAGCCGGTGATCGACGTCAAGGCACCGATATGGGCATCATTCCAAAGTCCGAGATCACCATGCGTTCGTCTGCCATCCGCGTCGACCGCGGTTGCTTCCGCATAAACTAAGCCGGCGCCACCCATGGCAAAGCGACCGAGATGCACGAGGTGCCAGTCATTGGCATGTCCATCCCTTGCCCGATATTGGCTCATGGGCGAAACTGCGATGCGGTTCTTGAACGTGATGTCCCGCAATTTGAAGGGCGAGAACAGATGCGCCATCTTATCGAACCTCTGTCAGATTGATCACGATTTGCCTGAGCATCCTTGGTCAATAGCGCAGCGGCGACAAATCAGCCAATAGGCCAAGCCTACGCTCTTCCATCAGAATTGGAGCAACTTCTCTTGAATGTCGACCAAGGTTTAGGATCTCGTTCGGGTCAATGCCGGCCCAAAAGACGCGGAATTCCGCCATGTGTAAGGTCACCAGCTGATATTTTTGGTTGATAACGCTTGGTGCCAAAGCCGGTCATTTGCATGCGTCTGAGACAAATACATTCGGCTCATCGGCCCTTGGGATCGACAGCCAATTGGCAGTAATCGCGATCATTTTCTTTGCTAATTTATTAACGTCGCAAAATCCTAAGACTTATTTAGCTTCTTGAGTTGATAGTTGTCGCAGATCTCAAATATTGCGGCGAGGCAGATTGATGCGACCGATGGTTCTGAGCGCTATACTTGCTGCTAGTTTGAGCGTGACTGGTTTCGATCGTCCGGTGCAGGCGGACGTTGTGACGCTGCGTGCCGACGAGTGGTGTCCATATAACTGCGTGCCGGGCTCGGATCGGCCGGGCTATATGATCGAGATTGCCCAAGAGGTCTTTGGCCGTGCCGGCCATCAAGTCGACTATCAGGTGCTGAATTGGATGCGCAGCATCGCCGAAGCCCGCAACGGTCGGCACACGGCGATCGTCGGTGCGATCAACGAGGAAGCACCAGATTTCGTCTATCCTAGCGAAGCTATAGGGATGCTCTCGGACGGCTTTGTCGTGCGCAAGGGAACCAAGTTCCACTATACTGGACAAGATTCGTTCGACGGACTTACGATCGGAATAATACGGGGCTACGATTACCACGACCTCATCGACGCGTATATCAAGAAACACAGTAGTGATCGGACCCGCGTTCAATTTACTACAGGTGACGATGCGCTCGAGCAAAATCTGAAGAAGCTCGCTGCTGGCCGGATCGACGTCGTGATTGACGACCAGAATGTCCTCAATCTTGCCATCCAAGAGTTTGGTCTCAGTCATCTACTTGAGATTGCTGGTAATGACGGGGCCCCTGAGCCGGCGCACATCGCCTTTTCGCCAGCCGACGACAAGGCTGCTGAGTATGCAATGCTGCTTGCTGACGGGATCAAGGATCTCCGGGCTTCGGGACGTCTGGCCGAAATTCTAGGACGTTATGGGTTGGTGGACTGGCGCTGACGTTCCCGCTCGGGCCTGCTTAATGCTCAGATCGGAACGAAGCGATCCACCATTAAGTATCTGCATCCAAAATATCACAAGGCCGGAGCGCCTAGCAGAAGCTGGGCCAGCGAGAGAGCCCGATGCTTCAGCACCGGCCGCACCACGGCTGGGAGGTGGCAGCCTCAAAACCAAGGTGTTGGTCACGGTCAGTCTGTCGGTCGCGGCGCTGATTATTTTTGAAGCGGCCTTCAGCATCAGAACTCACTATGAAGAAGGCCTAGCTGCCTTGCGAGAACGTGGGCAACTTTTGAGCACCATCCAGGCTGATGCTCTTGCTGTGCCGGTATGGGATTTCGATAGTGAGCAGATCGATTCGATTCTGAGCGCTTTGACTCAGGATCCGGATTTTCTTGCAGCAACCATGTCTGATTCCACAGGCGCAACGATGGCTCAACGAGGCCAGCCAGATACAGCAAAAGTCGTCTTGCAGGTTGGGCACGATATCGTCTACGTCCAAGGCAACGATCGTCAAGTTCTCGGTCGTCTCGACCTCGACCTGTCAACCAAGCGTCTTCACGAATCACTGCTACGCTCGGTGGGCTTTCGCATCGCCGGCCTCGTTTTCTTGTTGATCACCGTTCTTTCCGCGATCCACCTGGCATTCCGACGGATCACCAATCCTCTCGATCGTTTGACCCGGGTGATGGCTCAGTTGGCCGCAGGGGATCATCACGCGACCGTGCCTGATCTCAAGCGGAGCGACGAGATTGGCGCTATCGCGCGCGCCGTTCAGGTGTTCAAGAGCAATGTCGTCGAGCGCCAGCGGGCTGAAGCGCGTATGCGGCATATGGCGCTTCACGATGCTCTGACCGATCTGCCTAATCGGATCTTGTTCCAAGATCGTTTGGAGCAGGCGATCGTCAACGCCCGTCGCCACGGTTCCAAGGTGGCGCTGATCTTGCTCGATCTCGATTGGTTCAAGGATGTCAACGATACGTTTGGCCATTCGGCCGGGGACCAATTGCTGAAAACTGTCGCGAAGCGCTTGAGTTGTGCAGTGCGTGCAAATGATGTTGTCGCCCGACTTGGGGGAGACGAATTTGCCATCGTTCTCAACGATCTGACAAGATCGGACGATGCTGATATCGTGAGCCGAAAACTAGTCGCCTCATTGGACCAGCCCATTGCTCTCGGCGATAACGAAGCCCATACGCCAGCAAGTGTCGGGATAACGATTTTTCCAGATGACGGTGAGATTCCTGAGCAGCTACTGCAGAACGCTGATGTGGCGCTCTACCGGGCGAAAGCGTTAGGTCGGAGCATGAGCTGTCGCTTCGATGCCACTATGAGTAACCAGGTCCAAGCCCGTAAATCACTCGAACAAGACTTACGCCAAGCATTGGCTGCCGATCAGTTCGAACTCTATTATCAACCACAACTTGACCTTGCGACAGGCGAGATCGTCGGCGTCGAGGCGCTCTTGCGATGGCATCATCCGGAACGTGGTGCCATCAGTCCTGCGGAATTCATCCCGATCGCCGAAGAAACTGGTTTGATCGTGCCGATTGGCGATTGGGTTCTAAGGCAAGCGTGCACTCAGGCTCGTGCCTGGCAAGATAAAATCGCCCCGAATATTACGATCGCGGTCAACCTGTCGGCGGTTCAGTTCAAGAGCGATATCGCCGCCACGATGATCCAACTTTTGCATGACTACCAGCTCCCACCGAAGCTTATTGAACTCGAAATCACCGAGCGCATTATGATGCGTGATACTGATGCCAATTTGACTATTCTGAGGCGATTGAGCGACATCGGCATACGCTTTTCGATGGATGATTTTGGTACTGGCTACGCCAGCCTCAGCTATCTGCGCAGATTCCCGTTTAGTAAGATCAAGATCGACCAGTCGTTCGTGCGCGACATCAACACGAAAGCAGATGCAGCCGCGATTGTTCGCGCGGTCATCGGTTTGGGCAACAGCCTCGATATGGTTGTGACGGCGGAAGGGGTCGAGACCGATGAGCAACTGCAATATTTGCGCAAGGCAGGGTGTACCCAAGCGCAGGGCTACTTTATCGGCAAACCGGTTCCGGCTGAGAACGTAACCTGGATGTTTGCCACCGACGTCTCTGAATGGCCGTCCCAACGGCGTCCAGTGTACTCCGTTGAATCCTAGAAACACACACACCAGCATAGAGACGCCTAATGACGGCTTCGGGTTCAGCTGCGGAATCTACCGCTGTGCTCGGGGTGTCCGCAATGGGTTCTCAAGCTGTCGCACTGGCCGGGACGCGCTCCGAATGACCGCTCTCGCGCACATTTCAGCCACAAGCTTGGTTCCCGCTTAGTGCCAGCTGCCACCAGATTTCTGTATTAAAGAGCTATACGGGAGCGATTGAGCGATCGGATTGAACGCTGCTTTAACCGATAATGTTTTTGGCTAAGCCGTGACTTCGATCATGTCTATCGAGTTGCTGGGTATCATGGTTTCTTCAGCGATTGTGGCTGAGGGGCCGGCTATCGGTAGCCGTAAGTAGAAGGTCGTTCCCTGTCCTTCGACGCTTTCCAGGTCAATTGTTCCTCCATGCATTTGAACAAGATGGGAAGCAAGGTGAAGGCCAATACCGCTACCGGCAATGCCGGTCGATGTGCTAGCACGAAAGAAACGTTCAAAAAGCTTTTCTTGCTCTTCCGGGGGAATGCCGACGCCTTCGTCGCGCACGGCTACGACAGCACGACCGAGATCGTCAACCGAACCGCTGATCCAAACGCCCTTCTTGTCGGGCGAGTATTTTACGGCATTTGAGATGAGGTTCGAGACAACTTGTCGAATAAGCTTGCGGTCGGCGATGATTTGCTCTGGTAGTTCGGCAAGCTCCATGCTGACCTGACGGTCGGTGTGTAGCTCGCTGTAGCCGCCACCCACCTCATTGATCAAATCAACGAGCGCACAAGGACCGGTTTCAAGCTTGATCTGACCATCTTCGAGCCTAGCCGCACTGAGGACGCTTTCCATCAATTCGATGAGCCGGCCAACGGAGACTCTGATTGTTCCAAGTGATTTTTGTAGACGATCCGGCGTCATCCTTTCCAACCGTCTCAGCAGACCTTGGGCGCTACCATCGATAATCGCGAGCGGTGTTCGAAATTCGTGGGATACCATGGCCACAAATTGCCTTTGAAGACCGCTGAGTTCACGTTCTTTGTTAAGCGCCTCTTGGATCTGGATCTTCTGTTGTTCGATTTGCAGCGTTCGCGATTCGACGAGTTCCTCCAGATGTTCGCGATGGTCTTGCAGGTCTTTTTGGATCTTGTGGCGTTCGATGGCACCGGCTTTAAAAACCTCGACAGCTTTCGCCATTCTCCCAAGTTCATCGCGCCGACCGGTATGCGGTACTGTCACTGTTAGACGGTCTCTCGAAAGCTCGGACATTGCCTCGGTCATCTGCTGGAGAGCATTCACCAAACTCCTCGCGAGGATCATCGCTATACCAATGACGACGAAGACGATCGAGCCACCGACGAGCCAGAGAGCGGCTAGTCCCAATTCACTCAATTCGTTCGCTGAAGCTGCCGCCTCATCGGCTCGAGCTTGACGAGCGACAAGATCCAATTCCAGTGTGTCCTTAACACTCGTATAGGCTGCCAAGGCACCGCGAACATACATGAAACCAAGCCGGGGGTCCCGCTGAACCATGTAGTAAGCCGCCTCAATACGGCTCTTATATTCATCCAAGGCCTTGCCGGTGAGAATGCCTCTTCCTGAAAGTGTCGAGAGCGTTGCGAGCCTTGTCTCGATAGTGCCGCCAAATCCCTCCAGATCTTCGGTGGGGCCGTTCAAAAGCTTCCAGACCGAATATTGATAGAGTGTTCCATTAAGCTCTTCGAGCATAAGCAGGGCATCATGGCGCTCAGCAACTGCTGGTGCCGCCTCATCATTCAAGAAATGAATGGCATCATTTAAGTGTGTCAGCCCGATCCCAGAGAGGACGGCAATTGACAGAGCTGACAGACATGATGCGAACGCGATAACGAAGATCTTTGCTTTGATCGAAAGCGTGAACACGATGTATCTAACGTCCCACCGATTACTCTTCGGACCAACTGCAAAGAATATTGTCGGCATCAGGCCGCAAACAGGAACCGACGCCTGGTACAATTTCGCCAGTGCCTGGGCTCGTGAAACGGATGTCAATTTGATAGACGGACCCATCCTGGGGGGTATTTTCGGCAATCATCTTACCAAACGGTTTGCCATCAAAATCGGCAAAATGAATAAAATTCGTGCCAACAAGTGCCGTGAAGACATTGTCAGCCCAAACGTCCCCATTCGCATTCATACCGAAGAGGTGAAGGTGAAACGGTTCACGCAGCCAGCGCTCAGATGTGACATCATTGAATGCCGCTGTCGCTTCCTCGAGGGAGACAGTTTCATAATAGTCACGAGCCTCAAGCACCATCGCTTTAGTCAAATTGCGCATGGCAATAGGATCGGCCTCCGCAGGCGTAGCCAGCGCCACGGATAAAAATCCAAAAAAGCTTGTCAATACAGACGAATTTTTCCGGCCGATCATCATTTTTCCACAGAATTGAAAGCTCATTATTGTGGAAGTAATTTAGGCCAAAGAATTTAATGAATGACTAATCAGTAGCCTCGGTTTGGAATCTTGCGAGCTCGTCAGGAGCTAGCCTCGATACTACTGTTCCATCGATTGTGGAGTCGGCTTGGGGTCACTTTTTGACGCTAGAGCTTCCTCGGCAATGCCCGGTCAACACCCGAAACCGGCCACAAGCCTCGTTTCTCCTTCATGCCAACAGCGGCCCCAAGAGTCAGTCAGACCGGCAGCTCAGTTGTGTCTTTGATGTCGTCCATGACGAAGCTGGCTGAGATGTCAGAAATTGGGACGCTACTGATCAGTTTTTGATAGAACCGATCATAGTCCTTAACGCTGGCGACGCGGACACGGAGTACATAATCAAGATCGCCGCTCATCCGGTGAGCACCGACGATTTCGGGCAAACCGCGCACTGCTCGGTCGAATTTCTCAAGCCATTTCGGATCGTGTTCACTGGTTCGGATGAGCACAAAAACGGACAGGTCGAGGTCAACGGCTGCAGGATTGACCAAGGTTACTCGACCTTCTATCACGCCGCGTTCCTCCATCTGCTTGACCCGTCGCCAACAGGCATTGCGTGATAAATGGACCCTCTCGGCCAGCCCATCGACGCTGATCGAAGCGTCTCGCTGCAGAATACGGAGGATGTGGCGGTCTGTTTTGTCGATGATTGCTGCCATATATGAGATAATATCCCAAATTATCATACTTTTGAAGGAAATTCAGGATTTCATCTCACCTGTTTCGGGTAAAATGACAAGATCTTCATGGGAGAGACGTCATGGCAGCAACCTTATCATCAGCAAAGCGCGGTTCCTTCGTTCGCGCCTTCAAGGACCACCCAGCGAGTGTTGGGGAGACCTATCTCGAGCATATGAGCTTTGCTGGCTGCTTCGCGGGCAGGCTATTCCTTGCCGGTGCCGCCGCCCTGATCCACGCCTTCATCCCAGCCCTGTTCGAGACAACGGCAAGCAACCATATCCGGGCGCTTTATCGACGGATTGAAGGCCGCAGCGCGCCAGATTCAGAGAACTGAACTCGGGATATGTGCCGCCTTGCCGCCTATACGGGACCAGAAATCCCTTTGGAAAACATCATCGTCACGCCACGTCATTCGCTTTTGGAGCAGAGCCATGGTGCGACAGAAGCGAAGCTCGCGGTCAATGGCGATGGGTTTGGTATCTCCTGGTACGGACATGGTGAAAAACCGGGACAATATCGCGACGTTCTACCGGCCTGGTCGGATGGCAACCTGACCAGCATTTGCAGAATGGTGCATTCACCAATCTTTTTGGCCCATGTGCGCGCATCGACCGTTGGCGAGACGTCACGAGTGAACTGCCATCCATTCGTCTATGAAAACTGGTCGTTCATGCATAACGGACAAGTCCCCTCTTTCAGTCGAATTCGCAGGCAACTGGAAGTGACACTGCCGGACGACCTTTACAATGCACGCCGTGGAACAACGGATTCTGAACTGCTGTTTTTACTGTTGCTGGCAAACGGGCTCGCGAGTGATCCGAAAAGGGCCTTTGAGTCCATCATCTCGATGATCAGGCTAGCGCAAGGCAAAATAGACCGGCCCAACCGCATCGCCTGTGTTTTCTCCGATGGTAAAAAACTGTACGCCTGCCGCCATTCCTGCGACAAGCACAGCCCAACGCTCTACGTATCGGGTGAGTTGGATGCCCAGGGCCGCGCCTTTGCCTCCGAGCCTTTGGATAGTTGCCAGCAAAACTGGTCATCGATAGTGGAAGACCAGTTTGCTTGTCTCTCAGCAGGCGAATTTGCCTCAGAACCGCTGATGATCGATTGAAACGTCAACCTGGGCAGCTTTCGACTGTCGTTGGATCCAGAATAGCCTACCCGGTTCAACCTGCACCAATGTAATCTGGCCGGCGTGACGCCAATCCTCGGCATCGACATCGGCGATCGACCAGGTTTCGTCGAGATCGACACCGGGATAGGTGGTACTGGCTTCCTCTCGAACGGTACTTTTGACGCCGTCCGCGCCAATGATCAGATCGAAGCGCTCTACGGAGTCGTCGGAAAACTGCGCATCGATGCAATCATCCTTCTCGCTACGACGCTCCAGAGCGACGCCATAGCGAACGGAAGTGCCCTTCGAGACAAGTGCCTCCGCCATGATGGCGTCGGTACGGTCCAGAGCCAGACCCAGAATGGTGGGGAAGAAGACGCGGTCTGAATGGCGTGGCATTTCCAAGGGCAGTGAGTCACCGCGATAAACCCGTAACCCATCCATCGCGATGCTTTCCGCAATCAGCCGATCCGAAACCCCGGAATAGGACGGGAGTTGCAGGCTGCGAGGGGTGATGCCGACAGCGCGGCTTCAGGTCTAAGCATTGTCACGTCGCTCAACAAGAGTTGGAACAAGACCCCGACGCACAAGTTCAATGGCCGCCGTTAAGCCGGTAGGACCAGCACCGACAATCAGCATTTTCATCTTTGCAGCGCCTTTCGGTGCACTCTGCGGAAGAACGAGAAACCACAAGCTCAACGTGAGGTCCGCGACTGAATCTAAAAAAAAATAAGTGTGCCTTTACCCGCACCCTGAAAAGGGCCGGCGTGGGTCAGATTCGGTCCTTACCAGTTGATTAAGCGTTCCCCTATGCGCCGCAAATCAGCACCTTTTG
>JBOEHJ010000112.1:0-4567 GCA_050633905.1 Geminicoccales bacterium
ATGCCAGCGCCAAACAGAATAGATGTGCAGCTTGAGATTGATGCCACGTTCGTGCAATAGGTCTTCGACATGACGTAGCGAGAGCGGATACCGAATATACATTATCACCGCCAATTGGATGATCTCTGGCGACGTTTTGAAATAGCGGAAGGGTGACTTGGTCACCATGAGGTGATGTTAGAACTAGAGGGAAGGGGGCTCAAGTCAGATTCCCCTGACAAGACCCTCGCAATCACTCACCGCGGATGATGAGACCGCCATCAACCCGCACGATCTCGCCGGTAATGAAAGAGGCCCGGTCCGAGGCAAGAAAGGTGACGGCCTCGGCGACCTCTTCCGGCTGACCGAAGCGGCCGATCGGATGGGCCCGGTTCCAAGTGGCGATCAGCTCATCCGGGTTCGGATGCTCGTCGAAAACTTTCTCGTTCAGCGGCGTCATGATCGTGCCGGGGGCGACAGCATTGACGCGGATGCCATGGGGGGCGAGATCGACCGCGGATTGCTGGGTGAGCGCATTCACGCCGCCCTTTGCTGTTGCATAAGCGGCCCAGCCCTGAAAGCCGGCGAAGGCTTGGGCCGATGACATGTTGATCACCGATCCTTTTTTCTGCTTTCTCATGGTCGGCACGCACACTTTCATGCCGCGCCAGACGCTGGAGAGGTTGGTGGTGATCACACGGTTCCAGGTGGTTTCATCCGTCTCATCGACCACGCCGCCGATCGCCTGAGCTGCATTGTTCACGAGAATGTCGATGCTGCCGTAGTGATCGAGCGCGGTCTTGGCCATCGTCTCCATGTCACGCATGGAGCTGACATCGGTCTTCACAAAGATGGCGGTGCCGCCGGACTTGACGATTGCATCAGCCGCCGCGTTGCCGGCCTCGTCATCGATGTCGGCGAGAACGACTGAAGCGCCATCCTTCGCCATCTGCACGGCGCAGGCCTGGCCGATACCCATCGCGGCACCCGTGACGATCGCCACCCGTCCTTCGAGATCACCAGCTGCCATCATCGCCTCCCCATCTTGTTGTTCTGCACTCACATTAGCGGCAAAATTCTCACCGAACGATAGCCGCAAACACTCTCGAAAACCTGGGCGCATACCGTCGAGCTAGCAACCAAGGTCCAAGTCAATGACGTGGCCATGCCACCACTAGCCTTTGACGGCACCGGCAGTCAGCCCCGCTACAAACTGCCGCTGGAGGAGAAAGAAAATCGCGATGACGGGGATCGAGATCAGTACCGAGCTCGCCATCAACTCGCCATAGCGGATGCCGTATTGGCCGATGAAGTCGTTCATGCCGACCGGCAGCGTGCGCATCTCCTTGGTCGAGGTGAAGGAGAGCGCGAACAAGAACTCCTGCCAGGTGACGATCAGGACAAAGACCGAGGTCGCGATGATGCCCGGCCTGCAGAGCGGAAGGATGATGAAGACGAAGGTGCGAAACGGCCCGCAGCCATCGACGGCGGCCGCCTCGTCTAACTCCGTTGGCAGGCGTGCCAGAAATCCGCGCAGCATCCAGATCGCGATCGGCAGCGTCATGGTGACGTAGGCAAGGATGAGCGACGTGTAGGTGTTCAGAAGATCGGCACTTCGCATCAGCTTGTAGATCGGGATGATGATGGCGCTTGCCGGAAACATCTGGGCGATGATCACAAGACTCATCAACACGAGGATCATGCGGGTCTGGCTGCGCGTGAAGCTGTAGGCGGCGAGCAGTGCCAGCGTCACGGTGATCAACACGGTTGAGAGTGACACGATGATCGAGTTTACAAAGTAGATCTCGAACTCGGGACGAAAGGCGGTGATGTAGTTTTCGAATGTCGGGTTGTCCGGCCAGAGCTTGGCGGGAATGGCGAAGGGCTCGTCGGCGGGTTTGAGCGAAACTGAGAGCATCCAGAAGAAGGGGAGGAGGATGACAGCTAACAATCCAAGCTGGCCCAATGACAGGAGTATGCGCATCGATGTCGAGGGGCCTGTCATGCGCTCATCGCTCGTCTGCGCTCGGCGGACTGAATGACGAGATAGAGCGCGATCAACATAGCCAACACGATGATCGAGACGACGCCGTAGGCGGCGGCGTCGCCAAAGCGGAACTGGCCGAAGCCTAGCTCATAGATCTTGGTCGGAAAGATGTGGGTCGCATTTTGCGGGCCGCCGCGGGTCAGCACCCAGATCATGTCGAAATAGTTGAAGGTCAGGATGGTGGTGAGCACCAGATTGATGCCGATAATCTCGCGCATCGACGGGATCACGACATGGATCAACCGCCGCCAGGCGTTGGCGCCATCGATGATCGCCGCTTCGATCTGCTCGCGATCGACGTTCTGCAGGGCGGCGAGATAGATGACCGTCGAGAACGGAAAGCCCTTCCAGATGGCGGCGATGATGGCTGCGGCCATGACGGTATTTTGTTCCGCGAGCCAGGCGGGACCGATGTCGACGATGCCTGTTCTAATCAGGAAGGAATTGATCAGACCGAGCTGCGGGTCATACATGAAGCGCCAGAGGATCGCCGCGACAACACCCGGCAGCACCCAAGGCAATAGGATCAGCGATCGCACGAGGCCACTGGTCGGCAGTTGCTGGTTTAGGAGCAGAGCCGTGCCGAATCCGATGAGGTTCTGAAAGAGAACGACGAAGATTGTCCAAATGCAGGAGTTCCAGACGATGGTCTTGAAGTCACCGCTGGCAAAGAGTTTTTCGTAGAGTTCGAGGCCGACGAAGGTTGGGTCGGGATTGATGAAGGAGGCTGAATAGAAGCTCTCGATCGCCGTTCCGACCATCGGGTAATACATAAGCACGCCGACCAGAAGAACCGCCGGCAACAAGAATAGCCAGGTCAGCCATCGATGACGGTTCAGCATCTCGAAGGTGCCATGCCGTTCGTCGAAGGCCTCCCGCCGGTCGTCAATCGACGGGAGGCTCCCTTGTTAGCCGTATAACCGGTCGATGCTGTGGTCACACCACGAGGTCAGAGCGCATCGATCGCCGCGCAGGCCTTGGCGGCGGCTTCGGCTGGGTCCATGCCGGCGAAGACATCCTGCGCTAAGGTGACCTGAATGTCGGAGACCTCGAGATAGCGCGGCGATAGCGGGCGCGGTGCGGCGTTGTTGAGATGCTCGATGATGCGATCGGGACCGCTCCGGTTCTCAGCGAGAAACGCATCGGCTGCTTTCACGTTCGCCGGGATCAAGTCGACCACTTTGCCGTTGACGTCTTCGCGCGTCAGGAACTCGATGAATTTCCAGGCAGCTTCTTTGTTGGCTGAGTCCTTATAGACCACGAGGTTCCAGCCGCCATAGGTGCCGATCGGCGTCTTGCCCTCAGGTGCTGTGCCGTTCACGAAGTCCCAATTCAGATCCGAGCCCTGCAAGGTCGGCTGCTCCAGCGCCGGCCAGAATTCGACCGCGAGCGAGCCGTTCAAGAAGAGCTCGCGCATGTCGCCAGATGAGGCATTGGCGATGCCTTGAGGCGCATAGGGTGCGAGCGACTGCATATAGGCGAGCGCTTCGACGCTCTCCTCGCTGGTGAGGCCGCAGCTGCCGTCATCATTCAAGACTTTGCCGCCATTTGAGAAAATGAAGCTGTCCAGAACAACAACCGTGTCCTCACCCTTATGGGCGAACAGACCGATGCCAAACTTGCCGTTGGCCGCATCGGTCAGTGCTTCGCCAGCTGTCTTCAATCCCTCGAAGGTCGAAAGGCTTGCCGGATCAATGCCGGCGCCTTCGATCAGGTCCTTGTTGTAAAAGCTGAACTGCCAGACATCGACATTGAACGGGATACCCCACAAGGCGTCATTATAAACGGCGGACGCCCATGCGCCTGGAAAAAAGGCGTCGGCGGTGATGCCGGCCGAGGTTGCAAGCTCATCGAGCGGTTCGATTGCGCCAGCTTCGGCAAACGCCGCCACCCAGATCTGATCGACCGTTGAGATGTCGGGTGCGTTCCCACCTTGCACAGCGGTCAGCAGGCGCTGCTGATATTCAGGATAGGGGATCGTCGTAACCTCAACCTTGATCCCCGGGTTTTCCGCCTCGAAGCTCTGAACCGCTTCCTGCTGATATTCGCTCAAGCCCGACTCGGTCTGCTGGTTGTCCCAGAACTTGAGAACGATGTCCTCGGCTTGGCTCGGAAAAGGCATGGCAAGCGCAATGCCGGCAGCAATCAAAACCGACCTGTTCATCTCTTAATCCTCCCCTGATTTCATAGCTGCAAATTCTATGCACAGCCTTTCTTTGATCCTGGTTCTTCTACCCTCCCGCATGCATCGATTTTTGCCAAGTCTGTGATCTATCATGTTGACGTCGCCTATGCTTATGAGTCTCGAAAAGTCTTGTCGATTGATTCTATTGAATTATTAAGGTGGGGGTCTCATGGCTTTCGGCCATGAAAAATCTCATCTCTTTTGCTGTCACGCTGCTGATGTGCAGGTTTCGTTCCCGCCTTTCTCTTCATCTTGAGATCGCTGCCCTTGGACATCAGCTTTCGGTCTATCAGCGCCCAGGTCGACGGTTGATCGTTCGCCAGAGTGATCGTTGGCTCTGGGCTCTTCTTGCCCGT
>JBOEHJ010000113.1:0-3073 GCA_050633905.1 Geminicoccales bacterium
AACGATATGGCAAGCCAAACGCGATCGTTACCGTTGGTCTCGCTTCATATAGGGCCGCGATGAAAGAGCTTGCCAATGAAGACAAACAGCAAACACAACGATATTTGAACAACCAAGCTGAGAATTCACATTAGCCCTTCCGACGACGAGAACGGGCCATGCAGCGAATTCGACGACCGTCCCATCTCCAGAAATTTGCATCGGCCCACGCCTCTGTCAGCAATCACTTCTACCTCCAGCGCCATCTCTCCCAAAGATCAATCTTCAAAGCCAATCGCGATATCGCTCTTCAAGAATGGCGCTCATTGATCGCTGCATGAAGCCACGGTCATCAATGGTCAAATTCGATCAGTCGATCTTCCGCTGACAACACCGCTTTGACGACTATGGATTTCATCTGGCTGAACATCACCTCGGCATTGATTGATCCGTCATCATAGGACTGACCGGCTGTGCGCAAGTAACCTGAGGCCTGTTCGATGGACGCCATATGTGGCCAGCCAGCCGAGTGGAAGCCGTCGCGCAAGCTCTCGCCAAGACACGCCATCATTGAGGTTCCACTGTCCGTTGGACACAGTTGCCAGCGAGCTTTGGTTTCCTCCCAGGCAGCACTCATTATCACCATGGATTGTTTGCCGTCGTCCACTTGCCGAGCACCATCGGCTTGCAATGATCCCGAGAAAACGCATGTCAAAGCGATCAGGGCAAGATGCATGATGGTTTTCATGTCACATGCGCTCCCTCATTTGAATTTGTTAAGATAACAACGGCCAGTTTTGGCGCGCCTCTGCCGAAACCATTGCCGCAGAAAACCAGGGTATTACGACTGCTGGACAAAGGCCTCTACCGGCCGAACCCAAATACGACGCTATCCGAATCCATCAGGGGCAATACACGGGCGGTCAGCTCGCCGTGATCGGTAACGCCCGCCGCCCCGAGACGAAAGCGAAGATTGTGATCGAGATGCTGATCGAGCACGGTCTAGTGAAGCGTAGTTACCGAAGACAGTTCCAACTCACACTTTAAGCTGCGTAGGGCCGTGATCACTTCTGTCCAGTAACCACGATTATCTGCACAGCAGTCAAACAGCAGGAGGCCAATGACGTCTTCGGCAGCGTTAGCACCGCCAAGGACATGTATGAAGACTTCAGCTATCTCGGATACAGACAAGCCGCATTCAAGGTCAGGCGCCGGCTCTAGTGTTACATCGGTTGTTTCTTGCACAGCACTTCCCTTATTCGGAAATAGGTTTGTACAGCGAGGCAAGGTGATATCAGAAAGGCGAAACGAAAACGACACTCAGAGTCTCATTTTTACCCTGTTGAGTTGAAAACTCTTTACTGATTATTGCGATAATATAGCCCTTGCATCGTGATGTTCAGCGGTCGGCCTGAGCGTGTCGGCTTCTGGCAACAGACCGGAGGGCAGGCTTATTCCCGTTTACCACGCAGCAGCGGACCTTCCCGAAAGCCCCCGATCGACTGGAGCTGACCCTGGCTGTTCTCTAATTCCGGGCGTTGTTGTCAAGCTGTATTCCTTTGTCCTTGCCGGATCCATGGTTCTCTCCGCGGTAGGTTTTATGCCTCCGCATGATGGCGGCGACTGACGTGGGTGGATCAAGGTGTAAAGCGTGCTTGCTCAATTGAGCATCACAAAGCCAGGGGCGATCTCACCACCGCCATCGTCCCGGCAGGGACGTCTTTTTCCGCTGGTTAGCGGAAACTCGGTATCTTGTTAGGCTGGTTGCTCAGCTGTCTCCTTTGATGTCCATTGGAAGTCTGTGCCATCGATCCACATCCGGTGCAGGATGACGGCCAGCTTTCGTGCGACTGCGACCTTTGCCTTGCGAAAGCCGATACGCTTGGCAAGGCGGACGCCCCAAGCTTTGAGCGTTGACCAGCCTTGGCCACGCGTCAGCAGCACATTGGCTGCTTCATACAGATAGCTGCGCAGCATGGCGTCACCGCATTTCGATAGGCGACCGGTCCAGTCGACTCCGCCAGAGGCGAAGCGTCGAGTGGTTAAGGCGACATAGGCGCCGACTTTACGCGATTTGTTGAAGCGGATCGGATCATCGATGGTTGCCAGATAACAGAGCCCAGTGATGGCACCGATACCGGGTGCTGTCATAAGGCACCTGACCTGAGCATCGCTGCGCGCAAGCCGCAGCACCTTGCGATCGAGATCTGCAATCTGTTGGGCGATCGTCTCACGCGCATTGAGGAGCGGTCCGGTGGAGGCGGTAAGGGCTGGGTTGCCATCGATCAGCTCCTCTGCGCGCCTTGTGAACGTGTTCATCTTGGCCCGGCCGTTCACCAATCCAAAGTTCTTGAGAAGGCCCCGGACCTGGTTCTCGATATCACGCTTGACCTCGACCAAGAGCGCCCTGCTTACCAACAGACCTTTAATGGCTGGCTGTCCAGATGCCTCACGCGGGCTTCTCGGAACCACCCGGTCTGCATGATCGGTGCAATATCGTCAAACCGACACCAAAAAACCGGTGAAGCCAGGCTCGGTCCAGTAAACAGAAAATTCCCGAAACGTTTCCGCACAACCAAGACCCGAAGGCGTCACTAGCTTTGCGTTCACCCTAGCAATTTGATCCGGCCTTTAAAGCGCCAGCGACATCTTTCCCGCCTGCGGAGGTACGTCAGCGGCAAAGGAAATGGCTGTCAAGACGAGGGCAAGTCTCCATGTCTTGGCTGAACTCCTTCCAACAATGGACAGAAATCAAGAGCCAAGTGACGATATGAATGTCGACAAGCCCAGATGATCACTGGTCGTCACATTGTCGCGCCTCTCGGTGTCCCTGAATCGTCGGTCCTCGGGTTCTCCGCCTCCAGGGGCGAAGTGAGTTCTGGCCGCAGAATGAGATTGTCATAGACGAGGGCGCTGCTTCTTTTCTCATCCGCCTTGAGAAGCCCCTCAAGCTCACCGGAATCTCGCATGTTGGTCAATGCTTCGTTCAGGTCATGCATCAAGACGGTGCTGTAAGGAGACAATCTCGGCATCACAGCGTAAAGGCCACCTAGATCGACCACATCATCGCTTGCTGTCAGCCAGGGCTCTATAG
>JBOEHJ010000114.1:0-45037 GCA_050633905.1 Geminicoccales bacterium
GATCCGTTCTGGATGATGTCCGGAGCTCTCGCCGGTATCTTCGCTTCTGCGTCCGGTCTAGATGTCTACTGGCCGCCGCTCGCTTTTCTTCTTGGCTTCTGCGGCGGCGTCATCGCGCCGGTCGGCGCAAAATGGCTGGAGAAGTTCGGGATCGACGATGCCGTCGGTGCCGTCTCCGTCCACGGGTTCGCTGGTCTCTTTGGTGTGCTTGCCTTTGGTATCGTCGCATCAGGCTATCCGAATGGCGACTATCCCGACACGAACTTCATGGGCCAGTTGATTGGTGCTGTAGCCATGCTGCTGCTGGGTCTGATACCGGGCTATGTCGCCTCGCTGATCTTGAAGCAGGTCGGCTTGCTACGCATTCCCGAAAGTGTCGAGATCCTCGGCATGGACGCCGCTAAGGTGCCCATCCTCGCTTATCCGGAAGGCATGCACAGCAGCGATCCGACTGGGTCAACAGTGCCGGCAGCAACGCCCGCTGAATAGGCCGTTCGATCATCCTCAATCATGAACCGGAGGAACCATCATGGGTTCACCTATCGAAAACTGGGAGGGCGCTGCCGCTTACTTCACCGGCGCCGGCGGCGCCAGCCCCACGATCATCCTGATCATCTCGATCGTGGTGTGCTTTAGCGCCATCGTCTATGGTGCAATTAGCGAGGAGAAGTCTTACAGCAAACACAAATAGGACTATGCTCGTCCGGTTCGCTTAGGGCAGTAGAGACTTGGGAGCGGGCCGCCGATGGGTGGCCCGTTCTTGCGTCAGGCCTATTCTCACATAGCCGTCTGGGGCAAGTTGAACCTGCCAAAGGACAATCTCGTCCTTTATCCGACACGCTTTGGCGGCACCCATGAGCAGAATGCTTTTCTGATCGGCCCTGGCCGTGCGCTCGATCCGGATCGCTACTGCATCGTCGTCCCCAACATGCTCGGTAACGGCGTCTCCAGTTCACCCTCGGACCTAAGTCCGGCAAGCCGTGCCACGACGTTCCCGATGATCACGCATGCCGACAATGTCGCCCTTCAGGCGCGCATGCTGGACGCGCATTTCGGTGCCCCCCCGGTTGAGCTTGCCGTCGGCTGGTCCATGGGCGCGCAGCAGGCTTGCCGGTGGGCAGTCAACGAACCGAACCGCGTCCACCGGGTGATGATGATCTGCGGTACCGCGAGAACCACGCCGCATAATCGTGTCTTTCTCGAAAGCCTGCTCGCAGCACTCGAAGCTGATCCACGTTATGGCTCGGACGAGTCGCCGCTGGGCGGGCTTCGCGCCGTCGGCCGCATTTATGCGGGCTGGGCATATTCTCAACCATGGCTGAAGCAGGAGCGTTTTCGCGATGCTGGTTACACGTCACTCGGCGACTGGCTTACCCGCTATTGGGATGCGTTGTTCATGGCACGCGACGCCGGCAATCTCACCACGATGATCAAGACCTGGATCGCCAACGATGTCGCTGATGGTGACGATCTCGCCGACACGCGTGGCCGCATCACGGCCAGGACTTTGATGATGACAGCGACAACCGATCTCTATTTCACACCCGCTGACTGCAGGGCGGAAGCGGCACTGATCCCGGGCGCGAGCTACGAAGACATCGACACTGATTGGGGGCATATGAGCGGTTCGGGGCAGTCACCGACGGATACCGATCTGATCGATGCTGCAATCGCTTCGCTTCTCAAAACATAAACGGGAAAATGTGGCAGGCGCCACGATCACATCTGACAAGCCGGATGCGGGACTGTAACCGATCATTGGATCATCATGGGGGACAGGCCACGTTCATTCTTGGGAATTCGCGCCTGCGACAACCTTCTCTATGCGCAGACGGCTCCCAGTCTTGCAAAGACCGGCGAGACACGCCTGAGCGCAGCTTTGGTGATCGAAGAAATCGTAGAGCGGCTGAGCGCCTAGCGCGCATCGGTCATGACTTTTTCGGCGTGGCATAGGTTCGCGCATACATTGCCTTCAGGTGATCTTCGACCGTCACCGGAGGATACTTTTGGACATCTCCTGGAGCTAGGCAGGTGGAAATATAGGACACCTGGTAATCGGGATTATCGGCAAAGAGGAACGGCGCGGAATAGCGCTCCCGGCCGGAACGGTTGATCACGCGGTGGCGGGTCGAGCGATAGCAGTCATTGGTCCACCGCGCGATCATGTCGCCGAGATTGACGATATAGGCGCCCGGCAGGGCAGGGGCTTCGATCCAGCCCTCCGGGCTTTGAACCTGGAGGCCGCCGACATCGTCCTGCATCAACAAGGTCAGCCCGCCGAAATCGGTATGGGCGCGTTACAAAACGTTCCTGAAAGGGTTATGGCTGGATAAGAGTGGTGCGTGGCTTGCAAGATTTGGGGTTAGGAATTGCAGAACGGGCTCTAAGACGGTACCGGGATCAATGGGTCCGCAGGGGAGACGAAATGATGACACACGCGACAGATCTGAAGCATCTCGAACGCTCAATCATCCTTGCAGATGAGTCAGTGACGGAAGGTAACCATCCTTTCGGTGCGGTGTTGGTCTCAGCTGATGGCGTCGTTCTTGCGGAAGGCAAGAATAGTCATGCGATCGATCGTGGCCCCGGACATGCCGAGAGCAACCTTGCCCGCAACGCTGCCCGCAGCTTCGACACCGAAACGCTAAGATCAGCGACGCTCTACACCTCCGTCGAACCCTGCTCGATGTGCTCCGGGACGATCTATTGGGCTGAGATCGGCGCTGTCGTTTTCGGCATGACGGAGCGGCGCCTTGGCGAGTTGACCGGCGACAATCCGGAAAATCCGACCCAGGATCTCGATTGCCGGACGATCTTTGCCGCCGGTCGCCGAACCATCACCGTGCGCGGGCCTTTCAAAGAGCTCGAAGACAGGATCGCAGCCCAACACG
The DNA here is from genome assembly GCA_050633905.1 of Geminicoccales bacterium. GTDB lineage: Bacteria > Pseudomonadota > Alphaproteobacteria > Geminicoccales > Geminicoccaceae > JANQPX01. The sequence continues at coordinate 2,892 of JBOEHJ010000114.1, forward strand.
CCGCCTTCTGGCGCTGACGGCGTGGCCATCTCATTTGGTTTCGGCCGTTCGTGTCAGCATCGACGGAATGTGGCCAGGTTAGTCGACATCCTCTTCGTAAGACTCCATTTCAAGTCGACCGAGATGGATCGCAAGTTGGTTGGCGAAGCTTGCCGAGCCAACGGGCAGGTCGTGAAGGGCGATCTTTTTGAACACCAGATCATCATGGGCGCTAGCGTCGAGGCCGAAGGGTGACCCGCTTCGATCACGACGGCCGTATCTTCGCCATTTACCGCGGCCCTGCCGATGATTATTTTTGTACGGACGGGCTCTGCACTCATGAGGTAGTCCACCTCGTTGACGGCCTGGTGATAGAATACTCGATCGAGTGCCCGAAACACGCCAGCATGTTCGACGACCACACCGGTGAAGTGGAAACGCCGCCGGCTTGCGAAGTTCTAAACACCTACGCGACCAAAGTCGAAAACGGCAGCGTGACGATCGAGCTCTGAATGATGGCCTCCAAGAGGGAAGAGTATGCTGGATTGAAACCGAAAAAGCGTCGCCGACATCCGCGCGATGAAGGAGCGCCATTGTTTGGAAACACAAATAGGAGATGGCGCTTACACTTCTTGATGGCGAAGTGCAGTCTGACGCCAAATGCTGTATCGCTAGGTTGTTTCAATATATGAGAACTGACGAGATGTAGATGTCAAAACCGCTTGACTTGATTACCATCGGCCGTTCTTCCGTTGACCTCTATGGCGCTCAGATCGGCGGCCGGCTCGAGGACATGGGAAGTTTTGAAAAATATATCGGTGGCTCGCCGACTAACATAGCGGCTGGCACAGCGCGGCTTGGCATGAAGTCTGCGCTGATCACCCGGGTCGGCGATGAGCATATGGGACGGTTCATTCGCGAACAGCTCCTGCGCGAAGGCGTCGATGTGCGTGGCGTGAAGACCGATCCAGAACGGCTGACTGCCCTTGTGATTCTCGGCATCCGGGACCAGGAGCAATTCCCACTTATCTTCTACCGTGAGAATTGTGCGGACATGGCGCTTTGCGAGGCTGACATTGACGAAGACTTCATCGCCGAAGGGCGTGCCGTGGTCGTCACAGGTACCCATCTCAGCAACCCATGCACCGAAGCTGCGGTCGTGAAGGCACTTAAGCTCGCGCGAAAAAACGGCGGCAGGACGGCGCTCGATATCGACTACCGCCCCAACCTTTGGGGCCTTGCCGGGCACGATGCCGGGGAGAGCCGGTTCATCGCCTCGGAAAATGTAACGGCGAAGTTGCAATCGACCTTGGGGCTGTTCGACCTTATCGTCGGCACCGAGGAAGAGTTTCACATCGCCGGTGGGTCGATCGATACGATCGAGGCGTTGCGTGCGGTGCGCTCTGTCTCCGATGCGGTTTTGGTGTGCAAACGTGGCCCGATGGGAGCGGCCGCCTTCACAGCTGCCATTCCGGATAGCCTAGATGATGGCGAGAGCGGCCCTGGCTTTCCAATCGAAGTGTTCAACGTGCTGGGCGCAGGTGATGGCTTTATGAGCGGGCTTTTGAAGGGCTGGCTGGATGATAAGAACTGGCCGACCGCGCTCAAATACGCCAATGCCTGTGGTGCTTTCGCAGTCTCCCGCCATGGCTGTGCACCGTCTTATCCGAGCTGGGAGGAACTGCAGTTCTTTTTCCAACGCGGAATCAAACAACCCGATCTTAGAAACGATCAGGAATTGGAACAGGTCCACTGGGCAACCAACCGTAGAGGCGACTGGTCAACGATACGGGTCTTCGCCTTCGACCACCGAAGCCAGTTTGAGGAGATGGAGGGTGCTACGCCCGAAAAGATCGGTCGCTTTAAAGTGCTTTGCCTCGATACGGTAACGTCGGTCGCCAATGGCCGCTCTGGCTATGGCTTGCTCTGCGACAGCCGGTTTGGGAGGGACATTCTCTACCAAGCCGCAGGCAGCGGTCTTTGGATCGGACGGCCTGTGGAGCTGCCGGGCTCTCGTCCCCTAACACTCGAACCCGAGATTGGACCGGACTGCGGCGGGCTTGCCGAATGGCCACGTGACCAGGTTGTGAAGTGCCTTTGCTTTGCGCATCCTAATGACGACGCCGAGACATGGGGGCGCCAAGAAGCAACGGTGCATCGCCTCTTCCATGCCGCAAGGCGGAACGGGCTCGAATTTCTTTTGGAGGTCATCCCGTCCAAGATCGGTCTGGTTGACGACGAGACAACAGCGCGCGTGATCCAGCGTTTCTACGATCTAGGCGTCTATCCCGACTGGTGGAAGCTTGAGCCGTTCAAGAGCGAGGCTGCTTGGGTCAGCGCGGTCGAGGCCATCGAGCAAAACGATTCTCACACCAGGGGCATCCTGGTTTTGGGGCTGGATGCGCCAGAAGCGGAGCTATCAGCATCGTTCAAGCTCGCCGCGCGTTTTCAGCTGGTTAAGGGTTTTGCCATCGGTCGGACCATCTTCGGTCAGGTAGCGCGGGATTGGATGGTGGGCCGGATCACCGATGAACAAGCGGTAGGGGTCATGAAGGACAAGTACGAAAACCTTTGTCGCCTTTGGGATTTAGCACGCGCCAATGGCTCTGCCGCAGGAGGCAAGGAGGAAAATCTCAATGGCTGATCTCTTGCGAAGACCGTTTGGACGACACGGCAAGGTACACGACATCACACCTGCGACAGCATCTTGGCGCTATGTGGGTTTCGGACTGTACCATTTGCGTGCGGGCGAACATGCTGCTGAGGCGACCGATGATCGCGAGGTGATTCTGATCCTGGTCGAAGGCAAGGCCAGGGTTAGTGGTGCTGGACAGGATTGGGGCGTGCTTGGCGATCGCATCGACGTTTTTGAGAGAACGCCACCCCATTGCCTGTACCTCCCGAACGGAACCGAATGGGAGGCTGTCGCCGAGACCGACTGCGTACTCGCCGTGTGTTCCGCACCAGGAAAAGGTGGACACCAAGCGCGCCGGATTGGTCCAGACGGCATCACGCTGACCGAGCGGGGCAAGGGCACCAACACGCGCTACATCAACAACATCGCCATGGAACATGAGGATTATTGCGATAGTCTCCTGGTCACCGAGGTCTTCACACCAGCCGGTCACTGGTCATCCTATCCAAGCCATCGCCACGACGAGGACGACTATCCGCGCATCACCTATCTCGAAGAGACCTACTACCACCGCCTCAAACCGGCAGAAGGTTTCGGTATCCAGCGCGTCTATACAGATGATGGCCAACTCGACGAGACCATCGCGGTTAGGGACGGTGATGTCGTGCTCGTGCCACGCGGCCATCATCCATGCGGGGCACCCTACGGCTTCGAGATGTACTATCTCAACGTCATGGCCGGGCCTCTCCGTAAATGGCGTTTCGTTCCAGCACCCGAGGTCGAATGGATTATGAAGAGGGACAGCTAGTCGGCTTTAACGAGCATGATCCTCAGCTGCGGGATCTAGCGCCGCGCTCAGAATGTCCGTCATCTGCGCCATTGATGCCATAAGGCCAAGGATGTGCCATTGGCTGCAATGCTCGACGTGACGAGCAACATGTAATCCTCAATGTTGTAACTTTGGTTTCGTTTGTGATCACGGGCTTTGGTTCTTAATGTGGCTCAGTCGAAAAGCGTCAGATTAGGGCTTCATTTTGGAAATCACCGAGCTTCCCTTTAACGCTTTCATTGAATTTGAAACGTGTAATTCTGATGACTTGAAAATACTCTGCTTGATGTGCTCCCCGTAGTGGTCTTGTTTAACGTGGTCTTGGATGATGTCCAGGGGGGACTTTAAGGACGATTTCTTGTTCAATTGGCCCGTTTGTTCCTAACAGCGTACGGTGATTTGTCGACTTCAGCACGACATTGAAGTGGTGCACGCCTGGATCAAGTGTGCCCAAGTCGACGATCGGCGTGTAGGCCGCCGCCAGTTTTTGCTCCCCGCGATAGATATGCGCATGACCGATTGGCATGTTCTCGATCATCGACGTCTGAGCATTGCTCAAGATAAAGTTCTCAGTGTAGAGAATGAGCCGCCAAGATCCATCATCGCCGCGCTCGCTCCAGACCTTGAGAATAGGATCAGGATACGTCGCTCGAAGACGTATCGATGTCTCGTTGTGTGTCGCCTGTATTGCCGCATCTGCAGATGGGATGTGGATGTCTGCGTTTTTCACGTCGGTATCCGCGACCAGGTCTCCATAGAACGCAGCCTGCAAGCCGTAAAATCCGACCGTGAACCCCACAAGGGAAACGTATTTCAACGGAACCAGAAATTCGACTCGCTTGAAGTGACTTCTAAAGGACCGATCATCAATGATGATGCTTATGAGAATAAGGATGATCATCAAATGTCCGATCGCATCGACCTTACCGAAGAGGATGATCGCCGCTGTGAAAAGCGCACACAGAACAATCGCTGACAATCGACGGATAAGCGGCGTCCAGATAAGTGCAAAAGCAAGCGCAAACTCGGCCAAACCAGCGAGGATCATGAAGTGGTGCTTTGAAAAGCCAAGGGTGAGTAACGGCTTGGCCTCAAGGATCGGGAATGACCATTCTGGGTAGGCGAGCTTTTCTATACTGGCCCACATGAGCGTGATCGCGGCGCCCCAGCGCAGCACATCCCAGCGGTAAGGAAAAAATCTACCTTTGGGCCAAGTGAAAATCATCAAATACATCGCGATGCCTAGAAAAATTGGATAGTCAAGCAAATGAAATAGCCCGTACTGCGAAGCGCCGAAGCTCCACAGAAATACAATGCCGAGCGACGTCAGCGGCATGGTCATGCGCCAAAAAAGCGAAAGGGCCATACCGAGTTGAAGCCAAGAAATCCAATTGATGTCGGTTTCGAGTTCGGGCGTGAGAATGACGCTGCCCATAACCCATAGTGCGACCAGAAATGCTCCCATACCGACCCGCATCATGTCGTCCATACGGCGACGCATGCCGGCCGTCAGCGCATTCAAGCTCTCGGTTAGCCTGCTCGCTTGTGACGCTCTTTCTAACCATGCTGCTAGGATCATCACGATCGTGATGACACCTAAAAAAACCCAGAACATCTGAGTCGTTAGGAGTTGAGGTATTGCCACTGGCGTATCCTCAACTGAGTAGGGGGAGAACCATTTTACATGAGCAACAGCTGCCGAAGGTACGATCAGCATACTCAGGAATAAGACTATCGTTGTGATGAACATCAATAACAGCCCTAAGCGAAATAGCGTGTTCTAATAAGGGAGAACTCGACGGGTGATTATACCGTCTGAACACTAGACAGAACGCTTGGACCTGGCAGTGACCCGCGTCATGGTTCTGTTGCAATCGATACATTTCTTCCGTCAGTTTTGGCCTGCATGAATGACCGCTCTTTCCTTGAAAGGGAGACAATCGGCTTCTGTCACATCAATTGGAGCCGGCTCCCTAGAGCAACGAAGAGTGGAATGTCGAAGAGAAATTCCGGAGCAGATCGCTGGGCTAAGGCCGGATAGATGACTGCAAACCTGAATGCCACAACTCAAGCACCCGCCTTGCAATAGGCGGAGTGTCCATCGATAAGGGCACTCTTGATAGGCCGATTCGCCGTCTTGCTGGGGTTCGTGCGCGCCCAGCCCCTAGCATCGCTCAACGCGTTTTTCGTCTGATCCAAGATCCACCGATGGTGGCAACGTTACGCTTCACCAGACCACCCGAAAACCCTGATGGGCCGTCGAGCTGTCCGGCGAATTTCCGATGCGGGCCGCAATTCGATAACGGTGACAGTAGCTCTGATGGCAAAGGAATGAACCACCTTTCAAGACTTTGAAGCCACGCGTGTTACTCAGCTTTCTTTGCAGGTTTTTTTTTAACGACTTCACCCGATAGGGGTCTGCCGTCCATTCCCAGATATTGCCGACCATGTTGTAGAGCCCGTAACCATTTGGTTCGAACGACTTTGCAGGTGCGGTTGCGGCCCACCCGTCAGCAATCGTGTTATGGCTGGGGAAGTCACCCTGCCAGATGTTGCAGGGGAGAAAACAGGTGTCGTCTGGTTCTTCGTCTCCCCAGGGGAAACGGACATCGCCAAGCTTGCCCCGCGCAGCATGTTCCCACTCCGCTTCGCTGGGAAGGCGGCCGCCGGCCCAGCGGGCATAGGCGAAGGCGTCGTTCCAGGAGACATGAACGACCGGATGGTCTGGCCGCCAAGACGATCGCTGCGTGCCCGGGCCATGAATATCCCGCCAGCTTGCTCCATCGACTTTTCGCCACCACTCCGTGCCGACAACACCATCGGTTAACGAAATCGACTTTGGAACATCGGCATAGAACACAAAAGACCAGCCATATTGCTCGGCATCCGTCACATGACCGGTCGTTTCCACGAATTCGGAGAATTCCTCGTTGGTGACAGTCGTCGGGGCGATGCAGAACCCTCTTTGTTTCCTGACCCTCAAGGGGCCTTCACCGTCGTCCGGGATCTTTGGGTTTTCCGTGCCGACCAGGGATCTTCCGCCGGGGATATGAATCATCGAAGGTGAGGTCGACTTCTGTGCCACCTCACTCGGAATGGGTGTTCCCGAAACCGCCCGCGTCCCGTCGCGCGTGGGGCTGCAACATGGCCTTTCACCGCGATGTTCGACCTCAGCCATGCCGATGAACGTCTTCGGGCTGAGTGGACACCATATCTATCTGCTGCCCTTGCGGTGCTGGCCACGCGCGGGATTGCCTGGTGGAGACATCATGGCATGTGACCCGCGCATGCAGGCTTCGATGAAGCCTTGAGTTTTCAGGCTGCTCTCCAAACGCCATTTGAGTATTTCAGCGACCAGCCAGTCTCGGGTTTCTGCATGTTTCGGATCATCCCACAAGTTCGTCCGTTCGTCCGGATCGCTCTCAAGATCGAACAACATGCCTTTGTCCGAATCGGCGAAATGGACGAGCTTCATTGTGCCGTCCAGGATCATTGTCATGAAGCGCGTGCCGGTCAGAAGCGCGTCATTGGAATGTTCTGCATAGACCCGTCGTCGCTCGGGTGCTGGAGCATTCTCAAAATAGGGGTGCAGCGATGTCGCTTCCATCCAGGAGGGAATCTCGACCCCGGCAAATTCGAGAATGGTCGGCGCAAAATCGAAAAGCGCGACAAGATCGGTGACGCACCGCCCCTCGGGAATGCGTCCGGGACCGAAGACTAATGCGGGCACGTGAACAGTCGATTCGTACATGTTCCATTTCTGCGAATGGCCGTGATCCCCGAGACAGTCGCCATGGTCGGAGGTGAAGATGATGATCGTGTCGTCGAGGACACCGCGACGATCCAATGCGTCTAGAATGTCGCCGACTTGTTGGTCGATCATCGTGACGTTGGCGTAATAATGCGCCCGCTGCCGCCTCGACTGTTCGAGTGTGGGGCTTTCCAGATGAACAATGCCATCCGCATCGTCATTCAGATGGAAATGGCGTAAGTCCTGCATCGCTTGAGGCTGGGATTCCGCGTCCTGCGGGATCGGTTCCGGTAGGTCTCGACCATCATACATGTCGAGATATTTCTCTGTAGGGTCATAAGGCGGGTGCGGCCCTGGCAATCCCACTTGCAAAAAGAACGGCTCGTTGCCGGTGTAGCGATCAAGCCACCAACGGGCCATCTGGCCGACGAAAACATCGGGGTGCAGGATCTCGTCATGCTCCCAGGTCCAGGCCCCCAAAAGGTCGCCATAATCGGACCGCCTACGCTGCGTTACACGCGATGGCTTTTCCAGCCCGCGCAGGAAATACGCCTTATCCCAGTTGTCGAGATAAAATGGCAAATTGGGATGGTCACGGTCTTTGTTCTCGACGACGTGGCGCTCATGAAAGCCGAATGGACCTTCCACCGGCATCGTGTGCATCTTACCGACATTGACCGTGTGGTAACCGGCCTCCGCAAGATCCTTCACCCAGCAGTAGTTCCAGGTCTCGTCATTCCGGAAAACGCCGTTGGTGTGGGGGTAGACGCCCGTGAACAGAGATGCCCTAGATGGCGCGCAGGAGGGGGAGGTAATGTACATCTTCTCAAACGCCGTACCTCGCTTTGCCAGTCGATCTAGGTTCGGCGTGATCATATGATCAAAGCCCAAGGCAGCGATCGTGTCGTAGCGCTGCTGGTCGGTCAGGATGAAGACGATGTTGGGACGATCCAACGCAGGCACGTTCAGTGCCTCTCAATGAGGTGTACTAAAGCCAATACTTTATGGTTCAAGGCGTTCCTCCCATGAGAGCCGTCGCAACGCACGACGTCCAGCATCGAACCCTACCGACTAGCTTTTTTAAACCGGCCTTTAGTAAAGTTCCAATGATAGAATTTTGCAATTTGCTGTGACGACATCTCCTTTGACGCTCATGATGCGCGAACACGGGGCGAGTGTCGTCATAAGTAAATGGCTCGCCGTGAGCTCGGGTGCAGGCAACGACGTTTGCGGCGTGAGCTTCGACTACGGATCCGCCAAATGTGTTCTCTGCGCTCATCGAGAATGAACATCGCAGTTCTGGACTGTGATACATCCAAATCGGCAGAAATCTTGATGGCAGCTCTCCATATCAATCAGGGGATCGAGAGCCTGCCCCAACCAGCAAAGACCAGTGACTAAGTCACGGACTGACAGAATAGAAGCTCTTAGCGTGATCTCGATCATTCGGTAATCGCGGAGAGAAAAGATGAAGCTGAATGTTGGCACGTGGGATCGTGCACTGAGAGTGTTGATCGGCGCCATGTTGGTCGTCTTGCTGTTTACTGGAACTGTCAGCATTAACACCACGATCGGTATTGTTGCTGCTGTCGCTGCGGCGGTGCTCATCGTGACTGGAGCCATTAGCTTTTGCCCGGCTTACACGCTTATCGGCGTCCGTACGCGTTCAGATCAGGCGTAGCTGCGACAGGCATGCTCCGGTGGTTCTTGAAGAAGTTCGTGATGGATGGCGAAACATCATCCATCACGCTGGTAAGTCCAAGGCAAGCCTTCGAAGGGATGCAGAACGGTGAGCTGACGCTCGTCGATGTAAGGCAGCCGGAAGAGTGGGCATTCGATGGTAGCCCAAAGGGCGCCAACCAGGTGGCTTTGCAGCGCAAAGATTTTGTTGATCAAGTTACGGATCTGGTAACAAACCAAAAGGAGACGCCAGTCGCAGTCTGCTGCAGATCCGGTCTGCGGGGCAAAAAAGCCGGAAAGTTGCTGCAGGCATCTGGCTTTGCCAATGTTGTCAATGTCGAGGGAGGCATGATGCGTTGGTTAGCTGAAAAGCTACCGGTCGCTTGATGCCCGAAAACGACAAAGATTTACCTCCAAGCTCTGTCTATCGTCATCAATGCAGCCGTAGTGGATGCAGAACCCATGTTCGGGGTGTTCGTAGAAAAGTGTAGGAACTCCCACGAAGTGAAAACGTCACGTTGTTTGGGTGGCCTTGATGTCGACGCCAGCAGACTGGGCAGTCAGTCTGCTGGCATCTCAGCATGCTTGTCGTCATGCGCTGCTAAGCGCTGATGTCGATCATTCGGCCGCAAAACAATAGAAAAGACCGGCGCCGCCGGACTTCGGCAGGTCTTCCTCGCCACATCCACGGGAGCCATGCGCCGAGTTCCACGACACCATGTTCCAAGCATCGTTGAGACCGGCACGGTCGTGATGGCCAACGATGGCGGAGCCTTCACCGCTGTTCGTCCAATTACCGCAGGTCGTATCGCCACCGGCCGTGGAGTACATGCCCATTGGATCCGAACCCGTCAGGATGTCATGCTGGTTGGGATCTTCTCCGCGGCCTTTTATCGGCTCGCCTTGCTCGTTGAGACCGGTTTCGAGATTGATGTTGTTGCCGGGCCCATGCAGGTCGTCGATGTCTTTAGCGATCATCACGCCCTTCGCGTTATGCCAAGGTCCTGCACCGATACGATCTCGCGCATTGACGCCTGGGGTGATTTTAAAGGGTCTGCCACCGCTCCGATCGATAACCATCGTCGAGCTAAGATAGGCTTTCCAGGATGTTCGCGTCGATCCAGCTGCTTGCGCGAGCGCTCCGCAATGCGCATCGGCGCCCTCAAGTCCGCCGAGATCAGCACCATTGCCCTTGCCAACGCTCGTGACGAAAAAGGTCATCTGCTCTGCATCCACCGCATCTTGAGCGCTGACAGTTACAGTGCTTGCCATCATGGCCAGCATCGACACGGCCAAGGCCGGCACCAAAAACCTATGTTGCATTGTCACCCTCCACGAAAACTAAGTTCGACTGATTTGCGAGCGCCTAAATGCCGTTCGAGACTAAGCCTCGCCCATCGGTATTAAGGACGGATAGCTCGCCGCCTGCACGGCGCGATGATACTCAATCGCTTCACGTTAGTTCATCTTCATGTGAACACATTGTCTGTATTGAGTAGACATGTCAGACGTTCCCTCCTTTCGAGCGTCGTGGTGTCTAGATCCTATGGGTCGTTGTACGCGGTGTTCCATGTCGCGGAATGCCTGTGACCAAGCGTGTGGCTAGCAGACCTGCAATGAGGGCAAACACGAAGATCATGACCTCGACCTGTGCCATACCGAGCGCCGGTATCGCACCACCAGGATAGAAACCTGCGATGCCCCAGCCTAATCCGATAAGTGCCGAACCACCGATCAGGCGTGCATCAATTCGGGTGTTGATTGGCAGGAAAAACTGCTTCGAGAGCAGGGGATAGGTAGCCTAAGCTCGACACGATAGCCGATCAACGTTGTTATCAGGGCACCACCCATCACGAAAATAAGGCTTGGATCCCAGCGTCCAGCAAGATCAAAAAAGTTCAGGATCTTGGCCGGATTTGCCATGCCTGAGATAACGATTCCCACGCCGAAAAAATAGGCCGATGAGGTAGGTCGAGACGAGGCGCATCGCCTTACCCTCCTAAAACGTGGCGGACGAAGTAGACGGTTGCGAAGGTCATGATCATGAAGGTCAGCGTCGCCACGATTGAGCGGGGTGAGAGGCGCGCCATGCCGCAAACGCCGTGACCGGACGTGCAGCCGCTGCCAAGCGTGACGCCGACACCGACAATCAGCCCGCCAGTGATTTAGGAAGGCGTTGAGACCGGCCCTTGGATCGTTGGCATCTTGCCGCTTGCAAGAAAGACCAACGTGGGCGCGGTTACCATGCCGGCGATCATCGCTACTCGCCAGGACTAATCGGCCATGCTGGCCGGCAAAAGCGCGCCTGCAAGAACGCCTGTCGCGCCGGCAATGCCGCCATGCACCCACATCAATAGCACCGCGGCTAGCCCTATCAAGACACCACCCGCAAGCGATGCGGCAGGGGTAAAGACTGTTTCCACGTCACCTACTCCTCGCACGTAAAAAACACCTGTCAGCCGATTGAGCGGACAAAACCGAATGGCGTCGTCACGCCGATGATGACAATCCAAAAAACGGATTTCTGAAATCTTACCTTGTCTGTCAGCCCAGTCAGTGACCAAGTCACTAAAGCGCTGATGTCCGCGCCCTATGCGGCTTTTGCGAATTCGTTGAGTGCAGCGATGTTTGTTAGACTGACATCGCCACGTGTCGCCGTGATCCAGCCCCTTCTTTGGAATTCCTGTAGCTGTCGCGAAATGACTTCGCGAGCGGACCCAAGTTCTGTTGCCAGCTGTTGATGAGTAAGCTGGACATGGCCAGATAGACGACCCAACTCAAGGAGCTTTTGGGCCAGCCTGATGTCGATTCGTTTAAACGCAACCTCCTCAATCACCACGAATAGATCTGTAATCCGGCTTGAATAGGTGGTGAAGACGAAGCGCCGAAACACATCGGAGGAAGCGATGAGATCGTCGAACATGGCTCGCGGGATGGCGACCGCCTGAATCGATGTTTCTGCTAATCCTTCGGCGCAGTACTCTTCATGAGCCAGAAGGCAAGCTGTGGTAAGAATGCAGCTTTCGCCAGTCTGCACCCTGTAGAGTACGATCTCACGACCATTCTCTGATATCTGTTGAACACGCACGGTTCCATCGATGAGCAGTAGGTGATTCTCCGGCGCCTTACCTGGCCCAAAAATTAACGTCCCCGCAGGCAATTCGACAACCCTGCTGTTCTCAATGAGCGTTTTGCACGTGGGCTCGTCGAGCTCTAAGAGGCCCGGAAAATGTTTAATCCAATCCATCGGATCATCCCGAAAGTTTGCAACACGCATCGGCAGATTGACTTTACTTAGCAGACTATAGTCAGATTCCGATGCAAGCTAAACAAGTCGTCCGCCAAAAGATGCTACAGGTATCGTCGTCCAAATATATCGAATATGTGCCCCATGAATGTCCAATCCGCTGCAGACGCCATGTGTCGCCCCAGGTTTTTGTCATCTCTAACCGTTATCGTCCTACAGGGCTTGGTTTCCGCCGCCGGTTTGGTCGTCGAAATCGTCGCGGGACGCATGCTCGCTCCCTATGTGGGCATGTCCATTTACACGTGGACAGCCATTATCGCCGTCGTTCTCGCCGGGTTTTCTGTTGGGCATTGGGTAGGAGGTCTGGTGGCGGAACGGACCCGGCAGGATAGCCTAAGGATCATCGCAATTTGCATGGGGCTGGCGGCGGTGACGACGGCATTGACCTTGCCAATTCTAAGGACGCTATCGTCGACCGTCTTAGACAACGCACCGTCTCCCGGTCTCGCCATCTTGATGCTCGCCTGCGTGGTCGTTTTTCTGCCGTCCTTCTTTGCGGGCACGCCTGCTCCCGTTTTGACAAAGGTGATCGTCGGCCTTCAGCCGGCGCGAGAAGGCAAGGCGCTTGGGGCGATCTTCGCGGCTGGATCCATCGGCGCCATCGTCGGTACGCTTGCAGCCGGATTCGTCTTCATCTCATGGCTGGGATCGACGATGACCATCGTCGTTGTGACCCTGACATACGTCATCGCCGCCATGCTACTGGCGTTGATGTCGGGGACGGGCAAGCCTTGGATCGCCCTTCTTACATGCCTGGTCGCTGCTCTGGTTATCAGCGTGTACAATCTGACCCTTGGCGCTGCTTGCACGAAAGAGAGCCGCTATTATTGCATCCGCATCGTCGATTTCACGTCCGAGATCGGCACGCCCGCCAAGCTGATGGTGCTCGATCATCTCGGCCATGGCATTAATTTGGCCAAACACCCGGATGTGCTGGTCACACCCTATGTCAACCTGATCGACCTCTTTGTGACCAGGCGGCTGGATGGCGCGCCGGCGTCATCCTTCTTCATAGGCGGCGGCGCCTATACCCTGCCGAGGGCTTGGCAGGCGGCGTCACCGGATGGCCAGATCACCGTGAGCGAGATCGACCCTGAGGTGACGAAGATCGCGCGGGAACAGATGTGGGTGCCCGACGCCGGTATCGACATCCTCCACGAGGATGCGCGCGCAGCCCTCAATCGCCGTTCCGATCTCTATGACGTCATTGTTGGCGATGCCTTTACCGATATCGCTGTACCGCCACATCTGGTGACGGCAGAGTTCTTCCATCTGGTCAAGGCGAGGCTCGAAGCGAATGGGCTCTACGCGATGAACGTCGTCGACCATGTACCAGACATGCAAGCGCTCCTCGCTGTTTATCGTACGCTGAACGATGCGTTCGACTATGTTGAGGTTTTTGTGGAGCAAGACGATTTTCTGTCCGGAGGCCGTACGACCTTCGTGTTGTTCGCTTCGACCACACCGAGCGGTCTGGATCATATCAGCAGAGAGGATGGACAGATCTTCATCAAGATCGCTGCCGATATGTTGGATGCGCGTTTGGAGGAAAGCCGAACGCCACTTCTCACTGACGATTATGCACCGATCGATCGGCTTGTTGGTATCGGCGAGCTCTGATGACCGTCGATCGGTCCCGTTCCGTTTCGGCGATGCAAACGCTCAGTCACAACCATTATGTTGTCGCCACATGACCGGATCGTGCCCTTCCGGAACCTCTTTGCAGGAATCCGTGCCATAGCCGCGAAGGGTGTTGTAGCGATCGATCTGTTTCTCCGTCAGGATCGTCGGCGTCTTCAAGTGGGCGGCGAGATGAATGTAGCGGAGTTCACGTCTGCTCTCCTCGATCGGCGCGAGCAGGGTGCGCAGGGTTTCTTCTGTCATGGCACGGTCGCGAAAAGCGCTCTCCAACGCCTGCTCTCGCGATATCAGCCGTTCGCCTTCGTCGATGGCGTCCGCCCGCATCTCTCGAAACACATGCTCGATGGCATCGATCTGCTCTGGCGTGAGCGCAATCTCGTCTCCGAGTTCGAGCAGGTGCAGAGGCCCCGGCAAGCCATTGAGTTCGGCCGCCTTAGCGAGGCCCCATCCGCCACCTCGACGAAGCTCTGCGATATCCTCGTCAGACAAGCTCTTGATCGTGCGGCGCTCTTGCCCAGCATAGGGCTCGTTTGGCGCATGCCCAGCATGCTGCGCTATGGCTATTCCGGAGAGTAGTAGCGATGCTGCGATTGACGGCAGAACTCTCATCATTGCATCCCTTTGGTACGACGATTTCGGTCAAGCGACGATGCAACTGGCAATTTACGGAGGTCAATCAGTCGGCTATGTGACAAAGTCACGACGAAATCGACGACGATGATCATATGTTGTGTAAGCTTGCCTTCGACACAAAGCAAATCAGGGAGACGTCGTGTTCGAGCCTGCTACGGTCGTTCTCTGGTCCGGGTTTGTGATCGGCGCACTCATCGGCGCCGCCTCCCGCTGGGCACAGTTCTGCACGCTCGGCGCCATCGCCGATGCGGTCATTGTTGACGATCAGAGACGCCTCCGCGCATGGATCCTGGCGATAGCCGTGGCCATAGCAGGGACTCAGGTTCTTACTGTGAGCGGGATCGTCGATATCAGCCAATCGATCTATCTCCGTGGGTCATTCGGCTGGCTTGGTGCGATCGTCGGCGGCGGGATGTTCGGCTTTGGTATGGCGCTGGTAGGGACTTGTGGCTATGGCACATTGATAAGGCTAGGCGGTGGTGATCTACGCTCATTGATCGATCTCACAACGCTCGGCATGTTCGCCTATTTCACGCTAAGTGGTCCGCTGGCCTATGTCAGGATGGGGGTTATCGAACGCACCGACCTGACGTCGGCCGCGATGGCGGCGCCAAGCCTGCCTGATCTGTTGGTGCTCGTTTCCAGCCTGCCCGAAAGTGCTGCAAGGCTGATCGTTACGTTCCTGATCGTCGGATCGCTCCTCTATTTCTGTTTTCGCGATCGATCTTTCCGTTCTTGCAGGAAGGAGATAACCGCAGCGATCGTCATGGGTTTAGCCATTTCTGCTGCGTGGGCGGTCACAGGCAATCTGGGCCAGGATGACTTCGACCCGAGGCCACCCGTTTCCTTCACATTCGTGCGTCCTTTGGGCGACAGCGTCCTCTACGCGATGTTGTCCAGCGGCATGGCGTTGAACTTCGGAATAGCGTCGGTCGTCGGTGTTTTTCTCGGGGCGCATGTCGTTGCCCGAGCCAAGGGAGAGTTGCATCGCGAAGGCTTTGACGGCGACAAAGAAATGATGCGCCATCTCGCGGGATCGGCCTTGATGGGGACCGGCGGGGTGTTGGCGCTTGGTTGCACCATCGGCCAGGGTATGAGTGGCATCTCGACGCTGGCACTGTCGGCGCCGCTGGCTCTCGCAGCGATCTTCGCCGGCGCCACAATTGGCCTGCGCTATTTGGAAGAAGGGAGCTTCACGGGCGCGTTTCGCGTTCTGATGAACCGCGCCGCCTCGTAACACCCGATGCAGGTGGCGATCAAGGTGACCCGACCTATATCAAAGGCATTGATCATCATCCTGAAGGATCAAATCATGATCAGCGGGCTGCGCTGCAAATTGAGTGCCATGCTTTTCGGCTTGGTGGTGCTGATCGTTCAAACAGCCCCTGCCCAGACCGCTGAACTCGTTATGTTCGAAAGCGAAATCTGCGAATGGTGTGATGCTTGGCATGCCGAGATCGGCCCAATCTATCCGAGAACAGACGAGGGCAAGCGTGCCCCACTTCGGATGGTCGATATTCATGACACCAGACCCGATGATCTTGCCGATGTCGAAGGGATCAGATTCACCCCGACCTTTGTTTTGCTCAGCGACGATGGACAAGAAGTCGGCCGGATCAACGGTTATCCCGGTGAGGATTTCTTTTGGGGCCTGCTTGGCGAGCTGATTGATAAGCTGAATACCGATCCCGGGCCAGCAATTGGTGCCGAAGCGTAATCATATGCTTCCCTGTCTCATCGAGTTTAATCCGAAACCCGGTCTAAAGCCCTTTTGAGCATCTCGACGATAAGACATCATATTCAATTCTTACAAAATACAACTCTTGAATATAAATGATAGATGCTGCTAAAGTGTCGGACGCTCGCAACAAAAAGATAGCAATCAGCGCGGTGGAGGCCTGGGTGAAAAACAGCAGAAGTTTGAAAATGGTAGGTGCGCTGGCCGCAACGGTCGTATGGGGCGGACTTTCTGTGCAAAGCCTCGCCGAGGAACCGGTCGCTTATGAGATCGTTGATGATGAAGCTATTCCGGCATCACTGACTGGCGGCCAAGGCGACCCTGACAAGGGTCGGGAGACGTTCATCAACCGTAAGCTTGGCAATTGCCTCGGCTGTCACGCAGTGACGGAGCTGGAAGCCGAGCCTTTCCATGGCGAAGTCGGACCGCCACTTGATGGGATCGCCGACATCTACGGCGAAGGTGAGCTTCGTCTACGCGTTGTCAATCCCAAGGTCGTTAATCCCGATACGATCATGCCCGGCTTCTATGTCGCCGAAGGCTTGCATCGGGTTGCCGAGGACTTTCAAGGTAAAACCATTCTGAGTGCCGATCAGGTTGAAGACGTCGTTGCTTATCTGATGACGCTTAAGGAGAGCTGAGCGCTTCTGTCAAAGCAGCACCGAAGTGCCGAGCGAGGAGACGAGGATGAAAAAAGAGACAGGTGAGCTGGACCGCCGTGGTTTTGTTGCCGCTAGCGTGGCGTTGATTAGCACAACGGCGTTGTTCGGCATGCAGGCTAAGGCCGGCCTTCCGGAAGTCGAGGCAGCGATCAAGGAAATACTGGGTGATCGGACCGCTGAGGAAGGCCGGATCAGCCTCGATCTTCCTGAGATCGCCGAGAATGGCAATACCGTGCCGATAAGTGTGAGCGTCGAAAGTCCAATGACGGAAGACGACCACGTCAAAGCGGTTCACATCTTTGCCGAAGGCAATCCACTTCCCAATGTCGCAAAGATGAACTTCACGCCTAGGAGCGGCGAAGCTGTGGCGTCGACGCGGATCCGCCTGGCCCAGACGCAGAAGATCCATGCGGTCGCGGAAATGAGCGATGGATCCGTTTTTACGGCGGCTCGCGAGGTAAAGGTCACGATCGGTGGTTGCGGCGGCTGATCTAAGGGAGGAGACAAACGATGGCAAGTAAGGTCAAACCGCGCGTTAAGGTTCCTAAAAAGGCTGAACAGGGTGAGGTCATCGAAATTAAGACGTTGATCTCGCATAAGATGGAATCGGGNNCAGCGCAAGGACAAAGACGGCAACACGATACCTCGCCAGATCATCAACCACTTCGCCTGCAAGTATAATGGCGAGGTGGTCTTTGAGAGTGATTGGCACGGTGCCGTTTCGGCCAATCCCTATATGGCATTCCACACCGTGGCCACGGAGAGCGGAACGCTTGAGTTCATCTGGACCGATGACGATGGTTCCGAATACACCACCACCGCCAAGATCGAGGTCAGCTGACGCGTCTGCCGGCGCTAAAAAAGAGGATAACCATAATGCAGATCAGGGGCTTGATGACGGGGTTGGCTGTGTCGGTATTGGCCTTGGGCGTCCTGCAGATGGCGTCTGCCATCGCTGGTGACGATAAGCCGGCTGTGCAGCCGCCTGAGGGGCATCCACTGGATGAAATCATCTCCGGCTACAATTACCGCGTACCGGAAACTCGGGCTGTTCAGGATGATGATTTTGAAAATCCCGCTTTTCTTTGGGTCGAGCAGGCCGAAGAGCTTTGGGATACAGCTGATGGCGAGGCAGGTAAGGCCTGCGCCGATTGTCATGACGACGTCGAAAGCCTGAAGACTGTCGGCACCACCTACCCGGTCTTTCATGAGCCCACTGGCAAGCTGATCAATCTGGAGCAGCGCATCAATCTTTGCCGCAGCGACAATATGAAGGCCGAACCTTGGAAATACGAGAGCGACGAGATGCTGGGCATGACCGCTCTCGTTCGCCATCAGGCCCGTGGTGAGCCGGTCAATGTCGCCATCAATGGCGAGGCCGCTCCGTTCTTCGAAAAGGGCAAGGAATTCTATTACGAGCGCCGCGGCCAGCTCGACCTCGCCTGTGCGCACTGCCATGAGGGATATGCCGGTACCAAAATCCGCGCCGATACGCTGAGCCAAGGGCAATCTAATGGCTTTCCGACCTACCGACTGAAGTGGCAAAAGCTCGGCTCATTGCACCGCCGCTTCAAGGGCTGCAACGACCAGGTTCGTGCCAAGCCGTTCAAGCGCGGATCTGACGAATATGTCAATCTCGAACTCTATCTCGCCTGGCGAGGACAGGGACTTCCTGTCGAAACGCCTGCCGTAAGGCAGTAGCTCCCCTGTAGCTGTCGGGCGGCGGTGTCCATGCGCCGCCCTTTTTTTAATCGAAGTTCGGCACGCTTGACGTGACCGGCTGTCAAGACGCGAGGATTGATCAATGCTGACGCGCCGGGATTTCATGCAAGTCATGTTGGCAACGGCCACTTTGACCGCAGGCTCCGGACCGCTCGGACGGCTGGCTGCCCAGCAGTCGATCACCCAGGATCAGCTCCTCGCCTTCGAGCCCAAAGGCCAGGTGACGCTTCTCCATCTCACCGATCTTCACGCCCAGTTGAAGCCGGTCTATTTCCGCGAGCCCTCCATCAATCTCGGCGTCGGACCGGTGGCCGGCCTCCCGCCCCATGTTACAGGTGTCGAGCTTCTTAACCACTTCGGCATCGAGCCCGGCACTCTCGACGCCTATCTCTATTCGAGCGAAGATTTTTCGAACCTTGCACGGAACTATGGCCGGGTGGGCGGGCTCGATCGTATCGCGACGTTGGTAAAAGCCATCCGTGCAGACCGTCCCGACAACACGTTGCTTCTTGATGGCGGCGACACCTGGCAGGGTTCGTGGACAGCGCTGCAGACCAGGGGGGAAGACGTGGTCCGCGCGATGGCGTTGCTTAAACCCGATGCGATGACCGGCCATTGGGATTTCACGCTTGGCGAAGAACGCGTGATGGAGCTGATCGATGGGCTCGGTTTCCCCTTCCTCGGCGCCAATGTTCGCGATACCGACTGGGAAGAACCGGTGTTCGAACAGGTCACCCGATATGAGCGCGGCGGTGTCGATGTCGCCGTCATCGGTCAGGCCTTTCCCTATACACCGATCGCCAACCCCCGCTGGATGGTTCCGAGCTGGTCGTTCGGCATTCGCGAGGACGAGCTTGCAGTCCTCGTGCAAGAAACTAGAGATGATGGCGCTGAGCTGGTGGTGCTGCTCAGCCATAATGGCTTCGACGTCGATCGCCAGCTTGCCGGCAATGTGCCAGGCATTGACGTCATCCTTACCGCTCATACCCACGATGCCATTCCCGAGCCCACCGTGGTTGGCAAGACGCTGTTGATTACCTCAGGTGCTAACGGCAAATTTTTGTCACGCCTCGATCTCGATATCGGTTCCGATGGCGTCAAGGATTTCTCGTATAGCATGATCCCGGTGCTCTCGGATGTGATCTCCCCCGATGCCGAGATGGCAGCGATGATCGATGAGGTCCGTGCACCTTTCGAGCAGGATCTGGCGAAGGTCGTCGGCACGACCGATGGCGACCTCTATCGCCGGGGCAATTTCAACGGCACGTTCGACGATGTTATTTGCGCCGCTCTCCTCGAAAGCCAGGACGCGGAGATTGCCCTGTCGCCGGGTTTCCGCTGGGGCCCCTCGCTACCGGCGGGCGAGGATATCACGGCGGAGTTCGTCTACAGCCATACGGCGATGACCTATCCTGCCGTCTATCGGCTGGAGATGTCCGGCGAGCAGCTGAAGCTGATCTTCGAGGACGTCGCCGACAACCTCTTCAATCCCGATCCTTATCTGCAGCAAGGTGGCGACATGGTTCGGGTCGGCGGTCTGAGCTACCGAATTGATCCGAGTGCCGCCATGGGTGATCGGGTCACCGACATGACGCTGACCGCAAGCAGTGACGCGATTGACGCCAGCAAATCCTACACGGTCGCAGGCTGGGCTTCGGTCAATGAAGGTACGGAGGGGCCGCCGATCTGGGACGTGGTGACCGACTACATTCAACGCCAGGACCTGTTAAAGGCCGAGCCTTCCGGCAAGGTCGAGATCGTCGGGCTTTAGTGGCGTGGCCACCTCAATTACTTGGCCCGTAAGTGTCAAAGGTCATGGTATGCGGCTAAGCTATCGGATGTATGTCAATCCGTTAACCGCCCCGAACCGCTCGGAGACTTGGGCGCAATCCGTCAGGACTAGCGATAGCGGTCATAAGTCCATGATGTGGCCACGCCACTGATGGGGCTGGAAGTCTCCTATGCTGGTGCCTTGCTCGCTGGGCTTTTGAGTTTTCTCAGCCCTTGCGTTCTCCCTCTGGTGCCGCCCTATCTCTGCTTTATCGGTGGTGTCACGTTCGAACAGCTCACTGACGAGCGCCAGGTTGCGGATGCCGAGGTTAAGCGCCGGGTGCTTTGGGCGGCTTTGGCCTTTGTTCTGGGCTTTGCCGTCATCTTTACAGCGTTCGGCGCAACGGCCTCGGCGATCGGCAAACTGATCGCACAGCACGGTGATCTCTTGGCCAAGATCGCTGGCGGCATCATTATCGTTCTGGGCCTGCACTTCCTTGGTCTCTTCAAACTTGGATTCCTGCAGCGCGAAGCCCGCTTCCATCCCGAGCAGAAACCGACCAGCCTGATCGGTGCTTTCATCATCGGGGTCGCTTTTGCCTTCGGCTGGACGCCTTGTGTCGGCCCGGCTCTTGCCGCCATTTTGTTCGTTGCCGGCAGCGAAGACGATGTGTTCTACGGTGCCTCGCTGCTTCTGGTCTACGCGCTTGGGATAGGCATTCCGTTCATTCTGGCAGCCCTTGCGATTGGCCCCTTCATGGGCTTCATGCAGCGCTTTCGCCGTTATCTCGGCCGCATCGAGCAGGTTATGGGCGGACTTTTGGTACTCACAGGTATCCTGTTCATCACCGGCTCCATGAACGAAATCGGTTTTTGGCTCCTGGAGACGTTTCCGTCCCTGGGGCGCATCGGTTAACGGCACCAAAATAGCCTCTTGGGCGCATACCCCCCAATCAACGACGCACTCATTGAAGGCAGCCCTAAAGTCGATGATGTGGCCACGGCACCTAGCCGAATTCGAGCCAGATCATCCGGTCAAAAGAGCGGAGTTCGCGGAGGATATTGATGAGTTGGGCTTCGTTGCCCCGATCCAGAGCGCCAAAGATAAGGGGCAGCGAGATGAGGCTTCCTTCGAAGAGGCGCTTGAATGTGTCGCGCTCCTGGAAGTCGGCGGGGGCTGTTTCATAGCATCGGCGATAGAGAAACTCTGTGACTGCCGCCTCACGCTTGACCGCATTGACCTGGTCGTTCTGGTCGAAAGCCGGCGGCTCGTGGCGATAGGTCCAAAGACGATCCATCGCCGCATTCATGTCGTCGATACAGTCGCTATACGCTCTAAGACCATTACGCCGGCGAAGATCGGAAAGGTCGGTGCGAATGGTTGCTAAAGCCGTCGTCGCCGCTTCTTCGTCGCCGGCATCGAGGGCGCTTTTACCAGCATCAAGCGCGCTCTCGACACGGCTGAGGGTCGCGGCGAATTCCCTGTCTTCGGCAAAGGCATCGGGCGCTGTCGATGCGAAGCGGTCGACCACCGACTGCCAGCGCTCGGATGCCGTGTCTAGGTCGAGAAAAGCGACGCCTGGATTGCCGGTGCGCAGATAGAACATGGCGCTGCGATAGGGGGCATAGGCATCGGCGACCTGCTGATTGAAGGCCCCGAGTTCGCCCGCCGACACTGTGGAGCTTGCCCCCATCAGAAAGGCACCAATGATGAAGCCTTTCGAAGAATGAGCTCTATCGATATGAATGACTGCCTCCCCATTGCAATGACGAACTTTCATGGCTCATGCCTCGACATAGATTACAAAAAAATATATTGTAATGGAAGAATGCGTTGGGAGGCATCGTCGTATGAAATGGTTGTTGTCAGCATTGTTACTGGTCAGCACGCTCCTTACTCCGTCGCTGATTCGAGCTGAGGGAAGTGTCGAGCCGATCCTCACGGACGATGGTCTCTACACACAAGAGTGGTTTCTTGAGAGTTTTTTGGACCTCGGCGAGGATCTGGACGAGGCGAAGGCAAGTGGCAAGCGTTTTGCCATTATGTGGGAGCTCAAGGGCTGTCCTTATTGCAAGGAAACCCACTTCGTCAATTTTGCGGATCCCGAGATCAACGCGTATGTCCGGGACAACTTCGAAATCTTGCAGCTCAACTACCTCGGCTCGCGGCTGGTCACCGACTTTGACGGTGAAGAGATGGAGGAGAAAGCGTTACGTGAGAAATACGGCATCCGCTTCACACCAAGCTTCCAGTTCTTTCCCGAAAGCAGTGATGAGGTCGCTGGTGAGACTGGACAGGCAGCGGAGACTGCCCGGATGCCCGGCTATTTTAAGCCGGATCATTTCATCGCGATGTTCCGCTTTATCAAAGAGAAGGCCTATGAAGAGCAGACCTTCCGTGACTATCTCACGAGCCAGGTCGGCGGATAAATATTCGTTCTTGATATAATATCATCATCGAATATAATGCAACCTAAAGAGAAATCGGGATTTCGAGCCAAGTTTTGGCAGGGTCCATCATGGTTGAAGGGGTGGCGATGACGGAAAAACCAAACGCCCATGAAACATTGGCTCGGCGTGGTTTCCTGCGGTCGGCCGGGGCTCTTGCCGGTGGTGCCGCAGTGATCGCCGGGGCGAAAGGCGCTCTTGCAGAAACGGCGCCGGACGCTGCGATTACCGAGCTCAAGGACTGGAACCAATATCTCGGCTACGGCGTCGACGCCACGGGTTATGGTGTGCCGGCGAGCTTTGAGGAAAACACGATCCGCCGGTGGGTGCCTTGGCTGACGGCCTCGGCGGAGAGTTCGGTCAACTTTTCGCCGCTTTATGATCTCACCGGCTTTGTCACACCAAACGGCCTGCATTTCGAACGTCATCATGGTGGCGTCGCCGAGATCGATCCAGCCGAGCATCGCTTGATGATCCACGGCATGGTCGACAAAGAGCTGGTCTTCACCATGGATGACATCAAGCGCATGCCGTCCGAGAGCCATTTTTACTTTACGGAATGCGCCGCAAATTCAGGCATGGAATGGCGCGGCGCACAGCTCAATTCCTGCCAGTTCACTTATGGCATGGTGTCGACCGCGCAGTGGACCGGCGTTCCGCTGACATGGCTGCTGGACTATGCGGGCGTTAAGGACGGAGCCAAGTGGATCCTTGCCGAGGGCGCGGATTCATCCGGCATGACCCGAACCATACCGATTGAAAAAGCGCGGGACGACGTCCTGATCGCGTTCGCGCAAAATGGCGAGGCCATCCGCCCGGAGCAAGGCTACCCCCTTCGTCTGGTGGTACCGGGCTTCGAAGGTAACATGTCGATCAAATGGCTTCGTCGGATCGAGCTTGGCGACGCGCCCTACATGACCCGCGAGGAAACCTCCAAATATACCGATCTACTGGAGGATGGCCGTGCGAGAATGTTCACCTGGGTGCAGGAAGCCAAATCGGTGATCACCAACCCTTGCCCCGAGCGGCCGGTGAATGGCCAGGGCATGTATAAGATTGAAGGCCTCGCCTGGAGCGGCCATGGCAAAATCAAACGTGTTGATGTTTCCACGGACGGCGGCAAAAACTGGCGGACAGCCAGCCTCCATCAGCCCGTCCTCTCGAAATGCATGACACGCTTTGAAATCCCCTGGAACTATCAGGGCGGCGATGCCCTGTTGATGAGCCGGGCGATGGACGAGACTGGTTACGTCCAGCCGAGTATTCAGGAGTTGCAGAGCGTGCGCGGCGTGAACTCGATCTACCACAACAACGCCATGCAACCCTGGCTGGTCAACCCAAGCGGGGAGGTCGAAAATGTCCGTTTGGGCTGATGCGACGCGCATCTGTGGTTACTGGACGGTGGTGGCTGCTGTTGTCGTTGGCTTGTCGGCGACGACGGCCGCTGCAGAGGAGAACGGGTTGGCATATGGGCGGCTTGCTCTTCCGGAGGAGGTTGCGGCCTGGGACATCGATATTCGTCCCGATGGCCTTGGGCTGCCGCCAGGTTCGGCCTCGGCTGTCGACGGGGAGGAATTGTTCTACGAGCGCTGCGCTGTCTGCCATGGCGAATTCGGTGAGGGTATCGATCGCTGGCCGGTGCTGATGGGCGGTTTCGACACGCTGACTGAGGACCGCCCGGAAAAAACAATCGGCTCCTATTGGCCCTATACCAGCACGCTTTGGGACTACATCCACCGCGCCATGCCGTTTGGTGAGGCGCAGAGTTTGACCGACGAAGAAGTCTACGCCGTCTCTCTTTACGTTCTGTATCTGAACGATTTGGTCGAGCTTGAGGACGTCCACGATCAGGATAGCTTCGCCAGGATCGAGATGCCCAACAAGGACGGGTTTTTCATGCCCGACCCCAGACCGGACACGCCAACCGATGAGCCATGCATGCAGGGCTGCGATGTTACCAATAAGATCGTCGGCAAGGCGCGCATTCTCGACGTGACGCCTGATCAGGAAAGTGAAGGATCGCTGGTGGACTAGCGGTATGACCACATCATTCAATTCCCACCGCCTTCGAAGAAAGAGCCTGGAGATACAAGGCTACGCGTGCCGCCCGTCGGAACTCTTTCGTTTCGAACATACGACTAGTTCACGGGTTGGAGGACTTTCGTTAGCCGGCTTTGCACATCGGCTTTTGCAAGCGCGCCACCACAGAACATATCATCGAGAAGAGCGATCGTGCGCCGGACCTCGTCGCTGGCGAGGCTGTAGTAGATCTGCTTACCATCGCGTCGCGTCGCGACCAGATCATCTTCTCGGAGACGGGCAAGTTGCTGCGACAGCGTGGGCTGGCGCAGCTCAAGTCTGTCTTCCAGCTCCCGCACCGAAAACTCGCCATCTCGAAGGAAACAAAGAATCACGAGACGGTTGGGGTTGGCAAGCGCCTTTAGAAAATCTGCAGCGCGTAGCACCTGCTCTTCAAGTTGGTCCATATGTTGTGAGCCCTCCAGATGGCCTTTCGACAGTCTTTAGTATAGAAAGGTAGCAAATTGCCCAGCTTTTGTAAATTTGCAATGTCTCTGCATGAAATTCTAAATTGGTGGCGCTCATTCGCAGTTTTTCGACCCATTTCAATTAGAAAATTGGAATGGCAGTCAACATGAAAGATTGCTTCTTGATGAAATTCATCCGGATATACATTGGCTCTATCGCTTTTTTTATTGTCTCATCGTCAGTCTCGATGGCTGGTGACTTAGCCTATGGTGAATATTTGTCTGGTGAGTGCGTTGCTTGCCATCGCGTGAACTCCGAAACGGCCATCCCGCCCATCAATTCGCTGCCCGCCTCCTATTTTATCGAAGCGCTCAGGGAGTATCGGGATGGCGAACGCGATCACGATTTGATGCGAAACGTTGCTCGCTCGCTGGGTGATCCCGAGATGGAGGCATTGGCTGCTTACTTTGAACAACTCGAACCGTAAAACCGCAAGTGCGATACCAAGGGGTGCCTGAAAGGCGCTTCAATCACCAAGAAGGGAGCTTACCGTGATTAATCTATCGAGACGTCGATTTGGCCAGGCGCTGACAGCGGGCACAACAGTGCTGGCAGCACCGGCGATTTTAAGGGCGCAGTCTGCTGGCCGCGTCGTCGTGATCGGCGGCGGCGCCGGTGGCGGTACGGTCGCAAAATATGTCAAGAAGGACGCGCCAGAGCTGGATGTCACCCTGATCGAAGCGAACGCGCAGCACACCACCTGCTTCTACAGCAATCTCTATCTCGGCGGCATCAGAGATTTTGACAGCATCACCCACAGTTATGATGGCCTCTCCGGACACGGTGTGAATGTTGTGAACGCGATGGCATCAGGCGTGGATGCGGCGGCGAAGACCGTGACACTCGAAGATGGGTCGGTGATTGAATATGACAAGCTGGTGCTGGCGCCCGGGATCGACTTCAAATGGGAGGCGATCGAGGGGTACGACGAGGCAGCGGCCGAGATCATGCCGCATGCCTATAAAGCCGGCCCGCAAACCAAGCTATTGAAGGAACGTGTCGACGGCATGGCCGAAGGTGGCACCTTCGTGATGGTGACCCCGCCCAATCCCTATCGCTGCCCGCCTGGTCCCTATGAGCGCGCCTGCATGATCGCTAAGCGCTTCAAGGAGAGCAATCCGACCGCCAAGATCATGATCCTCGATCCTAAGGAAAAACACTCCAAGCAGGCACTCTTCCAGGAGGCCTGGGAGACACATTACGAGGGCATGGTCGAGTGGGTCCCGGGCGACTTCGGTGGCAAGATTACGAGCGTTGACGCTGGGGGAATGACCGTCACCACCGAGGATGGTGAGGTGGTTAAGGCGGATGCCGCCAATATTATTCCACCGCAAAAAGCCGGCATGATTGCCGCGGCTGCCGGCGCCACCGATGATACCGGCTGGTGTCCGATCGATGGAAAGACCATGGCGTCGACCGTTGTCGACGATGTCTACGTCGTCGGTGATGCCTGCATTCCCGGTGACATGCCGAAATCGGGCTTCTCAGCCAACAGCCAAGCCAAAGTCTGTGCCATGGCCGTAAGGAACGCCCTTACCGGTTCCGACCTCTTCCCGGCACGTTTCAGAAACACCTGCTGGAGCACGGTCGCCGAAGCGGACACGATGAAAGTCGGCGCCAACTACGAGGCCACCGACGAGAAAATCGCCAAGACCGAAGGCTTCATCAGCGAGGTCGGCGAAAGTGCTGATCTTCGTCAGCAGACCCGTGAAGAAGCCGATGGTTGGTATGACAGCATCACCGCCGACATCTTCAGTTAGCGACGTTGTTGTTGTCTAAAAAGAATGTCCTTGTTGACCGCTTGCATCGTCTTCGACGGCGGTGCGAGCGGTCACGGTCACTTTCGCACAGTTTTCGCCAACGGAAAGTTTTCTTGTGTTTCCGAAGGAAATCCTTGCCTGGGTGTAACTGACCAACGCCCCGTCATCAGGATGCAAGGACAAGTGACTTGCTGGAGGACCGTTGCTGCGATCTGTCACGTCCTTGATCACCTAAACACCTAAGCAAAGAATAGAAAAGCCATGGTTACACCAATGGCTCCCCAAATGACCGTGTTGGCGAACATTCGAAAGACCTGACGATGTTCGCTACCTTCCTCTAGCCCGACGAGGTCAGCAGCCCTGTCGCCTGGAAAGATGAAGAACCTCATTACTTTCTCCTGACGAAGCATGCGGTTTGAACCCTTAAGAACTACCAGGAAGCCTTACGGATGCTCTCAGCATACTGAGCAGCGTTCTGTGGGAAGCTCCCTTGCCAGCCAGCCCGGGCCATTCACGCCGCCAACCATGCCTTCCGTGACATCGTAAAGCTGGGTAAATCCATTGGCGGCAAGCAGCTTTCGAGCAAAGGCTGATCGATTGCCACGGGCACATATGAGTGCGATCGGTTCGTCCAGATTTCCACCTACCTCGCGCAGGAGATCGTCAATGAAACCTGGGCGTGGCTGAAGTGTCTCGTTGTCCTGAAGAGAAATACCTAGAGCCGTCTTCGGAAGACCCGTCTCTGCCCATTCAACAGGAAGTCGGACATCGATGATCGTGACGCTGCCCTCCGTCGCGCGTTGAAGAGCGTCTTCAGGGGACACTATGGTCGGATCGGCAAACACCTGAGTATTGATCATCAAGATCAATGACAGAGCTAACCTAATCATCGAGGGGTTCTCCGATAGCCATTCGGTTGAGGACATACCTTCTTTATCTGCCGCGCATCATACCTATGACCATCGACGTTGACTGTGACTAAGTCGCATAGGCTGATCGCCGGTGGTTCTAAGCTTTGCTAAGATGGCCGAGTTCGGGCGTCAGGAAAATGATCGCGGATGTCAGGATCATTGTTATGAGATCATATGAGATAAACCTGAGAGTTGTTAGATGACGCAAGCCGCACATATCATCTATGGGTTGCTCTGGATAAGTTTCGGCCTCTTGCATTCGATGCTGGCTGATCAACGCCTCAAGAACGCTGCAGCGCACGTCACCGGGAGCCGATATCGGCTGGTTTACAATCTGATCGCCATCGTCCATTTCGCTCTGGTCTACATGATCGGTCGTTTATGGCTTGCTGCAGATGCAGTCGAATTTTCATGGTCACCGGCATGGCAGATGGCTTCACTGGGCCTTCAGTTGCTGGGTCTGGGCGTCCTCG
Source organism: Geminicoccales bacterium (assembly GCA_050633905.1). Taxonomy (GTDB): domain Bacteria; phylum Pseudomonadota; class Alphaproteobacteria; order Geminicoccales; family Geminicoccaceae; genus JANQPX01. The sequence continues at coordinate 31,378 of JBOEHJ010000114.1, forward strand.
TCGCTGCCTTAATGCGGTATGACCTTGGCCTCTTCTCCGGCTTGGCGCAGGCCAAAGAACGATCAGCCGGGATACACCATGCAACCGACAATGAGCCGCTACAAACGGCTGGTCTACACCGCCTGGTTCGGCATCCCCTTTACCTCGGCCTGTTCTTGATCATCTGGGCGCGCGTAACCAACGAATTCGCTCTTGCAACGGCGATTTGGGCCAGCATTTACATCGTGATCGGCACGAAATTGGAAGAAGGACGGCTCTTCGCAAAGTATGGAGAAGAGTACAGCGCCTATAAATCAAAAGTGCCTATGTACCTACCTTGGAAAATTTTCAGATCGTAAACGTCATGCTGAACGCCTTAGCCATCAGATACCAAAAACGGTTGGCTGAAGGCCGACCTGAGCTCTTTTCATCAAGCATCGCTTAGACGACCAGCGCCCACTTAATGAAAAGACCGATCGCGGCAACTGTCATGACGCCCGATGCCCATAGCAGGAAAAACCAGCCGACTTGCTTCAGTCTTTTCCTCTTCGGCGCCGCCACTAATGATAGCCTTCACCTTCGCGGATCTTGCCGCGGAATATCCAATAGGACCAGCTTGTATAGCCGAGGATCAGGATCAGTAAGGGCAGGGCGCCGACCAGGAGAAAGGCAAGGCTGCTGTCAGGCGCGGCAGCGTCCCAGATGGTAACCGACGGCGGCACGATATGGGGATAGAAGCTGATGCCGAGCCCGATGAAGCATAGGATGAACAGGGCGAGCGCAGCGAAGAACGGCAGCCTGTCTCGGTGTTGCGCCAGGCCGGTGAACAGGGCGAACGCTGCCGCCAGCACCAGGATTGGGACAGGAGCAACGAAGATGATTGCCGGCATAGCGAACCAGCGCTCCATGAACACAGGATTGAGAAACGGCGTCCAGAGACTGATCAGGCCGATCATGACCAAGGTCCCGACGGCGGTCACCCAAGCAATGGTGTGGGCGCGATCCCGCACCCAGCCGTCGGTTTTCATCACCAGCCAGGTTGCACCGAGCAGTGCGTAGCCGATGGTGAGGGCGACGGCGGTCAAGAGGCTGAAAGGCGTAAGCCAGTCCCACCAACCGCCTGCATAGGCGCGATTGTCGACCTGGATGCCTTGAATAAGCGCACCCAAAGTGATCCCCTGGGCTACGGTTGCGCCGATCGAACCCAGGGCGAAAGACCAGTTCCAGACAGGCTTCCAGCGCAGCGTCTTCCAGCGGAACTCGAAGGCGACCCCACGAAAAATCAGGCAGATCAGCATCGCAATGATCGGCGCATAGAGGGCCGGCATGATGATCGCATAAGCGAGTGGAAAGACAGCGAAAAGCCCGCCGCCGCCAAGCACCAACCAGGTTTCGTTGCCGTCCCAGATAGGCGCGACCGTGTTCATCGCCTGATCCCGATGCGCCTCATTTTCCATCCAGGGATAAAGAATGCCGACGCCAAGATCGAAGCCATCGAGGATCACATAAGCGAGCACGGCAAAAGCGATCAGGAAGGCCCAAATGAACGCGAGGTCGATCATCATGCCGCTCCTCCCGGCTGCAGGGGCTTGTCTCTGACGATCGCGGCGGCCGGCGTCGTTCCAGCAGAGCGGATGGGTTCGCCGACGGGCATGCCGGTTTCGCCTAGAGTTGGTGGTTTGGCCATGAGGCGAAGCAGATAAAAAACGCCGGCGCCGAAGACGATGAAATAGACGACCACGAAGACCAGGAGCGAGCCGGCGACGGCCGGCGCATCGAGCGGTGATGCGGATGAGGCTGTGGTCAGGAGGCCATAGACCGTATAAGGCTGGCGTCCAACTTCGGTGGTGATCCAGCCGGCAAGCACGGCGACGATCCCGGAGGGGCCCATCACGACAGCGGCGCGATGGATCAGCGGCTGGTCATAGAGGCGCCACCGCCAGCGGAGCCAAAGCGCCCAGAAACCGAGCGCTGCCATGGCAAGGCCGATCGCCACCATGACCCGAAAACTCCAGAACAAGATGACCGCATTGGGACGCTCCTCCGGCGGCCAGGCCTTTAGCCCCTCCACGCGACCGTTCCAGTCATGGGTGAGGATCAGGCTGCCCAGCTTCGGGATCTCCAGGGCATAGCGGGTTTCCTCGGCTTGCATATCCGGGAGCCCGAACAGAATCAGTGGTGCACCGTCATAACTCTCAAAATGCCCCTCCATCGCCGCCACCTTGGCTGGCTGATGCTCGAGCGTATTCAGACCGTGAAGATCGCCTGCGAAGATCTGGAGCGGTGCGACGATGCAGGCCATCCACATCGCCATCGAAAACATCAGCCGGGCCATAAGGTTACCGGGCTCGCGCAGCAGATGCCAGGCGCCGACGGCGCCAACGATGAAGGCTGTGGTCAGATAAGCGGCGAGCACCATGTGGACCAGCCGGTAGGGAAAGGACGGATTGAAGACGATCGCCCACCAATCCTCAGGCACGAATTGACCGACGTCATTGACGGCGTAGCCCGCAGGCGTCTGCATCCAGCTATTCACCGAAAGGATCCAAAAGGCCGAAAACAGCGTGCCAAAGGCCACCATCAAAGTTGCAAAGAAATGCAGCTGCTTGCCGACCCGGTTCATGCCGAACAGCATCACACCAAGAAAACCCGCCTCGAGGAAGAAGGCGGAGAGCACCTCATAGCCCATCAGCGGGCCAAGGATCGGGCCCGTCTTATCGGAGAAGACGCTCCAATTGGTGCCAAACTGATAGCTCATGACGATGCCGGACACCACGCCCATGCCGAAGACCAGCGCAAAGATTTTTAGCCAATAGTGAAAAGTCGCGATGAAGACCTGTCGACCGGTGATGAGCCAAAGGCCTTCAAGGACGGCAAGAAAAGAGGCAAGCCCGATGGAAAAAGCTGGAAAGACGATATGAAACGAAACGGTGAAGGCAAATTGTAATCGGGCGAGGTCGAGCGCAAGCGGCAGCTCCATCGAAATGGCCTCCTGGGTCTTGATGATCTCGAAGTGTGAACTCGTCCGTCAGGCATGGCAAACCAGGGGCCTGCGTCAAGTCACCGCTCATCGGTATTAGGCGGACTTGGGCAATGCCACGATCTCCGCCATCGCATCGATGAGTGACGGCGTTGCGGTGCGCTCTCTTATCGCCTGGTATTCGGACAGGAATACGCGGCAGCGGTGCAGTCAACAGCCGACTAAATTAACATCATCGGCACATTGGCCCATTTGTGCAGCTAGCATGTCGGTCGTTTTGCCCTTGAAAGCCAGCATTCGGCGGCCGTCGCTAGTGACTTAAGGTGCCCCGACGCGGTGATGAGATGGGAGCCAGTTGATACGAAATTGGTGTATGTTCCCAACGCTTGGCGTCGAGATCAAATCTAAATTTTTGTTTCGTTGATCTATGCTGTGTTTGCCTGACGCTGTTTAGATATTGGCATACGGCGACAGCGCGATTTTTTCGTCCGTATGGAATCGGCTCCAGCTCCTGTGGGAGAGAAGTTATCGTTGGATCCAAGCAGGCGACAGTTGACGTCTGAACTCGGTAAAGTATTAATAGAGAAGAAATAATGTGCTCCAGCACGGGCACGAAAAATATGAGCCCGCGCCAGACAAATGAGGGAGCGTGATGGACGAGGGAGGCATAGACGTCCGTGGGACGACGTTGATGCGCGTTGTCGGGCTTCAGAAGAGCTACGGCGGCCTGCGCGCCGTCGATGACGTGACCTTTGACGTCTATCAAGGCGAGATCCTCGCTTTGGTGGGTGACAACGGGGCCGGCAAGTCGACCTTGGTCAAAGCCCTGGCCGGCGCGCAGCCTCCCGACTCCGGCCGCATCGAAATCGACGATAAGCTTGTTTCACTGCGCACGCCACGCGATGCTGAAGCGGCGCGCATCGGTTGTCTGCATCAGGGCTTGGGCCTTGTGGATGCGTTGGATGTTCCGGAGAACGTGTTCCTTGGCCGTGAACTACAGACCAAAGTCTTCGGCGTCGTCCCGCAGCTTGATCACAGCCGAATGCGTGCACGTACGGTTGAGCTGCTCGACCGTTTTGGCATCCATCTGCCGAAGTTGAACGAGCCGGTGATGCGGCTCTCGGGCGGTCAGCGTCAGACCGTAGCGATCAGCCGGCTGTTGTTGCAGGACGTTCGTCTGGTGATCATGGACGAGCCGATGGCGGCCCTTGGGGTCGAGGAGGGCAGGCGGGTGCTCGAGCTGGTGCGCAGCATGCGGGCTGAGGGCATCAGCGTCATCGTGATCAGCCACAATCTCGAACATGTTTTCCAGCTCGCCGATCGCATCGCAGTCATGAAGAACGGCAAGCTGATTGGTGTGGTTGAGACCGCGACGACGACCCGTGATGCGGTGGTGCGCATGATCACCTTCGGCCAGCTGCACTGAACGGGGAGCGGGACGACATGCAGAACCAACCCGCGATCAGCCCAGTCAGTGCAATCGGCCATGCTGATCGGCGTTGGCTTTTCAAAGGGCTGGGGCTGACGATCGTCGTCATCACCCTTGCGCTGATCTTCTCGCTCATCAATCCGCGCTTCGCCACGCTCGCGAATTTCGCCAATATCCTGACCCAAGCATCCTATTACATCATCATTGCTGTTGGCATGACCTTCGTCATAACCAGCGCAGGGATCGACCTGTCTGTAGGCTCGCTGCTGGCGCTTATCACGGTGATCGGCTTCGATCTTATCAAAGAGGGGATACACCCTCTTCTTGGCGTGCTGATCATGTTCGCGCTCGGCGGCGGCATCGGCTGCCTGACCGGCCTCCTGATCGCCTTTGTCAAAATCCCGCCTTTTATCGCAACCCTAGCCATGATGGTGAGCTTGCGCGGCCTGGCGCTGCTGCACTCAGCTGGCAATATGCATTACGGCTTGCCGTCGTCACTGACTTGGCTCGGTCAGGGGCATCTGCTTGGCATGCCAGTCCCGGTTATTATCGCCATCATCTTCGCCATCTTCGGCGGCTGGCTGTTCAACCATACCAAGTTCGGCCTCCATGTGCGTGCGATTGGCGGTAATCGAGAAGCTGCGAGGCTCGCGGGCGTTCCGGTCAACCTGGTCGAGGTCATGGTCTATGTCTTGATGGGATTGGTTACGGCACTTGGTGGTCTGATTATGATTGCGCGTATCGATTCGACCCAAGCCACCATCGGCACCGCCATGGAGATCCACGTGATCGCCGCAGTCATCATCGGCGGCACCAGCCTCTTCGGTGGCAGCGGCACGGTCTACGGCACCGTTCTGGGAGCCCTTCTTCTTTCGATGATGACCAACGCGCTGGTGATCGCTGGCGTCGACTATTTCTGGCAGCTGGTGGTCATGGGTGTGATCGTCCTGATCGCTGTTGCCATCGGTAATTTGCGTGAGCGCCGGATTCCGACGTTTTCGCACCTATTGCGGCGCAAGCCTGAAGATAGCGCCGCCAACGATCAAGGGAGGTAATCCTATGTTTAGCCGTCGTTTGTTGATCATCACAGCTGCGTTGATGGCCTTATCCTTCAGCCCATCCGGTGCGCGCGCAGAACCGATGCGGATCGCCTATCTGTCACCGTCCTTCGACGTTTCAGATGCTTGGGAGCGGGTCTATTGGGCCATCCAGGCCCGCCTAGAGGAGCTGGGTGTCGAGCATGAGACCCAGGCTCTTGCGGTCGCCAGTCACGTTGACCATGCGGGACAGCTTGCCCAGGTCGAATCGGTCATTGCCAAAGGAGCCGATTATGTCTTCCTCGGCCCCACCGAATATGAAGCCGCGATCCCGGCGCTCAGGAAACTGAAGCAAGCCGAAATCCCGACCGTGGTCTTCAACTTCCTCGAACCCCATGAGGACGAAGCGGCGCGCGCGATGATGTATGTTGCCTTTTCCCACGAGGAAGGTGGACGTCTTTCCGGCGAGTGGGCAGCCGAGCATCTCGGCGGCAAGGGTAAGATCGCGATCCTGCAGGGTGCACCCGGCGTGGTTAGCGATCAGCGAAGTGGCGGTTTTCTGAAGGTGGTCGAAGAATACCCCGACATCGAGATCATTATGGGGCCTCATACGGATTTCGACCGCAGCAAGGCATTCGACGCAGCGCAGAACTTGCTGACCGCCCATGACGACATCGATCTCATCTATGGCGTGTCGACGGCGGTCGGTCTCGGTGCGGCGCAAGTCGTGAAGCAGGCCGGCAAGTCGGACCAGATCGCCACCATGGGCTTCGGCGGCACCGGCGATGAGATCGTCGCAATGGACGAGGGCTGGCTCACCGCCTCCGTCCTACGCTCGATCGACGACAGCGGCGTTGCGATTGCCGATGCCTTCGTTGCGCACAGCAAGGGTGAAGAGGTGCCACAAGTCTGGGGCGGCCCCTTCGTCATGGTCGACAAGGACTCGGATGCGGCAGAGCTTGTCGAGCAAGCCAACCGCTATTCGAAGCCGAAGATGGGACGCTAGACTTTGGAATGGCGACGGCAATGACATTTATTGCCGTCGTCAAGTTTGGGCCTAAGCGCCCAAGTTTCGTGGGGATAGGGTTGGGACCTACACTTTGAAGTTAGACGACCAGGAAATCGGTTCGTTGTGTGGCGTAGCGATCGTTGCTGATCATGACTCTATGTCGGTATCCGAAGAGGTCAGCGGTGAGCAGCGATACAGAGCGCATTTCTTTGACCGAAAAGAAGGCGTTGATGACCGAGGTTTCGAAGGACATTGGTGTCGAAAAATGCACTGCACTTGCTGACGCCGGTGCTGATATCGCCTCTGTCGCGCGTGATCAGGCAGGCCTTGCCAAGGCGGCTGATAACGTTGTTCAAAGACATTATACCGCTTGGGCAAAATCTGATCTAGAACGACAGGATATAAGGCTATGATGTCCCGCCAGGCATCAAACGCGTGTCGATCTCGCGAACTAGGTCCAGGTCATTGCCGTCAAGCAACTGTAGCAAACTCGCAGCGGCAGCTTCGCCCAGCCCAAATTTCGGGACGTCCACCGTCGTGAGGTTGGTTTTGATGGAATACTGTGCGGTTGAGCCGTTGAATCCAGCAACCGAGAGGCGCTCCGGCACAGGCACCCCAGCTTCAGCCAAGAAATTGAGACCACCCACAGCCATCGCATCGTTTAAGAAGTAGATTGCGTCCACATCCGGACGTCGCTGCAGCAGTCGCTGCGTGAGGTCGCCGCCCGTTCTTGGCTGCCTCGGCAGTGCATCATCGGTTTCGACTGTCAAAGACATACCGGCCTTCTGCAGATGGGCCCGAAACGCCTCCATGCGTCGGGCGGCACAAATGTCGAGCTGTAATTCCGACCCAACATAGGCGATCGTCTTGCGGCCTCGTTTCAAAAAATGATCGGCGATAAGTTCGCCAGCCATCATCTGGGACGGACCGATGTGATAGTCGAAGTTGAGATCGTGAATGTCCCAGATCTGAACGATGGGATAGGTGCGTTTTTTCAAGAGTGCCGTAAGCTTGGCGTCTCTCATCATGCCGCCCGTAACGATCAAGCCTGCAGGTTGCAGCCCGAGAAGTGACGTCACGATGTCCTTTTCGGTTTCGGCGCGAAAATTTGTCTCTCCAATAACTGTATAGAAGCCTCGTGGTTTCAACGTCGCATTGATCCCGCTCAGGATCTCGCCGAAGACCAGATCGTTTACCGAGGGAATGATGACGGCAATGATATCGCTGCTGCGCCGGCGTAAACTACCAGCTACAAAATTGGACACATATCCCAGTTCTTCGATGGCATCTTGAATCGCGGCCTTGGTTTCTGGGGCGATCTGTGTCGAGCCATTAATCGCCCGCGACACCGTCATGACACTGACGCCAGCGCGTTTTGCTACGTCGCCTTGCGTTACCGCGTGTGGTCGCTGCTGATTTGGATCTGATCCCACTAGTCTACTCTTTGACCATCATCATTCCTGACCAGCTCCCGAGAATGACTCATTCGATTTACGCTCGTCAATCAGAAGCTATCCGCTGAAGACAAGTACCGATATTACGCATGTGGAAACTCATTTCCCCTGAAAACAGTATGAAAAAGATCGCCGTCGAAACGGTCAATGATATATTGTGATGTCTCCCGACTATCGGCGCGTTCTGGTGAGGCAAGGGCGGCGGCGATGGCATCCCGGCTGTCAAACTGGATCGCGATGATCAGCTCGAAATGGGCATCCGGATCATCGCTTTCGACCTCCCGCAGGACGCGAACCTCCTTCGCGCCGGGGAAGGCGCGCCAGGTATCAACCAAAACAGTGTCGATATGCGTGTCGAACTCGGCTTGATGGCCTGGTTTGACGTGGCCTTTGAAAAAGGCGCAGCGTCTATACATGGTCAGGGCGATTCTTTCTCCAGTTTTTCCGCAAATGCCACCAGGTCCGCAACGAACTGCGCCGGAAACTCTTGGTGAAGAGAGTGCCCGCCATCAGCATATTCAATAACATCAGCATCAGGGATCCGCGTCAGGATCTCATCGACATCGGACTGGATCCGAAAAAGGCGGTCGTGAAGCCCGGTGAAAACGAGCGTTGGCACCGTCAAGTCCTCCCAAGGGACATCCCAATCGGCGGTGTTGACGGATTCAGCCAGCCTGCGCCGGGGATGATCGGCAGGCCAAGGCGTATAGCCCTGTTCGGGAAGATGCGCAGGCCTAAGACGGGCCAGCTGATCGCAGCTGGCCAAAACCGGTCGCAACACATCATGGACCAGCGGCATCCCTCCCATCGCGATCAACCGCGCCTCTAAGGTGTTGATCCATTCCACTTGCGCGGATGGTTTTCGCAATGTGTTGATGAGCGCAATCCCATCGGCGACAGCGCCGTTCAGCCAGGCGCGCGCAGCAAACAGGCCGCCTATGGAAAGGCCGCAAAGGATCGGGCGCTGGGGCGTCTCACATGCCAAAACGTGACCGATGTCGCTGATGATCTCGGCAGGATCCAGGCGCGCCCTCTCACCAAACCGAGTTTGTCCCTGACCTCTGTAATCGAAGGAAATTGTGCCGTAGCCGCGCCCGCGAAGTTCCGGGGCAATGACATCCTCCCAGACATCCGTCGTTGCTCCCATGGAATTGCAGAAAACGAAAGTGGCTTGGGAAGCGAGGGGGGGCGAATGGATGACGTGAATGGCATTGTCGTCATCGATTGGAGCGAAATGAGGATCGATTACGGTCACAAATAAAACTCCATTGGCAACAATTTAAAAATACCATCCGCGAAGCGGGCAAACAGTACTGCGCGTTAGGCATTCCAGCTGTCGAAATCGATCGACCTCAACACAGATTCTCTTTGACCTGTCGCCATCGGTATGATTTGTTAACGTTAACATGGCGAAAACTCCATGGTCCACTTTAAAAAAAGTAAACATCAATCAAGGGAGAATTAACGAATGTTTTCTGGAAAAGAAATTCTGACCGCAGCCGCGCTCAGTGTCGGCTTGGCGTCGGCCGTTTCCGCACAGTCCATCACGATGACCTATGCGCATTCCGAGAATCCAAGCTCGGTCACCGCCGCGATCGCCTTTGAGGCGATGATCGAAGGCAAGTCCGGCGGCGATATCCAGGTCAATCGGGTCATCCACGGAGCACTTGGAAGCGACCGTGACGTGGTAGATCAGCTTCGGTTGGGCGAACTTGAATTCTACGTCGTCGGCGTCCATGGCCTGAACGGCATCGCGCCGAATTTTCAACTTTTTGATGCGCCCTTCGTCTTCAAAGATCGCCGCGAGTTTTATGGTCTGATGCGCGACAAAGAGCTTGTCGGCTTCGTCAATGATTATCTGATGGAAGCGTCGAACAATGGGATCCGTTTCTTTGGAGCGGCTGAGAATTCGGTGCGCAACCTCTACACCAAAGCAGGCCCCATTCGCACGCCAGCCGACCTTGCTCCGGTCAAACTGCGGGTGCCGCCTGGTCCGTTGAACATTGCCGTTTGGCAGGGTTTGGGCGTCGGTAGCGTGGTCGGTCTTTCCGGTTCAGAGCGCAATCAAGGTCTGCAAACCGGGCTGATCGACGGGGTTGAGGGCAGCCTTTCCGGCGCGGTCGGCAACGGTCATCTCGACATTCTCGACCATGTGTCCTTTACCGGCCACAGCTATTCCTACATGGCGTATCTCGCGAACAACGAGTTCTACGAAAGCCTGTCGGACGCGCATAAGTCGATCCTGCATGAGGCGATTGAACTGTCGATCATTGTGCAGAACGGCTCGGCCATGTCGGAAGAGTTCGCTGCGATCGAGACGCTCAAGGAGAAAGGGACAAACATCACGGTGCTGTCCGGCGAAGAAATCAACGCATGGCAGGCCATCGCCTATCCCGTGGGTCAGGACTTCGTCAAAGAGAATGTTGATCCAGACTTTACCTCGACTGTGATTGAGGCGCTGGAGCGCGTGCGCGCCGGGCTCAACTGATCACATTTTGACCGATAAAGCTGCCCGATCTGGTCGAGGTCGGGCAGCTTTGCCATCAAGCCATCTGGACGGAAAAAGAACCAAAAATGCTTGTCGCGTCCATTATGCTCGCTGCCTTGATCGTCGGCGTCCTGATTGGATTGCCGATTTTTGCTGCGATGGGGCTGTCAACGCTCGCCCACTACTTAGAGACTGGTCGTGAATCGACGCTGATCATCCTCAATCAACGTCTGTTTGATGGCGTAACGTCCTTCACTTTTCTTGCGGTGCCGATGTTCGTCCTGGCGGGCGAAGTGATGGTCAAGGGCGCCCTGATCGACCGCCTACTGGATGTGGCGCGTGCCTGTGTTGGGCATCTTCAAGGCGGGCTCGCCCAGGTCAATATTCTTTCTAGTGTGTTTTTCGCTGGCATCTCCGGGTCTGGCCAGGCGGACATTGCGGCGATGGGGTCGACGATGATGCCCGCGATGGAGAAAGAGGGCTACCCGCGCGCCTATGCCGCCACGGTGACGGCCCAGTCAGCGACGCTGTCACCGACATTGCCACCCAGCATCGTCATGGTGGTCTATGGAGCGGTGTTCGGCGTTCCCGTGGCAGCACTCTTCGGAGCAGGTATCACCGTCGGTGTGTTCATGGCGACCGCTTACATGATCTGCGCCTATTTCATGACGCGGAAATACAATATCCCCAAGCATCCGCGGGCAAGTTTTGGAGAATTCACCCAAGCTATCCGGCGCGGTCTGGTTCCGCTGGGCATGCCTGTCATCATACTTTTGGGCATTTTCGGCGGGATTTTTACAACCGTTGAATCAGCTTCCATTGCGGTTCTCTATGCAATCGTCACCACGATGTTCATCTATCGAACCGTGACGCTGCGAGATCTGGGCCCGATCCTTGTCTCCGCTGCCGTCACCTCTGCCGCCGTCCTGATCATCTCCGGTGTGGCCTTGTCCTTCTCCTATATCGTCGCGATCCAGAATATCCCCGAGACGATCCTCAAGGCGCTTTTGCTCTTCACCTCGAACCAATATTTCATCCTCGCGATGATCATCGCCATCCTCTTGATCGCGGGAATGTTCGTAGGGAGAACGGCCAACATCTTGCTCTTTGGCCCCATCATCATCCCGATCTTCTATGAATTTGGCTATTCGCCGGTGCATACCGGCATGATCATCATCATCGTTTTGGGGGTCGGCCATTTGACGCCACCGGTGGGCGGAGCGATCCTTACCGCATGTTTGATCGGGCGGGTCACGATCCCGCAAATCATGAAATATATGTGGCCGGTGATCTTGCTGGAGATTGCTCTCGCCGTTGTCATTCTCATGGTTCCGGCATTAACGGAAGCGCTTCCAAGCTTCTTCGAACTGGGAGGGCTCAAACCATGAGCAAGCTGCGTTGGGTTATTGAGCGTTGGGACCTCGCTACCGGGTATATCGACAACGTTGCTCGCGTGTTCATGGGCGTGGCCTTGCTTGGCATTCTCTCAATGCTGCTCCTGCAAATTCTGATCCGTTACATTTTGCCGTTCCCAGCGCCTTGGGTTGAGGAAATGGCGGTTTATATGTCCGGTTTTGTCGCGATGGTCGGCATGTCGGTTTGCCTGCGCGCCAGTTTTCATCTCGAAGTCGATATTCTCGTCAATTTATTTCCCTGGCGGGTCCGCAAGATACACAGGATCTTCCTGATGGCGGTCGTCGCCTTATTTGCGCTTTACCTTATCAAATATGGACTGATCTTCGTCGAGCTGGGTCGCGGTCAGGTCAGCCCGTCAAGTTATCTCTATGTCTCTCATGCTCGGATGTCGGTACCTATTGGCGGTTTGCTCCTGCTTTTGCAGTCAATGACCATGATGGGGCGAGCCGTGCTTGAACTGAGCGCTGGCGAAGAGTTATCAGAACCGACTTAGTGGAATGTTCACAACATGTTGTTTCCACCGCCATTGCCAAGATCGACGGTATACGGCCAAGGTTGCGACGGACTCATCTGTTGAAGACATATTACTAGTGGGATTGGCGAAAACTCATGGATAAACGCAGGCTCGCCGGAACCGATTTAGATGTATCGGTCATTTGCTATGGACCGATGCGGGCAGCACAGGATCGGAGCGATCCAAAGCTGCCCATGCACAAGCGTGCCATGGAAGCGGCCATCGAGCGCGGCGTCAATTTCATTCACTCTAGCTATGAATACGGCGTTCGCTGGATGATGCATGACGTGTTGAAAAATCACGCCATGCGTCACGATCTCTTGCATGTGATCAAGGCGCCGGTGCCGGATTGGGACGATCCGGACTTCGATCCTGTGAAGCTGGAGCATCGCATTGACGAGGCGTTAACAGAGCTTTGCACGGACCGAATTGCCCTTGTCCAGTGGATGTGGCGTTGCCGCCCCCATGACGAGGCGCATCGTTTGCCGCGGTTGGCGGCTATCCAGGACCGGGTCGCTGAAAGCGTCGAGCGCCTCCGTGACAAAGGCAAAGTGGGTCATCTCGCGTGTTTTCCATACTTTCCCGACAGCGCAGTCGCTGCCATGTCTCACCCCGCTCAGCAAGCGCTTGTCGCCTATTACAACCCGTTGGAGATGGAGATGTCGCCCGTCATCGAGACACTCGCTTCGGACGGGCGCGGATTTTTGGCCATACGTCCTCTATATGAAGGCGTGTTGACTGCCAGGTTTACCCATCACGGGGATGTTCCGAAGGAACACCGGCTGGCGAAGGATAAATACATCGACGCTTTTCGCGCACGGGAACGACTTGTTGAAGAATTCCCGGAAGCCGCCGCCGATATGACGCGCTTCGCTATCCGGTTCCCACTTCTGTCAGACAACTGCGCAAGCGTCGTGGTCGGATTGAACAGCGAGGCGCAAGTCGACGAGATCTGCGATTGCGCTCATCAAGTGCAATCAGATCCTGAGACGGTCGACCGCATCAAGGCTCTAACAACCAGCTAACCACCCCGAAGCGCAAAACAGATCACATCAATCGCGAGCCGCCAGACTAGGCATAAGGGGCGCATTCTGGATTTGTTGTCCCTAAATGCCAGCTGCAGTCCTAAGCCTCTTGGACTGTTGTGGCAGAAATGCGCCCAAACCAGCCGTTCGCTGCATCGACCTAGCTCAACGACCGGGAAGCAGCATCAGCGCCAGTGACGGTGTAAGAGCCACCAAAAGCCAGACCGAGATCAAAGCGACGAGATAGGGCACGGTGTATCTCAACAGCCTGAAATACGGCACCCCGGTCACGCCGGATGCGACATACAGGTTCAGCCCGTAAGGGGGCG
>JBOEHJ010000115.1:0-25761 GCA_050633905.1 Geminicoccales bacterium
TGGCGGGGCGATCCATCATTTCCAGCCCGCCCGGTATGATGCCGGCTGCGATGATCGCGGCCACACAATCGCCGCCTTGCTCGGTCTGACGAAAGCCCATCAACATGGCACGGGCGATTTCCGGTTTTTTGAGGATGCGCACGGTGACCTCGGTGACCACGCCGAGAAGACCCTCGGAGCCGGTCATCAGTCCCATGAGGTCGTAGCCGTCACTGTCCAGATGCTGGCCGCCAAGACGGATGATGTCGCCATTGGGGAGCACCATTTCGAGGCCGAGCACATTGTTGGTCGTGAGGCCGTATTTCAAGCAATGCACGCCGCCTGAATTCTCGGCGATGTTGCCGCCGATCGAACAAGCGATCTGGGAGGAGGGATCGGGTGCGTAATAAAAATCTTCATCCTGGACCGCATGGGTAATGCCGAGATTGGTGACGCCAGGCTGGGCCGTCACGGTCCTGTTGTCGTAGTCGATATCGAGGATCCGGTTGAACTTACCAAGGCCTAGGACGATGCCGTCGGTCAGCGGCAAAGCACCGCCGGAAAGAGACGTGCCGGCCCCTCGCGGCACGACATGGATGCCTTCGTCCGCGCAGAGTTTTAGGATTTTTGAAACTTGCTCTGTCGTTGAAGGAAGAACCACCGCCATGGGAATGGCCCGATAGGCGGAAAGCCCGTCGCATTCATAGGCGCGGAGTTCGTCTTCGCTGGCAATCACGCCCTCGCCAAGCACGATCTCGCGAAGTGCCGCGATGATGGTATCGCGTTTGGCCAGGTTTTCCGCTTTGGGCTCGGGCATTTGCATCGGCTGCGATCCTCGATGGCATGGCAGATGTCATGATGATGCAGGGAAGGGGTGGCGTCAAATCATCGCCTACCGCGCATGGGCCGGGCGAAGAGCTTGGAGACCAGCCGGTAGGTGTTTCTTCAAGCCTTCGCGGATGGTGTCCTGCTTCTTGTGATAAAAGATACCAGCACCCAGAATCAAGACACCGATCAGGGAAAGCGCGAAGGGGTAGAGGAGCGAGTTCTGGAAAATGTCCTGGGCGAGGTGGTTGAGATAGCCGGCGACGCCGAAGGCGCCGAAAACGGCATAGGCGCGGCGCTGTAAGAAGACGCCAAGGGCAAGCAAGACGGTATTGATCAGGCAGTAGATGGCCTTACCGACTTCGCTATCGCTGTCCATTAGGGTGAGACCGCCCCAAAAGGCGAAGAGACCAAAGAGGTGCAGCCAAAACGCGAAATCGCCCTCCTTGCTCAGACGCAGATCCACCAGCCAGGCCACGACGAGCATCGCCAAGCCGAACCACAGAGACAAAACGCGCCGCTGCTCCCAGCTGTTCCAATCCTCGCCGAAGAACCAGGGGACGAGGTCCATCGACATGAACCACAGCGCAACCGCGATGGGGGCGATTAGGAAGGGGAAGCGGTAGAAGATGATGGCCATGAGGCCGGCTGTAATGGTGGCCAGTTCCATCGGCAGCCAGCTTGCCTTGATCCAATGATAAAAATCCCGGTAATCGCCGGGATCCTCATGGCTCCACCAGCCGAACTCTTCCTGCAGGCCGAAGACGAAGAGTGGTGCCATGGTCACGGCGATGGCGAGGCAAAGACCGCCTGGCGTGCGGAGATTTCGTCGCCAAAGTGCGTTGCCCAGGAGAGTGAACAGGAGTGCATAGATCAGCGCCGTGGTCATCAGAGCAGCGCCGCCCCAGGTCGCAAAGGCGAGGCTGGTGAAGAGGCCCATCGCACCGATGACGATCAGCGCCCCTGCATACCAGAGAAGATGCGCAACATCGAAGCGTGGCGCCGGTGCAGTTGGCACGGAGCTTTGGTCGGTCGGCGTCAGGAAGGTCCAAAGGGCTTGGCGCTGATCGTCGGTAATCAGGCCTTGATCCACAGCCCGTTTCAGGTCGCTCTGATCAATGATTAGCTGGTTTGGTCGCTCACTAGGCAAGGTTCTTTGATCTCACTGGATAACGGCGAAACGTTAGCGTTTATGTAGTCGATGGTTGGTTAACAAGCCATGAATGACCGCCGCGCTTACACTTCGTCATTATCGTCAAACCTGTCGAATTTTAGAAAGTTCGTTTGTAACGAGCGATCATCCGCCGACACTTAAGCGATATTGGCAATGAAAACCGATGATAGCACGTCTTTCGGTCCTGAATGCTGGGAACCCGAGGACTGGATCGGTGAGGTGATTGCTATATCTCAAGGCGAGACCTGCTATCATGACGAGATGCTTGAAGCGTTACA
This sequence comes from Geminicoccales bacterium, assembly GCA_050633905.1. GTDB lineage: Bacteria > Pseudomonadota > Alphaproteobacteria > Geminicoccales > Geminicoccaceae > JANQPX01. Next base: position 2,257 of record JBOEHJ010000115.1, read on the forward strand.
GCCAGAACGGGTGACATCGTGGGAAGCAAGATCGCTTATTATCCGGCTGTTTGCCTGACCCTGGTGCTCCTCTTTCGGTTAGTGCCAGCCCTTGCCGGAGAGGACGATTACATCCTGGTGGATCGCATGCCGGAGCTTCGCGGCGAAAAGCAGCGATCCCTGTCGGTTGAGGACGAGGAGCGCAGCTTGAAGCTCCTCCAGGAAGTCTATTCTGAACAATTCGGTCATGCCTGGATGCAGATCTCTGTGCTGTCGGCGTCCTGTCTGGATGATCTCGCCGCGACCTCGCCCACCCCGCATATCATGGCGATCAAGTATCTGCCGAAGAAACCAGCAAGCTTCGCCATCGCCACGCTGCATGACATCTACAAGGAAGTCTATGTCGACGCCAAAGAAGGGCGCATCCGGCTTTACGAGGATGTATCCGGAGGAGCAATGGTGGAGCTCTCGGAGAAGTACTTGCCACAATGCGTTCGGATCTAAGTACGCCTAAGCAACTGTAACAACAATATTAACATCGACGTGAATGGGGGATGGGCTCCCTGCCTTTGCGCATGATGACAAGCTATACTAGAGTAGGGCTGGCAGGCAGGATCCCCCTTCTGCCAGCCCACCGCCCGCTCGACGGCCCCCGTTCGATAGCGCACTCATTCATCCCAGCCATGCTTGGTGATTGCCGCTGCCCTGGCGGTCGCCCGATGCCACCTCGCTGATGGAATGCCGCCGAACTGGCAACAGCGCTTTGCGAAAATGTTGAACATCGCGAAAACTTCTGCGTATCAGGTGATGATCTGCTGAAGAGGTGATCAATGGCAACAGTAACATCGAACCCATCAGTCTCGACCAAGAGGCCAAAGCGGCGACGTTCGCCGATATTTTTCTTGATTGGCACCATCATTGCCTGGTTGACGATGGTGGCGCCTCTTACGGCCTTGTCGAGCTGGCTTTTCGAGCAGCCGACGGGGAGTTGGTTGTTGCGCAGCATTATCCTGGCGCCGGTGGTGGCGTTTGTTCTTTGGCAGGTCATTCAAAGCCGGCGTCTATGGCTGCGCTGGCCGGTTATGCAGTATTTTGGCTGGGGGGCTGTGTTGTTGCCGCTCGCGGTTATCGGGGCGGTTCTGACCCTCTGGCTGCCGGACCGCCTGGTGGGGCTGCTTGTGCTCGGTGCCTGGCTGGTTCTCGGTGTGCTCGGCGTTGTTGCCGCGATGAGGATAAGCGAACGCCGCCTGACCTTCGATTTTGAGCGCCTTGACCACTCTTACAAGCTTGTCCAGCTGAGCGATGTTCATGTCGGTTCGCGCCGTGCCGATTTTCTGAAAAAAGCGGTGAGTCAGGCCCTTCGGCATGAACCGGATGCCCTCTTGCTGACCGGCGATCTGGTCGATTCGAGTGCTGTGCAAGCCGGGGATCTGCAGGGCCTTGCCAATCTGCCCTGTCCGGTTTTTCTGTCACTTGGCAATCATGAGCGCTATATTGACCTGGACGCGGTGATCGCGATGATCGAAGGGCATGGCGTCGCCATCCTGCGCAGCCGTTCAGCACTTCTGGGCAATCTGCAGATCATCGGGATCGACGATGCCGATCATCCCGAACATGTCGAGCAGGAATTACCGGCAATCGAGCTTAGCGACGATCATTGTCGCATCCTCCTTTACCATCGCCCCGATGGCTGGGTGGCCGCCAGACAAGCGGGCATCGACCTCATGCTCGCGGGGCACACCCATGGCGGGCAGATCTGGCCGTTCAATATGATGGTAAAGAGACGGTTCGCTTATCTCGTTGGCCTCTTTAGCGAGGACAACAGGCATTTGTATGTATCGCCTGGCACCGGCTGCTGGGGACCAGTGATGCGCCTTGGAACGCGCGCGGAAATGACCGTGATCGATCTTGTCCCTGCCGGACATCCTGGCGTGGACTAGGCTTTTTTGGATCAGCCCGTTTTTGGGTTAGGTCGATCCAGCCCACGCCCCCGCCCACCCATCTGACATGGTCGGATCTCGTGGGTGCTCGGGCGGGGGCGTGGGCTGGCACCGCGTAAACCTCATCAGGAAAAGCTCCAGCCATCTTCGCGCCAGGGGAGAATAACGCTCTCTTCCCTTACCGACGTTCGATCACCAAAGAGAAATTCTTACAAATCAACATGTGATGGCGATCACTTTCAAATAATAATGATAATGAAATATATAGATGAGTTTTTTTTAACAAAGCGCCAATTTATATGTATAGCATCAAATCTATATTGCGACCAACTGATCACGATCTTCAGTTAAGCCACTTAGTGCGACCAGGCTTGGTTGGTGATCGGCGGATCCAACAAATTCTACTTCCTGGAAAATATGCATATAAGTCAGGCGAAGGCAGCCGCTATCGCCGGGTCAATTCCAAGATGCTCGACGTTACAGCGATGCGTATGGGACGTAGTCGGCCACCAAAGCGGATCAAACTGGGGCTAGCTTCTTGGCAACAATATCAGCTGCTTAGGTGGAGTGCCCATTTAATGAGCATGGCTCATCAAGTTGTTGTCCCGGTCCAACAGGCCGATGATGCAACCCTTGGATACTACAACTGCCGGCTGTTGACAGCAGGCGATATCATCTCGCTCAATGAGCGCAGCATTGTTACAGATTTTCACTATCAGGATGACTATTTCGACAAGTATGTGATGGAATTTCTTGGCGGCCCAAGGTTCGAACAACATGTCTTCGCTCATGTGGATATGCCACGCGACCATCGCTCCGGGTATCTAATGATCGGAAAAGTGGATGCGCGCGATCAGTCCCTTGAGTTCACCGCCTTTAAAGTGGAGCCGGGCGATGCCGTGTACATTCCGGCGGGTACGCTGCACACGAATGACTACCTTCTCGGCACATGGCAGACATTGCTCTCATCAGCCTTTGAGGGGCCTTATGCGTTGGTCAAGCAACCGGAGGACAAACCGATCTGCTTGATCGTCGAACACGGCCTCTAATCTAGGGGCCACGATCCTTGAGGCTATGTATCGGAGAAGTGTCAGCACATAGCACGAATTCGGAACGGCCCTTGGTACAGCAAACGTGAGAAAAGCACTCATTCGTCGAGCACGGCCAAATTCCGCTTGACCCAGATCATCCTGAACAGGCCAGTTGGTGCTAAGACGTCATCTCGATGTCGTCATGGGCGTGCACCTGGTCCGAACCAGGGAGAGATCTTGGAATGGGCGGATACCCTGCAACATTTTGGCGGGTTTTGGCAGATTATGTTGACGAAGTCTCATGCATGCGAAGAGGCGGCCCTGCCATAGCATCAGATTTTATGTGCAGAAGATTTTTGGAAGTAGACTTCTTGAAATAAGCTTTCTTTGAACGCCATTCTAACCACATCCACCTGTCAGTGCAGCTTTCGATTTTATCAACACAATCGGCACATTCCTGCCACCAGCCTCGTGACAGCTTTGAAGGTCTGAGCAGACGATGATCTTATTTCAGGCTCAGCAAGGTGCTCCCGCGGCTAATCATCCGGTCTCAGTCGCATCAGCTGCGAGCTGACATGATTTCGGCATCTCGGATTGGCTGATCGTGAAACCGCGATCGTCCCAAATCCAGGTGACGGCAATGTTTGAATCGACGCTCTGGCAGGATGTTCTCGGCAGACTACCTCTCGCCACCGTTGTCAAAAACTTGGCCGTATACCATCGCCCCTGTCGTCATCGACCAAACCAACTGAGGCGGTCATACCGCCCGCCCGCTCAGCGGGCGCGTTCTAGCTTGGCGCCGTGTTCTACCAGGTCGAGGCCGCGGTCTTCGACATCGGCTGCGACACGAAGGGGGATTGCCATGCGAATGGCTGAGAGGATGAGCAGTGTAACCCCGAAGGCCCAGGCGAAGTGGATCACCGCACCTTCGATTTGCACCAGGATCTGATCGACCCGGCTCTCGGCGGCGAGCTTCTCGTCCATCGCAAAGACACCGACCATGAGGGCGCCCCAAACGCCACATGTGCCGTGTACGGAGACGGCGCCGACCATGTCATCCAGCTTAAAGACGCGCTCGATCACATGGGCCGATTTGGTGACCAGCACACCCGCGGACAGGCCAATGATGATGGCCGATTGCGTGCCGACGGCCTCGCAGCCTGCGGTGATAGCCACCAATCCCGCGAGCACACCGTTGATGGTCCGGTCCGGCTGGGCTCTGCCGTCCATATACCAGCCGACAACGAGGCCAGAGAAGCCGGAAAAGGCGCCGGCGATCATGGTGTTGGAGATGATGCGCGCGAAATCCAGCGAACCGACCAACGTCGAACCGGCATTGAAACCGATCCAGCCGACCCAAAGGATGATGGCACCCAGGCTCATCAGGACGGCGATATGGCCTGGTATGCTGCGCGGCAGACCGGTTCTCCCGAATTTACCGCGGCGCGGGCCGATGACAATGATCGCGGCGAGGGCTACCCAGCCGCCCGTAGCATGAACCACGGTGGATCCCGCGAAATCGATGTAACCGCGATTGGCGAGAAAAGCGTTGCTGTCCTCGAAGAACACATTACCCCAGGCCCAATGGCCGAAGACGGGATAGATGAGGGTCGACACCAGGACGGTGATGATCAGGTAGGTATAGAAGGGGGTGCGTTCGGCGACGGCGCCGGACACGATGGTCGCTGCTGTCCCACAGAAGACTAGCTGAAAGGCAAAGAAGCTGAGCAGTGGGAAATTGCCGTCGGCAACCGAGAAGAAGGGATCGCCGATCAGTGCCGAACTGCTCGGGCCGAACATGATCGCAAATCCGAACAAATAGAAACCGCAGGATGCGAGCACGAAGTCACAGAGACTCTTCTAGGCAACATTGATCGAATTCTTGGCGCGCACCATGCCGGCTTCAATCAAAAGAAACCCGCCTTGCATGGAAAAGACCAGGGCGGTGGCGACAGTCAGCCAAACCGCGTTCAGGTCGTTCCAGAAACGGATCAACTCCTGGCCGATTGCGGCTGATGCCGGGCCTTGAGCCTCCAGAATTACTGCAAGATCGTTGAGGTTTGTCGCGTCCATAAAACCATCCGCTCGGAGATCAAGCGCCTCCGTTGTCTTTAAGTGAAGCGTTAGCCGAAATGAGCCAGCGAGATGAGCAAAATTAGGCGTGGCCCATCACTAATGTGGGCCTTCGACGGAAGCGCGCCGTCGAAACAGGTCGCGTAACGAGGAGAGACCGCCCGGCTGCGGAAGCTCCTCGAGATCGTGGGTTGCTTGGAGCGTGTCCGTGGCTGTCACTAGTTTCAGCCTCTGTAGTCTCGGGGCAAAGGAGATCTCGGCATTTTCGAACATGATGGAGAAGTCATGGTCGACAAAACGCTCGCGCAGACGTTTGAGGATGATCTCGACCTCGGCGTGTTGACCGAGCTTGGCGCAGACACCGGCCATGCCGACCCAGGCCCAAAAGGCATCGGCGCTGTCGGCTGGGTTCTTGATCACGTTGCGCTTGATCGATTCCATGAACGCCGCTTGCGCTGCTGCCCAGTCGCCACGCTCCATTTTGGCCAACACCAAGCCAGAATTGTGCCCTAAAGGCGAGCGCATGATCCCGGGATAGATCAAGTGCGTGTTCGATCTTGGTGATTCCCATATGAGCCTGCTGGCTCAAAATCATTGCCGCACCAAGCAGGATATAGGTTGGCACGAAGGAGGGATCTCTTGCAGCAGCGCTTTCAAGGATGCCGATCGCATCGTGGGTTCGACCGCCATAAAAGTGCACATGACCCCACCAGTAGAGCATGCGCGGATCGCCTGGCGACAACTCGACCGCCCTGCTGCCCATGGACAAGGCTTCCTCCAGATCCTCATCCGGCGACGAGGTCCAGGATTGGCAAGCTTTGAGCGACATCGCACCTGCCAAGATACCGTAGCCGCCTGGAAAGCTGGGTTTGAGGTCGACGGCCAGGCGTGCGAGCGATTCGATTTCATGGAACGTGCGTTGGTTGAAGGCGGCGAAGCTATGATTAGCCCGGTGGGTTAGATCCTCAGCACCGAGCTGTCCCGGTTCCCGACGCAGGGTTTTCTCGGCTTCGGAGCGCAAGATCTCTGAGGCGATGTTGCCGACGATCTTGTTGATGAGAACGCCGTCTTTGACGTCGTTGCCATCAAGGTTGAAGTTCTCCGACCAGATCGAGCTACCCGTCGCAGTTTCCAGGAAGTGAATGGAAAGCCTGTGTAAGTCGCTACACTTGACGATTTCACCTGAGACGGCATCGCGCACCTTCAGATCTTCGCCGATGGCGCGGACCGAGCGGCCGGCCTTGGACGTCCATTCCTGTGCCTTTCGCCCGATGACAGCAATATCAGAACTTCTGGAGAGAAGTGTTACGATATTGTCATGGAGCTCGGCGAAGAATTGCTGATCCTCGGCGCCCTCGCTCTCACCTTGCGAAAGCAAAAACGAACAGGCTTGGTCGGGTTCCCGACCCCGTTGCACCTTCTGTCCCGGGGGAGGGAAGGAGGGCCAAAATATCCGATGCCGGTCCATCCGCTTCTTCGATCGGCGTTAGGGTTTCGACGACCTCCGGCTCGGCAAGCGTATGATGGCCGCCAGGTGCCTTCTTGCGTTTGCTACCGCGCGCCGCAATGATGAGAAAACCAGCGATCAGAAGTAAGCTGCTCAAGGTGGTAATCGCCGACCGATATTCGGCAAGCCAATCTGCACTCAACACGAGGAGTCCTTTCGCTAAACGTCGAGAAAGAACGTGGAAGTGTTTAGGAGCGTTAAGATCAAAGTTGCGCGAAAATAGTCGTTCGCGCAGAAATTAACAATTGCCGGTGATGTTTTTCTTCTAAGTGGAAAGTTATTCGACTTGACAATCGTTTTGATTGCCTCAAAAAGTTTGTTTCGTGAACAAATTGTGTTGCGACAAATAGACGTTGTCGATATGTGCAGTCAATAAGTACAGTTTGGTGAGTTCTTTGCAGGGGACGAGGATCTCTTGCAGCGCATAGGAGAAAATGATGGGGCGAGCCATCGGGCTCCTTTTGATCGTTCTTGGGTTGACCGGCATCGGGTTGGCGCAGATCGACTGGTCGGCAGCCGACAAGGATGCGGCTTCTCGGCAGGTTGAGGAGGCGACAGCGGTCGCCGCAGCCGCGGAGCAAAGTGAGCCAAATGCCGCTGATGCTGCGGAACTAGAGACCGAAAACGCATCGACGCAAGCAGAGAACAATCCTACGGACGAGGCTGACCTACAGAAGGCAGCCGTCGAGCCAAGTGAGCAGGTGGCCACAGCGACCGTTACTGAAAGCGAGGCTGGGGACATCAAGGTCTTCGATTATGCCGAACCGTCATCCGACGAGACGTTGCCTTGGGTCGATATTGCCGCTGGCAGCGAGGCGTTCAGTGAAGATAGCGACCATGCCAGTTTCATCCTGACGCTCTCTGAGCCCGTCGAGCGGCCGATCATCATCATCTTTTCGACGGTTGATGGCTCGGCCCGCAGTGACGAGGATTATCTGAGCCAGCGCGGCACGGTGACCTTCGAGCCAGGAATGGTCTCGGCGGAAATTCGCACGCCCTTGGTGGATGACCAGGAGGCGGAGGGCGATGAGCAATTCGCCATGGTGTTGAATGGCGCGCCAAGCATCGTGAAGCTAAAGAGTCAGCATATCAGGGCAATCATCAAAGATAACGACTAGTGGTGGCATGGCCACGTCATTGGGTTGTTGCAGGCTTCTAACAAAGGACCTGCGCCTACATCGGTATGCGGTTTCTTGTCGGAATGGCGTTTGAGGCTTTGACTTGGCCCTGTCGCGTGTGGCATGCGTCCTTGATGCTTGGAGGTTACGATGCGCCTTGGAAAACTGATTAGGCAGGGACTTTTTGGGATCGGTCTTATCGTTGGTGCCGGTACGATTGCGGCCGAGGAAATCGGCGAAGTATCGACCGTTTTCAATCTGTTGTCGCCTGATCACAAGATTAAGATAGAGGCCTTCGACGACCCGGAAATCGAGGGGATCACCTGCTATCTGTCGCGCGCCGATACCGGCGGCTTCAAGAGCCTTGTCGGGCTGGATGAGGACCCATCTGATGCGGCGATAAACTGTAAGCAAATCGGTCCGATCAAAGTGCTTGGAGACATCGATGACGGCGATCAGGTGTTCAGACAGCGTACCTCCCTGGTCTTCAAGGCGGTGCAGGTTGTGCGCTTCTTCGATGAGAACCGGGACGTTTTCGTCTATCTCTCCTATTCCGACCGGTTGATCGAGGGCAGCCCGAAGAACTCGGTATCCGCCGTGCCCGCGATGGCCTGGATGGGACAAGAACCCGATCTCGCAGGGGTCGAGGAGTAACAAACCAAACTGCTGGGCTCTGGATCGATGACATCGCCATTTCGATGGTATGCTCGGTGCAAATTTGCCCTGCTCTTTTTCAAGAAAAGCCCACATACCCTTGGATCTCCTGACGCTTTCTTCGAAGTCGTGGGCAACAGATGATGTGGACATTCCACAAAGGAGAGGCTTTTGTCGAAACCCGTTCTCTGGATCACGCGCAAACTTTCCGCTGCCACCGAGGCACGTGCGGCGCAGGATTATCAGATCATCTTGAACCCCGAAGACGGTGAGCATTCGGCCGACGACATCATCGCCATGTCGGCGAAGGTCGATGGCATCGTTCCTTGTCATTCGGAAAAGTTCACAAAACACGTCGTGGCGCATCTGGATACGCGATTGAAGATCGTCGCCAACCATTCCGTCGGGGTCGATCACTGTGCGCTGGAGGCGTTTCGCGATCGCGGGATCGTGGTGACCAACACCCCTGATGTCCTCTCCGATGCAACGGCCGAATTGACCTTCACGCTCCTTTTGGGCGCTGCTCGGCGTGCGGGCGAAGGGGATCGGCTGATCCGTGCTGGACAATGGGACAGCTGGTCTCCGAGTTTTCTGGTGGGTGCGCAGACGACAGGCAAGCGTCTCGGCATTCTGGGTCTTGGCCGTGTCGGGCGGGTGGTCGCGAGGCGCGCGCGGGGCTTTGAGATGGCGGTGCATTATCACAATTCGAAGAGGCTGCCGCCGGAACTCGAAGAAGGTGCCGTTTATCACGAGACGTTCGAGAGCTTGATGTCGGTATCCGATTTCCTGACCCTGCATTGTCCCGTCACGGATCGAACGCGGGGCATCATGAGCAAGGACGCGTTTGGCCATCTCCCGGATGGTGCCGTCTTCGTCAATGCTGCCAGGGGCGATCTGGTGGATGAAGAGGCGCTGATCGGGGCCTTAGCGTCAGGCAAGCTCGCCGCAGCCGGGTTGGATTGCTTTTTAAAGGAACCAGGTGGTAACCCGAAGCTTGCGGCTTACGACAACGTCTTCATGACCCCCCATATCGGCTCGGCAACCAAGGACACAAGGGACGCCATGGGTTTCCGTGCCCTCGACAATCTCGATGCCTTCTTCGCAGGCCGCGCACCCGGCGATCGGGTGGCGTGAGTGGTATGACCATCTCATTTACCCTCCGCTGATGTCGCCAAGCAGGATGGTATGCGGGCGAGTTTAGAAGGTCGATAGCAGGCAATCGAAGACGACCAACAGCGGCTTGCTCATAGAAAAATGGTTCGGCTTTAGGAAAAGGACAGGGCAAACGTGTCGTCTGGCATAGGGTCCTTATGGGCACTGCCCATCGCTGCATTCCTCCCATTGCCGGGCGTCGGCATGGAAACGATCAGAGGCAACGAACAAATCAGGATGAGATGGCGCCGTTGTGATCGCTCTGGTCATCGAACACCAGCCACAAGGCATGTGACGAGGTTGTATTATTTCCGGCAGCTAGCGCTTGAACTTGAGACTCTTTGTAAACAGAGTTAGCAATCTGTTGAAGAATGCGAGCGGTCTTTTAGAAGCTCTTAGATGAGCTGTTGTCGCCACGATTCACGGTTTCCGGGACCGGCGCTCAAACAAGACGATCTATAACTCGATGATCGGCCTCAAGCAAAGCTGGCAGCAGTACCCGTTACCATCCCTGGTTTCAGACTGGACAGCCAACTTGGACTGGCTAGGTACCAAAGACCATTGACCCCTCTCGGTGCCAACGGGATTCTGACACCCTACGATGTGGCGCTGGCGACAAGGTCCGCATCGATGCCTGCGCCAACTGTCGTTCGACCCCTCTCGTCCTGCTTAACGGGTGGCTGGTTAATCGGCAGGCGGATCAAGAACGTCGACCCCTCGCCCGGGCGGCTTTCAACGTCAATCTCCCCTCCATGCATTTCGACAAGATGCTTGACTAGATGCAGACCGATGCCCGTGCCGGGAATTCCGGTCGATGTGGATGCCCGAAAGAATCGCTGGAACAGCTCTTTGAGTTCATGCTTCGGAATGCCCACGCCTTCGTCGCTTACCGAAATGACGATATCGTTTTGATAACCGCGATGCGCGGTCAGCCGGACAGATGTCCCTTCAGGAGAATACTTGACGGCGTTCGACAGAAGATTCGAGAAGATCTGGCGCAGCAGCTTCTCGTCGGCGGTGATCGTCGGCGGCAGATCGCCAATGTTATCGATGATCTCGTGTCCGGTTTTCAGATCCCGAAAGGCATTGGAGACGTCACGGAGCAGATCGACAACGTCGCAGTTGGTGGGCTCGTATTTGATCTTGCCGTCTTCGAGGCGAGACGAGCTCAGAATGCTTTCCATAAGGTCGGTCATGCGGAGAACCGATGTTCTGATTTTCGCGAGCATACCGCCTAGTTTTTCCTCGGTTATCGAAGCTTTTCTTCGTTCCAGCCGCTGAGCGTTGCCATCGATAATGGCAAGCGGCGTGCGGAATTCGTGGGACACCATCGAGACGAACTGACGCTGCAGGCAGCTCAGTTCCCGCTCCTTTTGCAGCGCGGTTTCGAGCCCGTCCCGGTACTCGGTAACGGTTTCGTAGGATGAATGGATGTTGGCGCGCATCACGTTGATCGCATCGACAAGCTCTTCCAACTCGTCGCCGACCGCTTGTTCTTGGCGTTCGCGCAAGCGAAAGGCAGGTGATCTTTCGCTGAGGCTCAATTCCTTAAGGTAGGACGACAGATCGATGAGATGGCGGCCGACGATCCGGTGAAAGAGATAGATGATGATGACGCTCATGCAGAGCGTCTTGATCATATTCAGAAATAGAATGACCGAGAACTTCCGGGCGAGCGACCAATAGAGGGTGTCGATGCTGGACAAGAGGGTGAGCTGTCCGACCGTCGTGGTGTCGTGCTCACCGCTCCCATAGATCAGCGGGACGCGCTCCTCGAGGATATAGGTCGATGCGCGTTCGCCTGCGGACCAGCTTGACCCGTCTTCGGCTTCGATCGCGACCCATTCGATTTCCTTGAGGTTCGCGATACCGTTGAGCTGGCTTTGCACCAGCGTATGATCGTAAGTCCAGAGACTGCTCGTCAGCGATGAGCTGTAGGACGTTTCGACTTGAGAGAGGGCGTCATTCATTGATGCAATATTCGTCTCATAGTCGACCCAGAGTTGAATAGAGGTCATGACGAACGTGATGGCCGTGCTTGTCGCGATCACCATGAGCGCGAAGGAACGGGAGAGCGGGCTCGCCAAGAACGGCTTGATCCAATCACGGGTAGTAACGTGTTTCATGATTGGCGCTGGCTGCCTTTAATCGTCGTTGACGGTAGCCGGCCCGAAATCATTGCATGGCGGCCGTGCGGTGAACTTTGATCGACCTGTACTTTTCGTAAATCTGTTCGATGCGACCCTCTGCGCGCAGCTTGGCAATGCCGATGTTGAACTGATCCCGCAGCTCACGGTCGTTGAAGACGATGGGAAAGACGGTCAGGCCACCGAAGATGCGATGCCTTTCCAGCGCGATACCGGTGTCGAAATCATCGGCCATCGTCGACGTCATGTAGTCGAAGATGACGTCGTCGATGACGATGACGTCGGCGCGCCCGGACCAAAACATTCTGACCTGGGAGACTTGATCGGCGAGATCGTAATACTTTCGAACATAGTCTTCTTTGACATGACGACCGAACAGCTGCTGAAATTCGCCGCCGAGATGGTCGTGAGCATTCTGCCAGGCGACGATGCGGTGGCCGGGCAGGTCCCGGATATGTTCGATGACGATGTCATCGCGCTTACGGACGACGGCGACATTGTCGTAGGCGATGGTGGGTTCCGAGTAATGGAGGTTTTCTTCGCCTTCTGGCATGGCAGCGGCGCCGTCCAGCCGACCTCGTTTCACTTCCTCCTTAACCCTCATATAGGACTGAAAAACCGGCTTGATCTGAATGCCGACCCGTTTGAAGGCCTCACGCGTGATCTCCACGGAAATGCCTGGATTGTCATTATCAGGCATCACGTAGGGGGCGCTGTTCCCGGCAAATCCGATCATAACGTCCTTAGCGACGGCACTTGCTGCGTGGGCACTCGTTACAAGAGCAAGAAGCAGGCAAAGCCATAGGCGCACAATCGTTCTCCTGAGCATCGTTCGATTGAGTGGTGTCATCAGCCGTCTTGACGTAACGACTACCTGTGGCGTCCGCACGCCAGCAACGTCAGAAAATAGCGCCTAATTCTTTGTAAATGATGAACACCTTAACCCTCGATTAGGAGGAGAAGGGATCAGTCAGGGTAGCCCATGAGGTGAAGCGCGAACTAACCCGCAAGCAGGTATCGAGACCTGAGCAGGCCGAATTTGCACCTCGAACTAACTCTATGATCAATAATGCTCAACCTCAGGTGGCAACCAAAGTGTTCTCTGAATCGAGGGGTTATGGTTGGCAAAAAATGAACAGTCGTCTTGATAAGTGCTAAATTTTGCTTTTAAGGAGCTCGTCGATGTATCAGTTCTGTCTGCAAATGGGGCAGGTGCAGCCGGTAGAGGCCTGATTGTCGTGCGCTGTATTCTGGTCTTTGTTTTGCCAACCTTATAAATAACGCGACAGTCAGACAGCCTTAGAGATTGGCTCCCAAAGCTCGATCGGATTCTCCTCGGGATCGTGGATGCGGGCGAAGCGACCGATTCCGTCTATCTCTTCCTCGCGAACCACCTCAATCTTGGCGGCGCGGAGTTGTGCGAGCATTGCATCTAGGTTCTCGACCCTGAAGTTGAGCATGAATTGGCGATCTGCTGGGAAGTAGTCGGTGTCATTGGCGAAGGGGCCGAAGACGGTGACGCCCTCTTTTGAGACCCAGGGCGGTGTTGTCATGTCCGTCGGGGCAGGGTTGATGCCGAGATGGGCGTCATACCATGTCGCCAGTGATATCGGGTCTTTTGCCCGAAAGAAAATACCGCCGATGCCGACAACCCGTTCCATTCTTATTCCTCCCAAAATGAGTTGAGGTTCATGGATGATGCATCTGCGCTCAATGAATAGCCCGATTTCAATAATCGACGCAGAAGGTCGATAGCGATTCTCAAGAAAGGCATCAACGTTCTTATCGGATGGAGGAACCGACACAATCGAGCGGTTTCCCGTTCCATAGCGTCGAAAGAGCCATGCCAAAAGTTGAAGTGATCCAACCTTGGCCCATTCTGGCCTCTGAAAATTTCTTGGATGTCCGAAAGCTTAGGTCACAAACGTACCCTTTGGCCGCACTGGCAGGGGCGGTGGGATTCGAACCCACGAATACCGGAATCAGAATCCGGCGCCTTAGGCCACTTGGCTACGCCCCAGCAAGTGTTCCTGATGGATAGGTAGGCGCCTTTGTCCTGTCAAGCCTTCTGGGCTTGAAAGGCGGGGGGGTGCGGGTATTCAAGGGCGATTTTCTGCAAGGCGGCGTTTGAGTTCCTGGAGGCAGGCTTCGCGGTCCGGCTGCATGTCGTGGTCGATCCACCAGGCTTTGATCTGGCCTAGCAGGCCGCCGAAGGCGGGGCCAGGGGTGAGGCCGTGGTCGAGAAGGTCCTTGCCGCTGAGTGGCAGAACCGGCGTTTCCCAACTTGCGGCGAGGCCTTTGGCGTTTTCGAGGTTTTCGGCTTTAGCCCCGGATTCGGCAGCGGACAGATAGAAGAGATCGAGAAAAGTGTCGCTGCCGAGGCGATAGAGATCGCGCCTTGCGCGTTTGGTCGTGGCGGAAGGATTAAGCTTTGGCTCTGAGGCCAGCTTTTCGAGCTTCAGTGCCTCGGCGTTCGAAAAGCGCCAGCGTTCGGCGATGGCAGCTGCATTTCGGATCGGTTCGGGCAGGGTTCGAACCAGGGCGGCGAGGCGAAGGATGGGGTTGGTTTCTTTTGATAAGGCCAGAAGCTTGCCCAGGATGTCGAGCTTGGGCGAGGCGGGCAGGATTTTGCTGGTGACGTCGGTTTCGGCCATCAGCTTGAGCGCATCGATGGGGTCGTCCGCGCGGAGCAGCTTCAACATCTCGTTGCGGATGCGTTCGCCGGAGAGATCGTGGAGGCGCTCGGCGTTGTCCCGGCAAGCGGCCAGGGCATCTGCATCGGCGGGCCGTTTGCCGAAGGAGGCGAAGAACCGAAAAAACCGGAGAATTCTGAGATAATCCTCGCGCACGCGCCGCTCGGCATCGCCGACAAAGCGGAGCCTGCCGGCTTTGAGATCGTCGCGCCCATCGAAATAGTCGTAGAGCTTGCCGTCCTGATCGACGCTCATGGCGTTGATGGTGAAATCCCGCCTTGCCGCGTCGGCGACGAAATTGTCGGTGAATTGCACGGTAGCATGGCGGCCATCGCAGGCGATATCCTCACGCAATGTGGTGATTTCGAAGCTCTGGCCGTTGGCGATCGCCGTCACTGTGCCGTGTTGGAGGCCGGTTGGGATCACCTTGATTCCGGCTTGGCGAAGGAAAGCTGCGACGTCATGGGGAAGGGCGGGGGTGGCGAGGTCGAGATCGCCACTTGGATCAAGACGGCCAAGCAGGCCGTCGCGAACGCAGCCGCCGACGAAGCGCACGGGATGTCCCTCGACGGAGAGGGCCTTCAACAGCCGCTTGCTGGCGTTGGTTCGAAGCCAGGGGGCTGCTTTGAGCGAGGTTTCGAAAGGAGCGTTCATCTCACCGAGTTCCGCATCTTCCAGCCGGCTTGGCAACCCCGAAATATCAACGCCGATCGGTAAAAATCAGCGTGTCAGCAGATTGGCGAAGATCACCAGCATGCCCGCTGTCGCCCCCCAAATGAAGCGTCCCTCATAGGGGAGGACGTAATAGCTTCGCCGCTCATTGGCCCGTCGATATTGCTGTTTTTGGTGATTTTTCGGATCGAGGGCGAAGGCGAGTGGCAGTTCGAACACCTCGGCTACCTCGAAGGCTTCGAGTTTGAAGGCGACCGGCGGTTCGATCCAGCCGACCACGGGATGAATGCGAAAGCCGGTCGTGGTATCATAGGGGGCGAGCTTGCCGATGATGTCTACCTTGGACGGTGGTAAACCGATTTCCTCCTCAGCTTCGCGCAGGGCGGCCGCTTCGATACTGGCGTCATCGGCTTCGATCCGGCCGCCGGGGAAGCAAATCTGGCCGGCATGATCACGCAGATGCTCCGTGCGCTTGGTTAAGAGAATGCTCAAGCCGTCCGGTCGGTTGACCAGACCGATCAGAACAGCGGCGGGCAGCCCATCGTCAGATGATCTCCCTTGATCGCCTCCCAGCGTATCGTCGCCTGATTGTTCCAGGTGATCCTGGAGTTGCTTCCTAGTATACAGCAATAGTTTTCCAACTCGTCTTGGTATCAATCGCTCAATGTGCGTGTTCGTCCAAAGTGAAGAACTGACCATCGCTCCAAACGCCATATCGGGTGACGCCTTCTCGCTGATAGGGCTCGCAGAGATCGGCCAATTCGTAGTAAACCGGTCGTAGCAGCCTCCCTTCGAGCCTGGTGCGGATCTCGACATAAGGAATAGGAGACGCCGTGAGCAAGGCATCGGGAGGTCGGCGCAGAAGGAGCGGATGGTCCGGTCCTATGGTGACCCATTCATCGAGATTGCTGCGGACATTGATCATTTGGCTTTGACCGGAACCCTCGGTTTTCAGTTCGACGATCACGAAGGGGACATCCTCAACCTCGATCCGTCCGCGCTCGACCGGCGTGACCAACCAGTAAGTCTCATCGGATTGTCTTTGCAGAACGCTCGCAAACAACTTGACCAGAGGCATTCTAGCGATAGGTCGTCCTTCATGGTGCCAAATCCCCTCTCGATCGATCCGCATGTCGAAAGACCGCTCCATGGGCGAAGAAGTCGGTGTTTTTGCCCCACCTCCCGTTTCACCGATGGCCCTCGGGGCTTGATCCCGATACCGATGCATTACCATACTCAACAGATGTTCATCCGCTGCTTTGTCGTTGGCTCGAAGGTCACTTCACCCGGCAGAGGATCCATGGGACCAACCAACGAGGTGAAGTAGCCGATTATGTCTGAGTCTTTAGATACTGCGATCCTCGACCAGATCGATGTCACCATCGAACGTTTTTCCAAGGTCCGCGCCGAAATCGGCCAGACCATTTTCGGTCAAGAGCGCGTCGTTGAAGAAAGTCTTATCACGTTGTTGGCAGGCGGTCATGTCCTGCTGGTTGGCGTGCCGGGCCTCGCCAAGACGCGCCTTGTTGAAACGTTGGGCATCGTTCTCGGCATGAGCCAAAAACGCGTGCAGTTTACACCCGATCTGATGCCGGCCGATATTCTGGGCTCCGAGGTGCTGGAAGAGCAGGAAGGCGGCAAACGCAGCTTTCGCTTCATCGAGGGGCCGGTTTTTTGTCAGCTGTTGATGGCGGACGAGATCAATCGTGCGAGCCCGCGGACCCAGGCAGCTTTGCTGCAAGCGATGCAGGAACGCCATGTGACCATCGCTGGCCATAATCATGCTTTGCCGAGCCCTTTCCATGTTCTGGCCACGCAAAATCCGATCGAGCAGGAGGGCACTTACCCGCTGCCTGAAGCCCAGCTTGACCGCTTTTTGCTTCAGGTGAATGTCGACTATCCGGAAGAGGCGGTCGAGCGGCGTATCATGATCGAGACCACCGGCATGCAGGACGCCCAGGTGAAGCAGGTGATCACGGCTGAGGAGCTGATGGAGGCGCAGGAGCTGGTGCGGCGCATTCCGGTAGGCGATGGCGTGGTGGATGCAATCTTGAAGGTGGTACGCGCCGGGCGACCCGAGACCGCCCCCGATCAAGAGACCGCGCAGATGATTGCCTGGGGACCGGGCCCGCGTGCCAGCCAGGCGCTGATGCTTGCTGTTCGGGTCCGGGCCATTCTGGAAGGACGCCTCGCACCATCGGTCGAGGATGTTTTGGCCCTTGCTGCCCCGGTGTTACGCCATCGCATGGCGCTCACCTTCACGGCGCGCGCCGAAGGGGTCACGCTGGAGGGGTTGATCGATCGCTTATGCGGAACGGTCGACTGAGGATGGTTGACGCTGCCGAAACCTCTGCTGGCGACCGTTTAGAAGGTGGGCTTGGTCTTCGTGACCGGGCCGAGCTGCTGGCCGAACGCCTGCCACCACTCCTGGTCGCAGCTGAGCGGGTTGCGGCCACGGTGGCGCAAGGGGTGCATGGTAGGCGGCGCGTTGGGGTAGGGGAGACATTTTGGCAGTTTCGGCCTTATCAGGCTGGCGATTCAACAGCCCTGATCGACTGGCGCCAATCGGCCAGGTCCAGTCAGCTGTTTCTACGCGATCAGGAGTGGGAAGCGGCCGAGAGCGTTTGGCTTTGGGCTGATGGCTCGCCCTCGATGGATTATCGCTCAGCACCGGGCTTGCCTTCCAAGGATGATCGGGCCTTGATCTTGACCCTGGCGCTTGCCTCTTTGCTGGTCAGGGCCGGTGAACGGATTGCGCTTTTGGGCAGCGGGCGACGGCCGGCCGGAGGTCGGGCTGGGATGGTAAGTTTTTGCGAGCAGCTGTTAAGCAGACAGGCGGACGGCGATAACCTCCCAACGGGTCAGCAATTGCCGCATTATGCCCGCATCGTCATGGTCAGTGATTTCTTTACCGATCTGGAGGCGCTGAAGGCGCGGCTTCGCGGCTTTGCAGGTCTGGGTGTTCGCGGGCATCTCCTTCAAGTCATCGACCCAGCGGAGGAGGATCTGCCCTTCAAGGGGCGTGTGCGTTTCGACGATGTCGAGGAGGGCGATCGTCAAGCATTGATCGGCGATGTCGATAGTGTTCGGGATCGTTATCGACAACGCTTTTTGGCCCATATCGATGCTGTGCGCGATGTCGGGCGTTCCCTTGGCTGGACGGTGGCGCTGCATCGCACGGCGAAACCGCCGGAGCCGGCACTGCTGGGTCTCTACAATGCGCTTGCCGATACGGTGCAGGGATAGGGATGCTCAATCTCGGCCTGATCGGCTTTACCCAACCTTGGCTCCTGGCGGCATTCGTCCTGCTGCCCGCTCTTTGGTGGCTGCTGCGCATTATTCCGCCAGCACCGCAGCTGGTGCGTTTTCCTGCGGTGCGCTTTCTTCTGGGTATCGATCCGGAAGAGGAAACTTCTTCCCGCACGCCGCTTTGGCTCCTTTTGTTGCGCCTGCTGCTGGCTGCTTTATTGATCCTGGCCCTCTCAGGCCCGATCTGGAATCCCGAACCCGATACCGAAGGCGATGGTCCTCTGGTGCTCGTGGTTGATGACGGCTGGGCGGCTTTTCCCGGATGGCAGCAGCGGCTGCTCGCCATGGAACGCCTGACCGAACGCGCGGTTCGGCAAAATCGCGAGGTGGTTCTGCTGGGCACCGCACCCGATCCAGTTGACCCTGTCTTTCGCCGCTTTGGTGCTGCCGACGCCTTGCCAAGCATCACCAGCTGGCAACCCAAACCTTGGCCGACGAAGCGCGAACTAGCACTCGACAAGCTTCGGTCCGAATCGCTCGACGATGCTGAGATCATCTGGATGACCGATGGGATCGCCGATGATCAGGCTCGTCTCGATCAGGTCGCAGATTTCACCGCGTCGCTAGAAGAGCTCGGTTCCCTTGTCGTGTTGTTGGAGCCTGTGACCGAGCGCGTCATGCTGCTTTCCCCGCCGGATGCGAACGAGACCGAACTGGTGGTGCCCGCCAGAATTCCAGGTCCCGGCCCGAAGCGCAGTGTTGGGCTGAAGGCGATTGGTCCCGAAGGTGAAGTACTGGCGCGCGAGACTCTCGCTTTCGAGCCAGGCGAGGTGGAGGCCGAAGCGGTCTTTGAGCTGCCGCTGGATCTGCGCAATCGTATCGCGCGTTTCGAGATCGAGCCCAGCCAGGGCGTTGGTGGGGTGGTGCTGCTGGATGAACGCTGGCGCAGGCGCTCGGTCGGGCTGGTGGGGCTGGCGGCGGAGCGCATCCCGCAGCCGCTTCTTTCCGAACTCTACTATGTCGAGCGGGCCCTTCGCCTCTACGCTGATTTGCAGCAGGGTGACATTCCGACATTGCTGGAGAATGAGCTATCCGCGATCCTGCTCACCGATAGCGCACAGATCAATGATGAAGACCGCTTGGCCCTTTCCGAATGGGTTGATGAAGGCGGTGTGCTGATCCGTTTTGCCGGCCCACGGCTCGCCAATGCCGAATTCGACAATCTCGTGCCGGTTCCTCTGCGCCGCGGCGATCGTTTTCTGGACGGAACCCTGTCCTGGGCCAGACCGCTGCCGCTGACCAGCTTCGATGAAAACGGACCGCTGGATGGCTTGCGCGTTCCCGATGACGATGTCGTGATCAATCGCCAGGTGTTGGCCCAACCCGGCCCAGCACTCGCTGCCCATAGCTGGGCGCGCCTGTCCGATGGCACTCCGCTAATCACTGGCATGCAGCGGGAACGCGGCTGGCTGGTGCTGATCCATACGACAGCGAACAGCAACTGGTCCTCGTTGCCGCTATCTGGTGTGTTTGTGGACATTCTGCAGCGCGTCGTCAGCCTTGGTGCGGGGCGGGGCAGCGCTCCTGAGGGGCTTCTGGCACCAATCGAGGTGATGGATGCCGGCGGACGGCTGGTAGAGCCTGGGCCGAGTGCACAACCCGTTCCCGGCGATCAGATCGCCACCACGGAGGCAAGTGCATTGCATCCGCCGGGGCTCTACGGGCTGATAGGCGGTGGTGAGGATCTGCCGAGACAGGCGCTCAACCTTGCAGGTTCGGTGCCGGACCTTCGAGCTTTGCGCGAGGCCGATTTTGGTGGCCACGTTCGCGGTTATCTTCGAGCTGCGGAGATCGGGCTGATGCCCTGGATCCTGCTGGCAGCGCTCATTCTGGCGATGGCGGATACGCTGATCGGACTTTGGCTTCGCGGGCTTCTTCCCGGCAACCCGATGCGTGGCCGCGTTGGCGCTAAGGCAGCTGTTCAGGCGGGGCTACAAATTGGGCTGATTGCCGCAGCCACAGCGCTGATTACCAGCGGCGATGTACTGGCGCAATCCTTCGAGGATGATCGGGTCGTTGAAGCGGCTAATGAGACCCACCTTGCTTACGTTCTGACCGGCCTTGCCACCGTCGATGAAGTCAGCAGGGCAGGGCTCGACGGGCTTAGCCTGGTGCTCAATCGCCGGACCGCCGTTGAGACTGGAAAGCCACTTCCAGTAGATCTCAGCCGTGACGATCTTGATCTCTTTCCGCTGCTCTACTGGCCCATTCCTAGAGAGCATCCCGATATTTCGAATGATGTACGCGATCGCGTGGATGCTTACCTTCGCCAGGGTGGCATGATCCTGTTCGACACCGGCGATGCTGGTAGCATGATCCCGGGGCAGCGTAGCGCAGGGGCTGGCGAGCAGCGCCTCAGGGAGTTGTTGAACGGCATTAATCTGCCGCCGCTGGAGCAGGTGCCCGATGACCATACACTGACCAGGTCCTTCTATCTTCTGCAGGATTTTCCCGGCCGCTTTACCGGGCGCCCGGTCTGGGTCGATCGGCCCGAAGCAAGCGTCAATGACGGCGTGTCTTCGGTGATCATCGGCAGCCATGGATGGGCACAAGCCTGGGCCATCGATAATTTCACCATGCCGATCTACCCCGTCATCCCCGGCGGCGAGCGCCAGCGCGAGATGGCGAACCGGTTCGGGGTCAATCTGGTCATGTATGCGCTGACTGGCAACTATAAGACGGATCAGGTGCACATACCGGCATTGCTGGAGCGCCTTGGACAATGATCGATAGTGCCACGTCGGTGATTTTTGCGCCTCTCCTGCCGATCTGGTTGCTGTTGGCGCTTGGCTTGGCGATCCTGCTGATTACCGGTCTCGGTCTTTGGCGCCGCGCTAGGGGAAGTCTGCTTCGCGCGGCGATGCTCGGTCTTGGTCTTTTGGCCCTTGCCAATCCGGTGGTCATTCGCGAGGAGCGTGATCCACTCGACGATGTCGTTCTCATGGTGACGGATCGCTCGCCCTCCCAAGCGATCGATGAGCGCACGTCCCAGCTCGACGAAGTCTCCGTCACCCTGCGTGAGCAATTGCAAGCACTGCCGGATACCGAACTGGTCGAGACCACGGTGACCGGCGAGGGCAAAGGCGGCACGCGCCTTTTCAAGACGCTTGGCACATCGCTTGCCGAGATTGGCCGGCAAAATCTTTCGGGCGTGGTCATCGTCTCCGACGGTCAGGTCCATGATGTGCCCGCTGAGATCGAGCGTTTGGGCATTGATGCGCCGGTGCATCTGCTGCTGACTGGCAAGCCCGATGAGATCGACCGGCGTTTGACCGTGGATGAGGTGCCGAGCTATGGCGTGGTCGGCGATCCGCTCGAGATCACGTTTAGGGTCGAGGAGCTGGGGCCTGTTGAGGGTACCGCACCCGTGCCTGTGATCCTTCGTCAAAATGGTGATGTGGTGCATCGCGTCCAAGTGATGCCGGGTGCCCTCGAACGATTGCCGATTGAGCTGGATCGCGCCGGGCAGACGGTGATCGAGCTGGAAGCGGAGGGATTGGCCGAGGAATTGACACCGAAGAACAACCGCCAGGTCTTCTTTATTAACGGCGTGCGCGATCGGTTAAGGGTTCTTCTGGTGTCTGGCCAGCCCTATCCTGGGCTTCGGGTCTGGCGCAATCTCTTGAAGGCCGATCCTGCTGTTGATCTCGTCCATTTCACCATTCTTCGCCCGCCTGAGAAACAAGATGGGACTCCGATCCGCGAGCTCGCCCTTATCGCATTCCCCTCGCGAGAGCTGTTCGAGGTCAAACTTGGCGAATTCGATCTGGTGATCTTCGATCGGTATTCCCGAAGAGGTCTGCT
This sequence comes from Geminicoccales bacterium, assembly GCA_050633905.1. GTDB lineage: Bacteria > Pseudomonadota > Alphaproteobacteria > Geminicoccales > Geminicoccaceae > JANQPX01. The sequence continues at coordinate 24,336 of JBOEHJ010000115.1, forward strand.
GCCGCTCGCCTATTTGGACAATGTCGCGAGCTATGTCGAAGATGGCGGCGCGCTTTTGGAGATCGCGGGCCCCGAATTCGCCCATCCGCTCAGTCTCTACCGCACCCCTCTTGCGCGCGTGTTGCCGGCAAGACCCTCAGGCGTCGTCTACGATCAAGGCTTTACCCCGAAGATGACCGAAGTCGGTGATCGCCATCCGGTCACGCGCGGTCTTTCCGGGACCACCAAGCTCGATGAAAACGGCGATACCGAACCGGGCTGGGGGCGGTGGTTCCGGCAGGTCGACGTCGAGGTGAACGATAGCGATGTTTTGATGGAAGGTGCCGCCGATCGGCCGCTCTTGGTCTTGGATAGGATCGGCGAAGGGCGTGTTGCGCAGTTGCTCTCCGATCATGCCTGGCTTTGGGCAAGGGGCGTCGAAAGTGGCGGGCCGCAGGGGCTCTTGTTGCGCCGGCTCGTTCATTGGCTGATGCAGGAGCCGGAGCTTGAAGAGGAGATGCTGAGTGCGGCACCCCAAGGTGAGCAGATCGTGATCGAGCGCCGCTCACTCGATGATATTGATGGCAGTGATATCAAGATCACCTCACCAGCAGGTGAGGTCAGTGCGGCTGTGCTCAGTGCGATGAGCGAAGGGATCGGACAGGCAGAAATCGAGGCTGGCGAGCGCGGGCTCTATCGGATCGAGGATGGTGATCTGACCACCTATGCCGCCGTGCGGCCGATCAGTGCTGTTGAGCTCAGCGACATGCGGGCAACCGCTGATCTGCTCTCTCCCTTGATTGAGGCGACGTCGGGCGGCGTGTTCTGGCTGGCCGAAGAAGGCTTGCCATCGGTTCGCAAGACCGGGTTGAACAGAGCCGTCGCTGGCCGCGATTGGATCGGCTTCATGCGTAATGAGCGTTATCTGGTGGCTGGTGCCGATCAGCAGCCGTTGCTACCGGCGATCTTGGCACTCGCCTTGCTTCTAGGCTTTCTCGGCTTCGCTTGGTATCGGGAAGGGCGCTGATTGACGAGCGTTATTTGCCGCGAGCGCTGATCAACCATTTCATCGAGACGCAAAAAAGCCGGCTTCCGTTGATCCAGAAGCCGGCTTTTTCGCTGAACTGTCTGTCTGTTACCTTGGTAACCGAAGCGGCAGGTTGCCGCCGCTAGTTGTCGAGAAAGCTTCTTAGCTTTCTAGACCGAGATGGATGCTTGAGCTTGCGCAGGGCCTTGGCCTCGATCTGGCGGATGCGTTCCCGCGTCACCGAGAACTGCTGACCCACTTCTTCCAGCGTGTGATCGGTGTTCATGCCGATACCGAAGCGCATGCGCAAGACACGCTCCTCACGTGGTGTAAGCGTGGCCAGCACCCGGGTTGTCGCTTCGCGAAGGTTGGACAAGGTCGCTGCTTCGACTGGCTGAACCGCGTTCTTGTCCTCGATGA
>JBOEHJ010000115.1:25814-25970 GCA_050633905.1 Geminicoccales bacterium
CGAGCGGCATGTTGAGCTTGGTTGCAAGCTCTTCCGGCGTCGGTTCCCGGCCGAATTCATGCAGCATCTGGCGGGACGCCCGCACCAGCTTATTGATCGTCTCGATCATATGGACAGGGATGCGGATCGTCCGGGCCTGATCGGCGATCGAGCGGG
>JBOEHJ010000115.1:26017-57811 GCA_050633905.1 Geminicoccales bacterium
TTGGTGTATTTCTTGGCGATCGAGATGACCAGACGGAGATTGGCTTCCACCATCTCCTTCTTGGCCCGACCAGCCTCGCGCTCACCCTTCTGCACGAGATTGACGATCCGCCTTAGCTCGCCGATATGCAGGCCATGGCTGCTGGCAATCTCACCGATATCGTGGCGGATCTTGGTGATCTCTTCCGGATAACGCTCGGTGAAGTTCTGCCATCCTTCGCCCGGCAGGCGCGCGACATTGTCCATCCAATCTGGATCAAGCTCACGGCCGCGATATTCGTTCAGAAAACTCCGCCGGTCGACCTGGCTGCTATCGGCAAATCGCCAGAGCTTGCCTTCGAGGCCATTCAGTTTTTTGTTCACCTGATAGAGCTGATCCACCAGGCTATCAACACGATTGGAATTCAGCTGGATCTGATTAACCAGCTCGACAACCTCATTGCGTGCATCTTCATATTGCGCATCGAGCTTCTTATCGATCGGCCGGTTGTTCTGTGCACCGTCAAGCCGCCGTTCCTGCAGCTCGCGAAGGCGCCCATAAGCTTCAGCAATTGTATCGAAGGTTGCGATAACGCCGTCTTTGACTGAGGCTTCCATGGCGGACAGCGAAAGCGTGCCGTCATCGAACTCATCGTCGTCCTCGTCCTCACCGTCGCCTTCTTCAGCCTCGCCATCTTCGGCCTTCTTGGCGTCCTTGTCCTTATTCTCCTCGTCAACGACCGCACCATTGGCCTTCTTGGCAGCCTGGCCATCTTCGTCGGGAGACGTGCTGTCGTCCAAGGCGTCAGGATCTTTTTCGGCAGCGGCGCCCTCTTCCTGGGGGCCACCGCCATAAGTGGCGTCAAGATCGATGACATCCCGGAGCAGAACCTTGCCTTCCCCGATCGCATCGCGCCAACCGATGATGGCGCGCATGGTTAGCGGGCTTTCGCAAAGGGCTTCGAGAACCATGTTGCGGCCGGCTTCGATCCGCTTGGCGATTTCGATTTCGCCCTCGCGGGAAAGCAGCTCGATACTGCCCATCTCGCGCAAATACATGCGGACGGGATCGTCGGTTCGGCCTAGATCTTCATCGACGGTGCCGGCACTGTCATTGTCGTCATCATCGGATTTAGAATCACCGCTGGCGTTATCATCGCCGCGTGCGACCGACACACCCATCTCGTCGAAAACACCGATCAAATCTTCCAAGAGATCGGGCGAGATATCATCTTCAGGCAAAGCGGCACTGATCTGGTCGAGTGTGACCGTGCCGCGTTCGCGCGCTTGCTGCACCAGCCGTTTAAGACTGGCCGAGCCGCTGATCAGCGTTTGAATTGAACTCTTAGCGCCACCCTTCGGCGGTGGTGCCTTAACCGTCGATGTCGCGCTCGCCACAGCGTTTTTCGCCATGCATCGCCCCTCTTTCAAACTCAAAAAACCGCTACGATCCCAGCCCCAGCCAGGCTATATTACGTTCATCAACCAACGAGCTGACCTGTCACCCCCGTCAGCAAAGCGTTGTTAACAAACAATGTGGACCGATGACTGTCATCGGCCACCCCCGATCTTTTTGATGTCGCGATTGTTGAACAAACGATCGATTGTCAATCCTTGAACCCTAACCTCATCCTGGCGTGCGCCGGAGATATGGGCTTCCGCCAAAGCATTTCTACTCATTCGAGCGCGTTCCAGCCGTCGATATTGCGCCACGCGCAAACGCCAAGCGTTGAGCACATCACTTTCCGCCAGATCTGGCGCGCCGTACCAGGCCGATGCCGGACCTCTGGCAGTGAGTTGCTCAACCAAGTCAGCAAATCCATTTTGGCAGAGGTGGTTGTTCAACCCGCTTTGGTCAAGGTCCCCGGTCTCGCTGTACCAGGAAATAATCTCCTGACGCAGATTTTCCAACGCAGGTTCGACAAATGACAAAGCGCCAAGATCCTCCTCGATCTCCGCAAGAAGCCCAGGATGGACGACGATCGGGCCTAAAAGCTCGCGTTCGCTGAAGGTTTGCGGCTGTGCAAGACGCTTCGCCAATCGTGCTCCGCCTACACCACGATCACCGCTCGGAGCAATATAGGGGGCGGATTGCGAAGGTTTATTGCGGCCGGCACGGGGAAATCGATGTTGCCATTGTTGCCGGAATGCCTCACGGAACAATTGGCGAACTTCGGCGTTATCGATCGATTTGCTGAGCTCGGACAGGCGGTTTTTGAGCACGGCCTGGCGCTCAGGTGTGCTGGTGTTGCGCTGCCTGGTCTCACAATCCCAGAGAAAATCAAACAGTGGATGAGGGCGCTCCAGCCAATGTTGAAGGCCTTCCGTGCCGCCTTCTCGTACGAGGTCATCTGGATCGGAGCCCTTGGGAAGCACCGCGAATCGAAGGGATTTTCCGGGCTTGAGATGGGGTAGCGCCCGTTCCACCAGGCGATGACCGGCCCGAAGCCCGGCTTCGTCGCCATCCAGGCAGATGATCGGCTCATCGCCCATTTGCCAGAGCAGAGCGAGCTGTGCCTCTGTCACCGCTGTACCGAGGGGGGCCACCGCATTTTCGAAGCCGGCTCTAGCAAGCGCGATCACGTCCATATAACCCTCACCCACGATCACCGTGCCCTTGGTTCGTGCCGCGGCGCGGGCGAGGTGCTGGCCGTAGAGTTCGTCCCCTTTGTGAAAGAGCTTGGTCTCAGGTGAATTTAGGTATTTTGCGCGCGCATCGCCAAGAGCGCGGCCTCCAAAGGCGATGATACGGCCGCGACGATCCGCGATGGGAAACATCACGCGGTGGCGAAAGCGGTCATAGGGCGCGCCGCCATCATCAGGCTGGATCAGAAGACCTGCATCAACCAGATGCCGATCGGTAAACCCTTCCTTGATCAAGGCCCGTCTCAAGGCCTGCCGATCGGAGGGGGCATAGCCTAGTCCGAAGCGGGCAATCACATCGGCATCGAGGCCCCGCCGCTCCAGATAAGCGCTGGCTTCCCGCCCCTGGGGGCCAGCAAGGCATCCAGCAAACCATTTAGCCGCTGCATCATTGGCATGGACGAGAGTTTTTTCCGCCTCCGAGGTCTTTTTCCCCGTGCGTGCGGGTGGCGAGAGGCCGGTCAGATCAGACAGGCGCATGATCGCCTGGCTAAAATCCAACCCCTCAATCGCCATGATAAAATCCACCGCATTGCCGTGCTGGTTGCACCCAAAGCAGTGATAGAACCCTTTTTCTTCAGAAATCGTAAACGACGGCGATTTTTCCTGATGAAAAGGGCAAAGGCCAGTGAATTCGCGGCCGCGACGGATCAAGCGAACATAGCGGCCCACGATCTCGGCGATCGGCAGGCGCGCCTTGAACTCCTCCAGCGAAAGAGCATTCTGATCGGCCATAGGTCCCCCTTAAGACCTAAGGCAATATAGAAAAAGACCGCAAAAAACCAGTCAAGTTTTGTGCAAACTCGTTGCCTCGCCGAACCGTTCTTGTGTTGTGTGACCACATCATTGACACGGACCGATATTGCTCTGGGTCCAAGGTGTAAGGCCAGGCTTTCGAGGACTGCGGCCGGTATCCTTGTGCTCAAGATGCGCGACTAGACGGCTGTGGTCTTGGCGATCCTCCCGAAAGATCACCGACAAGGGACCGCATACCGTAGGACGTTAAAGCCCGTTCTTCGAAGGCGACCGAAACCAAATGAGGTGGTTAGACCACCTAGCTAAGTTGATCGCAGAGACGTCGTTTGGCCTCGGCGAAGTCCATCTGGCCGGGATAACGGCTTTTCAGCTCCATCATCACGCGACCCATATCCTTTAGTTTCGACGCACCCAGCTCCTCAATCACCTGATTGATCGCATAGACGCTGGTTTCCTCATCGAGCTTGGAGGGGAGAAAGCGCATGATAATGTCGATTTCTTCCGCCTCACGGTCGGCAAGTTCCAGCTGGCCGGTCTCTTCGTAACGGCGTCTGCTTTCGTTGCGCTGCCCGACCATGCTCTCCAGCATGGCGATCAGTTCCATATCCGAGATGTGATGATCTTTGCCCTCATCCCTGATCTGCTCGTCACGCTCTTTTAGGGCTGCTTGCACCAATCGGATGATCGCGACCGTCCGTTGGTCATCTTGTTCTGTAGCCGTCTTGAGCGCTGCGGCTAATTCATCACGCAACACATTTTGACTCATTGGACTGTAAAACTCCCCACGAAGCGAGGCGTTATAGCGCAACATCTCGGCCTAGGCGAGCCCGTGCGCGCCGCTTGACGGTCGAATCGCGCAAACGTAGTGTCTGGCGGATTTAGCGAGCACTCTCGCAAAGGTCTCAGTATCGATCTCATCTCGTTTCCTGCCAAAAGGCGAACATCGTCATGTCCATGACGCCTGCACCCGACAAAACGGCGGCTCTCGTTCTCGCCGACGGTACGACTTTTCGAGGCTACGGCATTGGTGCCACCGGCGATGTCGTCGGTGAACTGGTCTTCAATACCGCGATGACGGGCTATCAGGAGATCCTGAGTGATCCGTCCTATGCCGGTCAGCTGATCACCTTCACATTTCCCCATATCGGTAATGTCGGGGTTAATGAAGAGGATCTTGAGGCGCTGACCTGCCACGCACGCGGTTTGATCCTGCGGGCATCCATCACCGATCCTGCCAATTATCGTGCAACACATCATCTCCATCGCTGGCTCGAACAGCAGGGCCTGGTGGGCCTGGCTGGGATCGATACCCGAAGGTTAACCCGGTGTTTGCGGGAAAGTGGCGCCCAATCCGCTGCGATTTGTCATGATAGCCAGGCAGGGCCTGATATCGATCGTCTTGCGGAAATGGCCAGAGATTGGCCGGGTTTGGTGGGAATGGATCTCGCTTCCGAGGTCTCCTGCCGCCAGCGCTATAACTGGGACGAAACGGTCTGGCAGCATCCAGAAGGTTATGGTCGCCGGGCGACCGATCGCCATCATGTGGTGGTCGTCGATTACGGAATCAAGCGCAATATCCTGCGCTCGCTTGCCTCGAAGGATATCGAGCTCACGGTGATGCCGGCAACAACCGGTGCGGATGAGCTCCTGGCATTGTCGCCGGATGGCATTTTCCTCTCCAACGGTCCGGGTGACCCTGCCGCGACCGGGCGCTTTGCAGTGCCGGAGATCAAAAAGCTCGTCGCGAGCGGCAAGCCCATCTTCGGTATCTGCCTCGGTCATCAAATGCTGGCACTTGCACTAGGTGCCGGTACGGAAAAAATGAAGTTTGGCCATCATGGCGCCAATCATCCTGTTAAGGACCTCGCCACCGGCAAGGTCGAAATCACCAGCCAGAACCACGGGTTCTCGGTCGACAAGGACAGCTTGCCAGACGGGGTCGAGGCGACCCATATCTCGCTGTTCGATGGCTCGCTCGAAGGGCTGCAGGTCAAGGAAAAGCCGGTGTTTTCCGTTCAATATCATCCCGAGGCCGCACCCGGACCGGAGGACAGTGCTTATCTGTTCGATCGTTTCCTTCAGCTGATTGAGCGTAGCTAAGATGCCTAAAAGAAGTGATATCTCGTCGATTTTGGTGATCGGTGCCGGCCCGATCGTGATCGGTCAGGCCTGCGAATTCGACTATTCCGGGACCCAGGCGATCAAAGCCCTGAAGGATGAGGGCTTTCGCGTCATTCTGGTGAATTCCAATCCGGCAACGATCATGACCGATCCGGAATTGGCGGATGCGACCTATGTCGAGCCGATCACGCCTGCAATGGTCGCCAAGATCATCGAAAAAGAGCGTCCAGATGCCTGTTTGCCGACGATGGGCGGGCAAACGGCGCTCAATATCGCCATGGCGCTTGCCGAGGATGGCACATTTGAGCGTTTCGGGGTCGAGCTGATCGGGGCCAATAAGGACGCCATCGCCAAGGCCGAGGATCGCCAACTTTTCCGGGAGGCGATGACCAAGATCGGCCTGGAACTGCCGAAAAGCGCTGTGGTGCGCAATATGGAAGAAGCGAGTGCCATCATCGGCGATATCGGTCTTCCGGCCATCATCCGCCCATCCTTCACGCTTGCCGGTACCGGTGGCGGCATCGCCTATGATCAGGGCGATTTTGAGCGCATCGTCCATGCCGGGCTCGATGCTTCGCCGATCAGCGAGGTTCTGGTCGAGGAGAGCGTCCTCGGTTGGAAAGAATATGAGATGGAGGTGGTTAGGGATCCCGCCGACAATTGCATCATCATTTGCTCGATCGAGAATGTGGACCCGATGGGTGTTCATACCGGCGACAGTATTACTGTGGCACCGGCGCTGACCCTGACCGACAAGGAATACCAGCATATGCGCAATGCCTCGATTGCGGTTTTGCGCGAGATCGGGGTCGATACCGGTGGGTCCAACGTTCAGTTTGCGGTCAACCCCGATGACGGCCGCCTGGTGATCATCGAGATGAACCCCAGGGTGTCGCGCTCTTCAGCACTGGCCTCCAAGGCAACAGGCTTTCCGATCGCCAAGGTCGCAGCGAGGCTGGCCGTCGGGTATACGCTGGATGAGATCACCAATGAGATCACCGGCTGCACACCGGCTTCCTTTGAGCCGACCATCGACTATGTCGTCACCAAAATCCCGCGTTTCACCTTCGAGAAATTCCCGGAAACCGATCCGACGCTGACCACCTCGATGAAATCGGTGGGCGAGGCGATGGCGATTGGCCGGACCTTCCAGGAAAGTCTGCAAAAGGCGCTCCGTTCGCTCGAAACCGGGCTTGATGGCCTGGATGAGATCGAGGTCGATAACGAGGGCGAGGGATGGTCGAAGGACACCTTGATGGCAGCGCTAAAGCGCGCCGCGCCAGAGCGGCTTCGGGTGATCGCGCAGGCGTTTCGGGGCGGTCTTGCGCGCGATCAGATCCATGCGGCGTCGCGTTATGAGCCTTGGTTCTTGCAGCAGATAGAGCAGCTGGTCGCCGCAGAGAAGCGGCTTGCCCAAGATGGCTTGCCCAAGGATCGAGCCTCGCTCCTGCAGCTGAAGTCGATGGGTTTTTCCGATGCCAGGCTCGCGAGCCTGGTGGGGGGGAGCGAAACCGAGGTGATCGCACTTCGGGAGATACTTGGCGTTCATCCGGTCTTCAAACGGATCGACACCTGTGCCGCCGAGTTTGAGGCGCAGACGCCCTATCTCTATAGCTGCTACGAGACCGGGTCCGGCGATGATGAGCCAGCTGAATGCGAAGCCTGGCCATCGGAGCGGGAGAAGGTGGTCATCCTCGGCGGCGGGCCGAACCGGATCGGACAGGGGATCGAATTCGATTGCTGTTGCGTGCATGCGACCATGGGGCTTGAGGATGCAGGCTTCGAGACGATCATGATCAACTGCAACCCTGAAACCGTGTCGACCGATTACGACACTGCTGACCGGCTTTACTTCGAACCGCTGACGGCCGAAGACGTTCTTGCCGTGCTCAAGGTTGAAAAAGCCAGGGGCACACTCAAAGGCGTGATCGTGCAGCTTGGCGGCCAGACGCCGCTAAAGCTGGCGGGTGCCTTGAACGCGGTCGGTATTCCCATTCTCGGCACCTCCTCCGATGCCATCGATCTGGCAGAGGACCGGGAGCGTTTTCAAAAATTGTTGCAGGAACTCGGTCTGCGTCAGCCTGAAAACGCTATTTGTTTCAACGCTAAAGAAGCTGAAGTTAAAGCTGAAACCATCGGTTTTCCTCTGGTCATCCGACCGTCCTATGTGCTCGGTGGCCGTGCGATGCGCATCGTGCATAACTTGAACGAGCTTCGCCATTTCATGGCCAATGCAGCGGAATATACCTCGCTCGGACCGATCCTGATCGATCGCTATCTAGAGGATGCAGTCGAGGTCGATATCGACTGCCTTGCCGATGATGAGGGTGTGTTTGTCGCCGGTGTGATGGAGCATATCGAAGAGGCCGGCGTGCATTCCGGGGATAGCGCTTGTTCGCTGCCGCCTTATTCGCTGTCTGATGAGACGATTGCGGAGATCGAGCGGCAGACCGAGATGCTGGCAAGAGCGCTCGGCGTGCGCGGCCTGATGAATGTGCAGATGGCGGTCAAAGACAATGACGTCTACATCATCGAGGTGAACCCGCGTGCGTCGCGCACTGTGCCGTTTGTCGGCAAGACCATCGGACATCCCATCGGGAAGATCGCGGCACGGGTGATGGCTGGGGAGCCGCTTTCCAGTTTCGGCTTGAAAAACAAGAGGTTGGGCCATGTTGCTGTCAAGGAGGCGGTCTTTCCGTTCACGCGTTTTCCCGGCGTCGATCTCCTTCTCGGCCCGGAGATGAAATCTACGGGCGAGGTGATGGGGCTGGATCGGGATTTCGGCACTGCCTTTGCTAAATCCCAGCTCGCTGCGGGATCCGCATTGCCCGATTATGGCACTGTGTTCATCTCGGTGCGCGATCGTGACAAGCAGGCAACGGCGTCGCTCGGCCATGATCTGTTGGCGAACGGTTTCAAGCTTTTGGCGACCAAGGGCACGGCTGGTTTTTTGCAGGCCAACGGTTTGGATGTCGGGGTCATCAACAAGGTCTATGAAGGGCACCCTCATGTGGTCGATTTGATCCAGGGCGGGGCGGTTGCTTTTGTCTTGAATACCACCGAGGGCGAGAACGCGATTCGCGACAGCTACACCCTTCGACAGGCCGCTCTCAAGCACCGTGTTCCCTATTGCACAACCATGGCCGGTGCTAAAGCCGCTGTGGGCGCAATGACCAGTTCATCGACACAGATGCTTGAAGTTACGCCGTTACAATCCTATTATTAGGTTAAGGGGCGTGAAACGGTCGCGCCCATGTGGGCACCTTGAGGGTGCCTTTCTTTATTATGTGATGGTCATCTATGACAGATAGAATTCCGATGACCTCGGGTGGCAGAGAGCGGCTCGAGGAAGAGCTGAAGCGTTTGAAGTATGACGAACGCCCGGCCGTAATCAAAGCGATTGCTGAGGCGCGTGAGCATGGAGATCTGTCTGAAAATGCAGAGTACCATGCCGCTCGCGAGCGCCAGAGTTTCATCGAGGGGCGCGTTCTGGAGCTTGAGGACAAGATATCCAGAGCCGAAGTGATCGATATCAGCCAGCAGGAGGGCGCAACCGTGAAATTCGGCGCGCAGGTCAAGCTGGTCGATGAGGAAACCGATGACGAGGTCGTCTATCAGGTCGTAGGCCCCGAAGAGGCTGATATTCAAAGTGGCTTATTGTCGGTAACCGCACCGCTTGGCCGAGCACTGATCGGGCGGGAAGCGAGCGACACGGTGGAGGTCACGACACCCCGGGGCACACGCTATTTCGAAGTCTTGGATGTCAGCTATCCGGGCAAACTCATCACGCAATAGCTGCAGGGGCAGCCATGCCTGAGCAGCCTTCAGCCCAACGAGGATGGGGGGCGATCGGATCGCCTCGCATCTGGATGCTGGCCGATGATCGCCCAGGCAACGTCAATCAAGCGCTTGGTCTTGCCGAGGCGCTTGGTGAGCCGTTCCAGGTGAAATCGTTGGATTACGGCCCGATGGCGCGGCTGCCGAACTGGCTTTGGCCCGCCAATCTGTCGGGTATCACTTCGGCGAGCCGTGATGCGCTGACACCACCCTGGCCCGATCTTGTGATCGGTGCCGGCAGGAGGACGGCCCCTATCGGTCGATGGTTGAAAGAGCAGAACCCAGATCTTCGGCTGGTGCAGCTGATGTGGCCGGGTAGCGCTGACGATTTCGATCTGATCGCTGTTCCGGAACATGATCGGGTTCCCGATCATCCTCAGATCATGCGTACCTTCGGCCCGCCTCATCGGATCACGCCAACGCTTTTACGGGAGGCGTCGGCTGCCCTTGCTCCACGTGTCGCTGACTTGCCGAAGCCTTATATCGGCTGCCTTGTTGGTGGTACCAGCAAACATGTGGCCTTCACGCCCGATGATGCCGTTTCCTTGATCAAAGGGGCGTCAGCGCTCGCTTCCAAGCGAGGCGGAAGCCTTTTCGTGACCACCAGCCGGCGGACCGGCCAGCTTTGTGCGGAAGCCATTGCTGGCGCGCTGGACGGCCCGCATCTGTTCCATCGCTGGCAGCCCGGAAGCGATAATCCCTATCTCGGCATCCTCGGCTATGCCGATGCGATCGTGGTCAGTGCCGATTCGGCCTCGATGTGCACGGAAGCTTGCGCTATCGGTAAGCCGGTATTCTTGCATTCACCCACTGCCGGTATTCCGGAAAAATTCGAGCTCCTGCATCGGCGTTTCGCTGAGCATGGCTGTTTGAAGCCGCTCGGCTCGCCATGGTTCGAGGTTGATGCGCCGCCCGAAAACCCCGCCAACGCGGTCGCGGCGTCGATCAAACAGCTTTTTATGCGACCAGACGGCGCTTTAAGCCTTGGCCCGGTAGTATCCGAGGCCATAGCACCTTAGATAATCTTTGACATCACGAAACGGAACCAACCATGGCCGAAACGCGCTCTGTTAAGCTCTTAATCATCGGATCCGGCCCTGCCGGCTATACCGCGGCCGTATATGCGGCGCGCGCGAACCTGGCACCGGTGCTGCTCCAGGGGCTGCAGGTCGGTGGCCAGCTCTCCATCACCACGGATGTCGAGAACTATCCGGGCTTCGCCGATGTCATCCAAGGCCCTTGGTTGATGGAGCAGATGGAGGGACAGGCGACCCACTGCGGTGCTGAGATCATCAATGATCTGGTGACTTCGGTGGATTTCAGCCAAGCGCCTTATCGCTGTGTTGCCGATAGCGGGGATATTTACCTGGCCGATGCCGTAGTTCTGGCCACTGGCGCCAAGGCGCGCTGGCTCGGGCTTGAGAGCGAGCAGAAATTTTCCGGCTTCGGGGTCTCGGCCTGTGCGACCTGTGACGGCTTTTTCTATCGGGAAAAGCCCGTCGCCGTGGTGGGCGGTGGGAACACCGCGGTTGAGGAGGCGAACTATCTGAGCAAGCTCGCGAGCAAGGTCACGCTGATCCACCGGCGCGATGAGCTGAGGGCCGAAAAGGTGCTCCAAGACCGCCTTTTGAACGACCCCAAGATCGAGGTTCTCTGGGACCATGTGGTGGAAGAGGTCCTGGGTGAGAGCGAGCCGCTTGGGGTTACAGGTGTTCGGGTCAAGAATGCTAAAACCGGGGTTGAGCAGACCGTCAATGTCGATGGTGTCTTCATCGCGATCGGCCATGACCCCGCGACCAGCTTGTTCAAGGGGCAGATCGACATGGACGAGCATGGTTACGTCCAGACCAAGCCCGACAGCACGGCGACCAATGTGCCCGGCGTGTTTGCTGCTGGCGACGTTCAAGATAGTATCTATCGACAAGCGGTGACTGCAGCTGGCACAGGCTGCATGGCAGCTCTCGAGGCCGAGAAGTTTCTGGCTGACCTTGAAGCGGCAGCACCCTCAGTTCAGCAGGCTGCAGCTGGCGGGGCTGACTGAGGAGAACGGGATGCCATTGCAGGATTGGGATCGTATCCGGGTTTTTCACGGCGTGGCCGAGGCTGGCAGCTTTACCCGCGCAGCGGAAAGCTTGCATCTCAGCCAATCGGCAATCAGCCGGCAGATCGGTGCTCTCGAAGAAGACTTGGGAACCCCCTTGTTCCATCGCCATGCTCGCGGTCTGGTGCTGACCGAGCAAGGCGAATTACTGCTGGATAGTGCTAAGGCCGTTGCGAGCAAATTAGCAGCCGCGACCAGCCTGATGAGCGAAACCAAAGGGGAACCCGCTGGTCATCTTCGCGTAACCGCCAATCAGGGCTTTGGGTCGTTCTGGCTGACCAGCCATCTCAAGGAATTCCTGGACCTCTATCCTGACATCACTATCGATCTCATGGTGCTAGACATCGAACTCGATCTTGGCATGCGCGAGGCGGACGTCGCCATTCGGCTGACACCGCCCAGCAAGCCCGATCTCATCCAGAAGAAGCTGCGCACCGCCCATACCCATCTCTACGCCTCACCCCGCTATCTGGAGACGGCGTTACCGTTGGAGACAACGGACGACCTGGACCGACATCGGCTGATCGTTTACGGCACCGGCACGACGCCGCCGCCAGTGCCTAGCTTGAACTGGATTCTCGAAGCGGGACGTGACGACGACGATCCGCGTCAGCCCCGAGAACCCTCTTTATTGATCAACAATGTTTTCGGCATGCTGCGCGCGACCCAGAAAGGGGCAGGTGTGGCTTCCTTGCCCGATTATCTCGGCACTATATCAAATAGGCTGGTGAGAGTGCTGCCTCAACTCGAAGGTCCAAGCTTCGACGTTTTCTTCGTCTACCCCGAAGAGATGCGTTCTTCCGCGCGAATCGGCGTCTTTCGTGATTTCTTGCTACGCAAGATGGGCGAGCAGCAGGTCTGGTAACTCAACTGTTGCGCCAAAAACACAGACCCACATTCACGCATGGCAGCTATGCATACAAGCTCTGGTTTCTTGCTGGGTTAACCTCTACATAAGAGTTCGCAACGTGAGTGCAGCTCTTCGGAGCCAGCCTCTGTTGCAGGGGACGTTTCTCCTTCCCTGAGGAGTTGTCCCCCTCCTTCAGGCGCGATGCCTGAAGTTTTGAGGGTCTAGGCCCTCACGTCTCCCAGACGTTAAGCCTCCCTGATTAGCTCCGCCGGGCCGTTGTGCCCGGCTTTTTTTTGCTTTCTGGTTAAGCAATTGCCTATTATTTAACCAGAACTTAAAAATGCATAGCTTCTATGCAAGAATGGGCTGGTCAAGAGGGAAATGATCAGGTAGATATTGCAATGCAGCATAAGACATGAACTTCGGTTTCGTCTTTGCTGTTTGGAGTTGATCTCCTTCTTCGGAAGGATAATCCTCCTCCCTTCGGGCGCGATGCCTGAAGTTTTGAGGGCTTAGGCCCTCACGTCTCTCAGACGTTAAGCCTCCCTGATTAGCTCCGCCGGGCCTTTGTGCCCGGCTTTTTTTGCCTTCGTGGGGCATTCCCGATCATTCACCGCCAATCTTCCTCCCCAGCTGGGCCACTCGCTGTGGGCGCCCCATTCAATATGGTGGGACATTGCGGGGAAAGGGCTGGTACCGCGTAAACCTCATGCGGACATGCCCTAGTTCAGCAATTGCCTGTCATCTGACCATAAGGCAGAAATGCATAGCTTTTATGCAAGAATGGACTGGTCAAAAGGGAAACTATAAGGTAGATATTGCAGTGCAGCATAAGACATGAACTTCGGTTTCGTCGCTGCTGTCTGGAGTTGATCTCCTTCTTCGGAAGGATAATCCTCCTCCCCTTCAGGCGCGATGCCTGAAGTTTTGAGGGCCTAGGCCCTCACGTCTCCCAGACGTTAAGCCTCCCTGATTAGCTCCGCCGGGCCGTTGTGCCCGGCTTTTTTTTTATGGCAGGGATGAGGCAGGGTCAAGTCACAAAAATTCAGTGTAGAATTCAGTCTCGTCTCCACATTACCTAAGAATGACCCGAAATTCACATGAAGAGGGGCTCGTCCTGCAGGTCCTTATAGAGATCGGCGACGAATTCTTCGTAGCCATTATAGAGCAGGGTGGGGATCTTCTCGTTGCCGCCAAGCGGCCGTTCTGTCGCCTGGCTCCAGCGGGGATGATCAACCTCGGGGTTCACATTGGCCCAAAATCCGTATTCAGCACCCTGGCTCTCTTCCCAGAAACTCACCGGACGTTCATCGGTAAAGCTGAAGCGGACGAGGGACTTGATCGACTTGAACCCGTATTTCCAAGGAACGGCCAGGCGTAGCGGGGCACCGTTTTGCTTAGGGATTGGTTTTCCGTAGAGCCCTGTTGCGATAAAGGCGAGTTCGTTGGTCGCTTCCTCGATGGTCAGCCCCTCGATATAAGGCCAGGGATACCAGTACTGGCTCTGGCCGCTCGCCATCTCCGGATCATGGAAGGTTTCCATACGGATATATTTGGCACTACTGGTAGGTTTGGCGAAGTCGACCAAGGCTTTCATCGGAAAACCGCTCCAGGGAACAGCCATCGACCAGGCTTCGACGCAGCGATGGCGATAAACCCGCTCTTCCAAGGGCATTTTCCTGATCAGGTCATCGACATCGACTGTCATCGCCTCTTCGACATAGCCATCGATAATCACCGTCCAGGGACGAATCTTCAGGCTCTGGGCTGCGGCGGCAATCTGCTTGTGGGATCCGAATTCGTAGAAATTGTTATAGGTCGTAGCGAGATCTTCCGGCGTTGGCTCGGGCCATCTGTCATCAAGAACATAAGTGGGGTTCCGATCGACCGGATAGAGGTCGGCGGTCGGGTCATCCTCATTGGCGAAAGCTCGGTTGATGCCGGCCATGCCGCCTGCGAGCATCGCAGCACTGGAGGCAGCACCTTTTAGAAACTGGCGCCTTGCCAAAAAGACCCCTTCGGGCGTCGCCGCACTCTCGGGCAATTCCCAGCCACGTCGTTGCTTGATGAGCATGTCTTTTCCTTCATTCTCGCCAGTCAGGGTTTCTCGACATCTAAGCGTTTCTCGACGCTTTGGAATAGGTCGGATCGTGTTTTTCGCCGGTTGCTCACGTTATCTTGAGAGGACTTACGCGGTCTTTTTGTCTTCGACATGCTACCCAGTTGTCGATCAAAACGTGCTCTTGTGATGCCGTCCAGGCCTGTTGCCGCCTTTCTTTTGCCTGTTGCCGACGGCCAAAGCTGCCTGTTTCGGTGGCTTGGTGTAAAATATATTGCTTCCATCCGTTGCTGACTTGCTCTCCTGAGGGATAGGGTTAAGCTCCGACGTTAACAGCATATCCTATCGGCCTTTACTTGATGGTTGTGATACGAGCCGTGGCGGAGTTGATGAACAGAAACGAGCCGCCGATCTCGGATGGGCTTTGGGCGCAAAGGCGTTCGAGCAACTGCGAAGACGTTTTCTTGGGCGTCACTAGACGGTGTGGCGACCGACGTCGTGCCATTACGTTGTGGGTCGGGCAAGCGTTGGCGTTTCTCGCTTTGCTGGCGGCTTTGTCGGCTTGTCAGCAGGGGCCATTCACCGATTATCCGGATCTCCGAACCATCGAAACGCCGAAGGACCCGGCCTCCCCGCTTGAGGAACGCCGCGCTATCCTGCGCGATCTCGTCAAGGACCGTGATCATGCAAGGCATAGGCGTTCGGTTGTACGGCATCGAAGCGGATTGAGCGATATTCCGCCGGCGGCAGCGCCAACGTTGACCGAAGACCGTGCTGGGGAGATCGTCAGGGATCTGCCGACTAACGAGCAGACTCCAGAGCTTACAGCGGAGAATGACCCGAATCGCGCCTTTCAGGATCGCACCCAGTTTGACGATGGCACGCTAAACGACTTCATCCGCCGGTTGAAGAATGAAACCGCGCCCTTCATTGTCGAGGAGTTTCCGAATGAGGTGCGCCCGGAAGGCGAGGGGCTTTCCGATCAAGAGCTGCCGACATCCGAAGACACTGATAAGCCGGAGGTCCAATCCTGGCGAGTCATGGGTGAGCCACTGATCCTAGCGGCTTTTGCGCCAGCTATTCTTCGTCAGGAACCGACCGGGACGGCCATTCGCCTCGCGGCCAGCGAGCCCGGCTTTTTTTGCTCTTATCTCGGCTGGATGGTCGCCTGGTCCAGCGCTTGTCTTGATGAGGAAAGCGCATCTTCATCGAGCGATGTCTCTGTAGCCGACGTCGAAGACGGCCAGACCGCCGAGCCGACTTCGCCGCCGGAAGGCGAGCAAGCTGCCAAAGACCCTGCCAGCAGATCGGGCGAAGCGGCGGGGTCAAATCCATCCTCGCCAGCAGCCGGCAGCGAGAAGGTGGAGAGCGAGGATATCGATGGTGGAGAGGGGCTGGGGATCACCAGCTCATTCGATCGTCTGGTCAACCTCCTTCGCGCCGATCGCCAACCCGAAGATAGGTCGCCACGAGCGCGAAAGTCACTTTCCTATGAGGCGGAGGCCTTGCAGGAGCCCATCGAAGAGAGGCCGCGGCTGCCGAAGTCGAGACCCGATGTGGAGAAAGATCTGCGCATCGTGCGAAACGACTTTGCCTTCAATTTCAACCGCACGCCCGTACCCGCTTTCAAACCGGTGCAACGCGAACCGAATACTGTGATTTTCCCCCGAGAGCGCCCCAAACGCGAGTCCGAACAGACCAGCATGGTGGGTGAGACCAAGGCAGGGGAGACTGAGACCCAGAAAACTGAGGTCCAGAAATCCGACGAGCAGCAGGCCAAGACGCAGGAATCCGACGCTCAGGAGACTGAGACCCAGACAACTGAGGTTCAGAAAACCGAGACTGAGGAGTCGGAAACGAAGTCACAAAAAGAAGAAGAGTTGGCGGCGAGAGATCTGGAGGAGGCGAAGAAAGATGTCTCAGATAAGAAGCCACCGGCGCCAACCGTCGATCTCGCAAAAAATCAAGATCCCAGCCTTCTTGATCGTGAGCTGATCAACTACCCACCGGAGTCGATCGCTCTACCTGATGGCCTTGAAGAGCGGCTTGAGGGCATGTTGGCGGATGCTAAGGCGAATGGCGGTAAACTTTTTATCATCAGCCAGGCAGCCGTCGGCAGCCTCGCCATGGAGCGGGCAAGAGGCGTTGGCCTCGCTTTGGTTCGTTTAGGCGCGACCGCGGATTTGATCGAGTATGACATTCTGGTTAACCGCCAGGCTGATCAGGTGGAGCTGCTCTTGAAAGCCGAGAATGACTCCGAGGAATAAGAGCGGAGACCGATCACCGCCGGATCGACCCCTAAGTTTCGTTGAGGCGTGAGGTAGAGGCCGACATGGCGTCTTGCGCAGCGATCCTTTGTTACCTCTTTGCCCCTTAGGGGGCATCGTGGATTGGCATCATCTCAGTTTGTGCTACACATCCCGCAGGCAAGATTTTGAACTCACTTTCGGGTGTGGATCAGCACCAGCCAGAGGATTGATCGATGCGTGAGCCGCAGTTTCACCGTATCCGCCGTTTGCCCCCCTATGTGTTCAGCGAAGTGAATGCGATGAAGGCAAAAGCGCGAGCGGCCGGCCACGACATCATCGATTTTGGCATGGGCAACCCCGATCAACCCACACCACAGCCGGTGGTCGATAAGCTGATCGAGGCGGTGGCTAACCCGAAGACCCATCGCTATTCTACATCCAAGGGCATTCCAGGATTGCGCCGCGCCCAGGCCGCTTACTATGAGCGCAGGTTCGGCGTGACGCTCGATCCCGAGACCGAAATCATCGCGACCCTGGGCTCAAAAGAAGGCCTCGCCAATCTCGCCCAGGCGATCACCGCACCAGGTGATGTGATCCTGGCACCCAATCCGTCTTATCCCATTCATGCTTATGGCTTCATCATCGCCGGTGCTTCGATCCGCCATGTGGCGGTGACGCCCAAGACCGACCTTATGTCGGAACTCGCTCATGCGGTACAGCATTCCGTACCACCGCCAACAGCAATGGTCTTGAATTTCCCATCCAACCCAACAGCACTGATGGTCGATCTTGATTTCTATAGAGAGGTCGTCGCCTTTGCCCGCAAGCATGAGATTTTCATCCTCTCGGATCTTGCTTATGCCGAGATTTTCTATGACAAGGCGCCGCCATCGATCCTGCAGGTGGAGGGGGCTAAAGATGTTGCCGTGGAATTCACCTCGCTCAGCAAGACCTACAACATGCCAGGCTGGCGCATGGGGTTCGCGCAAGGCAACCGCCTCCTGATTGATGCTTTGGCGCGGATCAAGTCCTATCTGGATTACGGCGCCTTCACCCCGATCCAGGTCGCGGCGACTGAAGCCTTGAACGGCGATCAATCATGCATCGGTGAGATCAGAAATCGCTACAGGGAGCGGCGTGACGTCCTGGTTCAAGGCCTAGCGGCTTCGGGCTGGCAGGTGCCATCCCCGCCGGCAACCATGTTCGTCTGGGCGCCGATTCCAGAACGTTTCCACAATCTAGGCTCGCTGGAATTCTCCAAGCTTCTCCTGACCGAAGCTGAGGTGGCCGTCGCCCCTGGCATCGGCTTTGGCGAATATGGCGAGGGCTATGTGCGCCTCGGCTTGGTCGAGAATCGGCATCGCATCCGTCAGGCAGTGCGCAATATCAAGAACTTTCTGGGTCGCGAGACCGGGGCCGGTCAGGCCAAACAAGCGGTGGCATAATCATGGCAGCACCTCTTACCATCGGTATTGCGGGCTTGGGCACGGTAGGTGCCGGCGTGGTTCGGCTCCTCAGCGAAAATGGCGACCTTGTTGCCGCGCGCGCTGGTCGTGAGATTTTCGTGAAGGCCGTCTCGGCGCGGGACAAGAGCCGTGATCGCGGCGTCGATCTTGAGGGGCTGCGGTGGTATGACGACCCCCTGGCCTTGGCCGCAGATCCTGAAATCGATGCGGTGATCGAGTTGATCGGTGGCTCCGAAGGGACTGCTCTCGATCTGACGCGAGAAGCCCTTTCGGCCGGCAAGGCGGTGATCACGGCGAACAAGGCTTTGCTTGCGCATCACGGCACTGAGCTCGCCCGTCTCGCCGAAACCAATGGCACGACGATCGGTTATGAAGCGGCGGTTGCCGGCGGCATCCCCATCGTCAAGGCACTGCGCGAGGGCTTGGCCGCTAACGACATCACCCGCGTCTACGGCATCTTGAATGGCACCTGTAATTACATCCTCACTAGCATGCGCGAAACCGGCCGCGGCTTTGCAGAGGTGCTCGATGAAGCCCAGGCGCTGGGCTATGCGGAGGCCGATCCGACCTTCGATATCGATGGCGTTGATGCCGCGCACAAACTCGCCCTTCTCGCTGCTTTGGCCTTTGGCTGTTACCCCGATTTCGATGCCGTCCATATCGAGGGTATTCGACATGTTAGCGCCCAGGACATCGCCTTTGCCAATGAGATGGGCTACCGCATTAAGCTTCTCGGCGTGGCGCGCAAAACGGCCTATGGCCTGGAACAGCGGGTGCATCCGGCGATGGTTAGGATCGGCACGCCGATCAGCCAGATCGAGGGCGTCTTCAACGCTGTGGTGGCCGAGGGCGATCAGGTGGATACCACGCTACACTCCGGGCGCGGCGCAGGGGCCGGCCCGACAGCAAGTGCCGTTGTCGCCGATATCGCTGATCTCGCCCGTGGTGCCGTGCCGCCTGTGTTTTCCTTACCCGTGGATCGCCTTGAACGGCTGCCCAAGGCGCATATGGGCCGCCATCAGGGCGCTTACTATATCCGCTTGATGGTGCTCGATCAGCCAGGCGTTCTCGCTGATGTTTCCGCCTTGATGCGCGACCATAACGTCTCGATCGAGGCGCTTATCCAGCGTGCTAGAAACCCGGGTGAACCGGTGCCGATCGTGCTGACCACCCATCAGACCACCGAAGCAGACATGATCGATGTGCTCAGGCGTATCGATGCGCTAGACGTTGTGCTCGAGCCACCACGCATGATCCGCATCGAAGCCCTTTAGGTGCCACCGGTACCGGGGTCGACGTAGCATTTTGAAGACCTAATCAGCTGACAAGACTTGGAGAGCCGACGAGATGACCAATTATCAGAGCGAAGATCGCAATTTTGCCCTCGAAGCCGTCCGAGTCACGGAGGTCGCGGCGATCGCTAGCATGCGCTGGATGGGGCGTGGCGATGAAAAAGCAGCCGACCAGGCCGCGGTTGATGCGATGCGCTCTGCGCTGAACGTCTTGGATATCGACGGTACGGTGGTGATCGGCGAGGGTGAGCGTGACGAAGCACCGATGCTCTATATCGGCGAAAAGGTCGGCACCGGTGACGGGCCCAAGGTGGATATCGCGCTCGATCCGCTGGAAGGCACTACGATCACTGCAACCGGCGGGCCGAATTCCATCGCCTGCATCGCCTTTGCGGCGGCAGGCGGCTTCTTGAACGCACCTGATACCTATATGGACAAGATCGCCGTCGGCGCCGGTTTGCCGGATGGCCTCTTAGATATCGCAGCGCCACCTGCCGAAAATCTTGGCCGCTTGGCCGAGGCCAAACAATGCGAGATCAACGACCTGGTGGTGCTGATCCTGGATCGCCCACGGCATCAAGAGCTAATTGCTGCTGTGCGCGCCACCGGCGCACGTATCCGCCTGATCGGCGATGGCGATGTTGCCGGTGTGATCGCAACATCGCGTGCGGACAGCGGCATCGACATCTATATGGGCAGCGGCGGCGCACCCGAAGGTGTGCTCGCAGCTGCTGCCCTGCGCTCAATCGGCGGCCAGATGCAGGGCAAGCTCATGTTCCGCAACGACAACGAGAAAGCGCGTGCAACCCGAATGGGTGTCACCGATCTCGAGCGCATCTACCATCTCCACGATCTCGCAAGCGGTGATGTCATGTTCGCAGCAACCGGTGTGACCGACGGCACCATGCTGAAAGGCGTTCGTCGTATTCCCGGCGGCATCACCACGGACAGCATCGTGATGCGCTCCAAAACCGGCACAGTCCGCCAAATCCAAGCCGAGCACCATCTCAAGACCAAGTTAGGCGTCGTCCCTCACTTCAACCGGTGACCGTAGGCCGGTCTGCCGATGAACCATAAAGGGAGCTGCTGGCGTTACGGTAAGCAGCTCTGAAACAAGCTAACGCGCCGGAAAGCACCGGAGGGACGCCAACGTGATGAAAGCAGCGCTCAACCAAGTCGACGAGCCGGCCGCGCCGGCGCTGGAGTCGTTTAGTGGGCGTGCTTGGGAGCTTCGGGCTGTCGATCCGGGGCTGGCTTTGTCGATCAGCCAGCGTTTGGATTTGCCGGAACTGGTTGGGCGCATCCTGGTCGCGCGGGGCTTTGATTTGGAGGAGGTACCTGGCTTTCTCGAACCGAAGCTTCGGGATTTCATGCCTGACCCGTCCCATCTTCTAGGCATGGATGAGGCGGTCAGGCGGCTTGCCGATGCGTTGGATGATGGCGAGCCGATCGGCATTCTTGCTGATTATGATGTTGATGGCGCGACCTCTTGCGCCTTACTCGCACGTCATCTCCGCGCCCTTGGGGCGAATGTGGCGATCGATATCCCGGATCGCCTGGATGAGGGCTACGGTCCCAATCCCAAAGCCTTCGCCCGGCTGGAGGAGCAGGGGTGCCGGCTCGTGGTGGTTCTGGATGCCGGAACGACGGCTTTCGAAGCTTTGTCAGCGGCCGCCACCGGCGGTCATGAGGTGATCGTTGTCGATCATCACGCAGCCGAGCCGCGCCTCCCGGAAGCACTCGCCGTGATCAATCCTAATCGCCAGGATCAGGAAAGCCCGCTTGGCGATCTTGCGGCGGTCGGCGTCTCCTTCATGCTTTGCGTTGCCTTGAATCGGGAAATAAGAAAACGCGGGCGACTCGCCGCCGCCGGTGAGACCGATCTTCGACAGTGGCTGGACCTGGTGGCGCTTGGTACCGTCTGCGATCTGGTGCCGTTGAACGGTATCAACCGGGCGTTGGTCGCCCAAGGCCTGAAAGTCGCAGCACGCAGCACCAATCCGGGCATGAAAGCCTTGACCGAGGTCGCCAAGCTTGGTGCGGTTTCGGAAGCTTCTCATTTCGGCTTTGCGCTCGGTCCCCGGATCAATGCCGGCGGGCGGACCGGGCAATCCTCTCTAGGCGCCCATCTTCTGACCGGCGATGATCCGACTGAGATTACCACCATCGCTGCCCAGCTCGATGCCCTCAATCACGAACGCCGCCGTATCGAAAAGAACGTCCTGAGCGAAGCGCTTCGCCAAGTCGAGCCTGCCGTCGCCGACGGCCCCGTTCTGGTAGTCGCCGCGGAGGAGTGGTCGCCCGGCGTGGTCGGCGTTGTCGCCTCGCGCCTGGTCGAACGCTATCACCGACCGGCCATCGTGATCGGTCTGGATGAGGAGGGGATCGGCAAGGGGTCCGGACGCTCGATCAAGGGCTTCGATCTTGGTGCCGCGGTCATCGCCGCCAGGCAGGAAGGCCTCTTGGAAAAAGGGGGAGGGCATCCCATGGCGGCTGGCCTGACCATCGAAGCCGGCAAGGTCGATGCCTTTCGGGATTTTTTAACCGCGCGCATGCTGACCAGCTGGGGCCCGGGAGTACCTCCGCCATCGAGGCTGCACTTGGATGCCGAACTGCAGCCCAGCAGCCTGACCCTAGATCTCGGCGATGCCCTCAACCGCCTCGCCCCGTTCGGACGCGGCAATCCCGAACCCAGGCTCTGGCTATCCTCTGTCAAGCTCTATCAGGTCAGGCGGATCGGCGAAAACCACCTGGATTGCCGGATCGGCGACCAACACGGTGCGAGCCTGCGCGGTGTTGCCTTTCGCATCGCGGATCAGCCCCTTGGCGAAGCCCTCCTCAATCTCGGCGACAAACCCGTCCATCTCGCCGGCAAGGTCAAGACCGACAGCTGGCAAGGCAAACGCCGCGTCGGCTTCCAAATCGAAGACGCCGCCCCGGCCTGACGCCTCAAATCAACGCCATCCATAAATCAGCAACGCCAAAGCCACTTCCTATTGATTTTGCTCGAGCTGACGTTTAAATGCATAACATGGCGTTTGTCCCCATCGTCTAGCGGTTAGGACACTACCCTTTCAAGGTGGAGACACGGGTTCGATTCCCGTTGGGGATGCCATCGCGACCAGAGGTTGTGTCTCACGACCTAAGTCTTTGAAAATCCAAGAAAATTTTCAGAGACTAGAATGGACCAAGAGTTGGATCACTCAACTTTTTGGTATGGTTCTTGGTTGTCTGAAGGACGCAGGGTACTTTAAAGATGTCCAAGGATTGCTTGTGCAATCCTGTACCAGAAGTTTGAGAATCCTGGAAAGGTCCCTAATCCTTTCCCGAAGATCTTGAAAAAGATCTTAAGCCCTATCGCTATCATTAGCGATCGCCGAGCTGCGATTGAACGTAAGACCGTTCGATCATCTAAGCAGCTCGTCAATGTTCAGACCGATCATTCGGTATCAGTAAACGTCGATGTGTCTTTGGCACGCCAATAGTGACGTTTGCTTAGAACTGACGTTGAGCTGTTGACCTTGTTGGTTGGCGGTATTGGTTGGGAAGGTGAAATACAATCGTAAGCTTGGTCGATAATTGTTCAGCGTCGATGGACACGCATGTTGACCCTGATGTCTCTGATGTCTCTGACATCGGGGCTATTGGCATGCGCGGTATTCGGCGTAGCGAACCTGTTGTTCAGCCAGCAGTAGCCTACGGACGGTGCGTCGCTGGTAACGGCGGGGTGCTAAGCGTCCTGACAATGTACTCCCGGGGTATCCCGGCAAATGGTCCTCGTGAGAGGGTCTTTTGGATGGCGTCAGCAGTAGGCGCTAAAGAGGCTAGGCTGCGTGGTACGGCGAATGTAAGTGAAGTGTTGATAAACCCCGTGACCAACAATGAGCAAACGCTGCGCTATCGAATTGGTGGACGCCCTGTATCCGATTAAGCACGGCCCGTTGTGGCAGGAGCCCGACGGTAGTGACTTTTCGCAAGTTATCTTGCCACCGTGCTTGGAATTGATCACAAACGCGTTAAATCTAAGTGCTTGCTCCGCCCGATGCCCATATTAAGCAACCAAGCCAACGAACACTGCTTAGGAGGAAACGACATGACCACCGTTCTGCTTAAGCGCCGCAGCCTCCTGGCCGTTGGCGGCGCCGCCTTTGCAACAGTTTCTGCTGGTCTTCTTATGCCCGCCCACGCGCAAGGCCTAGAAGCGAGCCAAACGATGCGGGGCGGGTCCAACAATTACCACCCGGGCGCGCCTATCGTGGAGCGGAT
Source organism: Geminicoccales bacterium (assembly GCA_050633905.1). Lineage (GTDB taxonomy): Bacteria > Pseudomonadota > Alphaproteobacteria > Geminicoccales > Geminicoccaceae > JANQPX01. Next base: position 49,636 of record JBOEHJ010000115.1, read on the forward strand.
CGGTGGCGGGGGTTTTTGGATGACGGGCACCGTGCGCCGTGCTGGTGATGGGGCGCCGCTTTCGGGGCAGCGCATTCAGATATGGGCGCACACGACTGAAGGCCACGAGCGGGAACCTCAGAGCCACGGGGCAACGCTGACCGATGCGAATGGTGAGTTCCGTCTTGAGATGCCGCAGATTGTGCCCGCCTTTGGCCAACCCCACGGCCATCTCGCCTATGACAGCGGCGATTTCGAAACTGTCTTTCTACGTCCCGTGATGCCGAGTGCCGACGACACCAGCCTCGAGGCGCATTTCGTTCTCCAACCGGCCTGAACGGGCTGGCTTCAAGGGCATGAGATGGCCCCGGATAATCCTGATCTGGGCTGCTTTTGCGACTGCGCTTGGCGTACCGATCGCCGCTGCTGCTATAAGCCCGCTACTTGCGTGGCGCGATTCCGTCTATATAGCTGCCGGGTTTGCAGGCGTTATCGGCCTCGGGCTCCTGCTTGTTCAGCCCATGCTGATTGGCGGTCACTTGCCGGGACTGCCTTCTCATCGCGGGCGACGCATCCATCGTTGGACCGGAGGTGCGCTGGTTCTGACCGTGTTGATCCATGTCGGCGGCCTTTGGATAGTCAGCCCGCCCGATGTGATCGATGCGCTCTTATTCAGATCGCCGACGCCGTTCTCCGCCTGGGGGGTGATCGCCATGTGGTCAATCATCGCTGCAGCCCTTTTGGCAGCACTCCGCCAGCGGCTTCGCCTGCGCCTGCGAACCTGGCGCCTCAGTCATACGGTCTTGGCGGCGGCGATCATCATTGGCACCGTGGTTCACGCCATCCTCATTGAGGGCACAATGGAGACGATATCGAAAGTGGCCCTTTGCGCGCTGGTCTTAGCAGTAACCGTCAAGGTCATGGTCGATCAGAAAGTATGGTCAAAGCGTATGACGTCGCGTTCAGCAATACCTGTAGCGGATTGATTGCATCCTCACTTGAGCTTTGTCAGAGCAACTTTCTTGAGTTGCGACTTGGGGTTCATTGATCGTTGTCAATTGGCATAGCAGCTTTGCCACTCGGCAAGATTCGCGGCGAATTTCTGCAGTGTCTTCAGACATCAAGAATGCCCTAAAGAGGGTTGTGTCCATGCCATCATTGGAAAATCGTTGAGTTGGAATTAGTCGATGATGGGTTATCATTAGGCAGCAATCAACGCCTGCCTATTTTGAAGAGCTGCATCGCGATTGTTTTTAAAAGTGGCTCGGGAGGTTAGGTGACGATCAAGAATAAAATGGTTGTGCACAGAAGACTGAATGGCGGTGAACCTGCCCAAACTAACGTGATTTTTGATCTCGAACTCAATCGCAAAGGTTGCAGGTTGGGAAAGCTAAGTTGTATGCTGCATTGCAGCAATGGCCATGCATTGTGAGGCAACCGTTCTCCGAGAGAAAAATCACCATCCTTGTTAGGCCCAACACGAAGGATCCTATCATGTTTCCGTGGCTCTGGTTTCATCCGACGTTCAGTTTTCCAGGAAGCGGAAATGTGAGTCAGGATATCGAACCTCGTACCTTTTGGGATCTTCCGTTCTCTGGGTCGTATCGTGGAAATCGTCCTCTCGAGCGTCGGATTTTGGCAGAAGGTGCAGGCTATGGCGAACAGCTAGACGTCTTGTTTGAGGCCTTAAGCACCCTGATCGCGCATCAAAAAAATCGAGGAAATGCATGGCTGTAAAGAGGCTCTCGAACTCTACAAGAAAATCGAGACCATCAAGGAGGCACGCTATGCCGAGACTGTCGACGACATTCGAGCTGCGCTAGATCGGTTAAAGCAGAGTGATGAGAATGCCTACCGCCGACTTTTGGACGAATTGTCGTCGGGTTATCGTCGCTGGCTAGCTGGCCTCAAGATTGATCGAACATTCTTCGCCACTCGCATGTGAACTGTATGAATATTGTCGCTCGTTGAAAACTTGCCCCACACTAAGGGTCAGTGATGCCGCCATCGAACACGATGCGGATAAAAGGGTTTGTGGCGTCCATGATACCCTTCGCCCCGAACAACAACTGCAAGCCTTCTAAGGGTGCATCATGACGATAGCGATCTATCACAATCCCGACTGCGGCACGTCGAGAAACGTGCTGGCCATCATCGAGGCTGCCGGCTTCGAGCCGACAGTCATCGAGTATCTGAAGGTAGGATGGACCAAGGCACAGCTCCTCGGGCTGTTCGCCGCTGCCGATCTGACGCCCAGGTCCGCCTTGCGGGAGACAAAGTCGCCGGCCGAAGAACTCGGCCTTCTCGATCCGGAAATCGACGATAGCACCTTGCTGGCAGCGATGATCGAGCATCCCGTTTTGGTCAATCGCCCCATCGTTTGCTCGCCCAGGGGTGTACGATTGTGTCGGCCAAGCGAAACCGTACTTGATCTATTGGATCGATTGGCCCCCGGTCCTCTCCGCAAAGAGGACGGTGCTCTCATCAATGACGAGGAAGGACGGCGGATTGGCTAAGCCTATTGATATGACACCAAATCTGGATGACGCCTGCTTCAAGGACATTGATCGGGAGAAGCTCCAGAACCCAAAGCGAAGCCCTCATGCCCCACGTATTCTGTTACTGTATGGCTCGCTCAGAACACGATCATTCAGCCGGCTCGCGACCGAGGAGGCGGCGCGCATCCTTCATCGGTTCGGTGCGGAGACGCGTACGTTCAATCCCTCAGGTCTGCCGCTTCCCGACGACGCAGAACCATCACATCCTAAAGTTCAGGAACTCCGTGATCTGGTGATGTGGAGCGAAGGCATGGTGTGGTGCTCGCCGGAGCGTCATGGATCCATGACCGGGATTATGAAATCCCAGATCGACTGGATCCCTCTCACCCTGGGCGCGGTTCGGCCAACGCAAGGCAAGACCCTTGCCGTCATGCAGGTCAGCGGTGGATCGCAGAGCTTCAATGCCGTTAATCAGCTGCGCACGCTCGGTCGCTGGATGCGGCTCATCACCATTCCGAATCAATCCTCGACGCCAAAGGCATTCTTGGAGTTCGGTGACGACGATCGAATGAAACCCTCTGCCTTTTACGATCGCATCGTCGATGTCATGGAAGAGCTTATCAAGTTCACGCTCCTGACGCGCGATAGCATGGACTACCTTGTGGATCGATATAGCGAGCGGAAAGAGAACGCAGAGCAGTTGTCACGACGTGTCAATCAACGGTCGATTTGACCTGAACCACGCCGATGATGGCGAAGGTCAGATAGGCGAGAAAGCCTGGTAGCCGCGCCATGGCGTAGATCGCAATCGGTACTGCGACGCCACCGACCGATAGAAATGTCATGCCGACTCCAGTGCCATGCCCTGCTCGTGAATTGGCGTCCAATTTTGGACGTCTTTGAAAACTGATCTGGAGGAGAACTGGCGGTCGAGGCTGAAGTAGTCGTGGACTGAGGCATGTATGGCAGCGAATTTTTGCAGGTTGCGCATGCGCCAAAACGTCAGCATCGCTCGTTCTTGTCGTCGAAACGGCAGATACGAACGTTCAATCCGATTGTTCAGATGTCGCCCTGTCTGCTGTTTTTCAAGATTGCCGATGTCCCTCATCGCGGCGCCATAGGACGCCAAGCCGCCTGTGACGATGGTCTTTGGATTGCCATAGCGCTTCATGGCTCTCTTCAGGAATTTCAAGGCTGCGGCTTTGTCGCGTGTTTTGGTGACATAGGCTTCGAGTACTTCGCTCTCATGATCGATAGCGCGCCATAAATAGTATGTTTCACCGGCAATTTTCACGAACATCTCGTCGAGGTGCCAGCGACAATGCTTGATTTACCGCCAGGCATGGGATCGGCGTTTGCGTATTATTCTTGCGAAGAGGTTGCCGAACCGATCGACCCATAGGCGGATGCTCTCATGGCAAACATCAATGCGGCGCTCGTGGAGCCAATCTTCGACTCTTCGACATTCCGCAGCGAGAGCGCGAAGCGAATATACATCATCACGGCGAGCTGGGTGATCTCCGACGATATTATTAAAATAGCGGAATGGCGATCTGGTCATCGCGAGGCGGTAGGGCAGGGGAGATCCATCTTCAAGCAGGGTTTCTTTGACACGAACTCAGAGAATGTCTGCCAACTTCTCGGTAGCAACAACTCATCCGGTAATTAGTGATGTGACCATGTCATTTAGTTTCCAACCACCCATTCGAATATTATTTGTAACATCATTAATATTCGGCCTAGCTTGCGAAAGTTTGAGCAATCTCGATAAAGTTCTTCAATGCTGGTGTCTTGTAGGCCCGATTCCATGCGAGCAGGGTGGTTATCTTTGCATCGGTGTCGCTGATGGGCTTGGTCAGAATCGTACGTGGCTGGAAACGTGTAATACCCTGAGTGTAGACTGAAACACCGAGCCCTGCCGATACCAGGCCAAGGATACCCAGAGCATTTGAGGCCTCATATTTAACATCGATCGCGAGTCCTTCACGTGAGAAGATATCGTCCACGAATACACGAAAAAAATCCCATTCGGCCATGCTGCCCAAGACCATGGGATATCTAGCAATCTCTGCCAACGCCACGGATTGATGCATCGCAAGGCGGTGTTCGGTTGATAGAATGGCAACCGGCGGTTCCGATGTAAGGTGACATGTTTCATATTGCGAGTGGCTGAACGGACCGAGCATGAATCCGATATCGATATTGTTTCGAGACAGCTCGATCTTCTGCCCCTGAGTTCTGATATAGCGGAGTTCCAATTCGATATCTGGATAACGACTCGTGAACTCACTCACGACCCAGGGCATGATCTCCATCGCCGCGAAGGACATGTACCCGATCCTTAGCGACCCTTTCTTGCCTTCGGATGCAATTCGGCCTGCTCTAATGGCGGCATCGATTTGCCCGCTGAGTAGTCGTGTTCGCTCATGAAAGACCTCACCGGCTGACGTCAGGGAAACCTCACGCGTCGTTCTGCGAATGAGTTGATATCCCAATCGATCTTCCATTTGACGGATTCGACGACTCAATGCGCTTGGGTCGATAGCAAGCCTTTCCGCTGCTCTTTTGAAGCTCAGCTCGACAGCCACAATATTAAACGCCTCAATATCTCTCGAGCTAGGTGATGTCATCGTTGAAACTACCGGCTGTGGGATTTTTTATTTAGTAATATCAAATACTTAAAGATAAATGCAACAAAGTCAATAATACTGGAACACGCAACATTTGCGAATAAGGAAATGCCTGCCCAACAATGGGAGTATAGTTTTCAACCAATAGGTCCTAGCTATCTGCGACAATGAATCATTGGGGAAAGTGAGGCCAGACATGAGCGACGTCGACGTCAAAGAACTGGATCGCATGCTGGAGTTGGCATTTGACGAAGCCACCAAGATCTATCAGGACCGCGGTTTTCAGCGTCGTATCGGATTCGGCAAACGGCCAGCACTGGTCAGCGTAGATCTCGCGAACGCATGGACGCGGCCTGGCAATCCGTTCACATGTGACCAGGACAAGATGGACAATGAGATCATTCCCGGTATGCAACAGTTGTTAGAAGCCTGCCGCGCAAACGGCCATCCCGTGATCCATGTAACCACCGCCTATGAAATCACCGATCGCGAAGCGCCCTTCACGGACATGGGCTTATGGCACAAGAAGATACCTGTGGATGTGGTGAATATTAGTGACAAGGATCTTTGGGCGATCGATAGTCGCATTGCACCAGCCGAGGGCGAGTACACTTTACTGAAAAAGCGCGCCAGCGCATTTCATGGCACGGAGTTAGCTGGGATTCTGCGGGCAAGCAATGTGGATACGATTCTCGTGACCGGTGTTACCGCCTGCGCCTGCGTGCGTCAGACCATCTGCGACGGTCTTGCCGACGGCTTCCGCACCATCGCAGTGAAAGAAGCGATAGGTGATCGGGTTCCGGGCGCCGTTGCATGGAACCTCTTCGACATCGACGCAAAATTCGCTGATGTGGAGACTGTAGACACCTGCGTGGGCTATCTGAACACGGTCAATCGCGTGAACGATCCAGTCTGACAAGTCGACATCCGACGTGAATGGTCGGTCAAGAAAAGTCGCAGCCGGGAAGATGCAACAATGGCAAGGATAGGCGTCGACGTCGGTGGAACTAACTCCGATCTGGTTCTGGAATGCAGCAAGGAGGGATTGTCATCAATGAAGTTCGCAGGCCTAACGGCGACGAGATGTCATTTCAGGTTGCTACTGCCACGTCGTTCCATCGATGAAATGCTTCGCCTCTGAGTTCTTTCATGGTTTTGCGAGAGACTAGATGGCGGTCAATGTTGACGTTGTTGTAGATAGCGGCATGGATATTGAGGAATCGTTGCGCCGATCCAGGGAATTTGAACCGCTGTTGCTTTTGTTCGCGTCGGCGTATGCGCAGATGCGAATTTTCGCAACGATTATTCTGCCGCAAGCCTTACTGATGAATAGCACCGAGTCCGAGCTTCTCTTTGGCGGCACCATATGAGCTGAGTTTGTCGGTCACCCTGACGGACGGAGCAAGACCCTGCCTCCTTAGAAGTTTGCGCATCAAGCGCATAGCCGCTTGGGTATCACGACGTCTTTGAACCAGGAAATCGAGCATTAGCCCCTGCTATCAACGGCCCGCCTGAGGTGGAATCTCTGTTTAGCAATTACGACTACCATCTCGTCTAGAAACCAGCGATTGTTAGGCCGAAGCCTTTTCTGTCGAAGGTTTGCTGCATAGATCCTGCCGAACTTGAGACGCCAACGTCGGACGGTCTCATAGGAGATATCGAGGCCTCGCTTGGCCAGCATATCTTCGACTTCGTGCAGGCTCAGTGTAAAACGAGCCTACATCCAGATGGTGAGCTTGATCATGTCAGACGGAAAGTTGGTGCCCATGATAAAGCGACTTTTTCATGGCCAGAATCCGTAGCGTCTGACTGAAGGGTTAGCAACGTAACAGCACCTATTTGCCGTATTCCATCAGCTAGCCCATCTACGCATGGAGTCCAAACCCAAATTATGACCCACAAACCAGCCGCTGCGTGATACGAAAATGTGATTCTCGTTCTACATCTAGTGAGGGTTGACTTGATCGACGATCGGCATTCTATCGTTGAGATCGATCGATGCAATTGGCAGAAGCCTTGGTTCAAATTGCTGTTCTTTGGCCTTAGTGGCATAAAGCGCACGATTCTGGGAGCCGCCTTTTTCCGGTCGGCGCGATTGATGGACGCGTGATCGGGACCGGCGAACTAGGCCCGGTCACCTAACGCATTCGTAGCCTTTATGAGGCGCTGATGGAGGCGGTGTCATGAAAATCGCTATGTGGTCCGGGCCGCGGAACCTGTCCTCGGCTATGATGTACAGCTTTGGCAACCGGACCGATCTGCGGGTGTGGGATGAGCCGTTCTATGCTGCCTATCTGCATACCACCGGTCTGATCCACCCGATGCGCGACGCTGTTTTGGCCGCCGGCCCACGCGATCCCGTAGAGGTCGCCCGACAGATCACGGCCATGGGCGATGGTGTGATGCTCAAACTCATGAGCTTTCACATGCTGGACGGTTTCCCGATGGATTGGGCCGAGGGGTTCATTCATATCCACCTGCTGCGCCACCCGGCACGGGTGATTGCAAGCTACGCCGCCAAGCGTGAAAACCCGACCCTGGACGACATCGGGTTTGACCAACAATTGGCGCTCTATCGGCGCTTCCTCGGCCCGGTGGTTTCGGCCCATGACATTCGATTGAACCCGAAAGCCATGTTGCAAAAGCTCTGCACTGAAATTGGTCTACCATGGGACGGCGCCATGCTGTCCTGGCCCTGCGGGCCAAAACCCTTTGACGGTATCTGGGCGCCGCATTGGTATGACGCGGTGCACCGCTCGACCGGGTTTGCCGCGCCTGAAGGCGACATGCCCAACCTGACCGACGACCAGACCCGCCTGATGCAAGCCGCCTTGCCAGCCTATGAAGAGTTGGCGCGGGCCAAGCTCTAGGGTGGGCGCTGTTAGCGCAAAATTGATTGCTCGCCTATGACCGGCAATGGTCGCAATTTCATGCAGCGATCAACGCACGCCACGCCTAATGCGCTGTCTCACGGTTGGCTTTGAAAACTGATCTGGAGGAGACTTGCCGCTCGAGGCAGAAATGATTGTGACCTGAGGCATGCATGGCGGCGAATTTTTGCAGGTTGCG
>JBOEHJ010000116.1:0-31091 GCA_050633905.1 Geminicoccales bacterium
CGATGACCACGATAGGCTGATTGGCTCATCGTCAGATCCGTAGTATCAAGATTTCCGATCAGCAACGTGACAGTGCCTCGACGTCGGGTTCGAGATGATCGAAACGTACAGCAGCAAATCCCGCCAAACCGAACCGGATTGACCGGCCCTTCGGTTTATAGTCAAGGCTAAGGCCGCAAGCAGTATTGATCCGCTAAAATTGACTTATTCCATTCTGTGGGATAACATTCATGGGCGTTATTGAACGAAACGGTCATCAAAAGATAAAAAGTGTAGTGCCGTCGTCAGCAGCTGCTGGAACGTTGGACTGGGAAGGCGTTCGTGAACACCGGAAGGCCACTGCTCGAAGTCGACAATGCCTCAAAGAGCTTTGGCGCGGTGACGGCGGTCAAACCTCTGTCGATCGAGATCAATAGCGGCGAATTCTTCGCGCTCTTGGGTCCTTCCGGCTGCGGGAAGACGACGTTGCTCAAGATGATCGGCGGGTTCATCCCGCCGACGGCAGGACGAATTCTTATCGAAGGCGAGGACGTGACTGCGCTTGGGCCCGAGAAACGTCCGGTGAATACCGTCTTTCAAGGCTATGGTCTGTTTCAGCATATGACTGTGCGCCAGAATATCGGCTACGGGCTGAAGCTTCAGAAAACGCCAAAGGATGAAATCGCCGAGCGTGTCGACGAGGCGGTCAAGCTGGTGCGGCTCGGGGAGTTTGTCGAGCGCGCGATCGATCAGCTTTCCGGCGGACAGCAGCAGCGGGTCGCCCTGGCGCGTGCCCTCGTCATGCGGCCGAAAATCCTATTGCTGGACGAGCCGCTGTCGGCGCTCGATCTCAAGCTTCGGCAGCAGATGCAGCGGGAATTGCGTCGCATCCATGATGAGAGCGGCGGCACCTTCGTGGTGGTGACCCATGACCAGAGCGAGGCGCTGTCGCTCGCTGACAAGATCGCTGTGATGCGTGAAGGCGTAATCGAGCAGGTCGGTGATGCCAAGGGCATCTATAGCCGGCCCGCCAACCAGTTCGTGTCGACCTTCATCGGCGAGGCCAATCTTTTGCCCGGCACCCGGAAAGACGGCGTCGTTTCGCTGGCAACCGGGCAGAAGGTGATCAGCGAAGGTGCTGACGGTGAGATCGTCTGCATGATCCGGCCGGAAAACCTGCACTGCCTATCAGGCGACGCTGAAGGTGAGCATATGATCGCCGCCGAACTGGTCAGCCGAACCTATCTAGGGCCTTCCAGCACACTGGAGCTGCGAACGGACAGCGGCCACACGCTCGCCGCAATCGAGGCCAACACCGCTGACGGCCGTGCCGCCAGTCTCGGCGACCGGGTCAAGCTTGGATGGTCGGCTGCGGATCAGCGCATCCTACCGGCGGAGAGCGGGACGTGACGGCGGAAGGACAAAAGACCCGCATCGCCGCGATGGAGGTGATCCCGATCAATGCCTATTACACGCATCGGGAGCGTTCCGCGGTGGTTTCGCGTCCGGGTATCACCGAAACGCTGGTCAAGATCACCCTCGAAAACGGCCTGGTCGGATGGGGCGAGGCCACGCGCTGCGCCGATGCCGGCGGGATCGCCTCGGCATTGACGGCGATGCGCCCGTTCGTGCTCGGGCGGGATGTCTTCGCGGATGAAGCCTTGCATCGCGACATTTGGATCTCGGGCGGCTGGCATCTGCAGCCGATGACCGCGAACCTTGCCTTTGCCGGCATCGACATGGCCCTTTGGGATCTGAAGGGCAAGATCGCCGGACGCCCCGTTCATGATCTCCTTGGCGGGCCGCTGCGTGATCAGGTCGAGTATTATTATTACCTGCCACTGACTGAGGAAGAGGAGCTGCGCGCACTCTGCCGTGATGGCTTGGAGCGCGGTTTTCGCGTCTTCTATATCAAGGTCGGCCTCGACGACGCTTTGGAGGAAGACCGTCTCAGGGTGATCCGCGAAGAGCTCGGCGAGCATCGCCAGATCCGGATCGACGCCAACCAGGCGTGGTCCATCCCCGATGCGGTGCGCATCCTCAATCGCTGGCAGGAACAGATCGGCATCGATCTGATCGAGGCTCCCGTCAGGATCGATGACCTCGCAGCGATGCGCGAAGTCAAAGCGCGGACGGGGGCGGCGATCTCGATCAACGAAGGCCTGTGGCACGAGCCGGATGCGCATCGGATCATCAACGAGCGGCCGGGCGACTACTTATGCTTTTCCAGCTATTGGGTGGGCTCTGCTCGTCGTTTCATGTCGCTTGCCTGGCTCGCCCATCACAAAGGCTGGAAGATCATCAAGCACACCCATGGCGAGCTCGGGCTGGCGGCGCATATGGGCCAGCATCTGATGCTGGCGATCCCCAACGCCGATATCGGCCATCAGCACACCGCGGCCTGGATCAAGAACGACGTCATCGCCGAAGATCTGCCGCCCGCGACCGAGCCGCTTTGGGGACGCCTCGCCGAGTCCGGCCTCGGCATCACCATTGATGAGGACAAGGTCGCGGCCGCTCATGCCGACTACGAGAAGTTCGGCGCAATCTCGATCCACGAAGAAGAATGACCCATGCAGCGAGAGGCGCTGCCAAACAAGAGGAGGACAACATGGCCAAGGGTAAAGAAACAGGTTTGATCACCGTGCGCTCGTTCGCGTCCAGACGCGATGTTATGAAGGCCATGGCGCTCGGAACGGCGACGGCGGGCCTCGGTTTGTCGGGCAGCCTCGCCCGGGCGCAATCCGCGACCAGCATCAACATGGTCTGCTGGCAAGGCTATGACGATGCCTTCAAGGCCGGGAGCTTCATGGAGGACAACGGCTATGAGATCAACCCGACCTATATCGGCTCCAATGATGAAATCCTGACCAAGATCACGGCCGGCGGCCGGGGCACCATCGATATCGTGACCCCCTATATGGGTTATGTTCCCCTGATGGTCGCCGCTGACATGCTGGAGCCGATCGACGAAAGCAGCGTCCCCAATCTCAAGAACGTGCTGCCGGTTTTCCGGAACGATCCCAATATCGTTGTCGATGGCAAGCTCTATGCCGCACCCTTCACCTGGGGTGCCGCTCCGATGCTCTACGATCCTGAGCATTTCGGCGACACGGCACCTTCGTCCTGGCGGGTTCTGGAAACGCCGGAGCTGGAAGGCAAGTTCGGCTTTTCCGACGATCCGATCGGCAACATCACCATCGCGGCGATCGTTGCGACGGATGCAGAGGTCGCAACCGAGCTGACCGAGGAACAGCTGAACACCGCCATCGACTACCTGATCATGCTGAAGGGCAAATCCCGTCTCCTCGCGACCTCCTGGGGCGAGCTTGCGGATGCCATGGCGCGCGGCGAAATCGTCGCGACCTTCTCGGGCTGGGAGACCATGAAGAAGTTCGCAGCCGACAAGGGCAAGACGGTGGAGTTCACCTATCCCGAAGAAGGGACGTTTGCCTGGCTCGACAATGTCTGCATCGTCAAGGACGCGCCCAATCTCGAGGCTGATCTGAACCTTGCCAATCACGTGCTGTCGGTGGAATCGCAGCGCATGGTCGGCGAAGAGATGCTGCAGGGCATCGTTTCCCAGGCCGCGATCGACGCTCTCACCCCCGCAGCCGCCAAGCTCTACCCCTATGGCGACATGGACGCGTTTGGCAAATCCGCGACCTTCTTCCCCTTCCCGCCGCTCGAAGACCGCGATGGCTTGATGAGCATCGGGCGCTGGAACGAGGAGTATGAGCGCTTCAAATCAGCCTAGTGGCGCGGCCACGTCGTTGATTCCCGCCGCCTCCACCAAGATTGGCAGTATGCGGCCAAGTTTGAGGAAGCAGGCGGGGATCCTTTGTATTGATCGCATCATGCGTCGCACGATGCGTGATGCGATCGTAGCGAATGGTGCAAGAGGGAGACGGCAAGTTGAACGTCGATTGGAAGTCGCGATTGTTGATGCTGCCTGCATTCGCAGTCTTCGTCCTCTTTTTCATCGCACCCTTCATCTATTTCTTCGTCATTTCGTTCTGGCGTGTGCGCACCTACAAGCTGAGCCCTGACTTCAGCTTCGTGAACTACGCCAAGGCGCTGGAACGCTACGTTCCCATCTATCAGCTGACATTCGCGACAGCGTTTGCCGTCGCTTTGACCTGCGTGGTTCTGGGGCTGCTCTATGCTGGCGTGGTGCGTTTCAAGGCGGGGCGTTACGCAACGCTCCTCACTTTCGTTCCCTTGATGACGCTGTTCGGCGGCTATCTCGTCAAGATCTATGCCTGGAAGACCATCCTCGGCCTGAACGGCATTCTGAACGGCGCGATGGTAGGGTTGGGGTTGATCGATGAGCCCTTGACGGCCTTCTTCTATTCGCCGTTCGCCGTCGGCATTACGCTGATCTATTTCCTGCTGCCTTTCGCCATTCTCCCGATCTATGCCAGCATGCGCGGCATCCAGGATATCGAGCTCGACGCCGCCCGTGATCTCGGCGCTGGAGCCTGGCACCGCTTTAGCGACATTATCGTGCCGCGCTGCCGCGCCGGCATCGTGTCGGCGTTCGTCATCTGCTTCCTCTTGGCCGTCGGCGACTACGTTACCCCTATTCTGGTGGGCGGCAAGATTTCGATGATCGGCAACATGATCACGCCGCAGTTCGGTCAGAAATTCGACTGGCCGCTTGGCTCGGCCATGAGCTTCGTGACACTCGCCATCTCCATCGGCTTCGTCGTCTTGTTCTCGATGATGATGCAGCTCTGGCGACCACGATGACCAGCCCTGCCGATCTCATCCTCCGTTATCTTGTCGGCATCCTGGTCCTGTTCCTTATCGGGCCGATCCTCCTGGTCATGCTGTTTTCCTTTTCCAGCAATCCCCTCTCCACCTTCCCTCTCGGCGAGATCTCCCTGGTGTGGTGGAAAGAGATGCTGGCCCATCCGCGCTTTTACGATTCACTTGGCAACAGCCTGATCATCGCGGTCTGCGTCGGCACCAGTTCAGCGGTGATCGGCACGATGGCCGCGATGAGCTTGGCGCGAATGAAGACGCGTTCCGCCAATACCCTGATATCGATCCTCTGCCTGCCGATGATGATGCCGCCGCTGGTTCTGGCGGTATCGCTCTTGTCCTACTACAACGCCATCGATCTGCCGCTCAATCTCTTCACGGTGATCATCAGCCATCTCCTGTTCACCATGCCGTTCGTCGTGCTGGTGACCTATGCGCGGATGGCGTCTTTCGATTTTACCGCCGTCGAGAGTGCGAGGGATCTGGGGGCGACGCCGCTGGTCGCGTTCATGACCGTGACCTTGCCGATGATCAGGCCGACCGTGATCGGGGCATCCTTGATCGCGATGGCGCTCTCGATCGACGACTTCATCATCACCTTCTTCACGATCGGCCAGGGGAACACGCTGCCCACCATGATCTGGGGCATGATCCGCACCCAGCTCACGCCTAGCGTCAACGCCATCGGCACCGTGCTGATCCTGATATCGCTCTGCAGCTCCGTCATTGCGCTTCGCCTAACGAAATACCGAGCATAAGCCACGTCCAAGCTCTGAGAGACCTGACCATGTCATCCCTAGAGAATAAAAAAATCCTCGTGACCGGCGGCGCCCAGGGGATTGGCGAGGCCGCCGGACGGGTTTTCTCGCGAGAGGGCGCTGCGATCATTCTCACGGACATCGCGGCAGACCGGATCGAGGCCCATGCGGATGCAATCCGGAAAGCGGGCAATGAGGCGCTGGCGCTGCATCTCGACGTGACCGAGCCCGGTTCGGTGGCCGATGCGGTCGAGAAGACCGTACAGCACTATGGCCGGATCGATGGTGTTTTTCATAACGCCATGTCGGCGGCTTATGTGAACAACAACGACACCATCGTCACCGACCTCACGGACGATGTCTGGAACCATATCATCGGCCTGACCCTGACCGGCACCTTCAACGTCATGCGCGCGGTCGGCCGCCAGATGTTGAAACAGGGCGCCGGCTCGATGGTGTTCACCGCGACCGTGGACGCTCTGATCGCTCAAGCCGGTATCGACGCCTACTCAGCGGCAAAGGGCGGCGTGATTTCACTGGCGCGCTCGGCCGCAGCCGGCCTCTCGCCTAAAGGTATCCGCATCAACACCGTCTGTCCCGGTTTCGTGACTACGCCGGACCAGGCCTCGTTTCTGGAAGACCCGGCTCAGCGCGAGAACATCGACAAGATGCATCTGATGGAGATCGCAGCGCCCGAGGACATCGCGGACTACGCGGCGTTCTTGCTATCCGACCGCGCACGCTGCGTCACCGGCGCCACCCATATGGTGGATTCCGGCTATAGCGCGTTCAAAGGCAAAATGGACATTCGCGATCAGATCGCGACCCCATAAACATCAAAGGGCCAGGCTATGGAAACAGCGACAAGTTTGATCGACTGCCGATGCTCCCTGGGCGAAGGAATTTTTTGGGACGCTCGAGACGGGCATCTCTGGTGGGTCGATGTGCCGATGCCATCAAGGCTCTATCGCTTCGATCCTTCGAGCGGCGATCTTTCGACCTTTGACATGAACGAGATGATCACGTCAGTGGCGGTTCGGGAGAACGGCAAGGGCCTGGCCATCGCCTCCCATGGCGGCTTCAATTTTTTCGACCCTGAGAACCCACGCCTGGAACGTCTTTTGGACCCCGAGCCGATGAAGCCCTTCAATCGGGCGAATGATGGCGCATCCGATCCCGCCGGCCGGTTCTGGCTCGGCACCATGCAAAACAATATCGCACCCGACGGCACCGGCATGGAGATTGTCGCCAGTTCCGGCGGCCTCTACCGGATCGATCCGGACCTTTCATGTCACGTCATGGCGACGGACATTGCGATAGCGAACACCATCTGCTGGAGCCCGGACGCCGACGTGATGTACTTCACCGACACTGCTGTAGGAACCATCTTCGCCTATGACTTCGATATTGCGGCCGGCACGATCTCGAACAAACGTGACTTCGCCCGGTTCGATCGCGGCCACCCCGACGGGTCGACCGTGGACGCGGAGGGCTATCTCTGGAACGCGCGCTGGGACGGCAGCTGCGTCGTCCGCTTTGCTCCCGACGGCTCGGTCGACCGTGTGATCGAGGTTCCCGCATCCCTGGTCACCAATTGCGCCTTCGGCGGCGATGGTCTCTCCACGCTCTACATCACCACCGCCAGCTTCGGCCTCGGCGCCGAGGACCTGGAAGCCACCCCCGATGCCGGAAACATCTTCTCAATAAAACCCGGTGTGCGCGGCATGCCCGACAATCACTTCACCGGCTGAGGTGGTATGACCACCTCAGTTGATTCAGTCTGTTATCGCCAGGGTCGTCGGTATGCGGCCTGGTTTGGGGATGTCGGCAGGAGCTTTCTTATCGAACGTGGCATCGGATGACGATCGGTAAGAAGAATTGGCCGTCGCCGGGTCGGCGTTTGACCCAGTCACGCTATCACCGGGGCGTTACCGGCAGCAATTGGGAGCGAACCGGGAAGGTCAACCGCCGGGTCGTGCTGGAGGCGATTCGCATTCACGGTCCGTTGGAGCGTACCGACATCGTTGCCCGCACCGGTCTTGCGGTTCAGACCGTCTCGAACATCGTGAACGAGCTGATCGAAGACGGTTTCGTCAAGAAATGTCCAGCCATACCCGGCCGTCTCGGTCCGCCGGCCTATCCGCTGGACATCGAGCCGGACGGGGCCTTCTCCATCGGCCTGTCCCTGGATCAGCGAAGCGCTCTTGGCTGCATCGCCAATCTCGCCGGAGAAACGCTCGCAAGCGAAGAGCTGCCGATCGAAGGCTTGAGCGGCCCCGATGCGTTCCAGCAGATTTGCAGCCTGATTGGCCGATTGAGAACGGCGCCGACAAAAACGGGATCGCCGATCCTAGGCGTCGGCATCGCCGTCTCTGGGCCTTTCGGCGTCCGGTCCTACCTGATGGATGGCCCGACCTCGGCCCCGGCCTGGCTGACCAACGTGATCGTCGACGAGTTGAGCAGCAAGATCGGAATGCCGATCGAAATCTGCAACGATTCGACAGCCAGCACGATCGGCCAGCGCATCTATGGTATGGCCAAGGACATCAGCGCCTTCGCTCATTTATTTGTCGGTTTCGGTGTGGCCGTCGGTTATTTCCTGAACGACCGTGTCTATTGCGGCGCTGACGGCAATGCCGGAGAAATCGGGCATACCATGCTGATGCCGGGCGGCCACTCATGCTTTTGCGGTGGCGAAGGCTGCCTGGAGCAATATCTGTCACTCTATTCGGCGAGGCGCCAGCTCGGGATCGACGTTTTCAGTGATGCCGGGCTGGACCGGTTTTGCGAACGTCTGGCCGATCCCGATCCCAAGATGCGGCAATGGCTGGATGAAGCCGCCGAAGCCCTTCGCCGCGCCGTGCATATGATTGAGCAGCTTCTTGACCCCGGCTGCATCGTCGTCGGCGGCTACATGCCCCGTCCGGTGCTAGAAGCCATCTTGAAGGCCGCGACCCCGCTTTATCCGTCGATCCGTCAGCGCGACGACAACGAAAAACCCCGCGTTCTGCTCGGCGCCACCGGTCGCGATGTCGGGGTTCAGTCGGCGTCGGCCCTGCCGCTCTATTCGCAGATGAACCCGGCACTCGATATCGTGCTGAAGAAGTGAGGAAACAGGTCGATGCGCGTTCGCCTTCGCAAGACATCTGATGATATAGGCGCCGAGCTGGCGGGCGATATTCTCGCCCGATACAAAAGTGCGCAAGCCGCCGGCCGGAACTATCTGCTCGGCTGCCCGAGCGGCCGCAGCCCGAAACCGACCTACGACGCCCTGGCCGCCTTGTTCGCTGAGACCGAGGCCGATCTTTCCGGTCTGATCCTGGTCATGATGGACGAGTATGTCGAAGGCGCCCCTCCCTCCTTCCGCTATGTGGATAAGGACAGACATTATAGCTGCCGTCGTTTCGCAGACGTTGACATGGCAGCGCAATTCAATGCAGGCCTGCCCAGATCCAAACATCTGCCGGCGGACAACATCTGGTTCCCAGATCCCGTTCAAAGTGCCGCCTATGACGAACACATCGCCGCAGCAGGCGGGATCGATCTGTTCATCCTGGCCTCCGGCGCCGGCGACGGGCATGTCGCCTTCAACCCGCCGGGCAGCGGGCGGCAGAGCAGGTCCCGCGTGACCGAACTTGCCGAACAGACCAAGCGGGACAATCTGAACACGTTTCCGGACTTCCGATCTCTGGACGAGGTGCCGCGCTACGGCGTCACTGTCGGCATCGCCACGATCATCGATCACGCGAAGTCAGCCGCGATGATCCTGTCCGGTGAGAGCAAGCGAAAAGCGTTCGACATCATCAGCCAGGCGACAAGCTATGCCCCCGACTGGCCGGCGACGGTGATCGTCGAATGCAGAAACGCCGTTCTTTATGCGGACGCTTCTGCTGCCGGAAGGGCCGTGGCATGAACAGGCATGTCGCCATCGGTGTCGATGTCGGCGGCACCAAAATCGCCGCCGCTGCCGTCGATGTCCGATCCGGCGACGTGCTGATGCGCGACGAAATTCCGACTAGGCGCGAGGAGGGCGGCGCGCGCGTTCTCGAACGTTTGCATGGTTTGGTTTCGGACGTCCATGACTGGCTCGCTGATCGAAACATCCAGAGCCTCGGGGTAGGGATCGGCATTCCCGAGCTTGTCAACAATGAAGGCGAGATCAAGAGCGACTGGAATTTCGATTGGAACCGGCGCGATGTGAAAGGCAAGCTTGCCGATTTCGGCGCCGTCATTCTGGAAAGCGATGCACGAACGGCGGCCCTGGCGGAAAGCCTCTTCGGGCATGGGCGCGACTATGAGAGCTTCGTGTTCATCACCATCGGCACTGGCCTTTCATGCGCATTCTGGCGGGACGGCCACATCCATCGCGGCGCCAACGGCTATGCGATCCATTTCGGCTCAAACGACATGATGGCGGTGTGCAGCGCCTGCGGCGAACAAGGTGCGTTCAACCTAGAAGCCTTCGCATCGGGCCGCGGCCTGTCGGAAACACTTCGAAAACGAACCGGGCAGACCCTGGATACCCAGAGCCTCGTCGACGCTGCTTCGAACGATGCAGCAAAGCTCCTGCTGGACCAGGCGTCGACGGCGCTTGCCAGCTACATCGGCCAACTCGTCAACATCCTCGACCCGCATGCGGTGGTCATTGGCGGAGGATTGGGCTTGGCGCCGAGTGTGTTCGACGAGCTGGAAAGAAAAAGCCGAATCTATATCTGGGCAAAGGACTGCCGCTCAATTCCCTTTGTCAAAAGCGCCATTCATAAAGATAGCGCTATGATAGGTGCTGCTGCCGCGTTCAGGGACAGCCATGTCGATGATCAGGATCACGACCCAGCATATGGCCATGATCCCGAAGCATGACGGTCATCTCGCATATCCCAACAGTGCTTCCAGATACTACTTGTTGACCCGACGCAAAAGTTCCAGCGTCGACGCGGCAGGGGTTTTGAGATGGTCGCAGAGCGGCGACCTATTTACCCATAACTGGCAAACCAGCGACACTCGACCATCTGCACGATCTTTTATCGTCAATCTGTAGGCCTGTCCAACATTGTGCACCTTTGCTCAACGTTGCGTATTTTAGCTCCCACTTGCTCACCTATAGCTTACCTGGAATGAACAAGCCACCCTGATGGGGCGACTGGATCATGGTATAACACTTTGATTCTATGAGAGTATGTCTTGGTTACGGGGGCAGATTTGAACTGATGACCTTCAGGTTATGAGCCTGATAGTTCCTTGATCTCATCCGCCCAACGTTCGAGCGCAGAGCGCTTCTCGCTTGAATAGGTCGCTCGGTAATAGACACCTGCAACACCAACTTTGTGGCCTGAGAGATGATTCACGATCGCTTCAATGATGTGTGGCTGAACGCCAAGTTCAGCCATTCCNNGCTGTCCTTCTGAGATCATGCACCCGCCAATCCGACAAACCGGTCTTTGAATCGAGCGCCGCTTTTGCCTTCGATCAGCCCGAGAACGGCCCCTTGCCTTCGCCAAAAACGAAAACTCGATCGGTTTGACCACGGCGCGATCTCAGAATCTGTAAGGCTGCTTCTGAAAGTGGGATGTCATGCGGCCGTCCATTCTTCGTTCGGTTGGAAGGCAGGGACCAAACCCTTCCCTCTAGATCAAGTTCGTTCCAACGCATGCCACCAACTTCCTCGCGGCGTTGTCCCGTTAGGATCAGAAGCCGAATGATTGTATTAAAATCTTCTGGTGTCAGGGTCGCTGTCCAAATGGATCGCAATTCCTTTGCTGAGAGGACTCGGTCCCGCTTGCGCTCGGCAGCTGGTGGGGCCGTGCCTGCAACGGGATTTGCATCAGCGATGCCTTGATGCATGGCCCAGACGAAAAAGCTATGAAGAGCAATGCGGGCCCTGTTTGCTGCTATCGCTCCATTGTTGGATGCGATGTCAGCAAGTTTGGTTGCAACGTCTCGACGAAGAATCTGATGAAGAGGGTAGTCATGCAACGACTGCCAATTCACTTCAAGATAGCGCTTCGTTTCATGTTGTGTCTTCGGCCGTTGGCGCTATTCGACATAGTCCCGGATATATTGATTGATCACGATGCCCAAAGTGGTATCGGCTTTGGCTTCCTCTTCCTTCTTCTTGGCATGTGTGTCCTCGCCATTCGGGCTGGCAAAGGGGGCCCATGGTCGGTTCGGATCGCCCTTGGCAAACCGAACTCCTTGAAAACCCGCTCAAAGACGGCGAAGGCAAAATCAGAGCGGGTCGACGTCATGCCTTCACAGGCCTGCAGATAGTGGGTCCGGTCGTCGCTGATGGTCAAGGGATAACCGTCGTGCTTGTTGCCCAGCATCAACTCCCCCTTGTCGTCGGCACACCAAAGGCCGTTCGGTTCGTCCGAAGCGCTGAGCGTCGTTCCCGCTGCCCTGTATCGACGACGCCTGCGTCGCTGCACCAAGTCATGGCGATCAAGCACGGCATGGACGGTGCTGATCGTCGGTGGCTTGATCATCGGGTCGTCATGGATCAGCTTGTCGCGGATCTTCGGCGCGCGCCAGGACAGGTGCTCACGCTTCAGACCGAGAATGCTGCGCTCCACCTGATAAGGCAGCTTGTTAGCATGACGATACGGGCGCCGGCTGCGGTCACTCAGCGCGTCCAATCCACAGTCTTTGTAATGATTGAAGGTCTTGTAGCCGGTGACCCTGGAGATACCGAACTCCCGCCAGACACTCGACATCTTCTCGCCCTCAAGAAGGCGAGCGATGAAACGGGGACGTTCGTCCATTGGTCTGCACTCTTTCCAGGGCATCTGGGGGCCTCCCCAAATGCGAAAAGTGTAAACCATGTGTCCGGAATTAACTGTCAGTTATCTCTTAGGAAGATATTTCAATGTGTTATCTTCTGAAACTTATGTCATTTCTAGATATGATTTGGAACGAGTCAGCTGCTTTAGTCTGAATTGGAAATGATTCTGACGGCAAGGGAACCCCTTGCGGCATCTCTCCAGACCCGCCCGCACATTGGCCTGCAAATCTGATCGTCATCGAACCTTGGACAAGCAGAGTAATCAATCGGCACTCAATGGGGTGTAGGCTTCGTCCATGCCGAACGCCTCGGGGCCGAATTGGGCGAGTGCTGCTTCGCTTCGCATGATCTCGGGCACACGCACGGCTATGACCGCGACACGTTGCCCGTAGCGCAGGGTCTCGTTGGTGATCGGAATGGCGGTTTCGGCGTCCAGGATCGAAATGATGTCGGGGACGATGGCAAGCGTCTCGCCATCGGCGCGGGCGATCAGGTTTTCGTTTTGGAAGTCGATGGTGCAAAGGCCGGCGTCGCCGTCGCCTGCGATTTTGGCACTGCCTAGGGTGAAGCCCTGGCTGGTTTGACGGTCGACATCGATGAGTTTGCCTTCGAAGATGCGCCGCGCAACGCTGTAGCTGGTGCCAGCCATGAAGGCGGAAAGCGCCTCGAACGGGTCCTGCTTTTTTTCCCGCGATCGACGTATTGTTTGGCCGATTTTGATCGCCAGGCTGAGCGTGTGCTTGACCGAGGCCATCCTGACTTCTTTGCCCGACATCGGATAGTTGGCGAAATAGGCGGTGCCGCCGAAGCGGATGGTGATGCCGCGGGCAATCTTTTCCATGCGCAAATGGTCGTCGCTCATGATGGTCGCATAATCGCCTTTCTCGTCGGCAATGCCCATGGGCGTACCCGCGACCCCACAGATCGCGAAGGTCTCCATCTGCAGCTCGGGAAAGGCGCGGCCCTGGCCGTCTGCATCGACCACGGGCAGGCCGAGGCGTGCGCCGACGAAAAGCGGGATCGTCGAATTGATGCCGCCGACTTCGGTCGGCATGGTCGCACCGGCCTTGCGGCCGAGCGCTTTCTCGACCGCGCGTAGAGCCATGATCGGTTCCTCCCCGGACGGGATCTTTTCCAACAAGACCGTCGGCGCCCCCATCATCGCGGTCGGAATCACCAGGAGATCGTCATCGAGCGTTTCGGGATCGAGGATTTCGATCCGTCGTCCGGTACTGAGCTCGCCTTTGACCATGAGCCCGCCGATATAGGGATCGCCGCCGCCGCCCGCACCGAGGAAGGCAGCGCCGGTGCAGAGGTCGTCGACATCTTCGATTTTCAGATCCATCGCTTGCTCCAGCCGCTCATATCGGAAGGTCGCCGACCGCCGTGACCCTAAGGCGCGTGGGGTTGCCGGGCAGATAGCTGATCGGCACCTGCTCGACTTCGATGATCTCGACGCTGGACGGCGTGGCGCCAGCGCGGATGGCGTTGCTGCAGGCTTCGTCTCGGGCATCGTTCAGCACATCGTCCCGATTGCTTTCGGTGATGGCGACCACCCGTTCGACATGCCCCGAGACCTGTGCGATGGCAGCACCAACTGCGTTGGCGACGGCGGAAAAGTCGGGTCGGATCACCTCAGATACCGCGCGAACCGACCAGTCGATCAGAACCGCTCCGCCACCGACGGCGAGAAGCGGCAAATCGCGTGCCTCGGTTTTCATGCGCTCGACATTGACGTCCAGCAGATGGCGCATCGTGTCTCGGGCTTTGTCGATGGTGTCTGATGTCACCGCCTTGACCAGGGATCGATCGCCGATATCGGCCCAGCCGCCGGCAACCGCGATGTCAGTCGCGGTAAGCGTGCTGCCGCCGAAACAAAGCGCTTCTTCAGGTAGCGCAAAGCCAACGGAGGAGGGGCCTATGCTGCGTCCATGGTCGCTGATGATACTGCCGCCACCAAGACCGATCGCGAGCACGTCGGGCATGCGGAAATTCGTCTTCACGCCGCCGATATCGACGAAATGCGTGGACTGTCTTGGAAAACCATTGCGCAGCATGCCGATATCGGAGGTGGTACCGCCGATATCGATGACCATCGCATCATCAACGCCGGCGAGATGAGCGGCACCGCGCATGGAGTTGGTGGGGCCTGATGCGAAGGTAAGCACCGGGTAGCGTTCGACCTCCTCGACCCGCATCAGCGTGCCGTCGTTCTGCGAGATGAAAAGCGGCACATCGAGTCCGAGCTCATGCAGCGCGCGCCGAAAGGCCCCGACCACGCGGCTTGCCAGGGCTACCAGAGCGGCGTTGATGATCGTCGAGTTCTCGCGCGGCAGAAGGCCGAATTGGCCGAGCTCGGAGGATAAAGAGACGGCAATGTCCGGCGCTTCGTTTCGGATGATCTCGGCGGCGCGTCGTTCCATGGCGCCGTTCATCGGCGAGAACACTGAGGTGACCGCTGCGCTCTGCAGCTTCTTTTTGTGCATCGCGCGCGCTGCCTCGGCGACAGCATTTTCGTCGAGCGGGGCAATCTCCCGCCCATCATATTCATAGCCACCGGCGACGAGTGTCACATGCCCACCGATGGCGCCGATCAGATCGGCCGGCCAGTCGGTCATCGGCGGGATCGCCGAGGTGGCAGGAAGGCAAAGTCTAAGCACACCAACCGGCAGCAGCGCACGCCGCTCGATCACCGCGTTGGTGAACTGGGTTGTGCCGATCATCACGCTGTCGATCGCCACCTTGTCCACAGCACCGTCATCGATGGCAGCGGAAATCGCGGTGACGATGCCGCCATAGACATCCTCGGTCGTTGGGGTTTTTTGCCAACCGACAACGCCATCAGTATCGATGATCACGGCATCCGTGTTGGTGCCGCCGACATCCACGCCGATCCTCATCAGCCAGCTCCGATCAATGATGTGATCAGCATCAGGGCACGACCACGGCGCTTTCAGCGCTCCAGTAGAGAGCGACAGGATCGCCGGCAGACAGAAGCTTCAGATCCGGGCGGTTGGGCACCTCGACCGCCAATCTGTGAGGCCCGACCTCGACCCGGTAACGGCGGAGCGATCCTTGGTAGATCTCATCATCGATATGGCCCTCCAGCTTGGGGGCCTCACCCTCATGGGCTGGGTGCAAGCGGATCGCCTCGGGCCGAATCAAGAGCCCGACCTCGGCGCCTTCGGCCAACCTGCCGGGGACACGCGCCGTAACGGTCGACGCACCCAGATCAACCTCACAGTCTTTGTCATTCATCGCGATCACGCGCGCATCGAGCAGGTTCGATTCGCCAATGAATTCTGCGATGAATCGCGAGGCAGGCTTTTCGTAAATCTCGACCGGTGTCCCGACCTGCAGCACCCGGCCGGCATCCATGATGGCGATCCGGTCCGACATGGTCAGTGCTTCGGATTGGTCATGGGTGACGTAGATCGTGGTGATGCCGACCGACTTCTGGATGTTCTTGATCCAGAACTTCATCTCCTCGCGCATCTTCTTGTCGAGGGCCGATAGGGGCTCGTCCAAGAGCAGGATTTCCGGCTCGATGACCAGCACGCGGGCGAGCGCCACGCGCTGCTTTTGCCCGCCTGACAGTTCGCGCTCGAAGCGTGCCCCGAAGCCGGCCATGCCGACCTGATCAAGCGCCGCCTCGACCTTCGATTTGATCAGGGCGCCTTCCATGCCACGCTCCACCAGGCCAAACGCGATATTGTCGAACACCGACATGTGCGGAAAGATTGCGTAGTTCTGAAAGACGATGCCGATATCGCGGACTTCGGGCGGGAGCCGTGTGATGTCGCGTCCGTTGACGTGGATCGTGCCCGATGTCGGTGCTACGAAGCCCGCCAGCATGCGAAGCGTCGTGGTTTTGCCGCAGCCGCTTGGCCCGAGCAGTGAGAAGAATTCCCCACGCGGGATCGAGAGATCCAGCGCCTCGACGGCGACGGTGTCGCCGAAGTTTTTCGAGATCCCCTGGAAGTCGACAAACGGCATGAACGGTCCTTCAGCGTTCGGAAAAATGGCCGGGGACAAATGCCCCCGGCCGGCTTGATCAGAGACCGAAAATGCCGTTCAGGCGATCGGTGATTTCCTGCTTGTTCTCGACGAAGAAATCCCAATCCGGCACCCAGAACGCCGCGGTCGCATCGGCTGTGTTGGTCACGCCAGCTTCGGCGAGCGGTGCCGTGATCGCCGCTTCCGAATTGGTCGGGCGCCAAAGGAACTCGTCACCGAACGCGTTCAGGAATTCCGGCGACAGCGTCCGGTTCAGAAGCGCAAAGGCAAGCTTCTTCTGCATCGGTTCGGCATAACGGCTGATGGTCTTGGTCTGGGTCAGGATCGGGTGGCTGTCCCACTCCCAGACATCCATAGGCACACCCTTGCGCTTCAACGACAACGCCTCGCCCTCGATATGCACGGCGATGTCGACTTCACCGCGTTCGATCAGCGAGAGCATGTTGAAGGTGAACTCGCTGACCTTCATCGGCATGGCGTCTTCCAGCGCCTTGAAAGCTGCTTCCATGTCATATTGATCCGCGCCGAATTCCTGCGCCGTTGCCATGAAGAAGGCATGCATCAAGCCGTTTTCGGTGCCGTAGGTGCCGCGCTTGTTGGCATAGCGCTCCGCCCAGAAATCGCGGAAGCTGGAAGGCGCATCACCCGTATCGGTGCGATAGGCATAGACATAAGGCATGTAGGCCCATGTCACCCCAGCACCGCTGGCAAAGGCGAAGTCCCAGCAATTTGCGGAGTTGGGCACGTTCGCCTTGATCTCGTCGGTATTCAGGAAGAAATCGCCGGCCTGCTTGGTCTGGGTGAGATTGGGCAGGTTCCAGTTACAGATGTCGTAGACCGGATTTTCCGCTCCTTGCGTGACGAATTTTGGGAACCATGGGAACGAGCTGTCCCAGTTGATCTGGCAGTTGAAATCCTTCTCGAACTGGTCGGTCAGCGCCGCACGCACGAACTCTTCCCAACCGCCGCCCCATTCGCCGATGTTCAGCGTGGCGCCGCCAGCGTCGAAGACGTCGCCGTCATAGGTCACGTCCTCCGACCAGGCATGGTTGATGAAGAACGTCTGTGGAAGCGTAGCGGCTGCACCGATCGCGGCAGTACCTTTCAAAACGGATCGGCGTGTCGGTTGGCGGTTATGGGGCTTCTTGGTCATGGTCTTCCTCCCTGTTGAATTGGTTTGGGTTGAGTTGGTTTTCAGCCTCTTGGTCGCTCCAAGAGGCGGCGGATATTGACCAGTCGGTTGGTCAGGAGAACGGAGGTGATCACGAGAGTTATCGCGAAAATGCCGGCGGCGGCGGCATCGGGCTCGAACTTGTAGCGAAGCGAGTTGTACATCGCGATCGGCAGAGGTTCCGAATTCGGCGCCGATAGGAACAGCGACACCTCGAACTGGCCGAAGGAGACGATGAACGCGAAAATCGCACCCGCCTGGATGCCCTGGCTGATATTGGGCAAGGTCACCTTGCGAAAGGCGCGCCAGGGCGAAGCGCCAAGCGAGCGTGCAGCCTCTTCCAGCGAGATGTCGTAAGCGGCGAGTGCCGCCCCCACGGTGCCGATCACATAGGGCGTCGAATAGAGGATGTGACCGATCCAGAGCCCCCAGATGGTGCGCGCGATGCCGAGGTTTGAGGCGATCAGGAAGGCGTAGAGCGCGAAGCCGATTACCACGCCGGGCAGAACCACGGGCGAGAGGAAGAAGGAGCGAAGCGCCGCCCGGCCGAAGAACCGGGTGCGCGACAAGAACACCGCCGCCGCCGTGCCGAGGATCGTTGCGATCACCATGGTCATCAGCGCCAGGCGAAAGGAAAAGAAAAAGGCGGAGAGATATTTCTCGGACTGCAGAAAGGCGATCACCCAGCGAAGCGACAAGCCTTCCGGCGGAAAGGTCAAAAACTCGCCCGCGGTAAGGCCGGCAAGCACCACGACGAGGATCGGCAGCAGCATATAGGCAAAGCCGAGCAGCGCCAGCACCAGCAGGGGAAGCGGGATCGCGCGCTCCATCAGGCGAGCCCTCCCGATCGCCGCGTTCCAACATGCAGATAGACTGCGATCACGGCGGCGCTCAACAGGAACAGGATGACGGCGAGCGTCGCGCCGAACTGGAACCTGGCACTTTCGGCGACCTGCTGAAAGATGTGGATCGGCAGCACGCCGACCCGAAAGCCGCCCATCAGCGCCGGCACGATGTAAGAGGAAATCGACAGCGCGAAGACCAAAAGCGTGCCGGAGAGAATGCCCGGCATGGAGACGGGCAGCGTCACCCGCTGAAAGGTCCGCCTTCGCGTGGCGCCAAGCGAGCGTGCGGCTTCCTCCAGGTTCGGATCGATGCTGCGGATCACGCCCATCAGAGTCAAGATCATGAACGGCAAGGAGAACTGCACCAGACCGAGCACGACGCCGAGGAAGTTGTACATCAGCGGCAGCGGACTCTCGATCAGCCCCAGACCCGCCAGCATCTGATTGATTAGCCCGTTATCGCCGAGGATCACCATCATGCCGTAGAGACGGATCACCATGTCGAGCTGCATGGAGGCGAGCACCAGGATCAAGAGAAAGGTGTTGCGGCCCGGATGCCTGGTCTTGGCGATGACGAAAGCCATGGGATAGGCGATGGACAGCGTCACGACAGATACGGTGGCGGCCAGCAGCAGCGATCGGCCGGCGGCCATCAGGTAGTTGGAGCGCTGAAAAAAGCGGAGGTAGTTGTCGAGGGTCAGATCGGCGGAGACCGTCACCTGGCCAACCGCTTGCGGATTGAAGGAGGTCGCGAAGATCAGACCGACGGGCAGGACGAAGAACAGCGTCATGAACACCAGAAGTGGCACGATCAGGAGCCAACTGAGCTGTCCCTGCTGCCAAGCAAAGGTCCGGCGCCGGATGCCGATATCGAGTGCCGCTTCGCTCATTCGCGAGGCTCGCCGCGCATCATGGCATCGAGCGCCCGCCAGCCAGAAAAGCCCGTAACCCTTTTTTGCTCCGGTGACGGATAGACGGCTTTGTCGGTTCGCTCTCCCGCCAAGACCGCCTCATGGGCGGCGAGCGTCGCATGTGGCAGGGGATCGATGACCGGCAAGGTGCCGCCCAACCCGTCGGCGACCGGCTGAGCAAAGCCCAGCATCCCGGTGCAGCCGAAGACGATCGCCGCTGCACCATCCTCCCGCACAGCGGCTTTCGCCTCGGCAAGGGTTGCAGCAATCGACTGTTCGCGGTCGCTTTCCAAGGCCAGCACAGGCACCCCGATACCGCGCACAGAGCACAGTTGGCCGGCGAGACCGTAGCGACGCGCCAATTCACGAAAAGCGCGCGCCTGTCGGTCGAGCACGGTGATGATGGAGAACGTCCCAGCCTTCGCTGCCGCCGATATCGAGGCCTCGCCGCAGCCTATGACCGGAATCGACACGGCCTCTCGCGCAGCGTCCAGACCTGGGTCCAACATGCAGTCGATCACGACCGCATCGGCGCCGTCTCGCTCGGCCCGAAGCGCAGCGTTGATCACACCAGGTGCCGCGAGCACCTCGTCGACGGCCGATTCCACCGAGCCCGGTCCGTTTTCCAGAAAGACCGAGGAGACCCTGCAGTTGTCCGGCAGAGCTGCCTCTAACGGGGCATCGTCCCGGAACCCAGCCGAGATGATCGGCGTTACGACTCGAATATGTGTGCTGTCTGGCATTGGCAGCTAAGCCTCCAAGGATCAGCATGGAGCCAGACCGTAAGATCAGCGACTACCCAATCGGGTAGTCTTTATTCGATAATACCAAGTTCGCGCGCCCGGCGGACAGCGCGAGATCGATTGTCCACCCGCAGCTCACGGAAGATCTGCTTTAGGTGATACTTCACCGTGTTCGCGGAGACGCCCATGGTTCGGCCGATTTCCTTGTTGGAATGACCGTGCGCCAAGAGTTCCAGATAACGTCGCCGAAGAGCCTCACCCGAGGCATTCTGTGTACGCTCCAAGCCTGAAGCCGTTCCCGCTTTGCTGGTGCTGGACCGAACCGCCCAATAATGGGTGAGCTCCGCGAGGCGACGACGCTGCTCCGGTGCGGGCGGGATCGTCACGTGATCGCCGTCCAAGGCGGCCTGAACGATCGCCAGCGCATCGGGCCCTTCATCGAGGACGAAACGGCGAAACGGCTGCCGCCCGAGGAGCCTGATTGAGCTCAACAGCGAGCTTGTCGCCTCGGCGCGGGCTTTCAGGCGCCAATGCGCCAACGCCCTGATAACTCTGAGCTTCGCGAGCACCAGCAACTGCCCGCCGCGGATCGCGAAGTCTTCGGCCGGACCCAGGAATTCGAGTGCTACACGCGCACGCCGCGCGCGCATCATCCAGCGCGCCTGCGCGACCAGGCTTGAGCCATGACGCAAGGCCCAGTCCTTGGCCATGTCGGGATCGGGGTGGTCGGGGGTCAGACCAATCCTCACCATCTCGGCGCGCGCTTCGTCCAGTTCGTCGCAAAGGGTAAGTGCCCGCACGCGCTCAATCTGCATCAGGCGGAGAAGCCGCGGCATGGCGCGACGCCGCGCCACCTGCTCGCCATGGGACAAGGCGGTGAGTGCGCCGGGCAAGCCAGCCTCTGACAGTGCAAGACGGGTGCTGACCCGATAGGCCGCCGCCAGGACGTCGAGCCAGGCATCGCTCTCCTCGACGCTGCCCATGGCACCCTCGAGCAGGTTCCTACTGAGCGGAAGATCGTTCATTTCATACGCAACCTCGGAACGCAGCACCCGGCCCACAGCCCGAAGACGGTTCGACTCGCCCGATAGCTGGTTCAGCCGGTCTTCCATCTCGCGAAACTGCCGTTCGGCGCCCGTGAGATCACCGCGCATCAGCCGGATCTGACCGAGATGGGTGTGCAGATGCAGCGAGCCGAATTCAGCGCCGTCCTGGCGAAATAAGCGTATAGCGGTTTCGGCGTAGTCCTGAGCCTTGTCGAATTCGCCGCGATGCAGGGCCACCGTGCTCAGATGGTTGTTCGCTAGCGCCTGCCCGATAGCATCCTCATCCGGCAGTGTTTCCAGGACCGCCAGCAGCCTGCGCTCCTGACTGGGGCCAAGCGCTTCGTCCGCGTAAACGCGCACATGGGTCTCGACCAGCGCGAATTCGCTGGCAAGCGCCGAAGGCATGTCATCCTGGATCGCATCCCGAAATGCCTCTAGTTGGCGCTTAGCCGCAGCGACATGGCCGCATTTGGCCATCAAAAAAGCACGGCCGAGAACGGTGTTCGGAAACGCAGCGATCGTCTCATCATCGCGGATCGGAGCGATCGTATCGATTGGTTCGGTGGCCTCGCGCATGAACATACGCCACCCGCCGGCCTCGCCCGGTTCGGCGATCACATCATGATCGATCCCCTTCACAGCATCTCTAGCGGCGTCGGGCCCGAAGGCGGCGGGAAGGCTTGATCCAGCGCTGCCAGATCGTCTTTGGACAAGGTGACATCGAGCGCTCGACGGTTCTCTTCGACATGGCCTGGCCTGCTGGCTTTCGGTATGGCGATCACGCCCTCTTGGCGAAGCAACCATGCAAGCGCGATCTGGGCCGAAGTCGCGTTATGGGCTTTCGCGATTGCTTTCAGCGCAGGATGCGCAAGCAAGCGGCCCTGCTCGATCGGTGAATAAGCCATGATCGGAATGTTTCGGCTTCGACACCAGGGCAGAAGATCGAACTCGATCCCGCGTCGGCTGAGATTGTAGAGCACCTGATCGGTCTGGACGGCATTACCGCCGGAAGCGCCGACCAGCTCCTGCATATCGCTCGTATCGAGATTGCTCACGCCCCATTGACGGATCTTTCCGGCGCTCACGAGCTGTTCGAAAGCCTCGATCGTTTCGGCAAGCGGTACCTGTCCTCGCCAATGCAGGAGGTATAGATCGATCCGATCCGTACCCAACCGTTGGAGGCTTCCTTCGCAGGCTTTTATCGTCCCTTCACGGCTTGCATGAATTGGCAGAGCCTTGCTGACGAGGAAGACTTCGTCACGACAATCGTGGATCGCGGCGCCCACCAGAGCTTCGGCGGCGCCATTGCCATACATCTCCGCAGTGTCGATCAACGTCATTCCGAGGTCGATTCCCCGGCGAAGGGCATTGATCTCCTCGGCTTTGAGGCCCGAACGATCGCCCATGAACCAGGTGCCCTGGCCGAGCGCCGGCACGTCCTGGCCAGAGGGGAGGCGGATCGTCCGATCGATCGTTGCGATCATGGCAAGTTCTCCATGTTTCCTTTTTTCGGATGCTCGCGGCGAAGAAAGGTCCGAAACGATCGAGTCATCGTCTGATGCGCTCTTGGCAGACATCGATGCCCCGCTCATGAAGCAGATCTTCGACATTGCGCAATGATAGCGCAAATCGGANNATGACGGCGAGTTGGATGATTTCGGGCGAGGTGTTGACATATCGGAAGAGTGATCTCGTCATTGCGGGACGTTAGGAGATGAGGGCAGGAGGCTCAAGCCACTTTCCGCTGACACTGCCGCCCTCGAGGGTGACCTGAGCCTGTGAGCTCAATTCCACGAGTTCGTCGCAGAAAAACCCTTATGGTACGAAATCTGTGACGACGCAAAACAGTTCGACGGGCACCCCGTCTCCTCGTGACCTTGCGCCCCAAGGGTGGAGCATTCGACGGCAGCTCTGTCAGCACTTCAGACTGTGCAACCTATGCGGCTCGCGTCTCAATTTGGCACCGACTGGAAGGAAGCCTTATGACAGGTCTTCCCCAGAAAGCGGGGCTTCGCTGAGCTTCACTGCCAACCGATTTATGAAGGAGAAACCAAGCTTTAGGCCGCAATTCGAAGTATAGCATTCGTTGGACCGGCTCCGTCTTACGGTCAATTTTGATCGATGGTATCGAAAAGTTGGTATTTTGTTCGCCACAACATTCGCCGAAACTTCCGCGATCGCGACTTCGTCATTGTCCTCTTCTCTCACATCGGCGATGTCGGCATCGTTGATGATGCCTCGCTTTTCGACATCCTGAGTGTGCACACCACCACCGCAGCGTCGGCTTATAGATGACGTCATGATGCGAACGGTCTTGCTCACCCTTACCGCGCTCGTCCTGGCAGCCTGCTCGTCGCCATCGATCGACGGCGATCGTTATGTCGACCGTCACCCCTGAATTTCGACTCGAGCAGGTCTTCGACGGCGAGGTCAAGGTCTGGGGGATCGTCCAGGACCAGTCCGGTAATCTCGTTCAGCGCTTCGAGGCAGATCGCCCTCTAATGGCCGATCATCCAGGGGCGCCCTTGGCTATGGTTGTGCCCCGCATGCGAATGCTGGTGGCCGGCATGGCATGAGCCGCCATGGGCATGACCAGCGCTTCCGCCTTGATCCTTCGAGGCCCTGGTGATGACGTCCGGCTGGTCGGCACTCTTTTCATTGCGCGCGTTGGCGATGCGGTTATTGTTCGGCATGAGTGCCAGCGAGGGTGCTGTTACCGAGCGTATGGCAAGTTGGTCGCAATCGGGGCAAGCCACGTTGGCGCTACTCTCGCTCATGGATTGCCAGCTTCGAAAGTCGCCGCAGTCGTGGCAGTGATAGTCATAGAGAGGCATGACGTTGGTCTCCCTAACCCAGGCCGAGCAGAGGCACGCCGGCGTTCAGTTGCGCGAAGTCGAAAAACGGATTGATCCATAGAGAGCTGCTTTCGGCAGAGGCTTCAGCTGCGGTTGCCGCTGGTCCCATATAGCCGTCGAGTAACAGAAAACCAGGAAGCCATCCGGTCAGCACACCCTGGATCGATGTCACCACGCCGGTGACATAAGCGATCGGCTTCTTCTGGGCAAGCAACAGAAAATACATGAACCAGAGAACGGCCCAGGCGGCCCAGCAGAGGCCGAACCAGACATCCCAGGCGGTGCTTGCCGAACCGAGCGTCGAGATCGCTACCGGCACGACGGTGATCGCGACGAACAGGCTGAACCAGCCAAGGCCGCGGCCATCGGCACCGCTATAGCGATTGAAGGCGACCCAGAGATAGGTGAAGGTGAAAAGGAGGGTCAATCCAGCGGCTTTGATCGATCCGGCATCAGCCCCCGGTCCGAAAGCTAGATACATGGCGACCAGAAAGGTGATCAGACCCGAGAAGATATTGATGATCGAGATTTCATTGTCGCCGATCTTGCCCATCAGCCAGAGGCCGTTCAGGAACAACACGGCGCCCACATAGAGCAACGCCAATCCCAGCAACATTTTCTTGCTCCCTGATCCTGCGCTCCGCCCGACGAACCGGCGAGCGGGCAGCGCCCGCCGGCCCTACTCGGACATGATCCGCTCAGTGTGGTATCATCAACGATCCGGTCTCACCGCCACCGCCATTGCCGAAGGACGAAACCGCATACCTCGATCCTGGCGCCGGCCGTCAAAACCCAATGACGTGATCATACCACTAGCTGCAGTCGGCGGCGTCGGCGCCACTTACCTGGCGGCTTGGACCGGCTTTGTTCGGCCTGATGTCGAAGTCGAAGATTTTGGTCGGAATCGCCAGTGTGCAGCAGGCATTGGGGATATCGACGATGCCGCTGATCCGGCCTTCGACCGGTGCTGTGCCGAGGATCATGTAAGCCTGCTCGCCGGTGTAGCCGAACTTTTTGAGATATTCGACGGCGTTGAGGCAGGCGCGGCGGTAGGCGATGGTGGCGTCGAGATAGTGCTGCTCGCCATTATGCTCGTCGACCGACACGCCCTCGAAGATCAGGTAGTCGTCATAGTGGGGCTGCACCGGGCTTGGCTGGAAGATCGGGTTGGTGATGCCGTATTTCTGCACCCCGCCCTTGATGATGTCGACGCCGATATCGAGCCAGCCAGCCATTTCGATGGCGCCACAGAAGGTGATCTCGCCATCGCCCTGGGACCAGTGGATGTCACCCATAGAGAGGCCGCCGCCCTTGACGTAGACCGGGAAGTAGCAGCGGGAGCCGCGGGACAGGTTCTTGATATCGCAATTGCCGCCATGCTCGCGGCCCGGCACCGTTCTGGCGCCCTCAAGGCCAGCCTGCTGACCGGCCGCACCGCTCATCTGGCCCATCAGCGCCGTGGTCGTTCCGGCGAGGCCGTCCGGCAAGGTGGCCAGTGGTGGGACCCGCCCCGGGTCGGTGTTGAACAGCTTGCTCTCGCGGTCGTTCCAGGTTTTCAGCAGTTCCGCTGAGGGCAGCGTGCCGATCAGGCCAGGATGGATCATGCCTGGAAAACGCACGCCAGGAATGTGACGGGAGGTGGTGTAGACGCCGTGAAAATCCCAGCAGGCTTTCCGCGCGTTGGGATAATGCTTGTCGAGAAAGCCGCCGCCATTATCGAGCGCGAAAATGCCGGTGAAGCCCCACTGNNGGACCGCTGAGATAATGGACCTTGGAAAGATCGACGTCGCGGATGTCGTTGGCGCTGTCGTCGTTCTTGATTTGGCCCCCTGTCCAGTCGTAACACTCGACCCTGAACTCATCGCCAGGCTTGAACCATTCCACCATGGGAATGTCCGGATGCCAGCGATTGTGGGTCTTGACCGTCTGGTCTTCCGGCCACTTATCCATTTCCGCGCGAAACACGGTGTTGACCATTAGAGCCTCCATGATCCTGATGACTGCGACGTTTGCTGCAGGAAACCCGCCTGCAGATCGGTCCGTACCGGTCTTTCCCCGGCATTTGGCAGATCATCGAAGCGTAACAGGCGATTGTAAGAGGCTTGTTCGGTTGACGCCCTGAATTGAAAAGTTTTGTAAACTTCGCAAAGAATTGTTTCCATCTCGCCGGTCGATAAGTCATTTTAGGATAGAGGCGTGCTTTTGCGCCTTCGGGGAGCCACACAACAAACAGGGTGGCCAATGATCGGGCCGCAGCATCTGAGCCTTGACGACCGCCAGCGCCCTCAAACGGTGCGCTCGCGTGTGCTCGTCGTCGATGACGATCCCTGGATATGCCGTCTCTTGGATCGTTTTCTCTCAGGCGAAGGTTTCGAGGTGGAAACTGTTACATCGGGACGAGCGATGTGGCAAAAACTCGAAAGCTGGCCCTCCGACCTTCTGATCCTCGACCTCAGACTGCCGTCGGGCGAGGACGGTCTGAGCCTCGCACGAGCGATAAGGGAGCAATCCGAGATCGCGATCATCATGCTGACCGGGCGAAGCGACTGCGTCGACAAGATCGTTGGCCTGGAGGTTGGTGCTGACGACTATGTGACTAAGCCGTTCGAGCCGAGAGAGCTTTTGGCGCGCATCAGAAGCTTGCTTCGCCGAAGCGCCTATCGTCGGACTGGTTCGCCGGCCAGCGGTGCTGATCATCGTGAGGTTTTAGAGTTTGCCGGTTGGACGCTCGATGTGGATCAGCGCGTACTGACCGACCCGAACGGCGAGATCGTCGACTTGACGTCGTACGAATTCGAACTCCTGTCCGTGCTTGCAGCCCGCCCTGGCAGGCCGCTGTCGCGTGACATGATTCTCGATTTTATTGCCCATCGCCAGTGGGGTCCCGACGATCGCAGCATCGATGTGCTAGTCGGCAAGCTCAGGCGAAAGCTGAATGATAACCCCAGGTCGCCGGAACTGATCAAGACCGTGCGAGGGCTGGGCTACGTCTTCACGTCAGTGCCGGCGGCTGACGGCGATTGAGCTTTGATGCCGGCTGATCTAGCGCCTTCCTAACCATGCGGATTAGGTCATCGGTGTCAAACGGCTTTCGAACCAGCAGGCTATTCCTGTCATGCCCAA
This sequence comes from Geminicoccales bacterium, assembly GCA_050633905.1. Taxonomy (GTDB): domain Bacteria; phylum Pseudomonadota; class Alphaproteobacteria; order Geminicoccales; family Geminicoccaceae; genus JANQPX01. The sequence goes on from JBOEHJ010000116.1 coordinate 26,994, forward strand.
GGTCTTGCAGAACCCGTTCGGGTGCATAGCCTGAGGTATAGAGGACCTTGAGTTCGGGGCGATCGGCTGCTGCTGCGGCAGCAAGCTCGATCCCGCTCATCCCACCAGGAAGAACGACGTCGGTAAACAGCAAGTCGACGCCCGCATGGTCAGCCAGGATACGTAAAGCAGTCCCGCCATCCGGTGCTTCGAGCACGTCATAGCCCTGGCGGCTTAGAATTCGCCTGGCCAGACGCCGAACCGCAGGCTGATCTTCCACCAAGAGAATTTGCTCATTATGCTCATTCAAGGCTGGTGTCAGAATCGCGACATCGCTTGATTTCACGATTTGCCGCGACGACCTTGGCAAAAACAGTCGTATCGTGGTTCCCTTGCCGACTTCGCTTGAGATATCGACATATCCTCCGGATTGCCGGGCAAAGCCGTACACCATGCTGAGGCCAAGGCCGCTTCCCTGACCGACGGTCTTGGTCGTAAAGAACGGCTGAAACGCGAGCCGCTGAACATCACTGCTCATGCCTTCGCCGTTGTCCGACACCGCAATTTCGATGCAGTCTCCCAATGCGGCCCGGTCATCCCACCCAGTGGCCTGGGCCTCAGACGGCACGTTCAATGCCGCAATCTGCAGGATGCCACCATCGGGCATGGCGTCCCTCGCGTTCAGAGCCAGGTTTAAAATGCTGGTTTCGAGCTGGCCCCGATCCACGTCGATCGACCAGAGACCTTCATCGATCGACAACTCGATAGCGATGGCTTCGCCAAGGGTCCGCTCCAGCACTCTAGAAAACTGGACGAGCAGGTCTTCTGCATCAGTGGGCTCGGGATGCAGGTCCTGCTGCCGGCCGAAGGCCAGGAGGCGATTGGTGAGATCGGCACCTGCTTTGGCTGCGGCCGTCGCATCGTCGGCAAGCTCGGATAGCTGACCATCATCACCGAGCTCCACGCGGATCAGGCTGAGATTGCCGTAGATCACGGCGAGCAGATTATTGAAATCATGAGCAACGCCGCCGGTCAACTGCCCCAAAGCCTCCATCTTTTGCGCCTGACGAAGATGCTCCTCTGCATGCCGACGATCGGTAACGTCGGTCGCGATCATTCCAACGCCGATCAACCCGCGATCGTCGGCATGAACGGGAAATCTCGTGGTCAGCACCGTGTGAACGGAGCCATCGGCGAAGGTCATCTCGACCTCCTGCTCAAGTCTCGCGTCATCGATGCCCGCCTGACGATCATCGGCCAGATAGAGCTCGGCGACATTAGGCGGAAAGAGGACGGAGGCCGTCCGGCCGATGGCATCTTTTGCGGCATGGCCGTGCCATTCCTTGAAGCGCTTGTTGGTGATGAGAAAACGGCCGGCAAGATCCTGGAGAGAAATCAGCGACGGCGAGTGGTCGATGATGTCGCGCAGGCGAAGCTCGCTCCAGGACACCCGGTCCAATGCCTGAAGCAGATAGACCACCTCGCTTGCATAGGAGACGAGGATCTGGATCATCTCGCGATCCTCGTCCGGGAGCTCTGCGCCAGGCACGACGTGAACCGACATCATACCGATGGGTTCGGAGGAGCTGCCCAGCAGCGGAAACTCATGCACAACGTCTGCAACCCTGCGGTCTGCCGGCCTGAAGTCCTCGACGACCGTATTCTCACCCGATGTCAGTGAGACCCTGCCTCCTTCGGCCGCCGTCAGTGCTACCGCCTGCTGCAGCAGGCAGGCGCTGAGCTGCTGGAGGTCGGTGCAGCTGGAGAGCTGCTGCATGCTGCCGACCAGGCCCTGAAGGCGCTGGTTCAGGGCCTCGAGGTCCAGATTTCGAGCCTTCAACGCCGCGGTCGCCCCATCGCGTTCCTTGATCAGGGCGAGACGTTCTCTTTCGCGCTTGATCGCAGCCAGACGTTCGCTTTCCGCCAGGTCCAGACGCGCCTGGCCAAGCTGTTCGAGGGACATCACCAGCTCGCGCTCGGCAAGCTCCCGGCTCTCATGGGCCAGCACGATCCAACCAGCGGCAACGCAGATCAGCACCGTTGATGCCAGATAGAGCCTGATCATGAGATGAGCGCTGTCGCCAGGGAAGAAAGCAGGATCGATTTCGACCAAACGGTAGGTCAGGAGAAAGAGGGCGCCGACGATTACCGCCAACACCAGAAAAATGCCGAAAAACTTCGCCAGCCTTTGCCCGAAATGGGGAGGCAGCAGACGTGCTGTCTGCTCGCCCCTGAGATCGAGATCTGACCGCACGTCCTTTGGCGATTGCTTGCAGGCATCATGGCAATGGGCATCGAGGCTGCAGCAGAGCGAGCAAATCGGCCCGTCATGGAACGGACAGTGGGCCATATCCTCGGGCTCATAGCTGTAAGAGCAAATGGAGCATGCGATTGTCGCCAAGCCTTCGATCCGCTTCGAGAACGCGTCTTCACGGGCAATGTAATATCGCCCCTTGGTCAACACCCCGATCGCAATAGCACCAACAAAGGCGGTGACTAAAGACAACCCGGCAGCGTAGGCCTCGGCCACATCGCCGAACGCGCCCTCGAAGGCAGCGATCGCCACGACGGATGCGATCGCCATCGCGCCGCAACCGACTGGGTTGATGTCGTGGAGATGCGCTCGCCTGAACTCGATGAAGCCAGGGCTGATGCCAATCGGTTTCAGAACCGCGAGATCGGCGAAAATTGCGCCTATCCAGGCGATGGCGACGATCGAGTAGACCGCGAGCACGGTCTGAAGCGTCTCGAAGATGCCGAGCAGCATCAACAAAAGCGAGATGACGATATTGAAGACCAGCCAGACCACCCGGCCTGGATGATAGTGGGTGACACGGGCATAGAAGTTGGACCAGGCGAGCGATCCCGCATAGGCGTTGGTTACGTTGATCTTCACCTGCGAGATCAAGACGAAGATGGTGGCGACGGTCAAAACGATCCAAGGGTCGTCACTCACAAATCCATAGGCTGTGACATACATGTAGATCGGCTCGACTGCCCGAAGATGACTTTGTCCCTGATCGACCACCAGCACGGCCAAGAGGCTGCCGGCCAGGATCTTGAGACCGCCGATGACGATCCATCCAGGCCCTGCTCCGATCACCGCCACCCACCAGCTCATGTGATTGCGTTTGGTCTTGTCCGGCATGAAGCGGAGATAGTCGACCTGCTCGCCGATCTGTACGATGAGGGCGAAAAGAATGCCGGTCGCCGCACCGAAATAGAGATAGTTGAAACGATGCGAGCCCGCCTTGTCACCAGCAAACGCAATCCAATGCGAGATGACTTCCGGCTCTTTCATGAGAATCATGACAAAGGGTGTGAGTAACAAAAAAATCCAGATCGGCTGGGTGATGAGCTGCAGTCGACTGATCAGGGTGACACCCAGAAAAACGATGGGAATGATAACGATCGACGAGACGAGATAACCGACGGCAATCGGCAAACCGACATAGAGATACAAAGCCTGGGCCATGATCGCCGCTTCGAGGGCGAAGAAGATGAGCGTGAAGCAGGCATAGATCAGCGACGTGACCGTCGATCCGATATAGCCGAAGCCGGCTCCCCGCGTGAGGAGGTCCATGTCGATGTTGTATTTGCTGGCGTAATAGGCGATCGGCAGGCTGATGACGAAGATCAGCAGGCAAACGATGATGATGGCGGGAAAAGCGTTGCTGAAGCCGTAACTGATGGTGATGGCGCCGCCGATCGCCTCGAGCGCCAGGAACGAAATGCCGCCGAGTGCGGTGTTGGCCAGAACGAAGGGCGACCATTTCCGAAATGAGGATGCGGCATAACGGAGTGAGTAATCCTCGATGGTCTCATTGGCGACCCAGGCCTGATAGGAACGCCTTGCCCTAACCGTTCCGAGCGCCATCGTTTGTATCCAGCAAAGTTTTACGCCGCAATTGGCATGTGGAATTCTGGCACCGTTCTGATACACGACGAGAGTGGAGGCGGTCATTATCCGGTGTCAACTGAATAAGCCAAATCAAGAAATCAGTGCTTGCCGTCCCATACTGTTTGCAGGTGCCTGTATCAGTTGCATGTGGCGCTACCCCATGCATCCAGCTGGCGTTGTCAGCGCAAGATCGATTGCTCGCCGTTGACCGGTGATGG
>JBOEHJ010000117.1:0-57594 GCA_050633905.1 Geminicoccales bacterium
TTGAAGATGTCCCAATTGCTGGAGCCGAGGCAGCCGGCCGCGCGGAAATAGCTGTCATCGATCGAATCAACGCCGAGCATGGTATTGAGGGTGGTGACGAACAAGGAGGCTAGCGTGGCGAGAAAAATCACCGGTGCCTCGAAGCCCGGGAACATCAGGATCGAGAGCGGTACCCAGGCGAGGATCGGGATGGGCCGCAGGATTTCCAGGATCGGAAAAGCGTAGTCGCGGATTTTTCTGGACCAGCCCATGAACAGACCAAGCGGCACGCCAACACCTGTGGCGATCGCAAAAGCGATGGCGATCCGCCGGCAACTCACGACAATGTGGTCGTAATACTCTGCGGTGAAGATCGAGATGCCCTGGAAGGGGGTGGTCGAGAACCAGTCTTTGGCAACAGCGACCGGACCTGGGATCTTGGTGAACCGGCCTATCCCTATGCCTTCACAGAGTAACCAATAGGTGAACAGCCAGAGAAAGATGCCGAAGACGGTGAGATAAGGTGTCGGTGTCGTGAATGATTTTTTCAAGCGATGGACGAAGAGCGCCATGCCGGTTGGGGCCTGGCCCTGCTCCATGCCCATCGAAGTTACTGCGTCCCGATTCATACTGCCTCGCCGACATGATTACCCAAGGCATGCCCCGTCGCCGAACCGATGGCAGATCCGCACCGACCTGCGGTCCGGCGACGGGGTTTTTTACCTGTTACTCCGCAGCTTCGATCACACCGACCGGCGTGGTGAGGCCACGATCCGCTAGAACCTTGGCGGCAAACTCCGGCATGACGCCGCCGTCACGAATGGTCTCGGCCGCAGCCGGCTTCTTCGGCAGGCTGTAGAGAAACGCTGTTGCATCCTTCAAGAGTTCCTGAGCGCGATCGCTGATCACGAAATCGAGGTTCAGCTTCGTTGTCCCTTTCGGACCAGCATAGAGCGCTGCGTGTAGCACCTCCTGGTCGATCTGCTCGGTCTGCTCCTCGGCCATGCGCGCGACATCATTCGCATTGGCGGGATCGGCGAGGAACAGCTGGGCGTCAAGCTCGGCATTCAGCCAGCCTTCGACCACATCCGGACGCTGCTCGATCAAGTCGTTCAGCATCACCATGAACGCCCCATCTAGCGCATCAAAATCTTCGCCAGACGCTGCTCGTCGCGCGAGCCCGGCCTTTTCGATCTTGGTGGCGGTCGGTTCCCAGATTGCGGCTGCATCGAGTTTGCCGGCGCGGAAGTTAGTGGTGATCACCTCGATATTCTGGTTGAGATAACGATCCGGCTCGATGCCGGCCTTTTCGAAGGCGAGCTGGGCGAAGCGATCGGTGCAGGCACCGTGGGGTGCTGATGTGATCTTGCCGTCCATCCATTTCACGGCCTCGACGCCATCGGCGAACTCAGGCGCATCGTTGCGCACCAGAAACACATTGCATTGCTGCTTCGAGGTGCCGAGCGCCGCCACGATCCGGATATCCGTGCCGCCGCGATCCGGCAGATTGCGGAAGGTCGACGCGATGGCCGGCATGTCACCCATATAGCCGATATGCTGCTTCTCGCCGGTCATCGCATTCACGATCACAGAGCCCTGCAAGCCGACCTGAAACTCCACGGTGGAGCCTTCCGGCAAGTGCTTTTTCCAGAATTCCATGCCGTTATTGACCACACCGGACCAGCTCTCGGTGTAATAGGGTTGATAGCCGACCACCAGGTCGATCGGGTCGCCGGGCTTACCAAAATCGACGGCTGATGCCATCGTCGATCCCATCACTATCGATGCCGAAAGGATCGAGGCTGACGCCAGGTTTTTAAGTCGGTTTTTCATGATGCCTCCCAGGATTTGAGTTTATCAGCGAAGAATCTGATTGTTCTTTTCATCGCTTTTACAAAACATTTCTGTTTTTCTAATGCTCGTAGGCCGTATCACCTCTCTGATTTGATCTTTTTTATGACGTAGCATTTTAGCTCACGTTGGTTTCATGTTATTGATCGTATCAGCAATCGTTTTCCCTGTCGTCGCACAATTGCTGTTAAGTCTGAACACTGACATCGATGCAATACCCTACATTCGAACCAGAAGGACGCCGTGGATTTTACATCATTGCTTCTGACCCTTAATCGCACGACGCAAAGCTCTACATGTAAAATAGGTGCTATAGATGGATTGATTTTCTCTGCCTATCAGGAGCTGGCGAATGAGCTACAATTAACTCAGTGTAGTATCGCGTAAGTTTGTTTAATCATATCAAATGATAACCATTCAATGGATAGAATATTTGTGCTTCCAATCGATTGATAGAGATTATTGATGGTGTCTATTCTGGTAGTGCGCTTTGCTTTTCTGATATTCTTTATAGCTAAACGTATAGTAGGCTCGATCCGTGATGTTCAGCTTGAGCTGTGGCAACATCGCTTGAAACGCTGATGTCTTCGGTGCTGAGGGCCGGGCAATGCCGGCTATCGATCACATTGCTCTTGGATGGCGCCTAACAGGCTGCCGCTGAGATCGGTCTATGAGGAGGCGAACGATGCCAGCACGCAACAACAAACAATGGACCGCCGATCCCCCACTCCAAAAGGGCGAGTGGATCGACAGCCGGATCTATTCAGACCCGGATATCTTCGAAGAGGAAAACGAGAAAATCTTCAAGAAGGTCTGGGTGCCTGTCTGCCACGAATCCGAATTGCCAGAAGCTTACGATTTCCGCACCACCAGCATCGGGCGCGAGCCTGTGATCGTCTGTCGTGGCCCCGACAAAGAGGTGCGCGCCTTTCTGAACGTCTGTCCCCATCGCGGCATGCTGATCGAGCGCCGCCCAAGCGGCAGTTTCATGGAAGGCCAGCCTTCCGGTAATCCCAAGCGCATCACCTGCATGTTCCACGCCTGGCAATTCGACATGAAGGGAAATTGTGTCTATGTCGCCCGTGAAAAAGAGGGCTATCAGGATCGCTTGTGCAAGGAAAATGTTGGCCTGCGCCGCCTTCGTTGCGAGGTGAAATTCGGCGGCTTCGTCTGGGTCACGCTTGACGACAACCCCTCTGTGTCCCTCGAAGATTGGGCCGGAAAACCATTCCAGTGCCTGCGCAAAACCCTGGAAGAAGAGCCGCTTGAAATCTTCCATTACCATAAGGCGGTGATCGATACGAACTACAAGCTTTGGCACGACACCAACAGTGAATTCTATCACGACTTCATGCACTACCATAACCGGATCACGGGCTTCAACGACGCCTACTTCGCCCGCAAAAACGAGGCCTTCGATCATGGCCATGTGGTGGTCGGCACCTTTGAGGTGAATTATGAGAACTACAAAGGTTTCGAGAGCCGTGCCGAGCTCTCCTTCCCCCATCTGCCGCCGAACCAGTGGTACATGATCGACCTGTTTCCCGGTTTTAATTTCAACTTGCGCGGGTCAGCACTTCGCTGCGATGTCGTGACGCCACTCGGCCCCGACAAGGTGATGATCGAGTTCCGTGGCCTCGGCCTCAAGAGCGATACGCCGGAAGAAAGACGCACCCGGATCGACCATCACAATTCGATCTGGGGACCGTTCGGGCGCAACCTTCACGAGGACCTGATCGGTGTTGCCGGCCAGGGCACCACCATGCGCCCCGGCACCGAAAACCGCCGCATTCTTCATGGTCGTCAGGAAAACCAGACGATCCATGACGAAAACGGCATGCGTCATTATTACGACGAATGGGGTCGTTGGATGAACCGCTTGCCGAGCGAGCCTGGTCAGCCCTATTCGCCGCCAAGCGACGACGCGGTGGCAGCTGAGTAACAAAAAAATCGGGCAGGCTGGTTGCTCTGGTCTTGGCGAGCAGCTTGCTTGCCCCATAAAGTCTGGTTGGGGAGGCAAGGAACGTGACAAAAAACGGGTTCGATGCTCAGGCTGCCGTGCGCGAGACCATCTACCGCGCGACTTTGGCTCTGGACGATCACAAATGGACCGACTGGCTGGCACTCTGCGATCCCGACTTTCAGTATGAGGTCAAATCTTTCAGCCCTGAGATCAACAAAGACATGATCTACATGGCTGGCAGCCGGAAGGACATGGAAACCCTGACCGGCATGCTGGCCAAGCACAACACCGATCATTCGCCGCTGCACCGACATACGACGGTCTATACCGTCGACGTCGCCGACGATGGCAAGTCCGCAAGCGCGATCAGTTCCTTTGCGGTCTATCAGAACATGCTGGACGGCATCAATTCCCATATCGATTCGGGCGAAAGCCGACTTTTCCTGATCGGAAGATATATCGACCAGTTCAAGATCGATGACGGCGCCGTCAAATTCCTCAGCCGCGAAGTGCGCCTCGACAATCGCCGCCTCGACAAAGGCTCCCACTGGCCCATCTAGTGGTGGCTTGGCCGCGTCATTGACGTTCGACCGTTGCCGAAGAATGAGCCAGGATAGCCTAGGGTATGTGGTCCTTCGTCGGGGTGGATCGGAAACGTTCGTTCGGAAAACAAGCCTGGGGTACAAAAAATGAGCTGGACGAAGATCTGTAAGACGTCGGAGGTGCCGGAAGGTACCGTTAAAAAATTCTGGGCTGGTGGCGGGACCGTGCCGCTCGTCGTTGTTCATCATCAAGGCGGTTTTCGTGCCTTGCCACCGATGTGTCCACATATGGAAGAACCGCTCGAAGAGAGCGGCGTGATCGCCGGCTGTGTGCTGACCTGCACCAAGCATCTTTGGTCCTGGGATCTGGAAACCCTGGAGCTGAAAGGCGAAACCGAAAAGCCGCTCAAGCTCTACGAGGTCAAGATTGAAGACGACGAACTCGTGGCCTTCATCGAAGAAGAGCTCGTCTACGAGTTCGACGATGACGACGACATGGATGACGATGATTTCTTCAATAGCTGACCCTGTGGCGTCGAACTCGGCATCATGAAAATGCCAGCGCGATGACCGTCACCCTGCAATCCAAATCGGGCGAATTCACCTTCGAAGCGGCCGCCGACGAGCCATTGCTCTATGCTGGGCTGCGCGCCGGTCTGGACCTCCCTTACGAATGTTCGACTGGCACCTGCGGGACCTGCCGCGGCCGTGTGATGAGCGGCGGGGTCGATATCGGTTGGGCGGACGCACCAGGTGCTGCCCGCCTCAAGAAGGAGAAAGGCGACGTCTTGTTGTGTCAGGCGCGCGCCAGGGGCGATTGTTTCCTTCGGGTGCCCGCCGAGACGCCGAAGCGGGAGGGACTTGCCATCTTGCCAGCAGCGTGTCGCGGGAAGATCGACGTCGTCGGGCGCCTGACACCCGACGTCACTCATATCGAGATCGCCCTCGATCAGCCGATTGCTTTCGAAGCGGGCCAATTCATGGTGGTCACCACCGAATGTGTCACCGGCGGGCGCGCTTATTCGATGGTGAATTACGCGAAACAGACCGACCGGCTGGTGTTCGTGATCAAGCGCAAACCGGGCGGCGCTTTTTCTGATTGGCTTTTCGACCATGATGTGACCGGCAGAACCATCGATCTGTTTGGCCCGTTGGGCAAGGCGACGTTCAGGCCGGATGAAGCGCTCGATCTGGTCTGCGTGACCGGCGGTTCAGGGATCGCCGGCATCATGTCGATCCTGAACCATGCGGTGGACGCAAAGCATTTTCAACGCCATCGCGGCCAGCTGTTCTTCGGTGTGCGCACACTGGCTGATGGGTTCTATCTGGATCGCCTTGCCTCATTGGTCAATCGTGCCGGTGGGTCGTTGACGGTGACGCTGGTTCTCTCGGATGAGGCCGCCTCCACGGCAAGACATCCTCAATTTCCAGCCCTGCATCTGGCCGAAGGTTTCGTGCATGACGCGGCGGCGCGCCTCATCGAAGGTCCTGGTCACGACGCGGTCGGTTTCGTCGCAGGGCCGCCGCCGATGGTTGACGGCGCAATCAGAATGCTGATCAGTAGTGCAGGGTTACTACCAGAACGCATTCGCTACGATAAGTTTAGCTGATCCCATAAACAATCTGTGTATCGTCTGCCTACTTTCGGATGGTAGCTTTGCGGTTGAAAAACCGCTAAGCCCAACCAACCGTGATGGCGGTATGGTTTGGCCAAGGAGCTGACATGAGTGCAGGTCAACGTCGGAACAAGGGCGAGGGGCCATCGATCGACCTGTCGCCCAAAGTCGCCGATGAGATCAAGACGACCACCTGCTACATGTGCGCCTGTCGCTGCGGCATCAAGGTTTATCTGCAGAACGGCGAGGTTCGCTATATCGAAGGCAACCGCGATCATCCTGTAAATAAAGGCGTGCTCTGCGGCAAAGGTGCATCCGGTATTATGCAGCATGTGTCGCCGGCTCGCCTTCGAGCACCATTGAAGCGTGTTGGCCCCCGTGGCTCCGGTGAGTTCAAGGAAATTTCCTGGGATGAGGCGCTCGAAACCGCTGCCGGCTGGCTGCGCGAGATCCGGGAAAGAGACCCGCGAAAACTCGCTTTCTTTACCGGTCGCGATCAGAGCCAGGCCTTGACCGGATGGTGGGCAAGCCAGTTCGGTACCCCCAATTTCGCCGCCCATGGCGGGTTCTGCTCGGTCAATATGGCGGCAGGCGGTCTCTACACCTTCGGCGGATCGTTTTGGGAATTCGGCGAGCCTGATTGGGAGCGTACTGAATATTTCATGTTGTTCGGCGTCGCCGAAGACCATGGCTCCAACCCGATCAAGAAGGCGCTCGGGCGCTTGAAAAAACGCGGCGTCAAGGTGGTCGCGATCAACCCGGTGCGCACCGGCTATGGTGCTATTGCCGATGAATGGCTCGGTATCAAGCCCGGCACGGACGGCCTCTTCGTCGGTGCCCTGATCCACGAGCTGATGGCCGCGCAGAAAATAGATCTCGATTATCTCGTCCGCTACACCAACGCCCATTATCTGGTGATCCAGGACGAAAGCGCTGCCGATGGTGGTCTCATTGCACGCAACGCGGACGGTAAGCCGCTGGCCTGGGACAAGAAGGTCGGCGCGCTGGCCGACGCAACCTCGATCGACACCGCGCCGGCGGTGGTCGGTAACTTCACACTGCCTGATGGCCGAAAGGCCGTTCCAGTCCTCTCCTTGATCGCCGAGCGTTTTCTTGGCAACGACTACGCGCCGGAGAACGTCGAACGGGAAACTGGCATTCCAGCCAGCACGATCAAACGAATTGCCGCCGAGCTTGCCGAGGCTGCGTTTGAGCGCGAGGTCGTCCTCGACATTCCCTGGACCGATTGGGCTGGGCGCCGTCATGAGAAGATGATTGGGCGACCGGTCTCGATGCATGCCATGCGCGGAATTTCGGCCCATTCCAATGGCTTCCAGACCTGCCGCAGCATCCATCTCTTGCAGATCCTTTTGGGCTCCATCGATTGTCCTGGCGGCTTTCGCTACAAACCGCCCTATCCCAAGACCATCCCCCCCGGCATCCGCCCCGCAGGCAAGGCGGATGACGTCAAGCCGAACACGCCCCTTCCAGGCCCGCCGCTCGGCTTCGTCACCGGTCCTGAAAATCTTTTGGTCGATGGGGGCGGCGCGCCCCTGCGCATTGATAAAGCGTATTCTTGGGATGCGCCGGTTTCAGCCCATGGGCTGATGCATATGGTCATCAACAATGCGGGCAAGCAGGACCCCTACGGCGTCGATCTGCTCTTCATGTACATGGCGAACATGGGCTGGAACTCGTCCATGAACGTGCCGGACACCCTTCGCCATCTGACTGAGGTCGATGCGTCGACCGGCGAGTATGTCATCCCGAAGATCATCTATTCGGATGCCTTCTATTCCGAGACCGTGCCTTACGCCGATCTGATCTTGCCGGACACCACCTATCTTGAGCGCTGGGATTGTATCTCGATGCTGGATCGGCCGGTCTCCGAACCCGATGCCGCCGTCGACGCCATTCGTCAGCCCGTCCTGCAGCCGGACCGCGACGTTCGTCCCTTCCAGACCGTGCTCCTCGATCTGGGCGCGCGCCTTGGTCTCCCTGGCATGACCGATGATGACGGGCAACCCAAATATCCGGGCGGTTATGCGGACTACATCGTCAACCACGAACGCACACCAGGTGTCGGCCCGCTCGTCGGCTGGCGTGGTGCTGAAGGCCAGGAATTCGGCAAGGGCGACGTCAATCCCGAGCAGCTCGATCGCTACATCGAAAACGGCTGTTTTCACGTCCATGAGCTGCCGGAAAACATGCGTTTCTTCAAGCATGCCAATAAGGATTATCTGGAATGGGCGAAATCGGTCGCCTTCAATGGATCCACCGACCAGATCGTGTTCGAGTTGTATAGCGAGACGCTGCAAAGGTTCCGGCTCGCCGCGCGCGGCCATGGCGATATCCAACCACCGGACAGTCATCGCCAGCGCATCGAACGCTTTTTTGATCCCTTGCCTTTCTGGTATCCGCCCTTCGAAGGAGCCATGGTCGAGGGCGAAAAATACCCGTTCCATGCGATCACCCAGCGGCCGATGCATATGTATCATTCCTGGGGGTCGCAAAACGCCTGGCTCCGTCAGATTACGAACGAGAACAAGCTTTACATGCAGCGCGGTCGCGGCCACGACCTGTGTATCGAAAACGATGACTGGGTTTGGCTGACCAGCCATCTCGGGCGAGTCAAATGCCAGGTCCGATTGATGGAAGGTTGCAATCCTGACACCCTTTGGACCTGGAATGCGATCGGCAAGCGTGGCGGGGCCTGGGGCCTCGATCGGGATGCGCCGGAGAACAAAAAAGGCTTCTTGCTCAATCACCTGATTTCCGAACTCCTGCCGAAACGGGATGGCGGTTACCGTTACTCGAACAGCGATCCCGTCACCGGCCAGGCGGCCTGGTACGACCTTCGGGTCAGCATCGAAAAAGCCGCCCATGATGAGGCAGAGACCAGCGAGCCCCGCTTCGAGGCGTTTGCGACGCCGGTTGGGCAAAATGCGCCGAGCCAATGGCAATACGGCACTCAATTCCACCGGGAAAATCAGGCATGACCACCTTGCCGGAAACCACCGACAAAAAACTCGGCTTAGTGATCGATCTTGATACCTGCGTCGGCTGTCAGGCCTGTGTCACCTCCTGCAAGGAATGGAACACATCGGGCTATTCAGCCCCGCTCTCCGACATGGACCCCTATGGCAAGGACCCGACCGGCGCCTGGCTAAATCGCGTGCACGGCTTCGAAGTGGGTGAGGGGAGCAGCAGCCGAATGGTGCACTTTCCTCGCTCCTGCCTTCATTGCGAGGAACCGGATTGCGTCACGGTCTGCCCAACTGGTGCGAGCTATAAACGTGAAGAGGACGGTATCGTTCTGGTCAACCCTGACACCTGCATTGGCTGCAAATTATGCTCCTGGGCCTGCCCTTATGGTGCTCGAGAATATGACTATCTCGACGGTGTGATGAAGAAATGCACGCTCTGCGTCGATCGCATCTACAACGAAAATCTCGAACCGGAAGATCGCCTGCCTGCCTGCGTGCGTGCCTGTCCGACCGGTGCGCGCCATTTCGGCGATCTCGGCGATCCCGAAAGCGATGTCTCAAAGCTGGTCGAGGAACGCCAAGGTTACGACCTTCTGGAAGAATTCGGCTACAAACCGACCAACAAATACCTGCCGCCTCGTGCGCGCCGCGATGACAACACCTTGCCAGACAGGACGCTCAGCGAAACCGTCGCCGCACCCGATGGCAGTCTCGCCGAACGCTTCTTCGCCTGGGCCGACCAAAAACTCTCCCCCTAGCCAGGTCGGTAGGACTGACAGCCCGTACTAAGAAAGAGGACGATGCATCCTGCATACTCGGTTATTTTATTTACGACAGCCTCGGGTGCGGGCTACGGCCTCTTGATCTGGCTAGCACTTGGCATCCTGTTGGGAAGCGTGCCATCAAGCTGGTCATCTGGGCTGGTCGGTATGGGGCTGGCGCTATTGCTGATCACTGGCGGTCTGCTCTCCTCCACTGCCCATCTCGGCCATCCCGAACGCTCTTGGCGAGCACTCTCCCAATGGCGGTCCTCCTGGCTGTCGCGCGAAGGCGTTCTTGCCGTTGCAACCTATATACCCGCGGGACTGCTCGGCATCGCCTGGGTCTTTTTTGAGACGGTTAGCGGCATCGCCATCGTCTTAGCCCTCGTCACCGCGCTGCTCGCAGCAGCCACCGTTTACAGCACCGCGATGATCTACGCCTCGTTGCGCACCATTCGCGCCTGGTCACAGCCGCTGACCATGCCGAATTATTTGCTCCTGGCGCTCGCGAGCGGCGGTTTGCTGTTCAACCTTATCCTCTCGATCTTCGAACCGGTGCCCGTCTGGTCGCTGCTCCTGGCCTTCGCCGTTACCGTCGGTGCTCTGATCCTGAAGCGTGCTTACTGGAGCGCCATCGACCATGATGAGCCGATCTACACAGCCGAAGCTGCGACCGGTCTTGGCCATATCGGCAAGGTGCGCCCGCTCGAGCCCGCCCATAGTCAACCCAATTTCGTAATGCGTGAAATGGGCTACACTGTCGGACGAAAACATGCGGAGATGCTCCGCCTGGTAACAATGGCCCTCGGCTTCATCCTGCCAGCCCTTTGCCTTCTTATCGCACTCCTTTTCGGGGGATCGGGTGCGGTCTTTTTGACCTTGCTTGGCGTTCTTTCGATGGCTGCCGGTCTCGTCGTAGAACGATGGCTGTTTTTTGCAGAAGCCGAACATGTCGTCATGCTCTATTATGGACGCGACGCCGCCTAGTGGCATGAAGTGGCATGGCCACATCATTGACGTTGACCGCTATGGCCAGGGTCCACGGTACGCGACCAGGATTGACGAGGTCGCGTTATAAGAGAGGAGCAGGGGGATGGAAAACGTTGCGTGGCAGAAGATTGAAACGCATTCGCCATCGAAGCTCGCCGAGGCTCGGCGTCAAGCCCATAACGCCTTGCACTGGCTCGCGCGCCTTGCCCACAGCTACGTCGATCCTGAACCTGATGACCGCCATGTCGATTTTCTCTGGGACGCTGATCGCGGCACAATCTGCACGAAGCCTTTTGCGGACAATCTTGTCGTCGAGTTACGGGTCGCCGAACTCGAGTTGCAATTTTGTGAGGATGGGATGCCCGTCCCTCACATCCTCTCCTTTCAAGAACGCACGCCCGCCCATGTCGAAGCCTGGGTCCTGGTAGAGCTGCTCCATCGGGACGTCGATCGCGACCGTTTTTCCAAAGATCTCCCTTATCCAGGTCGGGATCTGATGCTCGGCGACAGCGAAGACCATGACGTCGATGCTTATCGGACGGAACTCGCTTGCCTGAACAGCTGGCTGCGTAATGCTGCCTCAGTCTGTGCAGCCCTTCGCCATGACCTCGGCCATGACCTCGCTGATCAATCGATCCTATGCTGGCCCGAGACCTTCCAACTCGGCATCGAGGTCCCGCTTCCCCAAGGCTTCGGTGCACCTGCATTGCGGGCAGGTCTGTCCGCGGGCGATGCGCTCAGGCCGGAACCGTTTTTTTTCGCAGGCTCGCTTGAACAAACCAGATCCGGTGACATCGATGCCGACAGCCTGCTCTCGACCACGCGTATCCAGACTGACAACCTGTCCGCGGACGATGTCATCGGCTTTCTACGCGAACGTATCCTAAGCCATCGAAAGCGTTTGGCAGGTTAGCGTTACTTCCACGACGCAAGATCAAAGCTTTGGATCTCCTGCTCCATGGTGAGCCCGACGCTCAAAAGGCATGCATCCGATCATCGCCATCGCAATTTTCTGATGGTCAGGATCGACAACGCTCAACCCGTAGACTTAGTGGTCATAGATGCCAATTCTGGACGTGAGCTGCCTGCACTCGCACGTTCTTTTGGCCGCAGCCGCCTTAACCTGGTTTTTTAAATGACAGCAAATATGATGCGACCTGAATCACGAAGACTTTCCCTTTCGCGGAAGCCGCATGATTGATGAGTCCTCCGCCAGATCTGGACACGGGGCGAATCACTGTCGATGCCATTTACGAGGCCGCTGACACTTTGCGTGGCGTTGTGACGCGTACACCATTGCTTGAGAATTTCGACGTTAATGCACGGCTCGGTGGGCGGCTCTTGATTAAGGCCGAGCATGCGCAGAGAACTGGCGCCTTTAAAATTCGAGGTGCGTATAACCGCCTGCATTTTATGTCGGCCGAGGAAAAACAACGAGGCGCCATCACCTATTCCTCTGGCAATCATGCTCAAGGCTTGGCCCTTGCCGCTCAATTGTTAAAAACGACGGTATTAATCGTGATGCCCGCGGATACCCCGGCTGCCAAGATCGATAGCACCAGGGCTCTGGGCGCAGAAGTGGTGACATTTGACCGGGACAGTTCAGATAGCAACGAGGTTGTTTCGCGCCTGAAGGAAGAGACAGGCCGGATCATCGTGCCGCCAAGCGGCGATGTTCGTATCCTGGCTGGCGCGGGAACGGCAGCGCTTGAACTCTTTCAGCAGGCGCGAGCGGCGGATGCTTCTCTGGACGCTGTCCTCGTGCCTTGCGGTGGTGGTGGATTGACGGCGGCAACCGCCTTTTTGATGCATGAACTCACGCCGAAGACACGTGTATTTGCCGTTGAACCGGCGCTATTTGACGACACGCGCCGATCACTTGAAGCAGGAAAACGGGTCTCCAATCCCGGAGGTCGGCGGACCATCTGCGATTCGATTATGACACCCACGCCAAACGAACACACTTTTGACATTAATCGAAAGCTGCTGGCGGGCGGATTGACCGCAAGTGATAACGACGTCCGCGCCGCCATGCGATTTGCCTTCGATACATTCAAAATCATCATTGAACCGGGCGCCGCCGTTGGCATAGCGGCTGTCTTGAACGGGCAGATCGATATCAAGGGTAAAACAATCGCACTGTTCACGACGGGGGGAAATGTCGATCCCCATCGGTATTGTGAGTTGGTGAACGCTGCGCACGAAACAGGTGGAACAGAAGGTTAACCGTTAAACCCGATGCCAGGCGAGGGCAGCAAATGGCACCAAGCGGAAGTAGCCTCGGGGCAGCTTACCGTTTATTCGCTAAAAATCCGATTTCCAAGCGCACCTCGTATCAAGCCATATCCCTTAATGGCTTGATGAGGCTAAAGAGACTGCTTGTGACGATCCTGCCGCTGCTTTGACATCCCGCATCTGCGGCCTTTCCCCGAGCAAACTCCGAAGGTCGCCCGACTTGTTGAGCGCAGTCGCGATTTCGACCATGACGCCGGCCATCGGCATCACCGTCTCGCCTTCGGCCCAGAAGAGACCGACCTCCTGGCTCACTTCTGGCTCGATCAGCCGTAGAGCCCTGGTGCCGGGATGCAAACCGGGCATGCGCGTAAAATGGGAGGGGATGACCGTGCAAAGCTCCGTGAACTGGACCTGAAACATCAGATGTAGGATCGATTCAGATTCGATCTTGGGCACGACCTTCGAGCCAGCACGCTCGAAAGCTTCGTCGACGAAACGCCGCTCCTGCATGGAGGGCCTGAGCATGGCGAGCGGCAGGCCAGCGGCCTCCTCCCACGTGATATCGTTCCGGTCCTCGAACTCGATCGAATCGGGCACTAGCAGGCTCAGTTTTTCCGTGTAGATCGGCATGACGTTGCGCCTGCCGAGATCGGCGCAATCGACATAGGTGATCGCACAATCCAGGCTGAAATTGTCGAGGCCAAGCTTCATCGCTGCATTGCCGATAAACTGCACATCCACATGCACACCCGGATGCTGTTTCCGCACGCGCTGCAGGAGCAGGGGGAGCACTGGTGACATTGAAGGCATGGCACCCATGCGCAGCGAGCCATGCAGATTGTCCTGCATGTCGGCGATCTCGTCGCGCATCGCATCGCAATGGGAAATGATCAGCCTTGCCCATTTGGTCACCTGCACACCCTCGGCGGTCAAACCGTGGAACCGCTGACCGCGCCCGCGAAGAAAAAGCGGCACGCCGAGTTCGAGCTCAAGCTGCTTAATCCCGCTGGAAAGGCTTGGCTGGGTAACATGGCACCGGACGGCGGCGCGTCCGAAATGCTCTTCTTCGACAACGGCGACCAGATACTTGAACTGCCTTAAAAACATAGCATGCCCCGTTTGCGACCGAGCGATGCGGCGCGGACCAACCGATTATGGTGGTCGATCCCAGCCTCCCCTATTTCAAAAGATAGCCTTTCTATTGGAATTATTCCAAGTTAATAAAAGCGATCGATCAAAAGGACCGATCATCACCGAGCCGCAAGCCGGCTGCAGGCTTGATATCGGCGGGACCGATCAAGCCTCGATAAGGCCTTGTGTGAGCGGTGACGATGATCGAGTTCCTTCTACTTCTCCTCACGGGTCTGCTCGCAGGTCTGATGATCGGCAGTGTCGGGATCGGCGGCGTCATCCTGGTGCCCATTCTTTCCTATGTCGGCGGGATCGGTCTCCACAACGCGATCGCGGCGGCCATGTTTGCATTCCTGATCTCGGGTGCGACCGGCACGCTGCTCTACGCCAAGAACCGATCGATCGATGCGGGCATGGCGGCTTGGCTTTTTGTGGGTGCGATGCCGGCGGCTTTTGCCGGTGCCCTCGCAGCGAGTGTTCTGCCGACGACATTGCTGGAGCTTTGTCTTGGTCTGCTTGCCGCCATAACCGGCCTGCACTCGTTGAAGGAGCAGGGTGATCAAAGCCAGGACGCGGTACGAAAGCCACTCCTGCCGGGAGCCTTGGTCGCAATCGGCGTCGTGACCGGTATCCTGTCGGCGTTAACCGGAACCGGTGGGCCGCTGGTGCTGATCCCGATCTTGATGTGGTGTCGGGTGCCGGTATTGACCGCGATCGGCTTGTCCCAGGCGATCCAGCTTCCGATCGGAACGCTTGCCACAGCTGGAAATCTCACGACCGGCTCACTCGATCTTACCACAGGCGTGATGCTTGGCATTGGGATCTCGCTCGGCACCATTGGTGGCGGAAAGCTCGCCCATCGTCTGCCGCGCATGATCCTCAAGCGGATCGTCTGTCTCCTGTTGATCCTGGTCGGGTTGTCGATTCTGTTCAAACTTGGCTACGCTCAAATCTAGTAACACCTGGAGGCACTGCCTCCTTCTTTATAGTTACAGGCAAAGTGCTGATAGGTGCTGCGCATTTGACTAAAAGGCGTTGCGACCCGCCTTCTAGATCAAAGAACTGTTGTTGCTCGGTGCATTAGATCGGCGTCGCGCAGCCTTTACACAAGAAAAGTTGAAAAAGAGGAGGCATATCATGGCGGACGCCCCAAAACGGCGCAAAGTCACCATCAGGACCTTGAACGCCAAAATGAAGCGGGGCGAGCCGATCACCCAACTTGCTGCCTATGACTACAGGACAGCCGTCGTCTCCGATCGCTTAGGCATGGATATTCTTTGCGTTTCCGATACCGGCGGCATGATCCTGTTTGGCCATCAAAGCACGGTTGCGGTCAGCTTCGAGGAAGTCATGATGATGGCGAAAGCCATCGATCGCGGCTCGCAATACGGTCTTCGCATGGTCGATATGCCCTATTGGAGTTTTCATGTCTCCAAGGAACAGGCAGTCGAGAATGCGGGGCGTTTCGTTCACGAGGCCAATGCCGAAGTGATGAAATGCGAAGGTAATCGCCATCACGCACCGGCGATGGAGGCGATCGTCAGTGCTGGCATCCCCGTTCAGGGTCATATCGGCATCACGCCCATGCGCATGCCGCAGCTCGGTGGCTTCATCGCCCAGGGCAAAACCTCTGAGCGCGCCAAGGAACTGATCGACGACGCCAAGGCTATGTATGATGCTGGCTGTTTTTCCATCCTTTGCGAGGTCACAACCTCGGAGGTTGCCGAATATCTGGCAGAAATTTTGCCGATCCCGGTGATTAGCCTGGGTGCTGGCAATTGTGCTCACGGCGTACACATCATCTCCTCCGATCTTTTCCATCTCTGGGAAGAGCATGTTCCCAAACATTCGCGCATCTACACCGACCTCATCCCGATCATGGAAGACGTCATCTCGCGCTACATGAAGGACGTGGTCGAGCGCGATTATCCCGGTCCTAAGGAAACCGTGCACATGCCGGATGAGGAACTGGCGGCCTTTGCCAAGGCGATGAAGTGGGAACGAAAGCTTGATGAGATCGGCAGCGCCAAATGAGCGATGAAAAAATAGCAACGGCGACGTTTTTTTTGACTGACTAGTCGCGAGGGAAACGACAAAAGCGAGATTACTTTGGCGAAACAATCACGGAGGTGTTGGCGTCAATCCATTTGTCTTCTTTAAGTCGATCATTGTCTTAAGACTACGTTACTTCTTTTTGTTTGATTTTTAGTGCGACAGGGCGGAGTAGCTTAAGAAGATTCGGTGCATACGTCTTAAGCAACCCTTAAAAAAAAGAAGCTGCGGTCCCCGTCGCTAACAGGATAGGCCCCAGAGGGCCTAAACTTGAGCAGGGAGGCCATGCGATGAGGCGACATTCCGAAAAAAGTGATCTCACTTATCCCGATGTCAGCGACCTCGATGGCGACGAGCGCGTTCAGGTCGAAGGCATGATTGAGGCAGAAAAACGTGCGCTTCTCGCACGCGGACAGAACGACGAGGAAGAGTGCGAGTGCAGGGACGGCATGTTCGCAACGGCGCCGAGCGGTAGGCGGTCCTTTCTCCTAGGCGCTGCAGCGACCGCAACGGCCGCCGGCGCGTTGCCGAAGGTTGCCCGCGCCGATGCGCCTGCGGGCGCGATTGAGTTTCCGGTGGCCGACGATCCGACCAAGGAACAGGGCCGTCTGACGCATGACGACGGTGGCTATGGGACGAGATCACAGTTTGAGAGTGAGGCTCGTTGGCGCTTTCCGACTGCTACTCAGGAATCCTCCTGGACCATGACGCCGCTGGACAAGAGCCAGGGTGTCATCACGCCATCGGGCTTGCATTTCGAGCGCCATCACGGCGGCATCCCGACCATCGATCCGGCCAGCCACACGTTGATCGTCCACGGCATGGCGGATAGCCCGAAAAAGTACACCATGGCGGACCTGAAGCGGTTCCCTTCGGTCACGCGCTTCAACTTCATCGAATGCTCGGGCAATACGCTCACCGAGTTCAGAGGGCCGATCCTGAAAACCGTGCAGGGCACCCACGGCCTGACCAGCACGTCTGAATGGACCGGCGTTCCCCTCTCCACCATTCTCGCTGAGGTCGGTGTGCAGGATGGCGCCGCCTGGATCCTCGCTGAAGGCGCGGATGCTGCCGTCATGACTCGCTCCGTCCCGCTCGACAAAGCCTGGGGCGACGCCATGCTGGTTTATGCTCAAAACGGCGAGGCGATCCGGCCCGAACAGGGCTACCCGCTCCGCCTGGTGCTGCCTGGCTTCGAGGGCAACACCCATATCAAATGGCTGCGCCGCCTGGAGATTTCCGACAAGCCCTTCATGACCCGGGAGGAAACCTCGAAATACACCGACGTGCTCGGGACCGGCAAAGCGCGTCAGTTCTCCTTCACCATGGAAGCCAAATCGGTGATCACCTTTCCGTCCGGCGACATGAAGCTGCCGGGTGCCGGCTTCTACGAGATCTCGGGTCTTGCCTGGACCGGCCGCGGCCGGATCGAGCGCGTGGAAGTCACCACTGATGGCGGCAAGACTTGGAACCTCGCCTCCTTGCAGATGCCGGTCATGCCGATCTGTCATACCCGTTTCCGTTTTCCTTGGAAGTGGGATGGCAACCCCGCTTTGATCGCAAGCCGTTGCGTCGACGAGACCGGCTATGTCCAGCCGACCACGGCCGCGATCAACGAAGTCCGTGGCGTCGACGGTCACGCGAAATACGCCTCAATCTACCACAATAACGGCATCCAGGCCTGGGGGATCGAGAGCGACGGTTCGGTAATCAACGCAGCCCATAAGGTCTGAGGGCGGCGTGGCCACACCATTGACTTGCCGATGTCATCGACTTGGCGAGCTATCAACAATGATCGCGTGATCATAGCTTTATGCGCGATGCCTTGCATGAAGCCAAGCGACAGGGAGGAACGTAACATGCTTCGAACTGACCGACATTCCCTTAAGGCCGGCATCTTTATGGCCGGTTCCGTCATCCTGGCAGCAACATTGCCCCAACATCAGGCAACGGCCGAAACCTTTGGCTTTGGCAGCACGCCGACGGCCGAGGAAATTGCGGCGATCGATATCGATGCCATGCCCGATGGTAGAGGCCTGCCGCCTGGCTCCGGGACGGTCGCCGATGGCGAAGTGGTCTACAGCGAGCAATGTGTTGCCTGTCATGGTGAAAATCTGGAAGGGGTTGGCGAGACAGGCGGGGCGGCCCTCATCGGCGGGCGCGGCACGATCGGCACGCCCGAGACCAAGAAGACTGTGGAGAGCTATTGGCCCTATGCCTCGACGCTGTTCGACTATGTCAAGCGCGCCATGCCGTTCAATGCGCCGGGCTCCCTCAGCGATGACGAGATCTACGCGGTCTCGGCTTACATCCTGAACCGCGCCGACATCATTGGCGCTGACGAGGTGATGGATGCCAACACGCTTGCCGCGGTCGAGATGCCCAACAAGGATGGCTTCATCCCCGATCCAAGGCCGGATCTCTTCGCCTATCGCTAGGGTCCTTTCGACCAAACGATGTCATCACCAGCCCGCTCTCCTATCCGACCTCCAGGGAGGGTGTGTGGAGCGGGCTGGTTCGTTTCGACGAGGTTTTTAGACCGCGACGTCTTCATGCCATCTACGACCTTCAGCGCTGACATCGGACCTTGCGCGTTTTGAGGCGGCGCAACGTCTGACTATTTTTCGTTTCCGATAAAAAGTTGACGTTGTTCGAAAAATTGTTCTCATGCCGCACAGAATTCGACGGGCCACGTCCATGTGGCCTCGACATCACTTGCCCAATAGCGATATTATTGTATATCTTTTTCTACAAATTTATCGCGGATTGGAGCGAGAATAGCTCGGTCCCGCGTGCGGTAAGGTCGTCAAATGGCGCCAAAAAATAAGGGAGGTTAGTCGCAACGAAATCCATCAACACCGCGATGTCTTGATCGTGACCTAAGTCATGGGGAAGCGATCGCGGATCGTTACAAAAAACACATCGGGAGAGCAAAGCATGAAGAAAAATTGGCTTTTATCAGGTGCTGCGGCGCTCGGGGTTCTGGCCCTGACGATCCCAGCCCAAGCGAATGATGAGCTATTGTCGCTGCAGGAAGACGACACGCAGTGGGTGATGCCGCTCGGCGATTACAGCAGCACCCGCTACAGCACCTTGAACGAAATCACCAAGGACAATGTTGGTGATCTCAAGGTCGCCTGGACTTTCTCGACCGGCGTTCTGCGCGGTCACGAAGGCGGTCCGCTGGTGATCGGCGACATGATGTACGTCCACACGCCATTCCCCAACATCGTCTATGCTCTCGATCTCAACGACAATGCTCGCGTTGTCTGGAAGTATGAGCCGAAGCAGGACCCGGATGTGATCCCGGTGATGTGCTGCGATACGGTTAATCGTGGCCCCGCCTATGCCGATGGCGTGATCTATCTTCATCAGGCTGACACCACCTTGGTTGCCCTTGATGCCAAGACCGGTGAGGTCAAGTGGTCGGTTGCCAATGGCGACGCCAAGAAGGGTGAGACCGGAACGTCCGCTCCGATGGTGATCGGCGACAAGGTGCTGGTTGGTATCTCCGGTGGCGAGTTCGGCGTGCAAGGCCATGTCACTGCTTACAATACCGCAGATGGCAGCATCGCCTGGCGTGGTTACTCGACCGGTCCCGACGATCAGACCCTGATGGACCCCGAGCAGACCACCCATCTCGGTGAGCCTGTCGGTGTTGATAGTGGCACGGCGACCTGGGAAGGCGATCAGTGGAAAATCGGCGGCGGCACCACCTGGGGCTGGATGTCTTATGATCCCGAGCTGAACCTCGTTTATTACGGTACCGGCAACCCGTCGACCTGGAACCCGGTACAGCGTCCTGGCGATAATCGCTGGTCCATGACCATCTTCGCCCGCGATGTCGATACCGGCATGACCAAGTGGGTCTACCAGATGACCCCACATGACGAGTGGGATTATGACGGCGTCAACGAGATGATCCTCGCGGACATCGAGATCGATGGTGCCACCCGCAAGACCCTGGTCCACTTCGACCGTAACGGTTTTGCCTACACCATGGATCGCGAAAACGGTGAGCTCCTCGTTGCCGAGAAGTATGACCCGGCCGTGAACTGGGCGACCCATGTGGACATGGAGACTGGTCGTCCGCAGGTGGTCACCGAGTACTCAACCGACCAACAGGGTGCTGACGTCAATACGCAGGGTATCTGCCCGGCAGCGCTTGGCACCAAGGATCAGCAGCCTGCGGCCTACTCGCCGAAATCGGGCCTGTTCTATGTGCCGACCAACCATGTCTGCATGGACTATGAGCCGTTTGAGGTGTCCTACACCGCGGGTCAGCCTTATGTCGGTGCAACGCTCAGCATGTACCCGGCACCTGGTGGCGATCACCTCGGTAACTTCATCGCTTGGGATGCCGCTAAGGGCGAGATCGTCTGGTCGAACCCCGAGCCTTTCTCGGTCTGGTCGGGAGCACTCGCGACAGACGGTGATGTCGTTTTCTACGGCACCCTTGAAGGCTATCTGAAGGCAGTCGATGCGGCCACGGGCGAGGAGCTCTACAGCTTCAAGACGCCTTCCGGTATCATCGGCAATGTCAACACCTGGGTACATGACGGCAAGCAGCATATCGGCGTGCTCTCGGGCATCGGCGGCTGGGCCGGCATCGGTCTCGCAGCTGGCCTCACGGAAGATAGTGCAGGTCTCGGTGCGGTTGGTGCCTACAAGGCGCTGTCCTCCTATACCAATCTCGGTGGTCAGCTGACCGTCTTTACGCTGCCCTAGGTAGCGTTTCGACGGACGTCAACATGTCGTGGACGGCCCGGTATCGTGAAAACGGTGCCGGGCCGTTTGCCAACGGGTTCCGCTCAGAATTGACCCAAGGAAATCTTGGTTCGAAGATTCGAAAAACGCCAGGGAGTTCGCTGAAGATGTCGGTTTGGTCCAAACTCACCCAAGAAGGCCAACTCACTTACGCCGTTGCTCTGACAGTAGGACTGGGTGGCTTTGCCAGCACTGGACTAGCTGAAGACAAGGCCAAGACGGAAGAGGCTGGCACGGAAGCCTCCGCCGCCACCGAAGATCCGGCAGCGACGGAAGAACCAGCCACCGAAGAGGCTGAAGCCCCCGATTGGGAAGTGCAGCCTTATGAATATGTGGACGGCAAGGTGGACTTTGGCACCTATAATGGTTTTCGGCGTTACCACTCATCCTGCCATGTCTGCCACGGGCCTGACGGCCTCGGCAGCACCTATGCCCCACCCCTGATCGAATCCATCCCGCGGATCGGTTATGAGGGTTATCTCGAAGCCGTGGTCAACGGCATTAAGAATGTCAGCGCGTCCGAACAATCGGTTATGCCATCCTTCGGCGAAGACGCGAACGTCATGAACTATGTCGACGACATTTATTCCTACCTGAAAGCGCGCGCTGACGGCGTCATCGGCAGGGGGCGTCCTGATCGCTTGCCGAAACCCAAGGACAGCTAACGCTCTTTACAGCCGACATTGGCCATCGATGTAAGCTGATTGCCGCTTCGTTGACGACGCTTCTTGGAACTGCTGGGAGGACATCTTCTCCCAGCAGTTTTTTTCATTCGCCTAAGCAATTCTCGATCATGCGTCGCGAGAAATTTTTCGTACGTCTGGCCTCGAAGTTCCAGGAACCCATGGATCGAGTTCATGGAGCGTAAAGCCGATGGGTTAACATTTACTTTCAGCGATAGCCATCGAGGTGAGCTTGTCACAACGGCCCAAAGCGATGTTCGCAACATAGAACTTAGTCGGAAACTGCTCAGGTTTCCGAGGCTGTCTGATTGTTCAGTCGCTGTTCATGGTGATCAATCTAACAAAGCCAGGATGTCACAAGAACCAAGTGCAAAACGGGAGTAAGAGATGGCGCCTAAAGCTACACTCGGTGCTTTTTACTTTGTGATAGCCATATTGACGCTCTCGCCAACTGGACTTCGTGCCGATGTGGCGTCGTCTTCTGACGGTGTTCATCATTTCGAGGATGCATCGGCAAAGCAAGGTCAGCGAAAATGGACGCGCAAATCGGGAGAATTTGAGGAATATAGAGCCTTCTTACAGGATCTTAACAGACAATCTGCTCAAGGCTTTGCGTATTCCATTCCCAAAGCCAAGCCGAGGCATCGTCAAGGAAATGAACAAGTGTTGCCTGATCGAGAACTGACCCCCAAACCAATGGCGCCACAGAATACCACGATCAAACGTCTCAAGATTGCCGGCAACGCGATCATCGACACAACAATCACTGTTCTGAAAACGACGGTACAAGTTGTTGTCGGTGTCGTTGTCATCGCCGCGTATATATTCATCTCCTCATACCAGCCAACATCGAGGAGCTCCCACAGTTACTAGATCATCCCCTTGGTGG
This sequence comes from Geminicoccales bacterium, assembly GCA_050633905.1. Classification (GTDB taxonomy): domain Bacteria; phylum Pseudomonadota; class Alphaproteobacteria; order Geminicoccales; family Geminicoccaceae; genus JANQPX01. The sequence goes on from JBOEHJ010000117.1 coordinate 22,447, forward strand.
TGTTGACTGCATTCGGTCGGCAATCTGTCCCAGTCTCCATGGATGGTTTTGTCGTTGAGTGGAAAAAAATCCTAGTTCGTATTAAAGCCGGCGAATACTTGTCGGACTTGCTCATTGGGTCGCTAGATCTTGGAGACAGAGGTGGTTCCTAAGGATCAGAAAAGGCTCTGGCAAATGATGAAACATCAAAAACCAAACGAACCTGAACGCCGCGGGAACATTGACGTTTCAGTGGACAGCAATCAGTGCCTTATGGTTCGAGCCCGCTTGAAACGACAGAACGATAAGATTTTTCAGGCATTGACGTCATCTTGACATAGCCAGAAAGGAAGGCGACTTGCGCGGAATTGCAAAAGATGAAACACCACACACTGCCACACGGAATTAGCCGTTATGATCGAAGATCTGTGGCGGCATCGGAGCTGCGAACTGGAACGACCGCACTCATAGCGTAGTCCGGACATGCCAGAGTTCGGGGAAGAGTTCGACGTCGAGCATGCGCCTGAGGTAACTGACGCCTCCGGTGCCGCCGGTACCTCGCTTGAACCCGATCACGCGCTCGACTGTGCTTACATGGTTGAAGCGCCATCGCCTGAAATAGTCCTCAAGGTCGATCAATTTCTCAGCAAGTTCATAGGAGGTCCAATAGGTTCTCGTTGCTTGGTAAACACAACGCCAGCTGCGATCACCTCATCTGATGGCTGATAGATTTCTGCGACATCACGTTTCAGGACATTGGCGGGCAGTGTGATACCCGGCAGATCGGCCAGATGACGCAGGGCTTTATCATACAAGCTCGGTGTCGCCAGTTCGGCTTCGAGCAATGTCAAAATACCCGACCGGTGGGTATGAGGTCGCAGCATGGCTCGGTTGCGGTTGCCGAGCATGAATGCGATCTGTCTGTATTGATGGGACTGGAAACCCGAGGACTGACCAAGACTGTCGCGAAACGCCGTGTAGTCGCTGGGCGTCATGGTTCGCAACACATCCCAGTCATTGTTGAGCTGCTCGAAAATGCACGATATGCGTGCCAGGATCTAGAAAGCCCGAGGCAAATTCTGGGAACGGATGGCCCGGCGGGCGGCATCAATCTCGTGCACGGCAAGGCGCAACCAGAGCTCGGAGGTTTGATGCTGGATCATGAACAGCATCTCGTCATGAGCATCGGAGAGTGACTTTTGCGCGGTAAGCAGGGCGTCGAGCGTCAGATAATCGCCATAAGACTTGCGCCCGTCGAACGCCATCGCGGCACCTTCTTCGGCGGGATCGTAGGGAGCACTCATGTGACGGCGGCCGGTTCTTGAAAAATTGGCATGTCGTAGCGTTGCTCGGTCAGCACCATCGTCAGGACCTCGACCGCTTTTCGGATATCATGCTCATCGATATTGAGAGGACAGAGACCAAAGCGCATGATGTCGGGGGCTCGGAAGTCGCCAATTACGCCATGGGCAATAAGCGCCTGCATGGCGGCATAGCCCTGCTCGAACGCGAATGACACCTGGGATCCGCGTTCCTTAGGAACGCGAGGGCTGACAAGTGTCAGCATTGGGCAGTTTTTTTCGGTCTCGCGGATGAAAAGCTCAGAGAGTTCGATCGAGCGCCGACGCACCGCCCGCATGTCGACATCGTCGAAGATATCAAGGGCGGCTTTAAGCGACCGCGGTGAACGTATCCTCGGCGGGCATTTTGTGCGGGAGATTGATGGTGAAGGTCGATCCTTCGCCTTCAATGCTCGATACCTCCATGGTGCCACCATGCATCTCAATGAGCGACTTGACGAGATTAAGCCCGATGCCTGTACCTTGGATTCCGCTTGAGGTCCTCGCGCGAAAGAAACGCTGGAAGAGCTTTGGTATTTCGTCTGTGGGGATCCCGACACCAAAGTCACGAACAGTAAGTGTCACACTATCGGCAGTCGAGCTGCCGACAATGTCAACGCGATCTGCCTCCGGCGAATATTTTACCGCATTGGAGAGGAGATTGGCTGCTACCTGATGCAGCAATTTGGGGTCGCCAAGAAATGAATTGGGCAGGTCGTCAATATCCACGTTGATGCGGTGTTTCGTGCTGATCTCCTGTTGACCTTCGCAGGCTTTTTGGATCAATGTTTTGAGATCCATCGGTTCAGGATTGTAAGCAATCGAGCCCGCTTCAAGGCTGGCTGAGCTCAAAATGCTTTCCATCAAGTCGGTCAATCGGCTAATGGATTCACGAATGTTCTCGAGCGACATGATCCGCTTTTCAGGCGGCAGTTTATCCCCTCGCCTTATTAGCCGTTGGGCATGCCCATCGATGATGGCAAGCGGCGTTCTGAACTCGTGCGAAACCAGCGAGACAAAGCGCCGTTGCTGCGCATTGAGTTCCTTCTCACGCGATAAGGAGGTTTCAAGGAAAGCAGCCTCCGCTTTCTCGGCAGCGAGGCGCCGCTCGACATCGATATTTTCTTCCGCAAGACGGCGCGCCTCCAAGCTGTTTTTCCGAAAGATCTCCAGAGCATTGGCCATGGCGCCAAGTTCGTCGCTGCGTTCATGGCCAGGCACGGCGACGGCTAGTTGGCCATTCGACATGTCCAGCATGGATCTCGTAATGGCCGTGAGCGGTGCAATGAGGCGATTCCTCAGTATCATCGATGCCAGTCCACCAAAGATAAGGGCTGTTGCAACGCCGAGGAGCGAGAGGGTCAGGGTCGAATTCGAACTCGTAATTGCGGCTTCGGTCTGTAAGGTATTAATTTTCTCAATGAGCTGAGTAACTTCGATGGCGACATCGGCCATCTCTTTTGCTCGTGCAGTTTGATCACGTGTGGCGAGACGAAAGTCATCGAAGGCGTCTTGGAATTGATTACTGCGCTCCGCAAGCTGATCGGGTAAATTCGTGTTGGCCGATTCGACATGGCTGTCGGCGGCCACCTCCTCGATACGGCGAATCCGATCGGCTATCTCGGCAATCCGCCCGATTTCAATAGAGATGTCGGCTGCTCCAAGCCGACGACCGGCTCGATATAGCGCTACAGCGCGCTCAATCGACATCTGGATGACGATGATCTCATTGGCGAGGGCGGTTAGGCGAAGTGTGGTCTTTAGGCGACCTTCCGCCTCTTTGATCGATGTGGCTGAAGCAAAGTGGCGATGATAGTCGCTCTCTTTTGCGCGCTTGAGTTCAGTCGCCATGACTTTGAGACCACCTAATTGGGCAGCCATGACATTGCTGGCATTATTTTCGCGCTGCTCGCTGTCGGCGTAGGCATCCAGCAGCTGTTGATACCGTTCAAAGCTTTGTTGAAGGCTGGGGATTGAGGCGGCCTGCGAGTCGTCCTCGTGGCTCATCCTTTTCAGCTCGATGATTTTATCGGAAGCATCAACAATAAGGTCTCGGGCCAATTCAAGATCATTCGACAAACCAGATATCTGATATTGCCGTCGTGCGCGTTCAATTTTTTCAAGATGATGATCGAGCAAAGCAGCTTGGTGCAGCGTTGCGATCCGGTTCGCCAGATCGCCCGTCGCAATTGATCCGGCAGTACTGACAATCAAAATACTTGCCAGCAAGCCACCAAGCGTTAGTGCAAGCCGAGTTCTAAGTTGCATCTACTTACTGGTTCATCATTACGGAGACCCACTACACATCACTTTGTTCCTATAGCGCGCGGCGCATCCTCAACGAAGACATGTTGCCTATTGGCATTATGAAAAACGAAAGTGCCCCATATCGACACGGCCACCATGCTACGACGAGAGTGTTAAGAAATTCTTCAACATAGGTTGTTAGATCTTCAAACCAGCGTAACGGGACATTCTATCGTCAGAACTTGCGCGTTATCGTGCCAATGTTATCGAGGAAGATTTAAAATGAATAACCGCCGCGGATTTCTCGAGCTGACAGGAGCAGTATCTCTTGCAGGTCTGCTGCCCTCTGCTGCTTATGCAAGCCCATTTCCGAGCAAGCCGATCAACTGGATCGTGCCGTTCTCGCCTGGGGGCGGGGCAGATCGTTGGTCGCGGGTCATGTCAAGTGTCGCTCTTGATGTCGTCGATCAACCGCTTCGCATTCGCAATCTTCCCGGCGCATCTGGCACGAAGGGCTGGGAACACATGCTATCACAGCCGGCGGATGGCCACACCGTTTTGATCGCAAGCCCGACGCCGGTCATCGAACTCATGACGGCCAAAGCGGCGACAATCGATCCGCAGGACGTGAAAATCGTCTGTTTTATTTCTGCTTTTAACGCCATTTTGGCAGGGCGTCCAAACAGACCTTGGTCGACATGGTCTGGCCTGGTCGATTATGCCAGGGCCCATCCGGGCAAGCTGAAACTGGGTATGACCTATTCCGAACTGGTGGGTACTGCGCTTGCCCTGAAGGGGGCTGGCGTCGAAGCTGAACTCATTCCCTATGCCAGTACTTCGACCGCCATTACCGACATGCTTGGAGGCAAAATCGACGTTAGTTCCGGCACGCCTTCGACCATAATTCCTCTTTATCCCGATCAGGTCTCAACACTCCTCAATGCGACGAAGATGCCCCTGCCCCAAAACATCGGCGAGCAACTCGGACATCCACCTCATGCGGTCGATCTTGGTTATTCCGCCATCAATTACCCACGTTGGATCGGTGTTCACCCGGACACACCTGATGACATCGTCGCCGAGCTATCGAAAAAGATCGGTGATATGCTGTCCCAGCGATCGCTCGAAACCTTGATGGGACGACTAGGCGAAGAAATCATCTTCACGCCCCACGAAAAAGCCCAGCTGCAATATGCTGAGCTGTTGGATGGCGTCAGTGCAGCCATCAAATCGATGAAGGCATAGGCGCTGGATGGAGTGGGGGCTCAGGGGAGCGCAAGCCTGGCTCGAGGACACTTAGATGGCATTTCCCGGTGAGGTTTACGCGGTGCCAGCCCTCTCACCCACAGAATCCTACCATATCGGTCGGTTGGGTGGGGGAGAGAGCTGGTTCCGTATGGTGAGAAATGCTCTAACGCCTCAAAGCCCCTAACGCGTCGACGCTGCAACTCATGTGTCGAATCGATGAGCGGTATCTGAAGACGCCATTTTACGGCTCGCGTAAGGTGTTGATCTGGCTTTGCAAACATAGTTATGTGGCGGGCCGCAATCGGGTTCGCCTAAGTTGTCTCGGGGCGTAGCTCTTGTAACAAGATTTCGGCATCATCGAACCAGGCATCGATGGTGCGATGGGTCTCCCGTTCCAGGCTGGATCGCCACTCCGTCTCAATAGCGTCGACTGCGTTCAGGTTCTCTTCCATGAACTCTTCTCGATGCAGCCATTTGTCGACGCGGTTGCCCAGATAATCGAGGGCAGCGCCCGCAGCGAAGCCAACTGCCGCACCGACAGCGCTGCCGACGACAGGAACCGCTGAGCCGGCGCTTGCGCCAGCCGCCGTGGTCGTGGCTCGCGAGGCGATCTGGGTGGTGGTACGGGCAGCTATTCGGGTGAAGCTTTGTCGAACGATACGCGCCATGGCTGGGGCCAGGACCTGCCCTGCCGCCCTGCCGCTCACAGCACCGCCCACCATCAAACCGACCCCCAAGGCACCATCAAAGGAGCGATCCTCGGCGGCGTAGAGGGGGGCCTTCCATCTCTGTGAGTCCCAATCCAGATCGACTTCCAGCCCGTCTTCAAGAGATTCTTTCTCGAAATGGGTTGTGTTCTGCTGCAGGAAGAGCTGCAGCCTTAGATCATATTGTGAGACGGCTTCGAGATAGCGGCCATGGGCATGATTGAGGGTATTCCTAAAGCCATCTCGGACCAGCGGCTCGCGGCGCTCCGGCTGTAGAACCTGATCGGTAAAATGGCGCATGAAGTAGTCAGCGATATCGCGCTCGACCGCTTCACGCCAGGTCTCAGTACCGCTGGAGACGGTGCGATGGGCTGAGGAGAGGACGGTTTCCTTCAACAGGACGTAGGAACGCTTCCATTCGTAAAACCAGTCGGCATAGCGCTCAATCCTGGCTTCCTTATCGGCGAAGGTCAGGCGCATTACCAGCTTGGCATCTTCCGATGCTGCACTCTTTGCGGCGGCGCGGTTGAGCTTGAGCTGAGCGAGCTGGCTTTCGACGAAGGTGGCGAGCTCCTCGCGATCGGCGATCAGACGCTGAATACTGTCACGCTCGTTACGGATAAACAGCTCGACGTCATCGGGGCCCAGTTCGGGGCGGATGTTCGTTGTAAGGGTCGATTGGTCTTCGTGGCTTGCCTGGCTGTAATCAGCATCTCGCTTCCAGCTATGGAACAAGCTGATGACCATGCTGACCAGGGCAACCAGCAGCAGGATGAAGGCAAAGGCCGCACCGATGCGTTTAAACATGGTGTGTTCCCTTGCAGATCAGCGGGCGCCACCGTCCTAAGTTGCCGTCCCGGCGTGTCGCCGGATGGTTAGAGCTCGTAGCCGCGTTCGCCGTGAACCGAGATATCCAAACCTTCGATCTCAACCTCTTCACTCACCCGAAGGCCGACCAGCAGGCCGACCACTTTGATGATGATATAGGTTAAGATGGCGGTCCAAACGCCAACTGCAACCAGTCCGATGAGTTGAACCGTGAATTGGCTGCCCGCGGTGACACCATCTGCTAGGCCCAATCCACCGAAGGTCGGCGTGGCAAGGAAGGCGACCAACAGCGTGCCGATAATGCCGCCAACACCATGCACGGCGAAGACGTCGAGGCTGTCGTCGATCTTGAGTGTCTGCTTGAAGAGGGTCGTGACCCACTGGCAGATAGCGCCGCCCGCGATACCGATAATGATCGCGCCGATCGGACCGACGAAGCCTGAGGCGGGTGTGATCGAGGCGAGGCCAGCGACCATCCCGGTAACGATGCCCACCGAACTCGGCTTGCCGTATTTAGCCCATTCGATGACCATCCAAGTGAAGGCGCCAAGCGCTGCTGATATATGGGTGACAAGGATCGCCATGCCGGCTGCACCATCGGCAGCAAGCGCACTGCCGCCATTGAAGCCGAACCAACCAACCCAGAGCATGGCCGCGCCCGCCATGGTCATGCCGGGATTATGGGGCGGGCGTAGTTCCCTAGGAAAACCGCGGCGGCTGCCAAGAACGAGCGCTAGTACCACAGCGGCGACACCGGCGGTGAGGTGCACCACGATGCCGCCTGCGAAATCCATGATCCCCATGGTGGCGAGCCAGCCGCCGCCCCAAACCCAGTGGGTGACAGGCGCATAGACCAGGAGTAACCAGATTCCACTGAACAGGATGACGGCCGCAAAATTGATGCGTTCCGGGTAGGTGCCGACGATCAACGCTGGTGTGATGATCGCAAAGGTCATCTGAAAGCTGAAGAACACTACTTCTGGGATCGTGCCGGCGAGATCATCAGGGCCGATGCCGATCAGCATGACCTTGCTCAGGCCGCCGATCCAGGCATTACCTTCGTCGAAGGCAAGGCTGTAGCCGATGACCAGCCAAAGCACCGAAGCAACGGAGGCAATCACGAAGCAGTGCATCAGCACTGAGAGCACATTTTGCGCGCGAACGAGGCCACCGTAAAAGAGAGCAAGGCCCGGGAGCGTCATGAACAGGACAAGCGCTGTCGCGGTTAAAATCCAGGCTGTGTCCGCCCCGCTGAACGCTGTTTCATCCTGCGCCATGCCGGTATCGGGTAGAAGGAGAATTGCCAGGAAAGCGACGACGCAAGAGCTAACAGCGGTCCAATTAAGCGGCATTTTTCGCCTCATCTTGTCATTTAACGTCCGAGCCCTGTTATGCGAGGGCATCTACAGCCATATCCTGTCCGTTCATCTCAGACAACTAGTCTTGCTTAAACTTTACGCCATTTTTTGGTGTTGATTAATAAATAGGCAATTGTGGTATGGCCTGGTAGGAGACTGTCGGCCTTTTTTCCCGTCGGGCTTGGGAGAAGATCGAGGTTAGACTATCTCCCTGATACGGGCATCGTTCGCTCTTCTAATATCCTTTTGCTCGATCCACTTGATGAGGAAGCTTTTTGCCGGTGCGGATGCGGCGGATGTTATTGGCAATTCCTTTGGCGGCGGTTTGCGCCACGCAGTAGCTCGCGACATGAGGGGTGATCAGGATCTGATCGTGATGCCAAAGAGGGCTATCGCTGGGGAGCGGTTCGCTATGAAAGACGTCCAAAGTCGCCCCGGCCAATCGGCCATTGTCCAAGGCCTGGATCAGATCATCATCGACGAGATGGGGACCGCGTGCGACGTTGATCAGGCAGGCGTCCTTGGGCAGTTTTTCGAAGAGTGATCGGTTCAAGATGCCTCTGGTGTCATCGGTCAGCGGCAACAGACAGACAAGGATTTCCGAGCGCGCAAGGAACCCATCAAGTTGGTCACTTCCGTGGAATGTCTCGATCTTGTCCAAGGTTTTAGCCGATCGGCTCCAGCCCGCGACATCGAAACCCTGCGCTTGCAAGGCGAGAGCCGAGGCTTGGCCAAGGACGCCCAAACCCATGATCCCTACCTTTGTTTCCCCGACACTTTTCGGGAAGGCGAAAGCCCAGTTAGCGCGGCGCTGCTCGCGCTCGAAGAAATCGAACTGGCGATGATGACGAAGGGTGGCGAGCAGCACATAGTCGGCCATGGTCTGGGTCAGGGATGGGTCCACCATGCGGACGAGTGGCAAATCGGGCAAAGTCTTATCCTCAAGCAAGGCATCGATACCGGCGCCAAGGGACAAGATTGCCTTCAAATTACGGTAGCGTTTGAGTTCGCCCGCCGGCGGCTGCCAGACGAGAGCGATATCGATGTCGTCCGGATCACCGACCTGATCGGGCCATGTTCTGAAATCAAGGTCGGGCATTTCGGCAAGTAATGCGGCTTGCCATTCCTCAACCGGGTCAGCCTCACTCAGGAATAAAAGTGCCATTTTTCTTCTTCTCCCCAATGCATTGATCCGAACAAAGCGAACAGCGTTGCGTTCATAGTATGGCTTCAGGAGATGATTCTCGAGCCCGGCGCGTAAAAAACCTGGACGCCTACCATCGATCTTGGCGATACCAGTGGAAACCAGAAGCGGCCACCACTAGCCGAGCTTGGCTTTGATCTCTTGGAGCGTGGCCTTCGCTTCGGCTTGATGGGGACCGCCGAGGTTCACCGCTTCCTCGGCAGCGTTCAAGGCTTCTTCCAGACGGTCTTGCTTGAGCAAGCTGTAAGCCAGATTGTTCCAGGCGCCCGTCTCTTGCGGATGGAGGGCGACCGCATGGCGAAAGGCTTGTCCGGCAGCTCGATAGTCGCCCGACGCGTAGCGAGCATTGCCCCATCCCATTAGGGCCGGAAGGTTGTCTGGCCAGCGCTGTAGTAAGGCACCGTAAGCGCGCGCTGCTTCATCACGCTTGCTTACCTGCTCAAGCCCGCTTGCAGCCTCAAGGATGCTCACTGGGCCGGCGCTCGCCGGAAGCTTACCGGCATCAGTGACGGTCAGGCCCCAATAAGCCTGGTCATTCCATGTATGCATAAAGGTCGAAAAGGAGACCGGGAATTTTTCTTGCTTTCCGGAGTGTAAAAAAAGAGTGCGGCTTTCGAGATCGTAGCCCATGGCGACAGCGTAGTGCCAGATGGGCCAGGCTTTAACACCGAGGTTCTGCAATACCAAAACGGGATGGCCAGCATCTAGTTCTTTTAGGAGGTTCTGGAATGTCTTCACCTCGATGCCAAGGCGCCCCTGTCGCCTGATCGCTTGAACGATGTCGGCTTGCAGTGTCCCTTCGCGCCCAGGGGTGTAGACCTTCGGCGCGAGTTCGGCCGGGCTGGTATCAAGGCCCGTCGATCCAAGCATCATCGCAAGGGCGGCGGGACCACAATCATCGCGCTCGGTCTGCGCGAAGAACGGCACGGCGCTGAGTTCGACCTTGGGCGCAAGGCCGTGTTTCGAGAGATCGGGGGGTGAAAGATCGGGGCGAGCACAGGCGAGTTGCGTACAGAGGATCAGGCTTGACAGCAGCCATCGCCCCTTCATGCCGAGCTGTCCTGGCTTGGAGGTGGTCGCTATTCGGGACGTTGCCAAGATTTTGCCCGGTATGGTTGGCTAGCGGATCTGCCGCTGGGTGCCGAACCTTTCCTCGTAGTAATTACGGGACGAGGGCTGCGGCGCAGGCTCGTAATATTGCTCAGTCTCATAGCGCGGCTGGCGCCTGCGCGCAAAAGGATCTTCGCGCTGGCGATCGCGGCGGAATGCCGGTGCGCGCTCTTCCTCATAGAGATACTGATCCACAGGTGGTCCGGCGGCCGGTTCTGGAAAAGCGGCTTGTTGCGGGAAGAGGCCCGCTTGCGGTCCACATTCTCCGGGGCCGCAGACAAACGGTAAAATATTTAGGACACCGAGCGCGTCAAGCAGGACGGCAACGCCAAAGACGACGAATAGAATAATCAGGATTGAGCCTACACCTTCGCCTGCCGGTAACGTATCCAACTGACCGGCGAGACTGGCGAGTTCTTGCTCGGTCATCGCCGCGACTCTGGCCTTCGCCTCGTTCGGATCGACGCCAAGCGCCACCATCTCATCGCGCACGCTGTCTTTGGCAAGGAAATCTTGCACCCGTTCGCGGGCCGATTGCGCCTGCTCATCATCTTGACGCTGTGCATCATCCGGACTGATTGAGGATGAGATCATCTCTTCAGTTGGAATCATGCCGGCTGAAGCAAGATGAATCGGCAGAGATGTGACGGCCATGACAAGCGCCATGAAGGCTGCGGTCATCGATCGGCGTCTTGGGGCAATGTTCATGACATCGTCCAATTTATGAGAAGTGAGATCTCAGCTTATTCCTGTAACCCCACATAGATACTAAAAATTTATCAGCAAATATATCACAAATCAATGCTGCAAATCGGTCGTGTCACCGGCTGGGTCGATGCGAGATCGTTCTCGTCCCTTTCGGTCAGGCCTGATTTGTCTCGAAGGACCTCAGGGTCGGATGTCGAAGATCTGATCGAGACTGGACGGCAATTGGCCCGAATCCAGATCGGCCTCATGCACCAAGAAGAGAAAGAGAAGGGCCAACGCCAGCCCGACGAGCACGGCGATGGCGATCTTGATCATGCTGTAGGGCCGTTCTCCCTGAACTTCACCGGTTTGCCCATTGACGACGAATTGATAGGGCTTGGAGCGGTAGCGGTAGGCAGCGACCCAGACTGGCAACAGCACATGTTTGAAGCTGACATTGGCATAGCGGGTCTGGATGTCATGGATGCGCTGGCCATCGCCGCCGATATCATGGGTCACATCGCGTCGGATGACATGGGCCATCTCATCGTGCGCCTCGCGAAAGCCCGCTTCGAGGTCAACCTGATAGGTTTCGCTGCGAAAACCGGCGACATACTCTTCCTGATAGGGCACCAGCGCTTCTTGAAGCCATGGGCTAAGATCGCTGGTCAGGTCGATCGGCAATGTTTGGCTGGCAAGGATCAAGATATCGTCAAAACGACGTCTCACACGACCCCGTGCGGGGCTCCAACGCATTTTCGCGACGCGCCGTCGCTGCCTGACGCGGCGCCCCTTGCGGTCACGGACGACGACGGTTCTATGCTCGTAATAGATGATGCCGCGCTGACCAACATACTTGCTGCTGGTGTCGGCATCATAGGTCCAATAGGGCACGTAGATACCGGTCACCTTACCGTCGCCGCGCGCATATTCTTTGACACCCGAGGGTGCGAACCAGAGTGAACTCAGCCAGGACTGCAGGCGCTTCTTGGCGTCTTGCTCGTTCAGGACGAAGGGGATCAGTGCCTGGGGCTTGATCAATTTGTGAGCGTCGGTCCCGGCAACGATCGCGCTGCCGCAATAAGGACAATCGTCGGCATGGATTTCCGGCGCGAAGGTGAACTCAGCGGCGCAGTCCTGGCATTTTATAGTCTTTTGAGCAACTTCGGGCGCTTGGCGGCGAAGAGCGGCGACGGCATGCTCGTAGTCGAGCTCGACGATGGGCTCGGCACTTGGTTCGATCCGGCTCTGATGCCCGCAGTGATCACATTGGACCTGGTCCGTGCCTGGCAGGTAGCGCAGCACGGCACCACAGGTCGGGCAGGGAAACCGGGTCTCAACGGACGCCTCTGATTGAGCCATCGCCACGGCGGATTAGCTCCTTCGACGGTGGATCAAGGGGAAGGGCGGGCTCAACCTTTGGGTAAAGGCGGAGGCACGGCAGCGAGATGGCCCGCAAGAGCGGGAACTTGTCCCGCTGGCTGCCAATCATCCATACCCTGGCTCCAGACCAGTGTCTCGCGCTTGATCGCACCCGAGACGATCATGGCGGCCAGCTTATCGGCACCGAATGGCCCTTCCGCCTTGCCGTCCGCCGCAACGTGATAGCTAACATCCGCCGCCAATGGAGGCGGGGCGGTGGCGGCGCCACTTGCTTGACTTGAAGAGGATGGCGGGGTTGTTGCGGGACCACCAGCCATTTGATCCGCCATCTGTTGGCCCATGGCGATCCCAGCACCAATGCCGATACCGGCACCTGCTGCCCCGCCCGGATTTTCGGCAGCCGCGATGATGGCTTCAGCCGTCTGGTATTGGGTGTAACGGCTGAGATCGCCGACCACGCCGCTTGCTGTCCGTCGGTCGAGTGCCTCTTCGACGATGGCGGGCAGTGAGATGCTCTCGACCATCATCTGATTAAGCTCAAGGCCGTAAAGATCGAATTCGGGCTTGATCTTGTTGGTGAGGAAAGTCCCGAGCTGTTCGTAATTCGCAGCCAGATCCAAGACAGGAATGCCGCTATCCGCCATCACTGAGCTGAACCGAGAGACGATCATGTTGCGCAGCTGGCTGCTGATTTCATCGGTGGTGAAATGACCATCGGTGCCAGCAATCTCGCGGATGAAGGTCACCGGATCCTTGATTTTTGTCACATAAGTGCCGAAGGCGCGGAGACGTACGGGGCCAAATTCGGGATCGCGCAAGGTGACCGGATGCTTTGTGCCCCACTTCATGTCAGTGAAGCGCTTGGTGTTGACGAAATAGATCTCGGCCTTGAACGGACTTTGAAAGCCGTGATGCCAATTCTCCATGGTGGAGATGATCGGCAGATTGGCGGTTTCGAGAGTATACATACCTGGCTCGAAAACGTCGGCGACCCGGCCTTCATTGACGAACACCGCCATTTGGCTTTCACGCACGGTTAGCTGGGCACCGTATTTAATTTCATTGCCATGACGCTCAAAACGCCAAAGCATGGTGTCCGAACTATCGTCGGTCCATTCGATGACATCGACGAACTCACCAACAATCTTATCCCAAATCATTTTTCTGTAACTCCGTCCATCCTGTCAGGCCTGGTCCGGCACTATCTCCGATAGCGCCGAAGGTGCAGGGGAAACTCGATGTATCAGAAGGGGGCCGCCTGGCAAACAAGCCACCAGCTCTAGCTGGCGGGGAGGGGCGGCGGGGCCTGCTTACGGGAGCGGGCAGCTGCGAGGACGTTTCGGAGTTCGATCTCACATTCGATCAGATCCTTTTCCGCCTCGGCACGTTTACGCTTGCCTTCGTCCGCAATCTGCATGCTCTCCTCGATGGTCTCAATCAGCATAATGTTCGCTTGCTTAACGACCTCAATATCGAACACGCCACGCTCGACCTCTTTCCTGATCTCGGCATTAGCCTGCTTCAGGTTCTCGGCATTCGAGGTGAGGAGCTCGTTGGTGAGATCGGTCGCATTCTTGAGCGTCTTTGAGGCTTGGTTCGAGCGGTGGATGGTGACCGCTTGGGCTAGCTGCTGACGCCAGAGAGGAATGGTGTTGGCCATGGTCGAGTTGATCTTGGTCAAGAGGCTCTTGTCGTTCTCCTGCACCAGGCGAATGGAAGGAAGACTCTGCATGGCGACCTGACGGGTGAGCTTCAGATCATGCACTCGGCGTTCCAGGTCATCGCGTGCAGAACGGAGATCGCGGAGCTCTTGTGCCTTCAACACGTTGCCGCTGGCATCTGCTTCCTTCTGCAAGGCAGGGATCATCTCCTCGTCAGCGCGCTTCAGCATCTCTTCGCCCCCGGCGATATAGTCCGCAAGGGTATGAAAATACTCGAGGTTGGCTTCATATAGCCGATCCAGCGAGGCGATATCGGTCATCAATGTGGTCTTGTGATTGTCGAGTTCGTCACCTATCCGATCAATCTGATCCCGGACTTCCTCGTAGCGCTGCAGGAACTTGGCAACAGGCTTGCCCCAACCGAAGATTTTCTCGATCCAGCTCGGCTCCAGGCGTGGGTCCAGACCTTCGACGTCGAACCCGCGAAGCGTGGTGACCATGCTGTTCAAGGCATTGCCGGCGGGACCGGTGTCCTTGTTGCGCACCCCTTCAAGCATGTGATCGGAAATCGTGGTGAGCTGCTTTTGCGCTTTGGATCCGAAGAAAATGATGGAATTGGCATCATCCATTTCCAATTCGGTGATGCATTTTTCGATGCGCGTACGCTTTTCGGCATCGGCCTCGCTATAAGAGACAAGATCCCCTTTTAGCAGCGCTTCCGGTGCCATTGGCATTGGGGTCGTCGAGGTGGTGGTCGTTGTCGTCGCCATGATTAATAGCCCTCTCTTAGTTTTCGTCTTGTAGCCGTCCTACGACCCCCGGATCAGTAGACGCCTTCACGCTTCAATCTGGTGGCCAGGACCTCCATTTGCACGTCGAGGTCAACCAAATCGTCGTTCAAAAGATGCTCGTATTGCTCTTCACAGACCGTTTCCATATCTCCGAGCAGTGTACGAAAATTCTCTTCAAGCTCGGCTGATTTGCCATCCGCATGAGCCTTCGAAAATTTTTCCGTCACCTGTTGTGCACCGTTGAGATAAACATTCAGAAATTTTCGCGCGCGGCGAAAACTCTCCTCATCTTCTCCGATCCGATCGAGAATGCGCTCGCCCCAAGCCGTAATCCGACCAAGGCGTTCGCGCATGTCACGTGATCCGAGCTTCTCGCCAGCATCTTCCAGATGCTCGAGTTTTCGGTAGGCTTCTTCAAGAGCGGAAGCGACATCCTTGTTGTCAGAAAGCTTCAAGCGGCGATCGAAGCCATAGGTTAGATAGAAGCCGAAAAGCGATGCCGCAGCAAAGCAAATGCCGATGGCAAGATGATGACCCGCGATCATGGCGGTAAGGCCTGCGCCAAGTGCAATTATACCGCCACCGATCGACTTCCAGGGGATGACCGAACTCATCGGCCTGCGCTTGGCCTGTCTCAAGCCTAAACGTGTGGCCCAGGCTCCTGAAAAGAGCATCGCGACGGCGATAACGCTGATCAGGAATGCGCCAAACTCGCCTTGGCTGAGCGCAACGAACACTTTCATCAGAAGTGGTATCGGCAGAAGAAACAGAAGCCAGCCACCGATCCAAAGTGGGCGACGACGTAATGCGGGTCGGCTCGCCATGACTTATTGCACCAGCTCGATGGGAAGGCTAATGCCAGGGGCTTCGACGAAAAGAGCCTGACAGCTGGCAACGCCAATGGTCGCTATCAAGATCGCCATGCCCGCCAATTTTCTAAGCATCTTCGACATATCGGGACGCCTGGGTGGTCGTCTCCTCGTTGCCGCGGGAGAGGTGGATTTGGTCGTTCGATCAGATGGTTGGGTCGAAGTTGCCATGGTTCATCACTTTGTTAACTCTTGCTATAAGTGTCATCGAGCTAAGCGAATCGCAAGGTATCGATAGGCCGAAATAGCTTATTCCTAACTAATCCTATTCTAAGAAAATGTGAGAATGCTAGCGCCTAATACTCGCAGGGCCCGCCTTTCCAAGTCGGAAAAACGATCACTGACAAGCCCCGCTAGACAGTTCGCGCCCGTTTATCCTGCTTTCGCGCGGTTGTGATGATGTTAAGCCATGGTTCATCGATTACAGACCACCATATGCTCCGCTGAAGACGCCATTTCGGAGCGGGAATGAAAAGACGCATCATGATGATTCTAACATTATTGCTGGCCCTATTGATTGTTCCGCATCTCTGGACTGCGGTCAAAGTCCGTGGCTACGATCATTGGAGTAAAGCGCGCTGGGACAGTGCCGGTATTGCGGGTGATCCGAGTGAGACCCCCGAGGCCGTTGTCCAGGTCTATGCCGCACGGGCCTGGGGCTGGAAAGGTGTGTTCGCTGTCCATAGCTGGATCTCGATCAAGCATAAAGGCGCTACCCAATATGACCGCTATGAAGTGGTCGGCTGGGGTGTGGGGCGTGGCGCTCCTGCCGTGCGCAAGAATCGCCATGTCCCAGATGGCTACTGGGCCGGAAACCCACCTGAGCTTCTGGTTGATCTGCGTGGACCCGACGTACAAAGCCTTGTTGAGCGGATTGAAAAAGCTATCGCCGCCTATCCCTATCCGGATCGCTATGTGACATGGCCAGGTCCCAATTCAAACACCTTCATTGCCCATCTCGGACGAACCGTTCCGGAACTGAACCTGGAATTGCCGCCTACGGCGATCGGCAAGGATTATCTGGACCAGGGCGCATTGATTGCTTCGACACCTTCAGGCTCGGGATACCAGCTATCACTTTTTGGCGTCTTGGGAGCCTCACTCGGCCGCAGCGAAGGAATTGAGCTGCATATCCTTGGTCTGACATTGGGCATCGATCCGTTCGACTTTGCAATCAAGCTTCCCAGTGTCGGCCGTATCGGTAGTCGTTAAACCGATTAACCGAAGCATTGCTCATCGAGCAGTAATTGTTAGTCTCGATGTAGGATCAAATGAAATCGCCTGCAACTTTGAGATTCATATATTGATGCGGACGAGTTCTTGAGCATCAAAAGCCATCAGTGTTTTTTTATTTAAAGGAGCCAACCTCCTTAACCAGCCAACGCCCGATATGGTACGACATCGTGGTGGAGAAGGCTAACTCGGTTGGTCCCCAAACGCCGTCAGCGGTTCATTGTTGCGCTTTTCCGAAATTCGGAAAATTCAACGAGTTGGTTCTCTGCCTGTTTGAGGGCGGCTGCCAGGCTCTCAGGTTTGCTTTGGGGCTGTGTTACAAGAGCGAATGCGCCAGACCAGGGACCAGATGCCATCTCAGCAGCATAGCGTTGTTGAAGCTCATTGAGCTGCTCTGTCTGCCCCAACTCATCGCGTGCGAGGGCCAGTCGAAGGACAAGCTTTTGAGCCTCGTCATCCAAAGGGGTTGATTGTGCAGGATCATCCAGAATGGTTTCAATGGTGGAAACCAGGCGGTTCCAATTTCGCTTCTGCCAAAAGATCGTTGCACGGACGTGAAGCGCTGCAGATGTTCGCAGATCTTGGATCAATCTAAGCGCTTCGTCGCTTCGATCAAGTTGTACAAGCGCACGTGCCCGCGAAACCTTCCATTCATCTTCAAGGGTCTTCGAGGAGTTCTCTTGGGCGGTAGTCAGGCGATCGAGTGTCGTGAGCGCCTCATTGGTCCGGTTGAGTACCAATAAGTGATCGGCCATCTCGATTCCAACCTGTAAGCGCTCTTCGTCGTCTTCTGTCACTTCCAGTATGGGGCGTAAGACCAGCACGGCCTCCTCTAGCAGGTCTAGCCCTGCGAGATGCTGAGCCAGATCGCGATGCACAGAATTGTTCTCTGTATGGTTGGGTAGAAATTCGATGAAATCGAGGTAGATCGAATATGCTTCGAGAAGGTCGATTTCGTTGCCCGCAAGTTTGGTGAGAGCATCGATATAGGTGGCCTTTCGCGCTTCGCTGATCACATCGTCTTTTTCAGTCCTGGGGTGAATTCTGGACAGGTAGCCCCATAGACGCAGCGCCTCGCCGGGATTATTGGCGTCACGATAGCGCTTGGCCAACTCATCAATCATGCTGACTTCTTGGCGATGACCGCGCCAAACAGGAAGGCGTTCTTTCAAGAGGGCCAGATGCTGCAAACTGTCCGGATTTTGGCGTTGAACGAGAGAAGCGAGTTCGAAGTCTGCGAGCGTGCTAAGGCTGGGATATCGACCATCGACCAGGGTTCTCAAGATCTCTTCTGCTCGTTCTACATCGCCATCTTGTAGAGCTACCTTGGCGCGTAGCCGGTCTACTCTTGCGGTTTCGTATGGTGAGAGGTCTAGATGCTTCAGACGCCTCAAACCCTTCCGGATCATGTTCTCATCATTGAGCTTGATGGCAGATTCAAGAGCCAGAAGGCCAAATTCAAGGCGAAGCTTTATTGGATAATCATCCAGATGGTTGCTAGATGCCTTCCAACCCTCCGCAGCGGCCTCCCAATTTTGTTCACGAGCATCGAGAGCAGCTCGCCAAATCTTGATCTCATTGTCGTCGTCGAGCTGAGGAGACCCAAGGAGTGTGGATGCTTCATCGAGATCATTGGTCAGGAGCGCAGAAGCGCCGCGTAGCGCCTGGCTTGATGTCGTGATCACGTCCCTGCTGTCGTCAGAGATCCTGCTCAGGACGATTTTCGCCTCGGACGCCAGCTTTTCTGCAACCAAGAGCTTTGCAAGGTTGAGCCTCGCCTGATCCTTACCTTCGGGAGGAGCCTTCAAAATCGCCTGCCGCAGGATCCGCCTGGTTTCGGCGACGAGTTCTCGCTCCACATTAGATCCTGCGAACGCGAGGTAGGATGGTGGGGTCGGGTCTTCTGATTGGTCGCCGCGGGGAGCATCTGTTGTGCCCTCCGCTCCTTCATTGGTCGATCGTCTGCGGCTCAGCTGGTCTCCCTCTTTCAAGGGCTTCGTGTCCAGCGCTTCTCCCTTGGATGAGCTGGATAACGTCAGACCTCCTGCTCGACTGAATTCCAGGCCATAGGGCTTCGCATTTGTCACGACCTCATCACGGAGTGGGCGCCAAGCTAGTCCTTGAAAGCTCGAAAAAATCTGCATATCGACGAGGCGGCGAGGTGTTTCATGACCGACAGCTGGCTTCAGAATTGGCCAAATGGCTATCTGGTCACCGACCAGGGGGTCATCGACGCGAATAACCCGTCCGTTCGAATGAGCACTAGCTCTGAGGGTGCGGGCATTGCTTGTTGGAATGATGGGCACCGACTTGATGGTTGGAGGGGCTTCCTTCGAGCGGATGAGCCAGCGGCCCGTCGGATCCTTTAGAACCTCGATAGGCGTGTCTTTGATCACTTTGAAGCGGATCACCGTTGCACGATCGGCGTCGATCAACTCTCCCGGCATCAGGCTCGGCGGGGTAGGCGGTGGAAGAGGTATCCTTGAGGACGACGGCGGTGTATCGAAGGCTACCCAAAGGTAGCCAGCACGTTTGAAAACTGCAGCACCGACAGAATGTTTCCAATCGAAGATGAGTGTGCCGACGCTGTTCTCGCCTTGGCTGGCAGAGAGGTCTTGGGGGATGATCTGCTTTTCGGCTAAGACAGGCTCATCGATGGCCTTTGGGCGCCTCTTCGGCAAGAGTGGCAGCTTTTGGACCGACTGTTCCTTTGCTGCTTGGCTGGCAGGGGGATCTTGGGGGGTGATTTGCTTTTCGGCTAACACTGGTTCATCGATAGCCTTTGGGCGCCTCTTCGGCAAAAGTGGCAGCTTTTGGACCGACTGTTCCTTTGCAGGTTGCGCTTGCTCAGCGTCTACTGTCGTGTTGGAAGCAACTTCGGGGGCGGGTTTTGAGGCGTCACGTTTCAGATCAATATCGATCCGTCGCTCACCCCGGTTGGCGACGGCAGAAACGACCATTTGTCTGAGATCGAAAGTCAGCGACATGCTGTCAGAATTGACCGTTTGTCGGACTTCATCGAACCAGGGTTGTAGTGTCTTGTTGAGATAATCCATATCGGTGGAGGTGAGACGGTTTCTTGCATCGAACGTTGCGAAAAGTTTCTTGTCCTGATTCTTGACGTCGAAGCTGACAGGATGTGGCCAGTCGAGGGTAAGACGAACCCCATTTTCTAGCGTCGATACTTTTAGCTTGATGTCGGGTATCTGTTGACGCTTTCGATCGAAATTGATGGCGACGATCTTTCGGTCCTTCAGTTCCAACTTTGCTGACACATCGGATCTCAGATGAAGCGTTAAGTCCGTCCCGTCGATCACTGTCCGCTCCGTGTTCAGGTAATCGGTCAAGATATCGAGGGCGGGGCCGGCATCGACAGATAGCGACCGACTGAAGCGAAGGATCAGCTTCTGCTCTTCCGACTTCTGAAGAACTTTGATCGGTGCTGACCATTCGATCAGCAGACTTGCGCCATCAGCATCCAATGAAGAATGCATGGTGACCTTGTCGCCTTCAGCTGCTCTTGAAGCATCAGCAATCGCGCCCAGGCCCAAAGCCAGAACCATGATCAGTATGCTGATGAAGGATGAGATTTTGATCATTCGCTTTGGTTGGCCTGATTAGGCTTCATTCCCGACGGTTGAGCCTTCGAGTGACGGCCTTTCTTTTTTTCGAGCGAGCTCCGTCGTAACACGCTTCGCGATGGCTGGATTCATTTTCTCTAGAACGGCAGCCGATTTCGCTTCCTTCATTCGTTCAATCACGTGAATCAGCACTGGCATCTCCAAGCGATCAAAAATGGCGGCTGCAGCTTTAGGTTTCATGGTTTCGTAAATCTTGACCAAGCGAGCGAGTTTGAGCTCCTCTGTTTCATCAAGGCCTTTCACTAACTCTTCAAGACGAGCCTTCAACTCGGTCAGCTGAGCGATCTGCTGATCAATCTTTGCTTCGACTCGTCCATTGAGTTCAGCGCGCATGTTGAGCGTCTTTTCACGCTCGTCGAGCTTTCCCCTGCGGACCATAAGCTGTTGCAGCGCCAGTTTTTCGCCCTCGGTCAGATTGGAAAGGTCAATAGAAGGAGACACGTCGCCGGGCGCCGATCCAGGAGCAGTCTCAGGCCCAGCTGCAGGCTCAGGTAAGATGGAAGGCCAAGGCACGAATTGATCTTCATCGAGGGATGGAAGTTCCGAAGATGGAGGTGAGATCACTTCAGCGTTCTCAGAAGAGAAAGGCCAATTTGCAGGAAGCTCCTTGTTCCACTCACCGACCATGATCAACACTTTTGCCAAGGTGAGGCCACTGGCGACGACGAGGACCAAACCAAAAGAGAAAATGCGGTCGAACCAGTCACTGAGTACAGCTATAGGTGCCGCAAGGGTCATCTCAGATTCTTTAGCCGCTTTTCGAGATCAGGAGCCCGTCGACGTTGTTCTGATGGCTGTGCCGCGACCAGTTCTCCCGAGGCAACAGTTTCAGCCACCGGCACTTTGGGGGGGTGTTTGTCAGCCTGTGGACGAGCGCTACTGATGGCACCATCCAATTTTTCTGCGAGTTGGTCTGCACGTTTCGTCATGAAGTCAAGCTCGTCTAGCATACGCTGCGTATTATCAGCCTCTGAGGTCAGTTTTGCACCGACGTCTTCTGCAATCTGGCGGAGATTGCCGAGAACAGTCTCAGCGCGCTTGGCTGCCTGATCCAAAGCATGGATCAACGGCTCGAATTCTTTTGCGTCTGTCTGAAATGTTTGAAGCTTTCGATGAAATCGATAGCCACCAACAAGGGTCATAATGAGCAGTGCAACGATCGCCAGATCCAAAAAGAGCGATATCATCATCGTTACCCATTCACTCAAAAGGTAGGTTGAAACATCCGACGGAAGGACCGGTGTCGTCGAGGTTCAAGTCAGGCTTTGTGTGACCTGTGAGTGCTGGAAAATGCCTTGTATCCCGCAGCTTACAGCCAGCGCTATTGAACGAGCATCTCCTTGACCAGCACATCACGGATGGAGGCCGGCTCAATCGTATCGTTGATGCGCACCAGCAAATCTTCCTTGATCCGGTAGACGCCATCTGGGCCGGCCAGCTCTTCTGGCCGAACCGATCGGAAGTAGAGATGAAGATTGTCGAGGATTCGAGGCATCATCTGGCGAATAATCTCCGCCATTTCGTCGTTGACGACCTCGACTGCCGTAACGACCTTAAGGAACCGCAAACGCTTTCCTGTCACATTCAGATTGAGGAGTAGATCCGGGAGGTCGACGAAGACGATATCCTCTGGCATCACGGGCACTTCGACTTCGGCGACCACGATCTCGGCGTCACCTTCACCCTCGAGCTCTTCTGCTGCGACCTCTTCGCCGCCGAAAACGCCCATGAAGTAAGCGCCGGCACCGCCGCCTACCAAGAGTAGGACCGGCACAACGATCATGATGATAAGCTTCACGTGGCTTGACCTCTTTCGGATAGGGCCCTGATCGGCCGATGTTCCTATCTACCTACCGAGACCGTCGCATCGCGAACGAGCGACGAGACCCTCAATTATCAGATCATGGTGGCATTTCCTTTCCAGGACCTGATGGCAACATCACCGACTTTACTTGATCAGGGTTAACCGAACGTTAAGGGCGGCAAATATAACCTCATCCGGCCATCTTTACTGGGTAGATATTGCCTATATTGCGTCTCGTCTTTTCGAAAATTGGCGGAAATTGGCGTTTTTCTGTTTGGCATGAAAACTGCTGAAAGAGTGGCGTGGAGTATGATCAATGGAAACAACGACCTATATCGCTTTGTCCCGGCAGATGGTGTTGCGACGCCGTATGGATGTCATCGCGAACAATATCGCCAATATGACCGGGAGCGGTTTTCGAGCGGAAAAGCTGCTTGTCGAGCAGGTTCCCGTTGATGTTGGCTCACGACAGACCATCAACTACGTCCAGGATGTAGCGGTCGTCCGCGACTTGACGCCGGGTGGGATGATTCCGACTAACAATCCCTTGGATTTGGCGATTGAGGGCGGAGGATACTTTGTCGTCGGCACCGATGAAGGCGAACGCTATACAAGGAGTGGTCAGTTTCGGCTGAACGATCTCGGTGAGATCACAACCGCAGCCGGTCACAGTGTTCTCGACGAAGGCGGGGCACCATTGGCTATCCCGGCAGCAAGCGGTCCCATTACGGTTGCACCGGATGGCACGGTATCGACGCCCGATGTCGTTATCGGTCGGATCAACGTTGTGACCTTCGACGATGGACAAGATCTGCAAAAAGCCGGCGATGGCATATACCGCACCGATCAGGCGCCGATCCCTGCACCGGAATCACGGATCATCCAAGGGCTGCTCGAAGGATCCAATGTTCGTCCCGTCTTCGAAATGACGGAGATGATGGCAACTGTGCGGGCCTATCAGGGAACCCAGAAAGTTATCGATAATCACCATGAGTTGGAGCGCCGGATGATCGAACGCATGCTCGAGGTTGGTGGCTGATGGTGGTGGATTGGCTCGGTATGTCCGCTCCTGGTAAGCGCGGCACTGGAAATGACATGAAGGTAAGGCCATGAAATCACTGAGCATTGCCGCGACAGGCATGATGGCCCAGCAGCTTCATGTTGAGGTCATCTCGAATAACATCGCCAATATGACGACCTCCGGCTTCAAACGTCGCCGGCCCGAATTTCAGGATTTGCTCTATCAGAACCAGCGGCGGATTGGGGCGCAGAGTTCGGATGTCGGAACGGTGGTGCCGACTGGCGTTCAGGTAGGGTTGGGTGTGAAGCCAGCTTCAGTCTACCGGATCCACGAGCAGGGCAATATGTTGTCGACTGAAAATGAGCTGGATGTCGCGATTCAGGGTGAAGGTTTCTTCATGGTCGAGTTGCCTACGGGCGAGTTCGCCTATACGCGAGACGGTAGCTTTCAGCTAAGTCCCGATGGTCTGCTGGTCAACAGTGACGGTTTCCCTATCAGTCCCGGTATCACTGTTCCCGAGGATGCAGTCTCGATAGCGATCGGCGACAACGGTACGGTGGAGGCCACCTTGCAGGGGCAGATCGTGCCTGTCGATCTCGGACAACTCGAACTTGCGACATTTGCCAATGATGCTGGCCTCGAAGCCATCGGTAACAATTTCTTAATCGAGACGCCGGCCTCTGGTGCGGCGAATGTCGCAACCGCTGGCTCGGAGGGCTATGGTTCGCTGCTTCAAGGCTTCATCGAAAGTTCGAATGTCAATCCTGTCTCGGAAATTACTGCCCTGATCACGGCCCAGCGCGCTTATGATCTGAACTCGAAAGTGATCACAGCAAGCGATGAAATGATGTCGACGGTCAGTCAGCTAAGGTGATCTCATGATGCGTAGTTTTTTGGTAATGTTAGCCTTGATCGCGATGCCCGCAACGGTATCTGTTGCGGCCAATCTTCCTGGGACGGCGCCGCTTACATCCGCATTTACCAAGCAATTGGTGAAGGAAGCGTTGCAGGAGCATGACAGTCATGGCGCCTTTGATGTGGTGGTGGACTTGCCCCGACTGCCGATGGGTAATCAAGAGGTTGCGCCTACGGAAGTCATCGTTGAAGGATTTCACTTCGACGAACAGACCGGGCATTTCAAAGCCATGCTGGTGGGAACGGTCGGGTCAGTGCCGCGCTTTCATCTGCCGCTCGAGGGGTGGCTGCGCCCCATGGTGAGCGTTGCCGTTCTTTCCAGGGCGGTAGCTCGTGGCGATCATATTGCCGCCGAAGACCTGGACTGGATCGAGACCTCGCCGAGTGACCTGTCCGATGATGCGCTACTCGATCCGGATATGATCATTGGCACCGAAGCGCGCCGTCGGCTGGGTCCTGGTCGGGTTCTGACCAATCGCGATGTCGGACCACCGAGACTGGTTCGGCGCGGCCAGCCTGTTCGGGTGGTGTACGCAGATGGTGGTCTTCAATTGACCTCGATTGGAAAGGCGCGTGACGATGGTGCCTTTGGTGAACCGATTCGTGTGGTGAACCCTGACAGCAATCTTCAGATCCAGGGTATTGCGACTGGTCCTTCTGAGGTCACCGTCGGTCGCAGCGTCATGCCGGGCGCGGGATATTAGGTTGGTTCTCTTAACATGATGACACTTGCGAACACGACTTTCGGCGAGGGCCGCCTTGCAGAACTTGTCCGGTTCTTCAAGAAGCCCCTAGGCGAAGGTGCTCCCTTGGCTGCTTTTCGGAAGCCAGATGAGGACATGGACAAGCCTGGTGTTTATCCTGGAATGAGACCCTCTCAAGGCGGGCGTCCTAGGGCATTTTTTGACCAAATGAGGTTGCCGCCAAACCGCTTTCCCGTTCGAATATTTACAGAATTCCATCATATCGGGCAGTTGTCACACGGAATTGGTAGGCTTTGTGTGATCGGAAAGTATCCTGGCCTGATGACGCGCAGATATTTCAAACGGCACTCAGGTTTTGGAAGTTTGATTTCTGTAGTCTGGACCAAAGGTATAGCCTTCTTTCGATCATCCAGGCTTTCAAGCGTTTTCGTGGCCTGTTGGCTGATGACGGGCTGTAACACACTCGATCGTATCCAGAATATCGGCCGGGAACCGGAACTCAGCCCCGTCGGTGGCGCGATTGAGAAGGCAAGCTATGAGCCTGTCACGATGCCCATGCCGAAGCATGAACCCGAAGTCTATCAAGCGAACTCCCTTTGGCGACAAGGGGCCCGGTCATTCTTCAAGGACCAGCGGGCGCGGACCATAGGCGATGTCCTCACCGTCAATGTGACGATCACCGATGAAGCAAGCCTGCAAAATCAAACAACCCGGTCTCGAACCAATGCCGAGAATTTGGGCGTAGGTGGCCTGTTGGGCGTCGAGAATCAGTTCAACCGCTTCCTCAAGGGAACGGTTGATCCGGGATCTCTGGTCCAACTCGATAGCGATGTTTCCAATCAGGGACAGGGCAATGTCAGCCGCAATGAAGATATCAAGCTAAACGTCGCGGCCGTCGTGGCCCAGGTGCTGCCGAATGGCAATCTTGTGATCCATGGTCGCCAGGAAGTCAGGGTCAATTTCGAGGTTCGCGAACTCTATGTGGCAGGTGTCGTGCGTCCAGAAGATATCACGCCTGACAACGCCATCGCTCATGAGCAGATTGCTGAGCTTCGGATCGCCTATGGCGGACGCGGCCAGCTGACCGATGTTCAACAGCCTCGTTATGGTTCCCAGGTTCTCGACGTTATCCTGCCATTCTAGGGGCATGACCACATCGTGTTCTGGGCAGTGAGGCATGTTCATCTGACTGATCTCATCGATGAGACCTCAAATGACGTCATCGCTGACCCTGATCTTAGCTCGATCTAGGAATATTTACCAGATGAACTGCGGCGTGATGCGGATTGTTCTGCGAGTAGAGCGGGACCGGGAAGATCACATCGGCAGCTTTTCACCGTTCTCTGCAAACAGATGGGCGGCGCCTGCATCGAATTGAAGGTGAACGGCATCGCCCCGGCGCGCACTCGTCTGGCCGGGATGGTGGACGGTGAGCGCCTGGCCGGCCGGGAGCTCGCAGTAGAGGTAGCTGTCGCTGCCAAGCTGTTCGACGCTGACGGCTGTTGCCGGTATAGTCCCGTTTGCCTGATCGACGAGACGCACATGCTCAGGGCGGATACCATAGGTGAGCGCGCTACCCTCGGATGTCGACGTCACCGCGCTTTTCAGCTCGATCGCCGGCACCCCCTCTAAGCCGAGTGAAGCAGGTCCTGCCAGGATTGCCTCGAGGAAATTCATACGGGGACTGCCGATGAAGCCTGCGACGAAGCGGTTGGCGGGATGGTTGTAGAGATCAAGCGGGGCACCAACTTGCTCAATCCGGCCATCACGCAGGACCACGATTTTATCCGCCATGGTCATCGCCTCGGTCTGATCATGGGTGACATAAATCATGGTATTGCCCAGGCGGGCATGGAGATCGGCTAGCTCGACCCGCATCTGCACGCGAAGCTCGGCATCGAGATTGGAGAGTGGCTCATCGAACAAAAAAATCTTGGGCTCGCGCACGACCGCGCGGCCGATCGCGACCCGCTGGCGCTGGCCGCCTGAAAGCTGACCCGGACGGCGTTCGAGCAGCGGTTCGATCTGGAGCATGCGCGCCGCTTCGGCCACGCGCGTCGCGATATCCGCTGTCGGCGTCTTGATGTTTTCGAGGCCGAAGGAAAGATTTTGCCGCACCGTCATATGGGGATAGAGAGCATAGGATTGGAAGACCATAGCCAAACCGCGTCCGGCGGCATTGGTCTCGTTCATCCTTGTTCCGTCTATTCTAATTTCACCTGAAGTAATCTGCTCAAGCCCGGCGATCATGCGAAGAAGGGTGGACTTGCCGCAACCGCTCGGCCCGACGAAGACGCAGAAATCACCATCAGCCACATGAAGATCGACGCCATGAATAACCTGAAGGGTCTCATAGCGCTTGATGATGTTTTGAAGGTCAAGCGTCGCCATGGCTGTCCTCGTGGTGTGACCACATCATTTTGCTCCCGCCACCTTCAGGAAAGTGCTTGGAAATCCAAGACGATGTGGGGCTCCTACTGGAACTCCTTTGGTTCGACCATACCACCCGTCATTTCGTTGTCGATAAGTGTCTTTTAGGGCTTTTTTCTTGGCTGCGGCAGACATTGACCTGATCGATCAATACTCATCATCGAGCGCGGCGTTGACGAATGGCAGCCGCTTTACGTAATTTGCCTGGATGTTTCATCAAATTCACAGAAAATTGTGACGTCGCATGACACGGCAAAGAGAATGGTTCCGATCTTATCCAGGCATGTTGGCTGCCGCGGCCTCCCTTTTTATGTCGCTCCTGGCGGGCTGCTCCACCAGCGCTGTTGACGTTAGCTACGCGCCGAAAAATCCTGTCGATCAAACACAATCAGCACCCGGCAATCTCATCCTTGGTCATTTTTCGGACCGACGGGACAAAGATCCGTTTTGGGTCGGCGAGATCGTCGGCAAATATCATTATCCGAAGACCATCCTGGAGACCACTGAACCGGTCACAAAGGTTGTGCGCAATGTTATCGAAAGAACAGCGCAAAGGCGCGGCTTGCTGAACGATCGCGGCGGCGATGCGGATTATCAGCTATCGGGCGAAATCATCCGGCTTTACGCTATCACATCCGAAGACACTGAAGCGCATGCGGTGATCAGCCTGCGCCTGACCAGGCGGGGTGGTTCGGAGGAAGTCTATCATCAGCGACATCGCGTTTATGTCAATAATCCCACGGGCGTTCGGCAAGCGGACAAACTGGCCGATCTTCTGGAGGAGATGTTGAACCAGGTGGTGACCGATGCCCTGGATGCTAAACCGTTTCGTGACCGGCTCTCGGACCCCGAAGATGTCGCTGCGCTGGATCCGAGCACTGGATCCGTGTATTTTTTGGGTAATTCTTAAACCAAGACTACACTATCTCAACGAACCCCGGTTGTTTTCCTGGCTTTACTCTTTTTAGAAGTTTTGCGTGGCAAAAAGGGTTGGATGCTGGTCCATGGGATCTTGGGAATCCGCCTGCCCGCCGAAAAGGATGAGCTGGGTTCAGACTCCCAGGATGGCATGGATCTGTTCAACGATCCCAGAAGCGTAGGGCTAATATTTGCTGTCCCGACGACTCATCAGGGCGAAATTGTCACCACAGCTCAGAGTATTTTTTGCGACCAAGTCTACTCATTTTTGGCCGCTTTCCTGTCCAAACACCTACAGGGTCTCACCATTTCACGGCGCATGGGTTGGCGGTGCCTACTCGGCGGCGAGTTGGCTGAAGTCGCAGGCGATGTCTGAGGGGCTGTGGGCTTGAACACGTTGATACCGTTCACCTGCTATGTCGACGAGGTGGTCGAGATCGCGCGTCAGCAGGAAGCCGCGGTCGACTAGGTCATCGGCAGCGCGTTTTATTCTTCTAAGATATTCATCAGCCGACTTGTAGCGGCTTTCGAGTGAGCGGCGCGGATCATCGGCCGCCAGGCGCGCCTCGTCGGTTGCGGGAAACGGCATCATCGATCCCGACCAGCGGGCAAGCTTGGTTGGTGCGCCGGTATTGGCGTGTCGAAGATTCCAGCCGGTATGGGTCGCGACCGGAACCGCCATTTGTGGAAGGCGAATGCCACCGAGATCGATCCCGTCCTCATCAGGGAGCGGCACCTTGGTGCCGAAGGATTCACCCAAGGTCGCCGGCTGCTTGTCGGCGATCCCTCGCTTGGCGAATCGTGGCCCTAGATCGAGGCGCG
Organism: Geminicoccales bacterium; assembly: GCA_050633905.1. Taxonomy (GTDB): domain Bacteria; phylum Pseudomonadota; class Alphaproteobacteria; order Geminicoccales; family Geminicoccaceae; genus JANQPX01. The sequence goes on from JBOEHJ010000117.1 coordinate 51,347, forward strand.
GTGGCTTTAGATTGTCAGTTGGCAGACGGAGCTCGGGTATGGCGGGAAAGCGTTCGAGATATTCGGCTACCGAGCCGAGCGTTCTCTCATCTAACCTTGGGTAAACACTCTCGGGCGGTTTCTTGTCATCTGTGATCCACGCTTGCAGTGCCATGAGCAGGGCGCGCATGCCAAAACGGTGATCGAGGGCATTGGTGCAATGCTCGTAAGGGCCGCGCCGATCCCAGCTCCAATTGCCGTGCTGGGCGCTGGCGAAGAAGTAGAGCCGCGTCTCGGGCGCCATCGGTATGTCTGCCTCGCCCAGGACATCGGTATGTAAAAGGGAGGCAGCACGGGTCCAATATTCGGTCGACGTGGTGGTGTAGAAGATTTTGGGGACTTTTCCGCTACGTCTTGCCTGATCCAGCATGCTCCCTTTTTCGCCGGTGATCGGATCAGTACTGGGCATCGTGGTGAACGGAAAGATATCAGCTGGATATTGCTGGTCTTCAAGGTGGCTTGGATGCCGGGTGGTCTGGGCGAAACGGTGGTTGAAACTGCCCTTGCCGGCACCGGCGACATGAATGAAGGCGCCGTCAAAGAGGCTTCTCGCCGCCTCGTCCCGATGAAATCCCTGCCAGATCATATGGTTGATAACGCGTCCGGATTGGGAGATGCCGAAGATCATCACGTGGTCGAGGGTTGGTGCTGTTTCGTCATGATCGAACCGAACATGACTGATCGCATCGCGGATCGCCGCCAGCCCCAGCCCCACGATACGTGGATCTCTCGCCTCATAGACAACCTCATAGATCCGCCCAGGGACGAACCCTTCATCGACCGTAATGCGCGTTGGCTGCGGCGGTTTTCTCGAGGTGTCGAAGTCACTGAAATACCAGGTTTTTCGCGGGATGGCATGACGTCGGCCATCAGGTTCATCGCGCCAGGTCAGCGACGCCTCCGGATCATTTCGATCGCTTGGCGTATAGCCTTGGGAAGCACCCCACATGAAGGGCGCGGACGCAGCAGGCTGCGCCAACACGAATTCAGCCACGACCGGTCCTGTCACCGGCTTGCGGCCACTTCTGGCAATCGGCAAATCAATCAACAGCCTGTCGTCGCCGGCGAGAACATCCCAGTTCCAGGCAGTCCAGAGCAAGGTATAGCCTTGTTCGAACAACAGACCGTCGCCGGCATGACTTGCTAAATGGGGGTTGTTGCTGCGCGCTGCCTGGTTGAACATCGGCAACACACCAAGGCTGCCTCGATTGTTGACCTCATAGAGCAGGGTTCGGTTGCCACGTTCAGGGTCGGTCGGACGAAGCAGAATGAAATCGCCGGTGAACGTCACCAATCCCCGGTCATCGATGGAGGCCAGATCGAGATCGACGATGGCCTGATTGGCGGGATCCTCGGGATCGATCGCGTAATGCAGTATTCCCTTTAGCCGCTCGTAGCCGCCGACCTCGCCGAACGTTTTACCCGCCGCAAACGGTTCCTGGACCAGGATCTCGACCCGCTCGACCGCCCCCCAAGATGAGGGCGAAGTGATCAGAAAAAAGACCAAAGAAATGCTAAGGCCGGCTAGAAATTTTATCATGACAGTTTGCTTTGTCGCTCGATCAACGCTTACAGAACCGCTCGAAAGGCTTGATCGAGCTTGTCCACGATCTCATCGACATGGTGGTCCTCGATAATGAAAGGCGGGGCCAACAGGATATGGTCGCCCCGCTTGCCGTCGATCGTGCCGCCCATGGGATAGCAGGCGAGACCGGCTTCGAAGGCGGCGGCTTTGATCTTCTTGTTAATGCCGAGCGCCGGATCGAAGGGCTCTTTCGTTGCGCGGTCCTCGACGATTTCGATGCCGCGAAACAGGCCGCGGCCGCGCAAGTCACCGATATGAGGATGCTGGGAAAAGGCCGTGCTCAGTGCTGCATGCAGCGTCTCGCCTTTTTCCCGAACATTGTCGAGGAGGTCACGGCTGATGATCGCCCGCTGTACCGCAAGTGCTGCCGCTGCTGCAACCGGGTGGCCGAGATAGGTATGGCCGTGCTGGAAAAAGCCGGAGCCCTGTTCGATCGCCTCATAGATCATCTTGGAACAAAGCATGGCGCCAATCGGCTGGTAGCCGCCACCGAGGCCCTTGGCGATGGTCACGATGTCGGGGGCGATATCGTCCTGTTCGGACGCGAACAACGTGCCGGTTCGTCCCATGCCGCACATGACTTCGTCAAGGATCAAGAGCACGCCATATTGATCGCAGATCTCACGGAGGCGCTTGAAATAACCGGGCACGGGCGGCACGGCGCCGGATGTGCCACCGACCACAGGCTCGGCGATGAATGCCATCACGGTTTCGGGGCCGGCGGCCAGGATTTTGGTTTCGAGCTCATTCGCCACCCGCTGGCCGTAATCGAAGGGGCTCTCATCGTCCCTCCTGTCTCGATATTCGAAGCAGGGGCTGATCTGCGAGGTTTCGATCATCAGCGGCGCATAGGGTTCCCGGCGCCATGCATTGCCGCCGGCGGCGAGTGCGCCGAGCGTGTTGCCGTGATAGCTCTGGCGCCGGCTGATCAGGCGATGGCGGGATGGTTCGCCCTTTTCGATAAAATATTGACGCGCGAGCTTGATTGCTGCCTCAACCGCTTCTGAACCGCCGGAAACGAAATAAGCCCGATCGATTCCATCAGGCGCTTTTTCGGTGAGGAGTTCCGCTAGTTCCTCGGCAGGCTCCGAGGTGAAGAAGCTCGTATGGGCATAAGCGAGGCGGTCAATTTGCGCCTTCATCGCCTGAATGATCTCAGGATCGCCATGGCCGAGACAGGTGACAGCAGCACCGCCTGAGCCGTCGAAATAGCGCTTGCCCTCGCGGTCGATAAGATAACATCCTTCGCCGCCGATCGCTGTCGGCAGCGATGCTTTGGTGTGACGTGGAAATATGTGGGACATCGATCCTGATCCTTTCCCCCGGGGCCTTCAAAATGTCGCTCTTGATCGGCGGTCATACGGCCGATAGTCGTCTTGGTCAGAAATCCGTTTGCTATATAACCACAATTGCTACAGCATCGATAACTCATTGCGTTTCAATTGTTTCACCGATTGACATCGGATTGATAGCTGTAGCTGACTATAGCTAGGAGGCGCCACTGCTATGGGACGACAAAGGCGAAAGGTGACGGTGCCGGGAAGGTACCTTGATGTGACCGCCGCGTGCTGTTTTCCTGCCTTCGTTGCTATTGATCCGAGACTGTTTCATCGGCTCGCCGATCAGGTGAAGCCAAGGGGCATCGACGCTAAACCGACTGACTTAATATAAACAAGGGAGCTCAAATCAATGTTGAAGACCACCATTCTCACCGCTGGGAGCCTAGCCCTCGTGCTGGGGCTCAACGGTGCCGCTATGGCCCAGGAGCAGGAGTTCGTCTCCATTGGGACCGGCGGTGTCACGGGCGTTTACTACCCGACTGGCGGCGCGATTTGCCGATTGGTCAACAAGGACCGCAAGGAACACGGGATCCGCTGCTCGGTAGAGAGCACCGGTGGGTCGATCTACAACATCAATACCATCCGTGGCGGCGAGCTGGAATTTGGCGTTGCCCAATCGGATTGGCAGTTCCATGCTTATAACGGCACGTCGAAATTCGAAGAACAGGGAGCGTTCGAAAACCTTCGCGCGGTCTTCTCAGTTCATCCGGAGCCTGTCACCATTCTCGCCCGCGCCGATGCCGGCATCGATAACATCTCCGACGTCAAGGGTAAGAAGCTCAATATCGGCAATCCCGGATCAGGCACCCGCGGTACTTGGGACGTGATCGAGGAAGCCCTTGGCTGGAGCCGGGACGATCTGCAGCTGGCAGCTGAGCTAAAGTCGGCGGAAACCGGCGCTGCTCTCTGTGACGGCAAGATCGATGCCTACTTCTGGCTGGTTGGCCATCCCTCGGCATTGACCCAAGAAACGCTTTCAACTTGCGATGCCAAGCTGGTGAATGCCACCGGGCCTGAGATCGACAAGTTGGTCGCCGATAATCCCTATTACCGAACCGCGACGATCCCAGCCGGCATGTACAACAACGAGGAAGACGTTACCACCTTCGGTGTTGCTGCGACCTTCGTGACCTCGGCTGACGTTTCCGAAGAGGCCGTTTATGTCGTAGTGAAGGCGGTCTTCGAGAATTTCGAGGACTTCAAAAAGCTGCACCCTGCCTTCGGCAATCTGAAGGAAGAGGAAATGGTGGGCGAAGCGATCTCCGCACCGCTCCATCCCGGCGCCGAAAAGTACTACAAGGAACGCGGCTGGATGTAGTCGCGACGAAACGGGCCGGGGATATGTCCCCGGCCGTTTTTGCTTGTTAAGAAGACGCTGCCCTGATCCAGCTTTGCAGGGACAGTAAAATCAGGGGGAATTGAGGCGCCATGGCCAACGCAAGCGACAAAAAAATGGGCTCGGCTGCCGAGGAACTTGTTGCAGCAACTGAATCGGGTGCGCGCAATGCGGTGGGGTTGGCCGGTAAGATCATCATCGCGCTCGGCTTCATCTGGGCGCTTTTTCAGCTCTATATCGCGTCCAACCTTCCCTTCACCTTGACCGAAATGACCGGGCTCAAACTGATTTTCAACAATCAGGATGCCCGCCAATTCCACCTCGCCTTTGCCATGGCGCTGGCAATGCTGGCGTTCCCGCTGTTCAAGAACAGTGCCCGCGACCGGGTGCCAGTTTATGACTGGGTCCTGGCGATTATCGGCGTCCTCTGCTGTCTCTACATGTATTTTAACAAGGATGCGATCGCGACCCGTGCCGGCCTGCCGACACCCACCGATCTGGTCGTCTCCGCTATCGGTATGACCATGCTGGCGATCGCGGTGTTCCGCGCCCTTGGCCTGCCACTGGTGATCGTTGCCTCCGTATTCGTGCTCTATGTCTTCTTCGGCGATTCCCCGGTACTTCCCGATGCGATCCAGTGGAAGGGGGCTTCCTTTGGGAAGGCCCTTTGGCATTTCTGGATGCAGTCGGAGGGTGTGTTCGGCGTGGCGCTTGGCGTCTCCGCCTCGATGATTTTTTTGTTTGTGTTGTTTGGCTCGCTGTTGGAAAGGGCGGGCGCTGGCAATTACTTCATCAAGCTCGCTTTTGCGCTTCTCGGCCATCTGCGCGGTGGGCCGGCCAAAGCAGCTGTGGTCGCGTCTGCCATGTCTGGGCTCTATTCCGGTTCCTCAATCGCCAATGTGGTGACCACCGGCACCTTCACCATTCCGCTGATGAAACGCACCGGCTTCTCCGCTGAGAAATCGGGAGCCGTCGAGGTCGCCTCATCCACCAATGGTCAACTCACCCCGCCGGTGATGGGTGCGGCAGCTTTCCTGATCGCCGAGTTCACCGGCGTGCCTTATCCCGAGCTCCTGAAGCACGCCTTTCTGCCGGCGATCATTTCCTACATTGCGCTGGTTTATATCGTGCATCTCGAAGCCATGAAGCTTGGCCTGGAAGGCATGGAGCGGCCGACTCAGACCCAGACCATGCTGCAAAAATTGATCGGTGTGCTTACCGGCTTTATCGGCATGGCGGTGCTGGCAGGTGTCGTCTATTACGGCCTTGGCTGGATCAAGACGGCCTTTCCCAATCTCACCTTTGCGGCCGCTTGTTTAATTTTTGGCCTCGCTTATCTGATCTTGATTCGTTTCGCTGCGGCCCAACCCGATCTCAAAGTTGACGAGCCGAACGCACCGATGACAGTCCTTCCCAGACCGGGTGAGGTCGCGATCACGGGTCTTTATTACTTTCTGCCGATCGTGATCCTGATCTGGAATATCCTAGTCGAACGCCTGTCGCCGACCCTGTCCGCCTATTGGGCAACGATAGCGATGATCATCATCGTGTTTACCCAAAACCCGTTGAAAAGCCTGTTCCGCGGTAAGATGGATCTTGGTGTGGGCTTCAAGCAAGGCTGGGAGGATTTCTTTGAAGGCATGATTGCGGGCTCGCGCAACATGATCGGTATTGGTGTCGCCACCGGTGCCGCGGGCGTGATCGTCGGCACGGTGTCGCTCACCGGCATGCATCAGGTGATTGGCGCGTTTGTCGAATACCTCTCCGGCGGCCATGTGATGATCATGCTGTTCCTGGTAGCGGTGATGAGCCTGATCCTAGGTATGGGCCTCCCGACCACAGCCAACTACCTCGTGGTTTCCTCGCTTATGGCGCCGGTTATCGTCTCGGTGGGTGCTCAATCGGGTTTGATCGTACCATTGGTCGCGGTGCATCTGTTCGTCTTCTA
>JBOEHJ010000118.1:0-25662 GCA_050633905.1 Geminicoccales bacterium
AAGTGCATGCCGGCTTGAACGATCCCGAGGCCTGGCTTTCCGAAGTCACGCAATTCTTCGATATGGTCAATGATGAGGACCGATACCTGGTCGAGGGCATTTTCGCAGGGGCTCGATCAAGTTTCGCAGAACCCGGGCCGCTGAGCTGGCTGGAGCGCGAGATCCATGATTTCGAGCGCTATCTGGCAAGGCGCATGGCCAAGGGCATGACAGGCTATTACAGGACGCTCTCGGAGGCCGCGGATTGACCTTTTCCATTGTTGGAAGATGCGCACGCACCGGGATGTTCGGTGTCGCGATCACCACCTCGTCGATCTGCGTCGGCGCGCGTTGTCCTCATGCCCGCGCCGGCGTTGGCGCAATTGCAAGCCAGAACATCACCGACCCGTATCTGGGAACGCTCCTGCTCGATGCGCTGGAACGGGGAGACGGGGCGGCTTCGGCGATCGCCGAGGTGATTGAGAACAGACCGAATATCGAGTACCGCCAGCTGACGGCCGTCGATCGAAACGGGCAAACCGCGCATTTCACCGGCGCAAGAATTCTCGGCACCCATGCGGTGAGCGAAGCATCGAACTGCATAGCCGCAGGAAATCTGCTGACAAGCAGAGATGTGCCCGATGCCATGACCTCGGGTTTCCTGGCCGATCAGGATGTACATCTCGGCGAATGCCTGCTGTCCGGGCTGGAAGCCGGACTCGCAGCAGGCGGGGAGGAGGGGCCTGTTCACTCGGCGGCCCTGCTGGTGGTCGACCGTCAGCCATTTCCCCTTGTCGATCTGCGCGTCGATTGGGACGACACGATGCCCATCGCCAGGCTGCGCTCGCTATGGCAATCCTATGAAGGCCAGATGACTAACTATCTCGATCGCGCCATCAATCCGTCCAAAGCGCCGAGCTATGGCGTAGCCGGCGACCCCTGAAGGCAGGTTCCCACGCGATCAATTGCATGAGTAGTGGTCGTCAACCAGCCGCCATCAGAAAAGAGTCCAAGCACCTTCGATGTGTACGAAGGCTCAGCAGAAAAGAGCTGACTTTACTGCATCACTCTCACTGGTGTTCCAGCTGCTCCGGGTCACGTCCGACGGCAGAGCGCGCTCGGCAATGCCCGGTCAACGCCCGAAACCGGCCACAAGCCTCGTTCCCGCTTCGTGCCACTTTCGGACATAAGCGACCTCCCACCTAGCATTGGCGACCATCGAGTCGCGACAATGATCTGCTCATGATGCAGTCCTCCCTATCCGGGCTCATTTAATTTAATTACTATAGAAATTTGATATATATTTGTTCTGCTTCTGGGAGAAAAAAATGCGCCGATCGAAGCGACAAATGAGTGCTACGTTTGTAATGATCATGACATTTGCCACACCGCTGGCTGCAGCGGAGCTGTCGGTGGAGCCGCGTCTTGCCGCTGGCGCATCTTATTACAATTTGGATATTGATGGTGCGGTCGTTGTTGGCGATGATTCGGTAGATAATGTTGAATTCAGCGATTTCTTGTATCTGGTCGGCGGTGGGTTGACCTTATCGAAAGATCGCTTCTTCATCGACTTCTACGGCCAATACAGCTTTGACGGTGAAGATGAGCTGGACCTTGATGCTGTCGTCGGCGGCGTTGAGGCGAATAACGTGGTGCAAGACGTCGAATTTGATCGGTTCGAAACGGCGCTGACGGTTGGCTACAGGATCACGGATCAGTTCGCGGCGTTCATCGGCTTTCGCTATGCCGATGTGGATTTTGACGGTTCAGGATCACTAGGCGCAGTGTCAGTGGATTTATCGACAGAGCTCAACCAGAAGGGACCGTTTTTCGGCGTCGGCTATGTTGTGCCGACGACCATCTTCAATGGAGCGTTTGTCGGGAATGCAGCTGTCGCGTATTTGGACGGCGACCTGGACAACGAGATCGAGTCCAGCGCGCTATCTAACGATGCCTCGTTTGACGTCGATGGCACGGCGATCGGTTTCAATGTAGGCGCAAGCTGGGTAACGCCGCTGTCTGATCAGCTGAAATTGGTCGTCGGTGCTGACGTTGCGCAATACAGATTCAAGGATGATGATGACGAGACAGATTTTGACGAATTGATCACTCGAATTCGAACGGAGTTGCGCTACACCTTCGACGTGGGATCGCTTGGGCCTAATTAGAAAGTGTTGATGAAGGTAAGATGCAGAGGTGATGAACCGAAGGCCCGCATTGCTGAGAGAATGCAACGGAGATAGCGGCAGAAACGGGTCAGCTAAACGCACTGGGAGCTCGAGCGCCGTTTCCGCTCTCCAGCGCATTTCAGCCCCTTGATGGACGAGGGCACCCGTCGGCCTCCATTTCGGCGCGATACGATCTACATGGACCATTGAGCGAGATCGGCAGGCTTCATCGACATGCGCAATTGCATCAGAGAACTTCGGAAAGCCAGAGGGCCGACACTGCAGACCCTGGCCGACCGCGTTCAGGCGAGCAACCAGCACATCAGCCACCTTGAATCGGGAAGGCGGCGCCTGACCATTGATTGGATCGAACGGTTGGCCAGGGGCCTTGAATGCGATCCACTAGCCCTACTCGGCGCCAATGCCGAAGAGATCAGCGAACAGGAACTCCTGCTGCTAAAGGTGTTCCGCGCGCTTGACGAGGATCAGCGCAATGCATTCATAGCGGCGGCCGCAGCGCTGGCAAATCCAAGTTCCCGCTCATAAGGAGCCTATGTAGCAGCCCACAACCTGTCGAGGCCTGAAGCTGGAAATCAAGACCAGACGCTGATAAGACCCTTCGCACATTTGCCGAAGGAATCAATCATGAAACGCCCTGCCTCCGACGAATTGACCGACGCTGAGCTTGCAGAGTTGGAGAGCCTGCTTGGTCGGGTCGACGGTGGCAAGATACCCAACATGGAATCCCTGGATGGCTTCTTCGCAGCCCTCGCCTGCTGCCCGGAGATGATCATGCCGAGCGAATATCTGCCGGTCATCCAGAGCGGCGAAACCGACGATGGCGATCTGACATTCGAGAACATGAAGGAGGCCAGTCGGTTCATTGCATTGGTGTCCCAACATTGGAACCACGTGAACCATCAGCTCAATTAGGAAGAGGTTTACCTGCCTCTGGTCCTGGGCGACGAGCGGGGCAACCACCAAGGGAGCAATGATTGGGCTAAAGGCTTCATCACCGGAACACATCTTCGGCACGAGATCTGGTCGGAACTGATCGACGATGAGGAGAATAGTGGCCCAATTGTCCCGATCATGGCACTGGCCTATGAGAACCACCCTGACCCAGATATGCGGCCCTTCAAAGAGCCGATCGATGATGAGAAACGTCAGGAGCTCATGATCGGTTCAGCGGCCGGCGTCATGCGGATACACGCTTACTTCCTCGAGCAGCGAGATGCTTATCTGCCGGAGGTAGGACCATTCATCCGCACGAGACAAAAAATCGGACGGAACGCACCGTGCCCTTGCGGATCTGGACTGAAATACAAGAAGTGCTGCGGATCGAGCCTCATCCTGCATTAAACTCGATCAAAGTTGACAGGGCAAACCGCTCTCTGCCGAGGCCGGCCCTTATGCCCGCTTAGAGAAGGCTGAAATGGACGTAAACTGCGGGCCTCTGCAGTGCGTAAAGAGTGCCAATAGCAGCCACCGAGCACCTGGCCAAAGCATGGACGCCGGAGATGCAGTCTGTCTAGGATGGGCAATGCCCTGCCGAATGTTCGACATCAACCGACGATTGGTCTACTTGGCCATCACAATCATACTTGGCACTACTGGCGCCTCGGCGGAGTCGCGCTATGTACGCCTTGAATTGATATTGGCCATAGACTGCTCGTACAGCGTCAGTGACGAAGAGTTCGATCTTCAAATGCAGGGCATCGCTCTTGCTTTTGAGCATCCATCGGTCCTCGCTGCAATTGAAGAAATCGGTAGCCAAGGAATAGCTGTTAGCATTGTGCAATGGTCAAGCTTGAACGAGCAGGCCGTGGCCTTGGACTGGACTCATGTAACAGGCATTGGCGATGCGTTAGCTCTTGCAAGAAGCGTCCGAGATGTTGGGCGATTGATCGATGGTGGATCGACATCGCTGGGGTCTGTCATGAGCAAGGCCGTAGGAGCGATCGAGTCCAATGGATTCGAAGGCGAGCGTCGCGTGATCGATGTCTCTGGCGACGGGCGCGCCAATGAGGGTGAATCGCCAGCACATGCCCGGGCCTACGCGAACCGGGCGGGCATTACCGTCAACGGCCTCGCGATCTTGAATGAGGAGCCCGACCTCGCCGGCTACTATGTTGCTTGGGTTGTGGGCGGCCCTGGGAGCTTTCTTATAACCGCCGACGACTATTTCGATTTCATCGAAGCCATACGTCGCAAGCTCCACATGGAGATTGTTGGTCCACCGATTGCCGGCACGCCTGGTGCTGGACGGCGTTATGGTGCACTCCAATAGGCCAACCCTGTTCAGATCTCTGAGAACGCTCGCGCCGAACGACCAGACGATCTTGAATGATGCACGGTCAGACGTCTGGTCCGTCAGGTGGGGTTGGCAGATTGTGCCAGTATTTACCTACCCCGACGATGCAACTCATGCCTTCTGGCGCGGTGACGACGATGCTCCAGGTCGACCCATCTTTGGCGGCAAACACCTCAAGCAGCTTGCCATCGCCGGCTAATCCCATTGAAACAGGCTTCTCAGTAAATTTGGTGCCCAAGCGCTTCACGATGCTGTCGTGCGTGGCGCATGGCATGACCTGCTGGGCGTTCGCAGGATTTGAATTGCTAAAAAGCGCGGCAGCCATCAAGAACGCAAACATAAGGATCGGTATGCCGAGGCTAGGCAAGCCAAGCGACATGCGGGATTCATTGCGTGTTCGATTGCTCATGACCGGTTCCTTCATCATCATTGAAATGAGTGATCGCGAATGAGGCCATTCAATGGCTAAGTTCGGGATAGAAAAATGCGCATTCGGCGGTGACCACATGTTGGGCCGTGTGCGCTAGAGTCTCAAATGGGTCACATTTGACTCTAGCGCCGTGGCCGGAATGTCCGCTTCCGGTGCAATACAAGCCTGATAGCTCGCTTCGGCTCCGTGCCAGGAGGCGACATTCGCCTGTACACCTGCCGTGTAGACGCAGCGTCCAAAGTGTCGAGTGAGATCTCCATAGCCAATCTGAGCCCCGGTTCACGTCGTGAGGCTGAACCGCCATGGAATTGGCCACTCTTCACGAAACGCTCGATCGCCTTCGTCAACAGCGTAGGCCGCTGTCGCTGCCTTGCTTGGTCAGATCTGCGATGTTCTCGGCGTTAATCACACGCTGAGCCTATCTTGATTCGCTTACCTCACTGGGCTCAGCGGCAGAGCATGCTAGTTCAACAATAGAACACCATTAAATGCAAAGCATGGGAGGATATTGAGATGGATCGCAGGTATTTTCTGCAGCTAGCGACGATACTGATGATGATCACGCCAATTGCCGATACGGCGCTTGCTGACTGGGCGCCGGAGCGTCCGATCAATTTGATCGTGCCCTATGGTGCCGGCGGCGGCACCGATGCGTTTGCCCGCGCCATGGCAGCGGCCGCGGAAGGCGTTCTGGACGTGCCGATCGTCGTTGTCAACAAACCGGGTTCCTCGGGTATGGTGGGCGCCCAGGCTGCGGCCACTGCCCGCGCCGATGGCAGCAACATGATGATGACCTCGGCCGGTTCTTTCCTCCTCAACACGCTCATCCGCGAGACCGACCTCGATCCGTTTGAGAGCTTCCGGATCATCAGCCAGATCGGTGAGTTGACCACATCGATCATGGTCGCGGCGAACAGCCCCTATCAGACGGTGCAGGATCTGATCGATGCCGCCGCCGCCGATCCCGGTGCGCTCCGCTGGGCGCATACCGGTCGCGGCAGCTTCCATCATGTCGCCGGTCAGGGTTTCCTCAATTCGAATGGTCTTGAAGCCCAGGACGTCCCCTTCAAAGGCGGCGCTGCGACAAGGGCGGCGGTGATCGGCGGGCAGGTTGATTTCGGCATGATCGGCGTGCAGCAGGCGCGTGGCTTCGAGAACGAAATTCGCGTGCTCGGCCTGAATGCCGGCGAGCGGGACGGGGTGATGACCGACGTGCCCACCCTGGCCGAACTCGGCCACAGCTTCGTTGCTGTCAGCTCGCCGATCGTCGTCTTCGCGCCCAAGGACGTCGATGATGCGGTGATCGATGGCATGGAGGCAGCGCTGAGCGAGATCACCGCGAGCCCAACATTTGCCGAACTCTTGGACGTCCGCGGCACCGCACCTGCATTCCTCGACAGGGCGGCAACCGAGAGCAAGCTTCGCACCATGAGGGAAAGCGTGGTCCCGATCGTCGAGGCGCTCGAAGACTGAGTAGCAAGTCGCGTGACGTCGACCTACCGGCTGTATGGTCTGACCGGGCCGATCCTGGCCCTCATCGGCGCTCTGGCCTTGTTCGCAAGCCTCGGCATCGATCCCGATCCGGATGGCGGACAGGGGGCCAGGATTTTTCCGATAATCAGTGCTGTCGTGCTCATGCTCTTGGGCACGCTCGAAACGCTAACCGCCTCCAGGACCTCCGGCGCCGAGCCTTTCGGTCTGGTTCGAGTCTTGCTGCTCCTGCTCCTCGCGCTGGTTTATGTCTTCGGCATCAATCTCATCGGCTATCTGGCTGCCACCGCCATCGTGGCACCCTTCGCGCTCATGCTATTTGGCCGCGACCATCCACTTGAGTTGCTGGCTGCGGCTCTCCTCTGCCCCATCGTCTACCACCTCCTGTTCTTTGTCGGCCTCGGCGTCTTTCCTCCGGACGGCATCTGGTTCGATTTGCAGGATCTCTGGCGTTAGGCCGGCGACAGTATGGAGATACTCACCGGCCTCACCAATGTGCTCTCCGATCCAAGCCTGATTCTCGCCGTGCTAGCCGCCGCCGTGATCGGCATGCTCGTCGGTGCCATCCCCGGTCTCACCGCATCGGCCGCGATCGCTATGCTGGTGCCACTCACCTTCTTCATGGAGCCGCTGTTCGCGCTTGCCTTTCTCTACGTGATTGGCAAATCAGGCCGCTACGGCGGTTCAATCGCCGCCATCCTCTTCAACACGCCAGGCACCGCCGCCTCGGCCGCCACCCGGATCGATGGCCACCCGCTTGCGCGCCAGGGCAAGGCGGGAAAAGCACTAAAGGTCGCAACACTCGCCTCGGTGGTCGGCGATACCATCGGCGAATTGCTGCTGATTTTCGGCGTCGGCATGATCGCCGCACTTGCCCTGATGCTCGGCCCGCCGGAGCTGTTCGCCATCTACGCCGCCGCGTTTGTGGTGATCGGTGCCGTGATCGGACAGTCGGTGATCAAGGGGCTGGCAAGTGCTGCTCTCGGCGTTCTGTTGCGCATGGTCGGCCTCGATCCTATCTCTGCGGAAGAGCGCTTCACCTTCGGCCAGATCGAACTCGCTGATGGCATCGGCCTCGTGCCTTTGATGATCGGCGTTTTCGTGCTGGGCGAGGTGTTTTCGCAGCTCGAAACCAAGGCTAAGAAGGTGGATGAAACCTTCACCCCTCCCTTAGGCGACGATCGGCTCACTTTGGCAGAGTGCAGGCGCTGCCTTCCCCATGTGCTGCGTTCCTCTGTGATCGGTTCGGCGATCGGCATTCTGCCGGGTCTTGGCTCGACGGTTGCCGCCTTCGTCGCTTATGGCGAGGGTAAGCGCCGCGACAATGACCCAGATCGTTGGGGCAAAGGAGCGATCGAAGGTGTCGCTGCGCCTGAAGCGGCCAATAATGCGGTCTCCGGCCCCTCGATGGCGCCGCTCTTGACGCTCGGTATTCCAGGCTCGACGATCGGCGCCATCTTGATCGGGGTTTTCCTGATCCACGGCATTCAGATCGGCCCGACCCTGTTCCTCACCTCACGCGATCTGGTTTATAGCCTGTTCGCCGCCGGTTTGCTCGGCATCGCCGCCTATGGTCTCATCGGTTACTTCGCAGCAGCTAAGATCGGCCGGCTGATCCACCGCCTGCCCACCGATCTGCTCTATCCGATGATCTTCCTCACCGCTTTCGTCGCCGCCTATGCCACGCGTGGCAGCTTGTTCGATGTGCTGGTCATGGTGCTGGCCGGATTCGGCGGCTGGCTGATGCAGCGGACAGGTCTGAACACGGCAGCCTTGGTGATCGCCTTCGTTTTGGCCGGTGGCGCCGAGGAGGCCTTTAGGCAGTCGTTGTTGCTATCCGATGACGGCATCATGATTTTCCTGGAGCGACCGATAGCGCTCGCCTTTCTGCTGCTCGGCCTCATAGCGCTGGTACTACGCAGCATTTCGATGGCCAAGGAACGACGGGTCACGGCCCGTGTCTAAGCCGAATTACAGGAAAGTGATTTCAGGAGAATGAAATGCCACTCAACCCTTTCCATCCCGATCGTATGGGGCAAGCAGAGATCGATGCCGGCGCCTCGCTAACCGCCGGTGATTGGGCCTCGGTGACGCTCACCTACACGGCCGGCCTCTACGGCATCGACGATCGCGGTGGCCTCAAGATCAGCTTTCGCTCAGCGACCGACCAGACCCACTTTCAATGCGAGGATCCAACAGCGCCTGGCTATGTCACCGTTTCCTGCTCCAACGGCAGCGCTACCAAGGTTTGGTATGAGAGCCACCGCAATCTCCGCCCCTGGCACCACACCCTCTATATTCAGTGCCTACGCTATCTCGCCGAGGGTGATCGGATCACCGTCCGTTTTGGCGACAAGAGCGACGGCTCACCGGGGTTCCGACTCCAGACCTTTTGCGAGCGGACCTTTCAGTTCCGGGTCCATGTCGACCCGTTTGCGACCTATGACTATGTCGTTCTGCCTGAAGACAAGCAGCCCACTGTGCGCCTAGTGCCGGGGCCAGGAATTTGCTGGCGGGCCATTCTCCCAACCTTGCGTGCCACCGGCCAGTCCTTCGCCCTCGGCATCAAGGTCGAGGATCGATGGGGCAACCCGAGCGATCGCGTCGAGGCACGCGTTCGTCTGCGCGCCAGCGATGCGGTTGAAGGCCTGCCGTCAACGCTCGACGTCACGCCTTCAAAACCTTGTCATCGGATCGAGGGCCTCCGCTGCGAGCAAGTGGGCGACATCCGCATCGATCTTTTTGACCAGAAGGACCGTTTTCTCGCTCGGTCCAACCCTCTCCGCATCGTCGATCACCCCGGCTTTTGTCACTACTGGTCCGACATGCATGGTCAAAGCGGCGAAACCATCGGCACCGATACGGCCGAGGACTATTTCACTTTCGCCCGCGATCTTGCCTTCGTCGATATCGCTGCGCATCAGGCCAACGATTTTCAAATCACGGACAGCTTTTGGCAGGAGTTGAACACGCTCACATCAACCTTTGATGAACCCGGCCGGTTCCTGACCGTGCCCGGTTATGAATGGTCGGGCAATACGTCGGTCGGCGGCGACCATAATGTCTGGTATCGCGAGGAAGGCCGGCCGATCTATCGTGCGCATAGCTATCTAGTCGGCGAGACGGCCAGTCCCGAGGACGAGTGCCCGACAGCCGCCGATTTGTTCGCGCGTCTCCAAGGCGAGGATGCCCTCGTGGTCGCGCATGTCGGCGGCCGCTTCGCCGACATCACCTATGCCCATGACGCGAAGCTAGAACCCTCGGTCGAGATCCATTCGGCCTGGGGGACCTTCGAATGGATTGTCGAGGACGCCCTTCGCGAAGGTTATCGGATCGGCATCGTCGGCGGCTCGGACGAGCATAAGGGCCGACCGGGCGCGAGTTACCCAGGCGCAGCGAAGTTCGGCGCGACCGGCGGGCTCACCTGCCACCTCCTGCCGGCACTAAATCGGGACCACCTATTCACCGCCTTTCGCCGTCGACGCCACTACGCCACCAGCGGCTGCCGCGCCTACCTCGACATCCGTATCCCCAATCTCATCGACGGACTCGCCGAACTCCCGGACGGTAGCAGGACATCGATTAACGAGGCGCTGATGGGTGACATCATCTCCTCTGCCAATGACATGGTGACCATCAAGATCGACATCATCGGCGATACCGGCGTGGAACGGGCCGAGCTTCGGGACGGACTGGAGACATTGATCACATTCCGACCGGGCGACCGGGCGACGGGCCGGCGTCTTCGCGTCTGGTGCGAGGGAGCGGAAACACGAGGACGCGGCCGGCTGGTGGATTGGGAGGTCGAGCTCTCGGTGATCGGCAACAAGCTTCTCAAGGCCCGGCCGATCAATTTCTGGAACCCCGAACGTCAGCCTTCGGTGACCGGCAACACCGTCCGCTGGAATAATGTCACCACCGGCGGTCGACATGCTGTCGATCTGACCCTTGCCGATCCCTCCGCCGGCCGGCTGGACATCAAAAGCAACCAGATCGACCTCGATCTCGCGATCGATGAGATCAAAGGCGAGGACCGGCGCTTTCCCTGTGGCGGCCTCAACAAGGCCATACGCCTACACCGACTCTCGGAAGCCCCTCTCGATCAAGCTTTTCGCGCCTCAATGCCTCTGAAATGCGAAGCCGAAAAAGAGCAGAGATTGTATCTTGCCGTGGGTTTCGAGGACGGTCACCAGGCCTGGACCAGCCCAATTTATCTTTTGCCGGAGAGGCCTTGATCATCGGATCCTTGTTGAGGTTTCCACGGCATCAATTGATAGATTTGTTTCGCCCCTCATGCATTTTGCGGCGCTGATGACATCCTCAGAATTCGAAGCGTTCTAGAATGGTAGAGGCGTCCTAAAGGCATCTCTCAACATCGCATATCGTATGGATGTTGCAACACATCCAGGTGCCAGCTAATGCCCGGTCAACACCTGAAACCGGCCACAAGCCTCGTTCCCGCTCCGTGCCAAATCCGGACGCTAAGATGTGCGAATGAGCGGAACGTTCAATCAGTCTTACCAGCGGAAACGCATGTAAAAGCGACGTTGCATCCTCTGTTGAAAATTTCCAATCCACAGATGAGAACCGAGGAGATATGCGAACATGTCAGACTTTGCCTACCGACGGATCCAAGTCTATTGGGCAGCAGCCTCACTTCGACCGCCGAAATGTCATCACATTTTACATCGTCGGTTGAAACTTCATGACGTTGAGCTTGGAAACAGCTTTAGGGATCCGCGTGTGCCATTTCGATACGCCTTGATGATCGGCAATGGTCATAGGGCCACCTTGCCCACTGGAATGCTCAGTCAAGGATCGCCTAGCCAGCGTCATATCGCAAGGTGCATCCATGCCGTAACCAATAAAGTGTGCCGCTTCTCCCCGCGCAGCCGCAGCAAGGCATGCCTCTCGGAGTTGTAATGCTTCATCAGAATTCAACGCTTCATCGTCATCATGACCGAACATCGTGCTGAGGCTATCAGCTTGGTCTTCATAAAATCTAATGGCCCCGGGGTGAACCGGGAGGCTCAACCCCTTCATGGCATGACCCAGGGTCTCAATTCGTGCGCGCGCGGTATTGCCGGAGATGTACGTTGCATGGTCAAAGATCATGCTTGTGATCCGGTAAACAACATCCTTCGGTGCATCGGTGCGGGTCACGAGCTGGAGCGGTTTTTTCACTCGCCGTCCATCATCGCCTTTGGGCCGATACGCTATGATCGACCTAAGTTCGAAGCCGTTGGATGCTGACGCGGCTCCATCAACGATGGCAAATTGGGTGGATCCTTCAAGAAGGGAATTCAAGCGGTCGGAATCGCTCGCGACCTCGACCGTCTCGACGCGAATATTGTGCTCCGGAAACAACTGGGTTTCGGATAGCGCCCAAAGTTCGATACCAAAGGCAAAGCTGTCCGAACCGATTTCGCCAACAGCCGCTTTAAACGACGCATTACTTTGTGCGTTTACTTCCGAAACACTGGCCATCAGCAGGGATGCAAATAAACCAATTTGTGTAATGTAACGAGGCATCTCGAAGTCCTTTTTCTTTTTTTAGCTGCTTGGCAGCTGAAAACATGACCTTAATGTTCCGGCAAGACTCTTTTCTGCATTTAGCCTTGGTGAACAGCGCTCATTTAGACATAGAAACTTTTTGTATTTTAATGTGAAATTATATTCAACCTAAAAGAGCTATCATTTTAACCTAATACGCAAATAATCCAATCATGTTAAAAAACTTGAGATTTAAATTCGCCTACTGCTGCCTCAACTGAGTCTGCTGGATCCCTAGCCGCGTGCGGGCAATGCGCCGCTAACCGGCCACGCAGGCAGAAATTGACCCGGCGTGCGGGCTGTGCACCGCATTCCGGCCACAAGGCTGGCGACCATTGAGTGCCAGGACCAGACATGTCAGATTTCTTTCATTGCAGTCGAGCGCCCGTTTCGGCTATCTGAAGCATGCCAAGCGACATGAGGACCGCGCTGATTGTGGGCGGCAGCGGATTCCTGGGAGACGCCCTTATTCAAGCCGCAGCCGAACAGCTGAACGTCTTCGGAACACACAAATCAAGGCCGATTCGCAAAGCATCGATCAAATTCGATCTATCGAGAGACGACCCGGAAGCTTTGGTAAATAAGGTAGATCCACAGCTCATTGTCCTAGCTGCACATATTGAGCCGATGCTCACAGAACGTTCATCGCATGAACACGCTAAGTCATTTCTTCAGGCCTGTGGCAATCGTCGACTGATCTACATCTCAAGCGACGCTGTCTTCGACGGCCGTCGAGGCCTCTACAGCGAGAATGATCCAGTTTCTCCAGATAGTATTTACGGCGAAGGCCTTGCTTTCATGGAGGACGTGGTACGCGACAACTGCCCCGATCACATTGTTGTGCGACCGAGCTATCTTTTCGGTTTCTCGAAAGGCGGGCTTGATTCGCGCCTAGAAGCCACTCGTTCCTGTTTGCTTCAGGGTCAAAAGGTCAGCTTATTCGGTGATATGTTCAAGAGCCCCCTGGAGATCAACGAAGCAGCTGCAATCATCCTTAAGATCGAAGCAATGCGGTTCACAGGGACTGTACACGTCGCCGGACATCGAATGAGCGTCTTCGACTTTCATCGTGATGCGATGCAGGCGTTGGGAATTCACATCCATCACCTAATTGCTGAAAAAATCCCATCGGATTCAGGCTTTCTCCGCGATACCTCTTTGTCCATCCGACATATGCTGAACCTTATAGGTAGACCGCCACGGACGATAAGCGCTGCACTTTCAGATCGCGGGAGTCCTTCATGAGGACTCCGTGCCCCAGCTGTTGCCAATGACGGCTTGGGGCCATCTAGCCACGCTAGGTGAAGGAGCACTCTACCCCCGTCTTCTGCCGCTAGCGGGGAACGGCACGTGAATCGTCTTCAGCGGATCTTTACATTTAAGAAGTAAGCTTGGCTCGCTGTGTATGCTGTCTCGGCTGGATCCTGCTGCTTGAAAACATTGATTCTGATTTGTGCGCTTGGCACACTCCGTCAAGATTGTTCGATCGAGACGGCGGCTGTCGTTATTCAAGGCCCGGACGCGGCATCTTTAGCTCAATGTGGCTTTCTAGGCCAAGCCTATTTGGCAGACACGGCGCTTGCCGCCTATGTTGAAGACGGGCATTACCTGAAAATCTTGTGTACCTCCGGCGACAGGCCCGCAAGTTCGCGCACGAGGGAAATTTTGCCGGAGGCCAAGTCGACATATGACGATCATCCAAGCGATTGACCCGTTGGCGCCAGCCGAACGGCGGCTTGGGGTCAAAATTTGACGATAGCACCACGGTTGGAATGTCTGCTGTCTGAGCCATACCCGCTATAAGGCTGGGTTCGGTATTGGCGAGCTCGTTGAAATTGAAGCAGCCGGAAAGACGACATGACTGGAGCGCCAGCTGGCACGCGCGTTAGTCATCCACCCTACGGGGCTGGAATTGAAACATTGTTAGAAGCTAGCGTCATGGCCACGTTCGGGCGCAAAGCAGACATTCGTCGAAGCTTAGTAGATGCCACTCTTAACCCTAACCCTACTCTGGCAGTTTGGCATGCTTTGCTTGATACACACCAAGAGAAGCCCCACTGGGCATGTCGAAATGCATCAAGAGTCCCCAGCCCTCGTCGCTAACCTCTGAAACATTCACGTCCTTTTCGATCAGCTTCGTGCGCAGATCCTGAATATCATCGCACATTAGGTAGAGCTCATGCTTGCCGCCTTCGTCCGCAGGGTGGAAAGCGGCCTCAGCAGGCGGAAGACGAAAGATCAACCAGCCACCGCCCGCATCGACACTGGTTAGGTTCAAGACGTCGCTAAAGAACGCCCGATCGACGTCTGCATCCTTGCTGAAAATGACAACGTGAGAGCCACTGAACATCGTTGAATCCCCGATATCTTCTGAACTAATTCAAGCTGAATACCATCGAACCCTATCGAACGATCTCAAGAAAACAGTCGAGCTGCCTCTGCTTAGGTTTCGCCACCAAGGTGCTGGCCCCCATCTTGCCAACGTTCCTTTCAACAGATCGCTCTTCGCATGTGCTAAGCAACGAGTCAAAATGTTGAGACCGTCGACGAACAACCGGTTTGGATCTGCGTGCACAGAATCTGATCGTGCCGCAGGCTCTATCCTGACAAGAGGCGAGGTAGGAATAGACAGAGGCCAGGTGCTGCAAGCAGCAAGGCGATTCGCAGGATCTCGATCCCAAAGAAAGGCATCACACCTGCAAAGACTTCACCCATGCGCACACCTTGCGACAAGGCTGATATGATGAAGACATTGAGGCCGACCGGTGGCGTGATTAGGCCGAGTTCAACCACCACAAGCGCCACGATGCCGAACCAGATCTTCATCTCTTCGGTGTCGAGCCCGTAGGCGGCCGTATCGGCAATCGCGTAGTCGCCGCCATTCAATTCAACCAGGGCCGGCCAGAAGAACGGCACGACCACAAGGATCATGGCGAGGCTGTCCATGAAGCAGCCGAGAATAATCAGGATCAGCAGCATCAGGATCAGGATCAGCCAGGGGTCGATCCCACTGGTAGTCGACCAGGACGCCATTGCCGCCGGCAGGCCGGCACGTGCGAAAAAGCCTTTGAGCACCTCGGCGCCGAACAGAATGAAGTAGATCATGCCTGACGTCACAGCGGTGTCGAGCAGCGAACTTTTAATTCCGTCGATGGTCAGGCCTTCATCTGGATTGATGAAGCGGAGAGCGAGGCCGTAAAGCAGGATGGCTGTGGCACCGACGCCGGCGGCCGGTGTCGGCGTGAACAGACCGATGCCCAGGCCGAGAATGATCGCCCCGAAGATCAGAATGACGGGAATGAGGCGGATAAGGGCCGTGCGTCGTTCATCAGCCGAGAGCACACTGGTCTCGGGCGCGATTTCCGGGTTTAAGCGCACCAGGAGTGCAATCACCCCGATGAAGAAGAGAACGGCAATCAGGCCGGGAATGATCGCCGCCTGAAACATCTGGATGATCGAGGCCTCAACGATAATGGCGTAGATCACCAAGGCGACAGAGGGCGGGATGAGAATGCCGAGCGTACCGCCGGCGGCGAGCGTGCCGGTCGCGAGCTTGGGCGCGTAGTGCAGTCGTCTGAGTTCGGGGAGCGCGACACGGCCCATGGTCGACGCCGTCGCCAAAGATGAGCCGCAGACCGCGCCGAACCCGGCACAAGCGCCGATGGCCGCCATGGCAACACCGCCGCGAAAGCGGCCGACAAGCGCATTGAAGCCCTGGAAGAGATCACGGCTCAGTTTTGCGTGGCTAGCAAGATACCCCATCAAAATGAAGAGCGGCACCACCGACAGCTCGTAATTGGCGACCGTGCCCCAAAGCAGCGTCTTGAACTGTTTCACATAAGGGGCGAATTTCAAAAATGGGGCGGCGATCGAAAGTGCGTAATTGCCGCCAATGCCGACAGCAATCATAGCAAGACCGACGGGCACACGCAGGATCAGGAGCCCGAAAAGAACGATCAGGCCCAAAATGCCGATAGTCTCGCGCTCAAGCATGATCGTCGCTCTCGAAGACCTGCATGCCCGCAATCAATGCCCAAAGGAGAAGCGAGAGAATACCGGGAAGGTAGAACGGCCATTCCGGCCAGCTGAGCACGGGCGACAGGGCCCGGTCGTCTCGCGTCTCGATCAAGCCGAGCGTCATCCAATAAGCAAGAAACATGGCTAGCAGGACGATCGCCACCAGCCATAAGCGATCGAGACCACGGCGAACGGAAGCCGGCAGCCTCGAGACAAAAAGATCAACGGCGACATGGCCGCGACGATGTTGGCAATAGGGGAGAAACATCAATGCAGCACAGGAAACGGCAAGCCGTACGAAGTCTTCATAGCCAGGGAGTGCTGAGACGTTCGCTTCGAAGAGACGCGCAATCCGATCCAAAGCGAAAGCCCCTACATTCACCGAGGTGACGAGCATGATCGCGATCATCAGCACGCCACCCGCGAGCGCCCAGCCGGCCGCGAGACGTTCCGCGAGCTTGATCATGTCAGCCTCCCCGCTCGGCGGGATCGCCATGCGCCGTACGATCCCGCCGATGCCCCCAGTTTGTAGGGGACGCTAAAGGTATGCTCGGTACGAAAGATTCCCGGGACATCCCGACAGGAGGCCCGCATACCTTCAACTTTCCAGGCTCTTTCTTCGAAGGCGGCGGAAACCAAATAACGTGGTCACACCACTAGTTTCGCGCGGCGATGGCATCGCGTGCGGCCTTGACGAGCTGCTCACCATCAACCCCGTTGCTCGAGGCTTCCTCGATCCAGCGCTGGACCACTTCTTCGCCCTTGGCGGCCAGCGCGTCGGTCGCCGCCTGATCAAGCGCTTCGACCGGCGAACCGGTTTTCTTCTGGAGTTCCTGGCCCGGCCCCTCAATTCTGTCCCAGAGGGCACCGGTCTCCTCAGCGATCGAAGCGCCGGAGTTGGCATCGATGATGGCCTTCAGGTCATCCGGCAGCCCGTCATAGCTATCCTTGTTCATGGCGAACAAAAAAACCGCCGTGCCGAACCGGTTATCGTCAGCACCGGTAATCGAGCACTCGGTCAGCTCATGGACTTTGAAGGGTGGCATAATCTCGAACGGGATCAGCGTACCGTCAATGGTGCCCTTGGATAGCGCTTGCGGCAAGGCCGGCACTGGCATGCCAACAGGTTCAGCGCCCCAGGCTTCGATCATCCAGGCCCCTGTGCGGCTGGGCGTACGTAGCTTCAGACCACTGAGGTCGTCAGGGCCGCCGATGCAGCCGTCAACCAGATGCAAAGCCTGGCCGGCATGGACATGAACCAGCAGTGGCTTGACGTCCGAAAAGTCCTCGGCGACCAGCTCAAATGAGTCCTGAATGGCAAGCGTCGTCGCACGCGCTGAATTCTGATGCACGGTCGGCAGTTCAAAAACCTCACTTCTCGGAAATACGCCAGGTGTATAGCCGGTGACCGTCCAAACGATGTCCGCGGCACCATCGCGCAGCTGGCGATAGAGCTCTGGCGGCTTGCCGCCGAGCGTCATGGAGGGAAAGATCTCGATCGCGATTCTGCCGCCCGATTCTTCTTCGATCTTCCTTGCCCACGGCTCCAGGAACTCGACATGTGGCGGCGCCTTCGGACTTAAGAAATGCGCCATGGTCAAGGTGACCTCCTGGGCTGTCACCATGCTCGAACCGCCGAGCAAGGCGATCCCGGCGATCGCAGATTTGAAGAGAAGCTTGGTCATGGTGATCTCCCTGATTATGTCCTGATCCGTTTTAACCGGCCTCTTCAGTTTTCGAGAAAGTGAAGGGTTGAACATATCGCTCTATGCAAAGCGTAGACATATCTCGTGCTGATTGGAAGCTGACAAAGCGATAGCATTCAGCAACCCTACAATGAAATTCGATCACTGCCTCAGCTAGTCAATTGATGAAGAGCGTCTTCGTTGTCGGCAGGCAGAGATTGGCTCGCCTGCCGTAATTGCTCCAAGAGCAAGGCTTATGTCGCTGTCGGCTGCCAGTCCCGCCTTAACGTGATGCCGATCGGGCGTTTCGTGTGATCTAGATCGACATTTAGCCGCCGCACCATGACACCACGCCTGATCGCCGGCCCACACGCCAAGGCAATTTTCTCGACGTTGCAGGATCCTGAGGTTATCGGGCCCAAGGTC
This sequence comes from Geminicoccales bacterium, assembly GCA_050633905.1. Classification (GTDB taxonomy): domain Bacteria; phylum Pseudomonadota; class Alphaproteobacteria; order Geminicoccales; family Geminicoccaceae; genus JANQPX01. The sequence continues at coordinate 18,064 of JBOEHJ010000118.1, forward strand.
CTGGCTGATTTACTTTTGCCCATGCTCGACGGCTAAGCACGCGTTTAACTTGGTCTCGTGAGAACGTTGCGGACCGGCGCTGTGGGGGCACTTATGTCAATTAAGGTTCCTTCTGGATCTAGAGCCAGCATCCTGCGTTGCCCATAAGGCATGTCAGTCGGAGGCTCGACGATGTCGGCACCCATCTCGACAGCTCGCTTGTGCACACTGTCACAGTCTGAAACGACAAATGTTACGATGATACCAGCAGGTTTGGCTCGCACGCTTTCAGGCACAATGTGATGATTACGCTGAAGAATGCCATATTCGAGATCTTTGACGCCTGCATGGGTCAGGATCACAAACCAATCAGAGTCGAAATGGCGCTTCATATTCAAGAGACGCTCGTAGAAGGCCGCCGTTGCATCGACATTCTCGCTAAGGATGTTAACAAAACTGCGTTGCACCTTGGTCAATCCCCGATCGATGTCTGATGTCTTAAGCCGCAAGCTGACGAGAGCACGTTGATACCTGTTTTCAATCAGCAAAGCCAAGAGGACAAAATCGACGGTGGTGTGAATGGCCAGGGAATGATCAACTGACCTCTTTTGCCATCACTCAATCTATCGGTATGGCCTTGCTTGCGTCCGAACCTGGCACGTTCCGGCTCAAACACCTGGATCAGAAAACTGGGCAGTAGCGCTCATGACCAAAGCTTCATTCTCCGAATTGATTGAACGCCAATCCTATCGATGCAAAATGATACGAAGCAAAAATTCGAAGGGGGACTCGATGTGCATATAGGGCTGATCGGCGGCATTGGGCCAGCAGCAACAGATCTTTACTACCGCGGGCTTGTCGACACGATGAAGGCAAGAAAGGCGAAATTCGACCTGACGATCGTTCATGCTGATGCTCCAACATTGGTGCAGAATATCGAGGCAAGGCGGCCAGAGGCACAGGCCGACATCTTCCTCGGCCTGACGGAGCGTTTGGCAACGGCGGGCGCTGATTTCGTCGCTATCACCTCGATTGGTGGGCATTTTTGCATCGAGCAGTTTCGTCCGCGCTCAGCATTACCAGTCGTGAGTTTTATCGAGGAAATAAACACCCACCTTGCGATGCAAGGATATAATTGTGTGGGTCTTCTCGGTACCGACACGGTGATGAAGACGCGTTTGTACGGCGGTGTGACAGGCGCAGACATTCTCATACCGCCATCTGAGGCAATCGATGAAGTCCATCGTGCCTATGTAAATATGGCAATCGAAGCACGCGTTACGGATACACAACGCAAAATTTTCAACGAGGCAGGTCGGAAGCTAGCTGCCCGAGGTGCTGAGACGATCCTGTTGGGGGGCACAGATCTCTTCCTTGCCTTTCATGGACAGGCACCTGGATTTGAAACGCTTGATTGCGCCGATGTTCACATTGAGGCGATTGCACGCGTTGCGAGCAGCGCAGATCAATTTGCGTCGTTGTAGCGAAGACCATCCTTCTAGAGGCCGGTGTTGGCACATTTGAGGCTCGACGCTTATGGCCGGTTTCGGGTGTTGATCGGGCATTCCCGAGCTGGCTCTACCGTCAAAAGTTGACCCTGGACGGCCCCAAGGTAGGGCAGCCAATCCGACGGGAATGACCCCGTTGCGGACAGTCGCCAACTGCCCCGCAAGCACCCCAATAGTGCCAGGGCTTCCTCCTACAGATCCTGGCCTTCCAGTTTGTCGCGTAGTGCCGATATCACGCGGTGGACGGTCTTGATGTCCTTGGCGGACAAACCGTCCGATAGGCTGTTCACCCATGGCGTCTGCAAGTCCATCGCGGCGTCAAAAATCTGGCGTCCTCTGTCGGTCAGGACGATGAGTTGCGCCCGCCGATGGTGTGGATTGGGCTCGAAGATGACACATCCCTCTTTGTGCAGGTCATTGACGATCCGTTGCACGTTCTGACGGTTGGCGCCGAGATCGCGGGCAAGCCAAGCGACCGGCTGCGGTCGATCTGCCTCAATGATAGCGCCTAGCACCTGCCAACGTGCGCTCGTCAGGCCCAGATCGGCCACCAGCCTGTCTCCGGCCGTCAGGATTTGGCTGTTGAGCCGGAAAAGGTCGAGCATCAACTCGGTCAAGGCGGTGCCGACGGGTGTCCTCTGCGTCTCGGTCATATGTCACCATAGAGTTATATTGACATCATCGTGTCAAATTGATATTTACGCATAGTGTCAAGTTGACATCATATAACCAAATTCAAGGAGGATTGTCATGTTGAAGATGAACCCGCTGGACCCTGCCTTCCCAATCGACCGTCAGCTCGAGATCGACGCTGGCCCGGTCGTGCTGATCAACGTGTTTACACTGGATGAGGGAGACGAGCAGGCATTTCTCGAGGTTTGGCAGGATGATGCGGCATTCATGAAGCGGCAGCCCGGCTTCATTTCTACACAGCTTTATCGTGCCATCGGCGACAGCCCGACTTATGTCAACCACGCGGTCTGGGACTCCACCGCCGCTTTCCGGGCAGCCTTCGCCCATCCAGATTTTCTGGCGAAACTATCCGCCTATCCGTCATCGGCCGTCGCTTCCCCGCACTTGTTTCAGAAGGTCGCGGTCCCTGGTGTCTGCATTGCATAGCCGCTTTCAGCCCGCGAGGAGAGACCATGGTCAAGATCATCCATCCCCTAGCCGGTACGGTCGCCATCATGACGATAGCGACCTTCTGGCTCTCGACTGCGCTAACGGAGCTGTTTTCTTCCCAGGCGACCGTCACCATGGTCAAGACGACCATACCGTGGGGCTTTCTGCTGCTGATCCCTGCGCTGGCGATCGCAGGCGGTTCAGGTTTTTTCATGTCGGGAGGCCGAAGGACCGGGCTGATCGGCAAGAAATCCAAACGCATGCCGATGATCGCCGCCAACGGCATCCTGGTTCTTATCCCTTCGGCTTTGTACCTGGCGTCGAAGGCAGGTGCCGGCGAATTCGATGCTGCGTTCTACGCTGTGCAAGCGCTGGAACTCGCTGCGGGTGCTGTGAACATTGCGCTGCTTGGCCTCAACATGCGCGACGGGCTCAGGATGAAAGGCCGACTTCGCCGTCAGCCCGCGTGATCACCACCACTCAGCAGCGAGCGGATGCCAAGGCAAAGCGTGTCGACTTCTGTCCAGGTTTCTGTCGGTTCGGCGAAGATAACTTGCGTCTCAAATTGGCGCATTTGAGACGCAAGCGTTGCTGCCGATTCCGAGCGCAAAGCCAACACTGTAGCAGGGCCGCTAGATTCCACAGCTGACCCTTTCCAATCATAATAGAGTAAGACTTGCTGGACGAGCTGGATGATCTCAGCGCCTCAACAAGGTGAGCGATAGTCGAGCGCCCGGCTGCGAACTTTCCCGATTGGTGAGCTTCCACCCCATGACTCGCCGGGGAATTTGGCGACAAATCGTTGCGCGATACCTTCGTTGATTTCATAGAAGAGGTCACCATGGCCACGACAGCCCTGTTCTTTGGCCGGGAAGTGAGCAATCTCGTGGGCTAGGTTTGCTAAGTTGATACAATTCTTCCGCTCAACATCAATCAAGATTTCTTTAGTTTTCTGAATAGCTCTACCGCAGCCAGTTTGGGCTCGGCGCTTCTTCTCTGTTGGTTTCTCGTGATTGCGCATTGCGCGGATTTTCAAAACGCCGGCATCCACAGCTTCATCAGTGAAGAAGCGCCGCATTTCTTCGCTTTTTATGGCGCCAGCATCAACAAACATCGCTAAATCATTCTGCAACGACGTTGATGTATCCACCGTCGGCGAACAGCTCAGCAAAGTAAAAATGGCCAATGGTGCAAGACTATGATGAACATATCTCATCAGGAAATTACCTGTATAATCGATCCATTGATTCCTTGAACCACAACACGGCAAAAAAGAACAGCAGATAAGCTGGATTGCAAACGCCTTCTTCGATCAATGGCGCAGAAAGGGCTAAGGCATCCAAATGATTGCGGCTATTCTTGGCAAGTCTCAACCATATGTTTCATCGACTGCTATCAACCAAAAATATCAGTTGGTGATCTTACACATGGCGGAATTTCGCATCTTTTGGGCCGGAATTAGAGAATAGCCAATACCCTTAGCAGACGGAAATCGTGTTTCGGACGAGTTAACTTTTTTCGAGCGTTGGCGTGTTATTTTGCTCCGCGCTCAAAGCGGAGTGTTGAGCCATCCGGTGGATTCGTTCTGAGCGTGGTTGAATATGTCATTTCGGTTTCTCATCAAACTCTCTACGAGGACGCTGGCGACAGTAGTGATCGTGGTTGTTGCTTTGATCACGATGGCGCTGACTTATTTCACGGTGAGTAACACGTTTTTTGCCAGCAGCTTTTTTGATCAGGAAAGACTAGGTGAGTACACAGTGGTCGGGTCGAAGTGGACGCACTTTGATGTTTTTGGTTGTACCTATGCGATCGTTCGCGCCTCGTCGATTGTCGCCTTGAGTCGCTCGAAAAACGCAATGTCCGATCTGGCGAATAGATCTTATCGGTCAAATTACCACTGGCCGACACCCGAGAGATGGCAATCTACGCCCTTTAAACCCGGCGACTGGAACCCCGAAAGCTGGAATTTCAATCAAGACCGGATCAATGAAGGACTGCCTGGCTATTTCGCTCACTGTCTCGGCGAATTGGCAAAAGCAGACCACGACGCGATCATCAGCGCCATCAAGACTGGTGGAGGTTGGTTCTCTGTCAGCGGGGAGAAGGTATATTTTGTGCTACCGAGTATTCACGTAGCAGGCGCCATACGATACGGAGACTAACCATCGGCCTCGTTCGTCTCCTTTGGGCGCATTTGAGAAGCAAGCATTGCTGCTGCTTCTGATGGCAAAGCCGACACTGAAGCAGGGCCACTAGATTCCACAGCTGACCCAGACCTGACGGCGCCAGCTAGCGGCGCTATAACGTTTCTATGGAAACCGAATTCATCTCTGCGCAAGAGATCGCAGCCAAATGCACCGCTGATTGCGCCCTCGATTTTTGGCGCTATTCATCGGTGGTGAAGCATGATGCACTTGTCATCCCAGATGGGTGCCGTGATCTGATATTTGCTCAGCGGACTAGGTGGGCTCTTCGCTGGTTTGTCTCCGATCTGCAACATTCTACGGAGAGAGTGCAATTGACCGCCGAAACCGAAACATTGGGAATTCGCCTGAAGCCTGGTGTGCAAATCGATGAAAGAGCGCTCTCAAGCTGGATCGGCACGAATGACCCATACTCTTTGGCGGTTGGCGATACCCTGGACGAGTTTTGCACGGTGTTCCCTTCGACCACAGACATCCTTGATTGCCTGAAGTCCGGCATCCATTCCGTAAAGGAGGCTGCGAGCACTCTGGGCGTGTCGACACGAACACTGCAGCGAGAGGTCAGGAAGCAGACGGGAGTTTCGCCCCATTTCTGGATCTCCTTGGCTCGGGCGCGCCGAGCTGGGCGACATCTCAACGAAGAATCGAGCGCTGCGGAAACAGCGATTTCATGCGGCTACTCCGATCAAGCTCACCTCTGCCGCGACATCAGGCGCTGGTTTGGCGTCACGCCCACTCGCCTTGTTGACCATCCGACGTTGCACTCACAGCTCGGTCAAACCGGCTATGCCTAAGCTTTGACGGGAGAGCAGATCTCGATCAGGAAGCCATTTGGATCGGCAACGTAGGATGTCGTTTGCCCCCAGGGCTCATCTCGAACGTCCTGCACAAGCCGGGCACCGGCACTTGTCGCCCTCTGAAGTGCACGCTTCACATCTTCAGTCTCGAAGGCGATCTCGAAGACTGGTTCACTAGGATCCGGCTTCGCAGGGTTTTTGCCCAAATCCGCCATCAGCGAGCGTGATGAGAACGAAAGCGACGTAGTCCCAGTGTCCAGCTCACCGTAGTCCCCTCCTTCGTGCAGCATCTTGCGGGTCAGGCCGAATGCCTGCTCATAGAAGCCCAGTGTAGCGGGCACGTCTTCAACGTAGAGGATCGCATACTTTAGCCTCATCGATATCTCCAGAAAATCGAACCTTGGAGATATTGTTTCGACGTCCACAAGACTGTCTTGAAGAAATGCGACAGCAGGGTTCCCCGTGGCCGGAAATGGCATATTTGAGAAGCAAGCATTGCTGCCGCTTCCGGGCGCAAAGAAGACACTGGAGCAGGGCCGCTAGATTCCGCAGCTGACCCTGACCTAACGCCCAGCCAAGCTTATACCGCGGACGAAAAAAGTCGCATAACCGATTGCAATATGGTCATAAAACCACATCGTTCAACCGGTTGCGCAGGAACATAGTGCGCCCAAAGGAGGGCCAAGACGGCTCCCTGCCGGTATCAAACTTCGCGTGATCAAACATCGCCTGGATACGCTGACTTAACGATCGATCCTGTCAAGCCGCCTCAGTGTCCACGGCATCGACGATGTGCGCAAGGACGTCCTGCTTGGTCGAGGTCTGGCAGTCCAGGGTCGCGACCGCGCGACCGGCGCGCATCACCATGACCCGGTCAGCGACCTTGAAGACGTGATCAAGATTATGACTGATGACGATCAGCGCAATTCCCTGCTCTTTGAGGTTTTGCATCAGCTTGAGGGTGTTGCGCGTCTCTTCCGGGCCCAGCGCCGCGGTCGGCTCATCCATGACCAGGATCTTGAGGTCGGTGGCATAGATCGCCCGGGCGATCGCCACCGCCTGACGCTGACCGCCTGAGAGGTGATGGGTGGGAACGTTAATATCCTCGAGTTCGATACCGACCTGCTCTTTTAGAACCCGCTGTGCCTCCTCGGCCATGCGGTCATTGTCGAGGAAGGAGAGGCCTAGGACGCTACGCTTGAGTTCGTGGCCGAGGAAGACGTTGCCGGCGGCATCAAGCGTGTCGACCAGGCCCAGATTCTGATAGACCGCCTCGATGCCGAGCTGGCGTGATTGCCGCTTATTGGTGATCGAGACCGGCCGTCCCTCCATGCGGATGTCGCCCTCGTCCGGCCCATGGACGCCGGTGAGAACCTTGATCAGCGTGGACTTGCCGGCGCCATTGTCGCCGACGATCCCGAGCGCTTCGCCGGCATCGAGACGGAGACTAACGCCGGCGACCGCCATGACGCCGCCGAAATGCTTCGCGATCGAACGCATTTCGAGCAGCGGCATGTCAGCTGTTGCAGAAGGGGGCGGCTGGTTCATCGAATGTCAAAACTCCGCACCAAACAATGATGTGGTCATACCACTAGCGCTCGAGTGTGCCGACGCCGGTGTAGCGAAAGGCTTCGCGCTCCATCGCATCAACCTCCTCCGCCCCGGTCTCGCCGCTGACGATGGTGATGCGGCCGAGGCTCACCAGCGGGATGTCGTCGACACGGCCCTCCAGATGCGCGCGCACCACCTCGGCGGTGGCGACACCGACATCGTCGCTCATGCGCATTGGCGTCGCCCAGAGCTCGCCGTGGCGGAGTGCCTCGATCTCGTCGCCGGTGCCACCCCAGGCGGTCACCTTGATGTCGCTGCCGGCCTCCTGCACGGCAGAGATCGAGCCCATCGCCATGGCGGTGTTGGCGTTGTGAATGAGTTCGACTTCAGGATAGGCCTGGAGGATCTGCTGGGTGCCGGTATAGCCGCGCTCAC
>JBOEHJ010000119.1:0-7583 GCA_050633905.1 Geminicoccales bacterium
AAACACCCTTGATCTCCTCGGGGCTGGGCACACCCGCCCTGCTCTTGCCGAGAGAGGTTTTGTTCTCCTCACGGATGATATCCATGCAGAGTTCGACACATTCGTCGCAAATGAACACGGTTGGCCCCGCGATCAGTTTACGAACCTCGTGCTGACTCTTTCCGCAGAAAGAACAATAAAGTGTGTTTTTGGCGTCACCAGTAGACTTGGTCATTAAGGCCCCGATCGGACGAGAAGCTCATTCACCTCACAATAACGATGGCGCCGGCACGGAACAACCGCTTATCCCGTGCCATTCGCCACCAACGAAACATATCGTTGAGCCCAACATGGCCAAAAAAACGTGACGATTTCGTAAACGCGCATCGTTTTCCAGACGACTAGATGGGCCTGTTAACGCTAGACGAGCGACGATCAGTCGCTCTTAACCGGCAAATTCCGCTCGGTCACAACATCATCGACGAGCCCGAATTCCTTCGCCTGGTCGGCACTCATGAAGGTATCGCGCTCCATATTGGCTTCGATGATCTTGACGTCCTGCTTAGTATGCCGTGCATAAATTTCATTAAGCCGTGCTCGAAGGTCGAGAATCTCACGTGCATGGATTTCGATATCGGTGGCCTGACCACGAAAGCCGCCGGAGGGCTGATGGACCATAACGCGGGAATGAGGGAGGCAATAGCGCTTGCCGGCAGCGCCCGCCATCAGCAACAGCGAACCCGCCGATGCGGCCTGACCGATGCAAAGCGTCGAAACGTCGGGGCGGATATATTGCATCGTGTCATAGATCGCCAATCCAGAGGTCACCACGCCACCCGGGGAATTGATGTAAAAGGAGATATCCTTTTCCGGATTTTCCGCTTCGAGAAACAGAAACTGGGCGGTCACGACACTTGCGACATTGTCGTCGATCGGCCCCGTCAGGAAAACGATCCGCTCCTTCAACATCCTTGAATAGATGTCGTAAGCACGCTCTCCACGGCTGGTCTGTTCGACCACCATCGGCACCAATTGGCTCATCTACCGCTCCACTTCTGACTTGCTGGGCAATTTGGGTTATCGAGGATCAACATCAATTGGCGGCGCAAAAAAAAAGCGCCGTCATGGCCATCAAGGCTCAGCCTTTGTCTGCGGCGGCCTTCTTGCCCTTTGATGCCTTGTCTTTGACCTCTGCTTCGTCCTCGTCGGGATCCTTCATCAATTCCTCGACGCTCACTTCCTTCTCGTCGACCTTCGCCATCTCGATCACGAAATCGACAACCTTGTCCTCATAGATGGGCGCGCGAAGCTGTTCGATGGCCTGGGGGTTCTTCTGGAAATACTCGAAGACCTGCTGTTCCTGGCCGGGAAAGCGCCTGGCCTGTTCAAGAACAGCTTGGTTGATTTCGGCCTGCTCAACCTGCAATTCATTGCTCTGACCGATATCGGACAGGACTAGGCCCAATCGAACACGGCGCTCGGCAATGTCACGGTATTCCGCTTTCAGCTCGTCCTCGGATTTATCGGTCTGCTCAGGGTTCTTTTCCAGCTCTTCCGAGATCTGCTTCCAGACGGCCTCGAATTCGAGATCGACCATGCCAGCCGGCACCTCGAACTTAACCGCATCGGCCAGATGATCGAGCAAGGCGCGCTTGATCCTGGCACGTGAGGCATTGCCGTACTCTTTCTCCATGCTCTCGCGGATCGCGGTCTTGAGCGCGTCCACATCGTCGAAGCCCTGTCCTTTGGCAAGATCGTCGGTGAGCTCAACCGGCTTCGGTGCTGCAATTTCCTTGATCTTCACATCGAAAACAGCATCCTTGCCGGCAAGGTTCTCCGCCCCATAAGCTTCGGGGAAAGTGACCTTGACCTCGATCTCGTCCTCTTTCTTGGCGCCGATCAATTGCTCTTCGAAGCCTGGAATAAACGATCCTGAACCCAAGACCAGTGGAAAATCGTCAGCGGCACCGCCTTCGAAGGCTTCGCCATCCACCTTGCCGAGGAAGTCGATCGTGAGCTGATCACCGTCTTCGCTCGGACGTTCCTTCTCAGGCGCTTCATATTCCTGGAAGCGCTTGGTGAAATTATCGAGGGACTCGCCAAACGCCTCATCGCTGACCGGGGCCACGAGTTTGGTGAGCTCAATCTCCTTCAGCTCGACCTTGGGCACATCAGGCAAGACTTCGAGTTCCATGCTGAACTGGAGGTCCTTACCATCCTCGAAGGACGTCACCTCGATCTTGGGTCGAAGAGCTGGCTTCAACTCATTGTCGTTAATGGCCTGCTGGGAGCCTTCATTGACCGCCTGCTCTAGGACCTCGCCCATCACGGATCGCCCATATTGCTTTTTCAGCAATGTGACGGGCACCTTGCCGGGGCGAAAGCCGGGGACTTTGATGGTGTCCTTCAGTTCGCCGAGACGTTTGTCGACGCGCTGCTCAATTTCGGCGGCCTCGACAACAACTTGGTATTCGCGTTTCAGCCCTTCGGCGGATAGTTCCGTAACTTGCATCTTTGTTCTGCCTCAAGCGCCCATCGGCACCGGCACCGATCGGTTTCCTGTTCAAGAGCGGGCGAAGGTGGTGCGGGCGAAGGGACTCGAACCCCCACGGCCTAAGCCACCAGATCCTAAATCTGGCGTGTCTACCAATTCCACCACGCCCGCAGTCTGGCTGTCCAAAAGCGCTCATTCGCCTTGGACAGAGCGGCCTCGTATAGCATAGATCCAGCTGGTGCCAACAGGTTTTCTCTATTGAACATCAAGCGTTAGGATAATCTTTGAACAGCGGACGTCATGACGGATCGCCAGAGCTCGATCGCCACATCATTCATTAGAACCATGTGAGATCGTCGATCCTGCCTGGAGCCCTTTTCGACCAAACGACATCGTCGGTCACCCTCTCCCCCTCCCAACTACCTGATATGGTGTCGTTATGCGCGTGGCTTTGAGGGAAAAAGGGCGGGTTCGACCTACCCAAGAAATGTCCTAATCCTGACACCAGGCATCGGTGATCCGACGGGGGAAACGCCAGGGTCGCAGCCCCATTAGATCGAAACGCATGTCACAATGTTGACGGATCGGATTATCGCGCAGAAAGAGGCTCGCGGCACGGGAGAGACGTTCGCGTTGTGGGAATTGCAGCGCATGGAGTGCATCGTCGAGAAGGGTGCGGCCTTGACCTCGATGAAGACGAGGAGACGCTCCCGGCCCATCACCAGGTCGATCTCGTCAACGGGCGTCTTGTAGCGTCAGGCGAGAAGCCTGATAACCCTGAAAACGGTAGGTCAAGGCACTTAACAGTTTCGGCCCAACGTCCCCTGGTCTTGGCGTGTCGCTTGGCGGCCGTCACGGGGCTGGTGGCTCTTTCGCCGTTTTGAGGCCGATGGCCCGCTGATAAAGAACACGCTTCGGCTGTCCGGTTGCCGCCGCAACTGACGCTGCTGCCGCTGATGGCGCCATATCACCCATGGCGTCGATCAGCGCCTGATCGATCTCATCATCCGTAAGAGCCACCGGATCGGATGATGGCGGCCCGACAACAATCACGATTTCGCCGCGCGGCCGGGCAGCTTCGCGATAGAACGCGGCCAATTCATCGAGGGAGCCGCGCCTTACTTCTTCGAAGCGCTTGGTGAGCTCGCGGGCTACGGCCGCGGGGCGCGGGCCGAGGCAATCGGCAAGATCGGCAAGCGATGCCGCGAGACGCTGGGGAGCTTCGAACCAGATCAGCGTGGCCGGCACGGCCGCTACATCCATGACCGATCGTTTTCTCGCGCCGGATTTGGAGGGGAGAAAACCGCTGGCCAGAAAGCGGTCCGTCGGCAGCCCGGAAACCACGAGGGCGGCGAGGGCGGCTGATGGCCCCGGAACCGCCAGAACCTCGTGACCCTCATCGATGACATCGCGCACCAGCTTATAGCCGGGGTCGGACACCAGAGGTGTTCCGGCATCGCTGGCCAGCGCCACGCTTTCGCCTTCGGCCAGGCGCCTCAGGATACGGGGGCGCATCCGGGCCGCATTATGCTCATGATAGGCAAGCATCGAGCGCTCGACACCATTCGCTTTCAACAGCTTGCCGGTGACGCGCGTATCTTCGCAGATCAGCATATCCGCTTGGATAAGGGTCTCGAGCGCACGCGGGGTAAGATCGCCAAGATGGCCGATCGGCGTCGCCACCAGATGTAATCCTGGCTTCAGCACCCCAACCCTTCCATCACGTTAAGGAGTCAGATCACCTATATCGAAACGTAGCAAAGGTCGCGATCTGGCCACGCCAGCCAGTCAGTCCTCGACGCCGAGTTCCACTGGCGTCGGGAGGGGCTCGCCGGCTTCGGCACGAGCGGCGCGTGCCGTGATCACGGCGGCGTCCAGATCGACCTGGCTGCACAGGCCGAGAATGACCGGATCGCGCGGACGAATTTCCTGGCTCTTCCAATGGGTCCGGTCGCGAACCGCGTTCACCGTATTCTTGGTGGTGCCAAGCAGCTTGCAGACCTGCTGATCCGTAACCTCGGGATGGTTGCGCAACAGCCACGCGATTGCATCGGGGCGATCCTGGCGCTTGGAAAGCGGGGTGTAGCGGGGTGTCTTCCGTTTCGGCTGCTTGATATCGGCGGCGGCTGAGCGCAAGAGCTTCAGTTCCGCCTTGGCGTCCTTCTCGCAACGTTCGAGTTCACTGCGCTCCAATTGACCACCGGACACCGGGTCCAGCCCTCTAATCCCAGCGCCGACCTCACCATCGGCGATGCCCTTCACCTCAAGAGCGTGCAGGCCGCAAAATTTGGCAATCTGCTCAAAGGTCAGGGTGGTATTATCCACCAGCCACACCGCGGTGGCCTTGGGCATCAAGGGTCGATCCATTGGGTACTCCTCAGTGCATAGCCGTAATTCGCCATTCAAACCGGCCAGACACGACGTGCTTTTTAGGGGCTTCTTAACGACTTGAAAAGCGAAATCGGGGCAGAAATAGCCCGGCATTTCTAGTTATTGGGTATAGAAGGCGAATAAATCAAGAGAGGAAGCTCTCGCGAAAAACAAAAGCCTTCACCTTCAGTTCGGTCCTGTATCCCAATAATCGAAGACGGATTGGGTCAGCCCCTCGATATAAGCGACGGCTCGCGGCCCCGTCGCCGGACCGTCGTAATGGCCCTCCTCCCAAGGGCCGTGAAAGAACCCTTCGCCTGGTAGACGATCGGATTTGCGCACCACCAGCACTGCGAGCTCCGGCTCGCCCCGTTCGCGATTGCGATCCGACACTTTGCCAAGATCGCGGCAAAGCGCATAGACACGAATCGGCGTGGTGCGCTTGTCGAAATGGCGAAGCACGTCGCCATAAGCGAGCGTCCGCTTCTCGGTGGCAGCATTGATCAGCAAACGCTCCAAGTCATCAATATCAACCATTTTTCGTATACGCTCTTTAGTTTGGGTCTGTTTCAGCCCCCTCCCCTGTCCAACCTCTTACAGTGTCCGACAATATCGGGTGGGCGGTCGGGGGAGGGGGTCGGAAGGGGAACATCTAGGGTGCATATCCCAAGCGTTTTAGGGCGACTTCGACCTCCGGCAGGATCGCTGGATCATCAATGGTTGCCGGCATTTTGTAGGCCTTGCCATCAGCGATACTCCTCATAGTGCCACGGAGGATCTTGCCAGATCTTGTCTTGGGCAAGCGATCTACCACCGCCACGAGCTTGAAGGCGGCCACCGGTCCAATCGTCTGCCTAACCAACTGGACCAGCTCGCTTTGAAGCTCGGCTTCCGGGCGATCGACGCCAGCATTCAGGACCACGAGACCAAGGGGTAACTCGCCCTTTAGCTCGTCGGCCACACCGAAGACGGCACATTCGGCGACATCCTCATGGCTGGCCAGGACTTCTTCCATGCCCCCGGTCGACAAGCGATGCCCAGCGACATTGATGACGTCGTCGATCCGGCTCATGATAAAGAGATAACCGTTCTCATCGATATAGCCAGCATCGCCAGTCAAATAGTAGCCGTCGTATCGTGCGTAATACGAGTCGTAGCAGCGCTGCTCGTTTTGCCAAAGCGTTGGCAAGGTCCCGGGAGGCAAAGGTAGCTTGACCGAGATATTTCCAATCTCGCCCGGCGACACTTGATCACCGTCCTCATCCAGAACCTGGATGTCGTAGCCTGGCACCGCCTTAGTCGGCGAGCCAGCCTTGACCGGCAAAGGCTCGATGCCAAGGCAATTCGCACCCATTGGCCAACCGGTTTCGGTTTGCCACCAATGATCGATAACCGGCACTTTAAGCTTTTGTTCCGCCCAATGAAGCGTGTCAGGATCACAGCGCTCACCGGCAAGAAAGAGGGCTCGGAGCTGGCTGAGATCGTGCTGGTTGATCAACTTGCCCTCGGGGTCCTCCTTGCGGATCGCGCGGAACGCCGTGGGCGCGGTAAACAAAGACACCACCTTGTGTTCGCCGACCACACGCCAAAAGGCGCTAGCATCCGGCGTGCCGACCGGCTTGCCCTCATAGACGATGGTGGTGTTGCCATGGAGCAGCGGCCCGTAACAGATATAGCTATGGCCGACGACCCAACCAACGTCAGAGGCCGTCCACCAGACCTCGCCAGGCCTGATGTCGTAGATGTTGCCCATGGACCAGTGGAGCGCGACGGCATGGCCGCCATGATCGCGGACGATCCCCTTTGGCATCCCGGTGGTACCCGAGGTATAGAGGATGTAGAGGGGGTCGGTTGCCAGGACCGGAATACAATCGGCGGGTGCCGCCCCCGTCATCGCCTCATCCCAATCGAGATCCCGGCCGGGCATCAATTCGGCCTTGGCCTCTGGACGCGCCAGAATGACGCAATGATCGGGCTTGTGTCGAGAAAGCTCGATCGCACCGTCAAGAAGCGGTTTATAAGGAATGACCCGGTTGATCTCGATTCCGCAGGACGCCGAGACGATGACCTTGGGCGTGGCATCATCGATCCTGCTGGCGAGCTCATTGGAGGCAAAACCGCCGAAGACGACGGAATGGACGGCCCCGATCCGGGCACAGGCGAGCATCGAGATCAAGGCTTCGGCGACCATCGGCATATAGATGATTACCCGATCCCCAGGCGTCACACCCACCCCTTTCAGAACGCCGGCGAAACGAGCGACTTTGTCCTTGAGTTCGGCGTAGGTGATATGCTGGATGCTTTGGGTTACCGGACTGTCATGGATAATCGCGATCCGATCGCCAAGTCCCGCCTCGACATGGCGATCAATGGCGTTGAAACAAGTATTGAGCTTGCCGCCTTTGAACCAGCGATAAAATGGCGGCCGGCTATCGTCCAGGACCTGATCCCAACGACGGTCCCAATGCAGCGCCTCGGCAGCTTCCGCCCAAAAATCACTCGGTTCAGCGATCGATCGCCTGTGGAGTTCGTCGTAAAGTCCCATGCGGCCTCCCAGCTCACCTTTAAGCATCCGGTATCATGTTCTTCAAACGATTATACCCGCCAGCCGACGCGATCAACAATGATCAGGTTAGTGCATTTCTAGGGCAGGCCGAACCGGTCCCCTCCCCCTTCCAACCACCCGCCGTATCCAACCATATCGGTCGGCCATGCGGAGGAGTAAGCCAGCGCTACAGAA
>JBOEHJ010000120.1:0-23327 GCA_050633905.1 Geminicoccales bacterium
ACATGTGCCAGAACCTCGCCGATCCACCGCAGGCCGTCGATGACGTTGTCGGTTTCGTCGAGGCGGTGCACGCACTCACCGATCGGCGCATGGTCTTCGTCGAGGAAGCGATCGGCCCGGACTGCCCCGAAGGTTTTCGCGAGCTGCGTGAACAGATCGACGTCTCGGTCTGCGGCGGCGAGATTATTACCACGCCCAAGGAAATGATCGAGCGCATCGAGGCCGACGTGTACGACTTCGTGCAGCCTGACGCCTCGGTCATGGGCGGCATCACGGCGGTGATGGACGTATTTTCTGCGGCGAAGGTGAAAGGCACGGATGTCGTCGTCCACGCCTGGGGCGGGGCGGCCGCGATCATGGCGAGCTACCACGCCGCCTTCGCCGCCGGCGGCAAGCTCGTCGAATACCCGATGCTTGCCTTCCCGCTGGGATCAGAGATGATCGGTGATCAGGGCCTCATCGAAAACGGCCAGCTCCTTCGCCCCACGGCACCCGGCCTCGGGCTTACCCTCACGCCTGAGATGGAAGCGCGCTACCCCTTCGACGAAACCGCCGTCTACAGCTGCGCCCTGATCGACTTCGGCCCACCACCCGACAGTTATTGGGCTGAGAAATGAGACCGCGTGACGTCGCTGCNNATTCAGGGCCGATAGGCCTCCGCGGTCAGCACGACATGAAGTTTTCGAAGGGGCTCCTTCACGTCCCAGCTGCACTTGCAGCCGCGCGGCATCATAAAGCTGTCGCCGGCCTTGTAGGTCTCGACGCCGCCCTCGTCGATCCGGCCCTCAAGCAGGTAGACGAACTCGTCATAGGGAGCCGCCTCGATCACGTGCTTATTCGGTTCGCATTCCCAGACACCGGCATCGAACTGGTTGGTCTGGTCAGCATAGAAACTCCTGCCGCGTTCCCTGGGCTCGCCGGACTGTCGGTTGGCAGGCGGATGCATTTTGCGCTCATGGTGATGGTTTCACTTTCGACGTCCGACTACGGCTACTACGTCGCCTACCCGAATGGCTCACTCGGCAATCCGGCACTCAAAGACTTCTATGATTGGCTGGTTACTCAAGCGGCCGCAGAGACACAGGACTGACGGCCAGTGGTCAGCCCGGTGCTGGATCGGAGCAAAGCTTGGTAGCGGCAAATTCAGTAGCTGATATTGATTACAACGACTTTGCTGACCATCATGTGATTGACAGCCGATAGTCCCCTTCTTAGCGTCGAAATTGGTATAGACCAATAGAATGCGCTTCGCACGCCGGCCACGCGCTCCTAAGGTGACGAGTAAGGGGCCAGCTAGTCGAACGCGATCGGCCCGAAAGCGGGTGAACAGAGGGAGGATGAAGCCACCGTCCGCCGATATTGGCATTTGATATTTCCAGAGCTCCTGTATTCATTCAATGCTTGAGCATGTCCTTGGGTGTGGCAGCTCTCGAGATCCCATGCTGGGAGGCCGTGTTAGTTCGCACCTCACTTCCCCCTTGCCAAGGCCTCACCACCGATGAAGACTTGTTCGAGATCACTCTTAGATTGCGAAATGATGGGGAGGTGATGGTGTGATCTATGAACGGCTGGGTGTGCCGACGATCGTCAATGCTAAAGGCACGGCGACCCGGCTTTCCGGTGGCATTATGAGGCCCGAAGTTGTCGAAGCCATGGCGGAGGCTTCGCAGCATTGCATCGACATGATGGAGCTTCAGGCCAAGGCCAGCACGATCATCGCCGACCACACGGGGGCTGAGGCCGGGCTGGTAACATCAGGCGCTGCCGCTGGATTGCTGCTCGGCACGGCGGCGGCCGTTACCGGCATCGATCCAGGGCGGATGAACCGGCTTCCCGATACGGCAGGCATGCCGAACGAGGTCGTGGTCGTCCGCAGTCAGCGCAATCTTTACGACCATGCGCTTCGAACCGTCGGCGTCCGCCTGATCGAGGTCGGCCTCCCTGATCGCTATGCCGGTGCTGGCGTGCGCGACGCCGAGGCCTGGGAGATTGCGGATGCCATCAACGAGCGGACCGCAGCCATCCTCTGGGTCGCCGATCCGGCCGCGCGGCCGTTGCTGGCTGAGGTAACGGCGGTTGGCAAGGCCAACGAGATACCGGTGATCGTCGATGCCGCAGCCCAGCTTCCGCCAGTCTCGAACCTCCACCGCTTCATCGACGAGGGCGCCGATCTGGTTGCGTTCTCTGGCGGCAAGGCGCTCGGTGGACCGCAGGCTTCCGGCATTCTCGCCGGCCGGCAAGAGCTGATCATGGCGGCGGCGCTTCAAATGCTCGACATGGACATCTTGTTCGACCAGTGGCAGCCACCGGCAGCCTTCATCGACAAAGCGCGTCTGAAGGGCCTGCCGCAACATGGCATCGGCCGCCCTTGCAAAGCCGGCAAGGAGGAGATTGCCGGCTTGTTGACCGCCTTGGAAAGCTTCGTCGCGGAGGATCCGGTCGCGCGGCGCAATCACTGGCTCGATCGTTGCCGCGAGATCGTCGCGGCGACGGGAGCGCTCGATGACGCAGAGCTGGAACTGCGTGACGACGGCGAGATTCCGACCGTTGCACTGACACTTGATGAAGGACGGGCGAGCATGTCGGCCTTCCAGCTTCTTCTCGCCCTTGAGAACGGTGAGCCATCGATTCGGCCGGACAACGCGGCCCTCCACCGGGCGCAGTTGATCTTCAATCCGCAATGTCTCGAGCCCGATGGGCCAGGAAAGATCGGCCTGCGATTGCGTGAACTTCTCAGGCCATAGCGGCAAGGATTGTCGGCCCCACGTCCTATTGGACTGGACGGAACCTGAACTGTTGTCGCATCATCAAGGACAAGGTGGACATGAGGCCACCGCATACAACGAATGAACAGGGAGGTGACGTCGATGCAATCCCCAAAATTCCTGGCTCTGGCGACCGGCCTTGCTTTGGCTATGCTGGCGACGACCGGCCATCCGCTTTCCGCGCAGGAGCGGACCATCAGGATCTTCACGTTCGAAGGCTATACCGACGATGAATGGGTTAAGGAGTTCGAGGAGGCCAATGACGCAACGGTGAACGTGACCTACACCGGTTCGGTGGACGAGATGTTCGCCAAGATGAAGGGCTCGGAGGGTGCGGACTACGATCTGATCTCGATCGATACCAGTCTGTTCGGCCGCTATATCGAGCAAGATCTGATCATCCCCTATGACATGGCCGCGATTCCCAACACCGCCAACCTGCTGCCGGCTTTTCAGGACGTCGCTGAAGTTCAGCACGAGGACGGGATCTACGGTGTGCCGATTACCTGGGGCTCGCTCGGCCTGATCTATGACAAAGACGAGGTCGATCCGGCGCCGACGTCGTGGGAGGCGCTTTGGGACGAGCAATATGCCGGGCGCATCATCGTGCTCGATGATACCAACAACAACATCGTGAACGCCGCGATCATCCTTGGCTTCGAGGACCCGTTCAATCTCGACGACCAACAGATGGCGGCGGTTAAAGAAAAACTGATCGAGCAGAAGAAGGTGTTGCTCAGCTATTTCGCGGGCTTCGAGGAAGGCAACAATGTTTGGGACAGCGGCGATGCCGTCCTGATGTTCTCGATGGGCGAGTTCCAAGCGGTCGACCTCAAGGAACGCGGCTACAATGTCGAATACATTATCCCTGAGGAAGGCGGTGTCGGCTGGCTCGATACCTGGGCGATGTCCAAAGGCGTGCAGAACGCTGAGCTGGCCCATGCCTGGGTGAACTTTTTTCTGGAAAAGTCCGTCGGTGAGCGAGTGTCGGCCAAATATGGTTATGGCAACACCACGTCCGAGAATGAAGAGCTGGACTATGCCGATCGACTGACCTGGCTGCGCCCGGCCGAAGATTTCAACAAGCGGACCGAAATCTGGAACGAGGTCAAAGCCGCCACCATCGACTAGTCCTGCCAGGACAGGGTTTACGGTCGCACCTCGCGGAGACACCGCCGCACCACACCCCGTCGCGGTGCGACTGGACCTGTCAATTTGGAGTTGGTCCTGCCAATGAAGATCACCGACGTCGAAACGCATGTTCTCCTGGCGCCGAATTACGACCCTTCCTTCACCTCCTCTGCCCAGGACAGTTTTTTGGTCCTCATTCATACCGACGAGGGGCTGACCGGGCTCGGCGAATCGGACGTCAATCCCTGGATTGCCAAAGCCTGCATCGAAGCGCCAGGCACCCACACCATGGGGCTCTGCATCAAGGATCTCCTGATCGGTGCTGATCCGACCGACATCGACGGGCTTTGGCGTAAGCTCTATGTGGCGACCGCGATGAACGGCAGGCGGGGTGCGGTCGTGCATGCGATCGGCGCCGTCGAGATGGCGCTTTGGGACTTGAAGGGGAAAGCTCTGGGTAAGCCGATCTGCGACCTGCTCGGTCCGATCCGCGATGATCCCGTCATCCCCTACGCATCGCTTCAGCCGGCAGGCGCCACGTTCGAGGCCTATCGAGACGCCCTTTGCCAGTCAGCGGAGAAGGCAAAGGCGCTCGGCTTCAAGGCGGTCAAGAGCGAAGTCACGATGAACGGACCCTATGCTCACCACGGCCTCGCGGAAAGCTATGACCGGCATACCGAGGTGGTCGCCGCCGTCCGAAAAACGCTCGGCCCCGACATCACGTTGATGGTCGACGTTCAATATCTCTGGGACGATGCCGCGACGGCGCTCTCAGTGATCAAGGACTGGGCCGAGTTCGATATTTTCTTTCTGGAGACGCCAATCTGGCCGGATTATCTCGACGAATGTGCAAAACTTGTGGAACAGGCGCCGATGCCGATCGCCTCAGGCGAGTGGCTGGCAACCCGCCATGAGTTCGAGGAGCTGATGGACCGTGGCAAGATCGACGTCGCGCAGCCGGATGTCGGCAGGGTCGGCGGTCTCATCGAGACCAAGGCGGTTTGCGACATGGCAGCCGAGCGCGGCCTTATCATCGTGCCTCATTGCTGGAAGACCGGCGTCTCGATCTCGGCGACAGCCCACATGGCGTTCACCACGCCGCACTGCGCCTTCATCGAATATCTGCCGCCGGAGCTTTGTGTCGAGACGCTCAGGAAGGAGCTGGTCGCAGAGGAACTCACGCTGGTCGACGGAACGATCGCGAGACCGACCAAACCCGGCCTCGGCGTCGAGCTGAACCAGGCAGCTGTCGATGCCTACAAGGTTGCCTGACGTTGGAATCAGGCGATGACGGCTGAAGGTCGCCTGGAACTGATCGGCATCGACAAGCGCTACGGCGAGACGATTGTCTTGAACGGCATCGATCTCACCGTCGAGGATGGCGAATTCATGACCATTCTCGGCCCTTCCGGATCCGGCAAGACGACCGTTCTCCGTCTGATTGGCGGCTTCATCGCGCCGGACGGTGGCGAAATCCGGTTCGACGGCCAGAACATCGGCGATGTCCCCATTCATCTCCGGCCGTTCAACACGGTCTTCCAGGACTACGCGCTTTTTCCCCATATGACTGTCCAGCGCAATGTCGGCTACGGCCTGATGGTTCGCGGCACGCCTGCAGGCGACATCAAGCGCAAGGTCGACGAAGCGCTCGATGTCGTCGCTTTGGGAGATCTCGGCGATCGCTATCCTGCCCAGCTCAGCGGTGGCCAGCGTCAGCGGGTTGCTCTCGCACGCGCCTTGGTATGCGAGCCGAAGCTGATCCTTCTGGACGAACCGCTCGGCGCTCTCGATGCCGAACTTCGCCGCCAGATGCAAACCTTCCTGAAGTCGCTGCAGCGCCGGGTCGGGATCACCTTCGTTTTCGTCACCCATGACCANNGGTCGGCCGGATGACATCTACTACCGCCCGCAAAGCCGGTTCGTCGCGACGTTCTTCGGCGACAACAATCTGATTGCCGGGCGGAAGGCGGCAGATGATCGCATCGACACAGGCTTGGGCCCGATACGGTGTCTCGACCCAGGCCTCGGAGAGATCACGGATGGTCAGGCCTTGTCGCTTGCGGTGCGACCTGAATCGCTTCAGCTCGATTTCGATGTCGATCGGCCATCTGATGATTTGATCAACAGAATTCCGATCACCATCCAGAGCGTCGAGTTCGTTGGCTCGACCAGCCGGGTTCTGGCCCGTCCCTCGTCGGCGCCCGACCATCCGCTGCTTTTGAAGACACCAAGCCGCATGCAGGGCATGCCGTTTCGAGAGGGCGATCCGGGCATCCTCACCTGGTCCGCGGAGAACAGCGTCGTGCTGCCCGATGACGGTTCGTCCAAGTGAGTGCTACCGCCAGCACAGGAGGCTCTGCGCTTCGGCTTTTCTGGCTGGCCGCCGTCTTTGCGCTTCCCTGCCTCTTCATCCTGTTGCCGATGCTCGCCTTCCTGATCTACGGCTTTTGGCATGTCGAGGGCGCGGACATCGTCCGAAGCTTCAGCTTCGAGAGCTATCTCGACTTCCTCGGCAACGAGGCCTATGTCGCCGTTTTCTTCAGGACGCTGGCGCTCGCCGCCAAGGTGATGGTGATCAATCTCGTGCTCGGCTATCCCGTCGCTCTGTTCATCTCGTCCATCGAAGGCCGCATGCGCTATTACCTGATCCTTGCCCTGATCGTGCCGCTCTTGATGAGCTACATCATCAAGATCTACGCCATGCGCGCGATCCTCGGCTCCAAGGGGCTGCTCAACCAGGCTCTGCTGTTTCTGGGCGTGCTGGATCGTCCGTCCGATCTTTTCCTCTTCAATATGAATGCCGTGCTGATCACCATGGCGGTCATCATGCTGCCCTTCATGATCCTGCCGATCTTCATGGCGCTGGAACGCATTCCAAAGAGCCTGACGGATGCCGCCGCCGATCTCGGCGCCACACCCTGGCAACGGTTTCGTGACATCACCCTGCCGATGAGCCTGCCGGGCGCCGTGGTCGGCGGCATGTTCTGCTTCGTGCTCGCGCTCGGTGATTTTCTGGCGCCGGAGCTAGTCGGCGGCACCCAGGGCTTCACCTTCGGCCGCGCGATCTTCAGTCAGTTCGGCCTGGCGTTCAACTGGCCGCTGGGTGCGGCCATGTCGGTCGTCCTCCTGATCGTGGCGCTGGCGGTCATCGCCGCCGCCGGGAGGATCGCGAACCCGAAGTGGCAGCGCGCATGACTGGGGCGGCGAAGGTTATACTCGGTGCGCTTTCCGCAGTGGTGTTCACAGCACTCTACTTGCCGATCTTCATGGTGGCTCTCACCTCGTTCTTTCGGTTGCGCCGCGGCCGCATCCAGTGGGACAGCTTTTCCTTCGACTGGTATGCCGATCTTTTCAGGAACCAGCAGATCATCGATGCGCTCGCAAACACGCTGATCGTCGGCTTCTTCGCCGTGCTGATCGCGCTGGTGATCGCCACCCTGCTCGCGTTCCATGTGCATCGACATCCCGGCCGGGTGAGTGCAGGCCTGCAGTTCGTGATCTTCTTGCCGTTCCTCCTGCCGCCGATCATCACCGGCCTCTCGCTCCTGGTCTATTTTCGCGAGATCGGCTTTGGTCGCGGCCTGATCGCGGTGATCGTCGGCCACAGTATTTTCGTCCTGGCCCTGGTCTACCGGACGATCCTCAATCGGCTGCAGACGCTCAGCCGAAGCCTGATCGAAGCCTCGCAGGATCTCGGTGCCACCCGCTGGCAGACCTTCCGCTACGTGCTTTTTCCCCATCTCCGGATGGCGGTGGTGACGGCGGCGTTGCTCGCCTTCGCGCTCTCCTTCGACGAGACCATCATCACGCTTTTCCTGGTCGGCGACACCAGCACGCTGCCGATCCGACTCTACGCTATGATGCGGGTCGGCTTTACGCCGGAGATCAACGCGCTGGTCACGCTCATCCTCTTGTTTTCAGCCGGCTTGACCTTGATCATTGCAAGGTTTGTCGGTGGTTCGGGAGGTCAACTGGACCTGAAGTAGTTTTTTGGGAGAAGGGGTATGAGCACGGCCAAACGTCTGGAGGGCAAGGTTGCGATCGTCACCGGCGGTGCGCACGGCATCGGCAACGCCATCGCCCGGCGTCTGGGCGAAGAAGGCGCTGATGTCATCATCGGCGATATCGATGGTGCTGCAGCCAACAATGCCGCCGATGACATGAGCGGTGCCATCGCCATGGCCCTCGACATTACGCAGCAGGACCAGATTGATGCAGTCGTTCAACAAGTCGAAAAAAGATTCGGCCGCCTCGACATCCTCGTCAACAACGCCGCCATTCTCGACATCGCGCCGTTCGATCGACTAACCTATGAGCGCTTCAGCGAAGTGCTTCGGGTCAATCTCGATGGTGCTCTTCTCTGCTGCCTTGCGGCTACATCCTTAATGGCGAGGTCCGGCGGCGGAAAAATTCTCAATATCGCCTCGATTATGGGGATCGCCGGCAGCAAGGACGCGATCCCCTACTCGACCGCGAAAGGCGGCATCGTCAACCTGACCCGCTGCCTCGCCTGCGATCTCGCATCCAAAAATATCACGGTCAACGCCATCGCTCCGGGCTTCATTGACACCCGCATGGCCAGGCTCGAAGACGGCAGCCACGAGCACGACACCGACTATTTCAAGACGGTCTATCTTAAGCACGAAAAAATCCCGATCGGCCGGGCAGGCCTGCCCGACGACATCGCCGGCCCCGCTTTCTTCCTCTGTTCGGACGACTCCCGCTACGTCACCGGCCAGATCCTCGCGGTGGATGGCGGCGTCACCATGACGTTTTAGTGGGGAGAGAACATGGTAGATCAATTTCAGACCATCGAAGCCGATGGTATCAAGGTCACGGTCGATCTGGAGGCCGGTCACATTCGTTCGCTCGATATCGACCATGACGGTCATCTGATCAAACCGCTGCATACGGCGCCGTGGGTCGATGATCCGATCGTGCAACATGATCCGGACATTCCGGTCGTGCTGAAGCATCTTTCCGGCGACTTTTTCTGCGCACCATTCGGTGAGAGCGATGTCCATGGCGGACCGCCGCATGGCTGGCCGGCGAACTCGCTCTGGCGCTTTGATGGGGAGGAGCAGAAGCCAGGCGGCAAGACGGCGCGTTTCCTGCTGGATCACGATGTTCAAGGGGCAGGGCTGGTCAAGGAAATGACCCTGCGCGACGGCCATCCGTTTCTCTATATCAGCCATCGGTTCGACGGCGGCAGCGGTGACATTTCGGTGTCCAGTCATGCGATGACACGTTTCGAGGGCAGGGGACGCCTCTCCTTCTCTGCAAAAGCATTTGCCGAATTGCCCGTCGAACAGGTGGAACCGGATCCATCGATGGGGCGCTCGCTATTCGCCCGCTCGGCACGCTTTGCCGACCTTGCCCAACTGCCACTTGCCGACGGTGGCACGGCCGATCTCCACGACTATCCCATCGCCGAACGTCACGAGGATTTCGTCATGCTGGTGGAGGGCGGCGATCCGCCGCTGGGTTGGACGGCGGCGGCACGGCTCGACCAGGGCGATCTGATACTGAGCCTGAAAAACCCTGCCGAGTTTCCGGTCACCTTTCTCTGGTTCAGCAATCAGGGCCGCGACTACGCGCCCTGGAATGGACGTCATCGTAGTGTCCTCGGTATCGAGGAGGGCCGCGCTTTCTCGATCTACGGCCATGCCGCCTCGATCAATCCCAACCCGCTTTCCGATGCCGGCATCCCGACATCGATCACCCTCGATCCGAAAGGGTTGGTCACTGTCCGCCACGTGCTCGGCGGCGTGCCTTTGCCGACGGGTTGGCAGGACATCGAGTCGATCCACGCTGCCGATGGCAGCCTTCGCATGACCAACCCCGAAGGCGCCACGATCGACCATCCTTTCGACGACAAATTTCTTACGGCCGAGGGCTAAGCCTATGTCCTACCACTTCGCGACTGCTGAGAAGACTGTTCTGCCTGCTGACCGCGCCCATGTCTTCTTCGACGGCATTTTTAGCGATCCGCGCCTCCAGCATCCAGAAGGTGTCGCGGTCGGTCCGGACGGATGGATCTGGTGCGGCTCAGAGAACGGCGAGATCCTGCGTATCGATCCGTCTGGTAATGAGATCGAGTGTGTCGCCAGTACCGGCGGCTTCATCCTCGGTCTAGCCTTTCTGGGCAGCGAAGCGCTGTTCTTCTGTGATCTGAAAGCCGCCGCGGTCTTCCGGCTCGACCTCGCTTCGAGGGGCGTCCGAAAGTTCACGCCCGACGGCATCACGATCCCGAACTATCCGGTGGTGGATGCCGCCAGAAAGCGCCTTCTGGTCTCCGACAGCCACGATATGACGACAGCGGGGCCGGGT
This sequence comes from Geminicoccales bacterium, assembly GCA_050633905.1. GTDB lineage: Bacteria > Pseudomonadota > Alphaproteobacteria > Geminicoccales > Geminicoccaceae > JANQPX01. Next base: position 10,227 of record JBOEHJ010000120.1, read on the forward strand.
GTCTGGGCCTATGATCTCGAGACCGGCGATGGCGGTCTTTGGTATGATCAACCCATGACGTTTGCCAATGGCATGGCGCTTTCGCCTGATGGTCAGGCTCTCTATGTTTGTGAGACCTTCGCCCGGCGGATTTCTCGCATTCCCATTCAGCCCGACGGAACGGCTGGCGATGCGATGCCGTTCGCCCCAGATCTCCCAGGCCTGCCGGACGGGATTGCGTTTGATCAGGCAGGGCAGCTCCTCTGCGGCTGTTACGAACCATCGCGCATTCTGCGCATCGCGAAGGATGGCGGCTCAGCCGAGGTCTATATCGAAGACCCGACCGCCCACCTGTTCGCCCATCCCACCAACATCGCCTTCGACGGCCAGGCTCTCTACACGGCCAATCTCGGCCGCTGGCATATCACGCGCATCGACACCGACACGGCCGGGGCGCCGTTATGGCAGCGTAGCGATCGGCGCTAGTGGCGTGGCCACTTTATTTGATTCCCGCTGCTATCGCCGAGATCGACGGTATGCGGCAAGGCTTTCGGGGTCGTTTGCAGGTATCATTTGTTGAAAGCACATCACTGGCTGATCAGGCCCCATTTCCTTAGCCCGTAGGTGTTGATCGCGTTGTCGCGGAAGAGCTTGGCCTGATTCGAGACATCCTCGTTCGCGACGATACCTCGCGAGATGGCGACCCACTCGGCGAGCCCGGCATTGATGTTGCAGACCGGCCAGTCGCTGCCCCAGATGACCCGGTCCCAGCCGAAACACTCGATGCAGTTCTCAACCCAGGGTCGAACCACGTCGATCGTCGCTTCGCCCGGTTTGGCATAAGCAGTCACCCCTGAGATCTTACAGGCCACGTTGGGCAGTGTCGCCAGGCTCCGAATCTGCTCGCGCCAGGGATCCATCTCGCCTGAGGCGATGTCCGGCACACCGCAATGATCGAGCACGAACTGCACGTTTTCAGAAGCCCTGGCGAGGTCGGCGGCAATTGCCAATTGCCGGCCGAGAAAACAGAGATCGAAGGTGAGGCCGCGCCCCGCAAGCTTTCGGATATTGACCCTGAACGCTTCGTCCTTTGAAAGTTCGTCCGGCATGACATGCAGAATGCGGCGCAAACCGACCACCGGCCGATCGGCAATGGTATCGAGCCAGGTATCGAAGCCCGGATCTTCAGGACGGCAGTTGGCGATTACGCCCGAGATGATTGTGTCGGGATCGTCGACCATCTCCAGCACCATGTCGGTCTCGGCCCGCCAATCCTCGGCATCCGCCTCCATGAAAAGGGTGCGGGTGATGCCTGTANNCGGCGGCGGCAAGCTGATAGTCCTCATAGCGAAAGCTTCGCCCTTTGAGCGCTGCGATCTCGTCCGCCCACGGATAGCTGAAGCGGTCGCCATAGATCAGATGTTGATGCGTATCCAGAATGTCGACGGCCATGCCGCTTCCCCCGATGCCATCGGCTGGCCAGCCGATGGGTTTACTTGAACAGTATCATCATAATCGTGGTATGCTTTCAGACAAAGAGCCAGGGGAGGCAGCGTGGCGCCAGCGACGCTCAACATCGCGATCCGTAAATTCGGCCCGTTCGAACAGGCTATCGAACAGCAGTTCGACGATTTTCGGGATCAGAGACGCATCGACTGCAAGCTGGAGCTGACAGCACTCGATCTCGATCCTCACTACGAGACACTCTTCGGTCCAACAGGCCTCAAGGATGGCGGCGTCGACATTGGCCTGCTGGTCACCGACTGGCTGCCCATGGCAGCAGGCGACGACCATCTCCTGAACCTCGCCCCCTTCATCGACGCCGATCCGCCGCCGGACTACCCGCATGGCTGGTGTCAGTCGCTGATCCGCTTGCAGCAAATCGAAGGCGGCGTGTTTGGCCTCCCCTATCATGACGGCCCGCAATGTCTGATTTACCGGAAGGACCTGTTCGAGGCGGTCGAGCACCGTGGCGGTTTCAAGGAGCGCTTCGGCCGATCGCTCCAGCCGCCCGCGACCTGGGACGACTATCTCGACATTGTCAGCTATTTCAGTGACGTTCCCGATATCCACGGCACCGTGCTTGCCGCCTTTCCCGATGGTCACAACACGGTCTACGATTTCTGCATCCAAGTCTGGAGTCGTGGCGGCGAAATCACTGACCGCGGCCGGCGGCCGACGCTTGATTTGCCTGAGGCCAAGGCGGCGCTCGACTTTTATCGGACACTCGCGAAAAGCGACGGCGATCTGATCTATCCTGATCCACGCTCGATCGATTCGGTGCGCTCAGGCGAGATTTTCGCCGACGGCAAGATCGCTCTGATGACCAACTGGTTTGGCTTTGCCGCCTATGCCGCCAGCCATCCGCAGTCCCGCGTCAAAAACCTGATCGACGTCGCACCAATTCCAGCCGGCGCTGGCGGCACGGCCACCTCGTTGAATATCTACTGGGTGCTGGCGATTGGTGCTGGGTGCAAAAATCCGGATCTCGCCTACCGTTTCATCAAGCATTGCACGACACCGGCGATGGACAAGCTCACCAGCACGGCTGGTGCGATCGGCTGTCGGCGCTCGACTTGGGATGATCCAGAGATCCGAGCTGCGGTGCCCTTTTACGCCGGGCTCGAAGCACTGCATGCTGAGGCAAGAGAGCTGCCATCCGATCCGCGTTTTCCTGAGCTTGCCCACATCATCGACGATGTCGTGAGCCTGGCGATCACGACGGATACGCCATCGGCAGAGCTGCTGGCGAGCGCGCAAGCCAGGGTCGAAGAAAAATTCGCGGATGAGGAAGGGTCATGACACGACGCTATGAGGCCGAGGAGATCAAGCAACTTTGCCGGTCCTGGCCCCTACCATTGGCGCCCCGCCCAATCGTCGTCATTGGATGCGGCGGCATCGTTCATGACGCCCATCTGCCGGCTTATGCCAAAGCCGACCTGCCGGTTGCTGGCCTCTTCGATATCGATCAAGACAAGGCGAAGGCGCTCGCGGGAAAATTCGCGATTGATCACATCTATCCCAGCTTTGCCAACGCCATCGCCGAGCCCGATGCGGTGTTCGACCTGGCGCTGCCGCCGGAAGCCGTTCTGGAAACAGTGGCAGCACTGCCCGTAGGGGCCACCGTGCTCATTCAAAAACCGCTGGGTCGAAATTTCGATGATGCCCGGAAGATCGTTCAGACCTGCCGGGAACGGCGCCTGACCGCAGCGGTCAACTTCCAACTGCGCTTCAGCCCGATGATGCTCGTGATCCGCGATGCGATCGAGCAGGGCATGATCGGCGAGATCACCGATCTCTCGATCCATCTCACGCTTCGCCAACCCTGGGAGCTCTGGCCGTTCATGACCAAGCTGGAGGCGGTCGAGGTGATCATGCACTCGATCCACTATCTCGACTGGATCCGATCGGTGCTTGGTGAACCGGAAGGGGTCTACTGTCATTCGGTCAAGCATCCCGATCACCCTGATCTCGCTGATGCGCGCACCAGCACGATCCTCGACTATGGCGGCCACACCCGCTGCTGCCTGTCGCTCAATCACACCTGGAAACATGGCGGCCCCTATCAGGAGGCAGGGGTGCGCATCGACGGCCAGAACGGTGCGGCCTATGTCAAGCTTGGCCTTCTCTTGAACTACCCCGAAGGCGAGCCCGAAGAGGTTCACATCAAGGCCGAAGGAACCGATTGGACTTCCGTACCGATGAACGGCCGCTGGTTCCCCGATGCCTTCATCGGCGTGATGTCGAACCTTCAACGCTTCGCGGCCGGCGAGGACGAGCATCTGCATACCGCTGTCGACGATGCCGCCCGGACCATGGCGCTGGTCGAAGCCTGCTGGCAATCCAGCCGAAGCGGCGCAACGCCCATCCCGCAGTTTTAGCAACGACCTGGAAACACGTCGCAAAGACGACAATTAAAGAGATGATGGGATCATCAAGTCAGGGAGGAAAAAATATGAATGAGCTCATAACCCGACGTCGCCTCAACACTCTTCTTGCCGGCACGGTCATCGCCGGCTCGGCATTGTTCGCGGCGGGGACGATGGCAGCGGACCGCACCATCGGCGCCGTGCAGATGGTCGCTGAGCATGAGTGGTTCCGAACCGTCGAACTCGGCATGCAGGCCGCAGCCGATGCAGCAGGGGCCGAGCTTCTGGTCGCCAATGCTCAAGGACAAGTGGATACCGAGGCGGCCATGGTCGACAACTTTGTCGCCCGCGGCGTCGATGCGGTGCTGATCAGTGCCTTGAACTCCGATGCGTCGGTCGCAGCGCTCCAGCGCGCTGTCGATGAGGGCGTCACGCTGATCAATTACAACACGACGATCAACTCGCCGATCATGACCAGCTTCGTCGGTGTCGACAATTACGAGCTGGGCGCGCAGATGGGCCGTTACGTCACCGACTATGTGAACGAGAACCTCGGAGGTTCAGCCAAGATCGCCCTCCTGACCATCCCCAAATATGAAGTCGGCCAGCAGCGCCGCGAAGGCTTCGTCGATGAGGTCTCCAAGGCCGACGGCATCGAGATCGTCGCCGAGCAGGAAGGCGAGCTGCCGGAGCAGGCGGCGAATACGCTCGAGACCATTCTGCAGGGCAACCCCGAAACCCAGCTCGTCTGGACCGCCAATGAAGGTGGCCTGGTCGGCGCTCTCACCGCCAAGGCATCATCCGGCAAGGACATCAAGATTTTTGGTACGGACATGAGCCTGCAGGTTGCGGCGGCGTTGAAGAACTCGGACAGCGGTCTTGTCGCCGTCTCGACCCAGGACCCCTACAATATCGGCTACAACGCGGTGCAGCAGGCGCTCGACAAGCTCGACGGCAAGACCGTGGAGGCTGAGACGATCGTCCCGCTGGAAATGTACTATGGCAGTGATCCGGCAGCCGTCGACGCCTATCTCGAAAAGTACCAGTCGCTGGCGCAATAACATTGTGATGGGCCGGCCGGCACCTCGCGCTCGGCCGGCTCCAACAATCTGAATGGCCGCCGTCATGTCACGTCTGCTGAAGATGTCCTCGATCAGCAAAGGGTTCCCTGGCGTACAGGCTCTTTCGGGTGTCGATTTCACGCTTGATCGGGGCGAGGTGCACGCCCTGGTCGGCAAGAACGGTGCGGGCAAGAGCACGCTGATCAAAATCCTGGGCGGCGTGTTTCCGCCGGATGGCGGTGATATGCTGATCGAGGGGCAAGCCGTCGATCTATCCTCGCCCCACGCCGCCATGGAGAAGGGCGTCGCGATCGTTCATCAAGAACTCAGCCTAGTGCCGCAGTTGACTGTCGCCGAGAATATTTTTCTCGGCCGTCTCGGCAAGGATGGAGGCTGGTGGCTGCGCTGGCCGGATCTAGCGGTGAAGGCAGAAACCGTTCTCAAACGGCTCGACAGCAGGATTGATCCCAAGGCGACCGTGCTGGACTTGAGTGTCGCCCAGCAGCAGCTCGTCGAAATCGCCAAGGCGCTGGCGCGTGACCCACATATTCTGGTGCTGGACGAGCCGACCTCAGCGCTGGCGGATCAGGATGCGGAGCGCTTGCTTCAAATTCTACGGCGCCTGGCCTCAGACGGTGTCGGCATCGTCTACATCTCCCATCGCCTCGCCGAAGTGGAGCAGGTCGCCGATCGCGTCACAGTGCTCAGGGACGGCAACACGGTGTCAAGCGTCGCCATGGTCGAGGTCGACCGGCGTCACATCGTGGAGTTGATGCTGGGCGAAGAGCTGAGCCATGGTGATGACCTCCATCCACCGAAAAGCCGTGAGGACGACGTCGTGCTGTCGGTGCACGGCCTGTCGAGAAGCGGTGTGGTCGAGGACGTGTCGTTCGACGTGCACAAAGGTGAGATCCTGGGCATCGCGGGCCTGGTCGGTGCCGGACGCACCGAGCTTGTGCGCCTGATCTTCGGTTGCGATCAGGCAGATGCCGGCGAGGTCAGCATTGGCGGGCAGCGGATCGAACGTTTGAGCCCGCGCCGGATGTGCCGCCTGGGTGTCGGCTACCTCCCCGAAGATCGAAAAAGCCAGGGGCTCGTCCTCGATCTTTCCATTCGGGAGAATATGGTGCTGACCGTGCTCCACCACATGTCCGATTTCGGTTTCATGAACCGGCGGCGCGAGCGTGACGCAGTCGACGCGTTGATCGCCGATCTTCAGGTTGCCTGCAGCAGCACTGATATGCCGGTCGGGACCTTGAGCGGCGGCAACCAACAAAAAATCGTGATCGGCAAGTGGCTTGCGACGAAGCCAGCCCTCCTGATTCTGGACGAGCCGACCCGCGGCATCGATGTCCAGGCCAAAGCCCAGATCTTTCGCATTCTCGAAGGTCTCGCCAAGACTGGGGTTGCCATCATCTTCATCTCATCGGAGATCGAGGAGGTGACGATGGTGTCGCACCGCATCCTGATCATGGCGAATGGGCGGATCGTCAGCGAGACCGAAGGCGCCGATGCTGATCTCGCCGATATTCTGCTTTCCGCGACCGGCACCTGATGAGCACGAAAGGACCAGCGAACGACATGGCCAGTGTCAGCGCCACGCCTCCATCGACGACCATCAGGCGGCACATCTCGCCGGTCACGCGCAGCATGTTTTTCTTATTGCTCGCCTATGTGCTGCTATTTCTGGTTCTGAGCTGGCAAGCGCCCAATTTCACGAGCTCGAGCAACCTCCTGAACATTCTCCGCCATATGGCGATGATCGCGATCTGCGGCGTCGGTCTCACCATGGTGATCGTTGCTGCCGAGATCGATCTATCCGTGGGCTCGGTCGCCGCCTTCTGCGGCGTCTGTATGGCCTTGTTCGCGGTCACTTGGGCCATCCCGCTTCCGATCGCGATGATCATGACCCTCATGCTCGGGGCAGCGTTCGGTGCCTTCACCGGAACACTTCGTGTCCTCCTGAAGATTCCGAGCTTCATAACATCACTCGCCCTTCTGACCGCGCTTCGAAGCGGCGCCTTTCTGGTGAGCGGCGGCTTTCCGATCGCACCGATGCCCGAGGGCTTCAGCTTCTGGGGCAATGGCTGGATCGGTCCTCTGCCGGTGCCCGTGGTCATCATGGTGATCGCCTATGCGCTCGGCTACATCGTCATGGCACGGACCAGTTGGGGCCGCGCAATCTACGCCGTCGGCGGCAATGAGGAGGCCGCGCGCCTTTCCGGGATCAGCGTGCCCGGGGTCAAGATCGGCGTCTTCGCCATCTCCGGAGCACTCGCAGCTCTCGCCGGCATTCTCCTCGCCTCCAGGCTCAACTCCGGCACGCCGACCGTCGCCCAAGGCATGGAACTGGAGGTGATAGCCGCGGTCATCATCGGCGGTACCAGCCTGTTCGGCGGTGCTGGCAGTGTGCTTGGAACGCTGCTCGGCGCACTGTTCATGGCGACGCTCAAGAATGGCATGGTGCTGATGGGCGTCTCACCCTACAGTCAGGGCGTGGTAAGCGGTGTGGTGATCGTCCTTGCCGTACTCCTGGGCGCCCTCCAAATGCGACGTCGCTAGTGGTGTGACCACGTCATTGACTTGGAAGCGCCTTCGAAGAACGTATTCTTCAGGTGATGGGTTTGCGGTCTCCTGTCGGGAACAGCTCGCAAATTTTTCGCGTGAATAATTGACTACACAGCATCGATCGCCTGCAGGGCCGTGTAGCAGGCACTGAGCGGATGATAGTCGGTCTTCGCCGGCGGGCTCTTGAGGTCATCGTATGTCTTGCCTTTGATGTCCAGAACACGGAACCAGCCGCCATAGTTGTGATCGATCAGGCAGCGATCTGAATAGGCCCAGAAGTCATCGTACCAGCGCCAGTAGGCAGGATCGCCCGTCTCAGCGCCGAGCAACGCGGCGGCCGCTATGGCTTCGGACATCACCCAGTAATAGCGATCCGTGTCGAGAACCTTTCCATCCGGGCTGAAGGTATAGTGGAAGCCTCCCTCATCCTGATCCCAGGCCTTGTCGACGGCGACGGCGAAGAGTTTTTTGGCACGTTCGATCATCCAACTTTCAGGCCGATGGCGGTTCAACATTATCAGGAGCTTGGCCCATTCGACGAAGTGGCCGGGGAGGTAGCCATAGGGTCGAAACAGATTCTTCGGATCGTCGCGATTGTAGTCCCAGTCGACCGACCAGTTCGACCGATAATGCTCCCATATCATCCCATCGGTTTTCGAGGCGAGGTCGACGCAGATCTTCTTTGCGAGTTGGTAAGCTCGATCAAGGTACTTGATGTCACGCGTTGCCTCGTAAGCGACGAGCATGGCTTCGCACATATGCATGTTGGCGTTCTGGCCGCGATAGGAATCGATCTTTGTCCAATCGCCTTCGTGAATGACGTCGACATAGAGCTGCTGATCCGCCTCCCAGAACCGTTTCTCCAGGAGCGCGTAGATCTCATCGATCGCCGAAATCGCATCTGCAACCCCCGCTTTCGCAGCAGCCGAGACTGCCAGCAGCACGAAAGCATGGCCGTAGCAATGCCGCGTGCCATCCTCGATGTCGCGGCCCTTCAGCACCCAGGCATAGCCGCCGTCCTCTTGACGGTGATGCTGCTGGAGGAAAGCGATGCCGTGTTTCGCCGCATCGAGGTAATGATCGTCGCCGAAGACCACGGCTGCCGTCGCGTAGTTGTAGATAAACCGGCAGGTGCCGACGAGATGCTTGGTCATGCGATCGTAAATCGACCCATCGTCTTTCAGCTGATTGATGAAACCGCCATAGTCGTGGTCGACAACCACAGGATCGTAGAACGTCATGATGTTTTTGATTTGTGACCTCAAAAAGGCACTGGCGCGGTAGGTCATGGCTACATTTCCGATCTGATCTCAAACGCTCGAAACACGCATGCCTTCCATGAAGTGTTTTCGCAGAATGAAAAACAATAACAGGGAAGGAATGCTGGCGATCAGTGTCGCGGTTAGAACGACGTTCGGCCCTGTCGAGGAATAACTGCCCTGGAACACCTGAAGTGCGTTCATGATGGAGCGCACCTCGCCGCGATTGGCGAGGACGGTGGAAAACAAAAGATCATTCCAGATCCAGGTGAATTGCAGGAGGAAGGTCGCCGTCATCGGTCCCCAGCAATTGGGCAGCACGATGCGCAGAAACACCGTCATCTCGCGGGCACCATCCATGCGTGCGGCTTCGTCCATCTCGGTGGAAAGCCCGCTCATATAGTTCTTCAGGACCAGTACGGGAAACGGAACGCAGATCGCCGTGTAGAAGAGGATCATCCCGATATGCGTGTTGAGGATGCCGACCTCCTGATAGATGAAGAACAGCGGGATGAGATACATCTGGAGTGGAAAGATGGTGCCGGAAAAGATCAGCATGAACCAAAGGTTCTTTCGGGCGAAGTCGATCCTGGTCAGACCGTAGGCGGCGAGCGCTGCGACGAACACGGCGATGCCTGCGCCGAGCAGGCCATAGAGCGTCGAGTTGAGAAGGCCAGCCCCCATCTTGGCGTGGCTCCAGGCGGTCACGGCATTGTCCATGAACGGGGCGAGACCGCTTGGCAGTGAAAGCGGGTGGTTCAGTGAATATTCCTCGGTGGTCTTGAAGACGGAAATTACGAGGTAATAGAAGGGAATGATCCAGACGGCGCTGATCAAAACCGCTCCAGCCAAAGCAAGCTTGCTACCGCGTTTCGCCGCCTTTTCTCTGGCGGCGATGGCTTCGAAGTCGAGCTTTTCAACGATGGCCGACACGACCCGTCCCCTACTTGGTCATCCGCTCAACGCGATGTTGCAGCAGCACCTGGATCCAGGTGACGGAAAGAACGACGAGGCCGATGATGACAGCGATCGCCGATCCGAACGCCCATGATCCCTTCTGGAAGGCCTCGAAATACATGAAGACCGCGAGCGACAGTGTCCGCTGGCCCGGATAGCTCGCCCCCATCACCCAGAGCAGATCGAACACCGTGAAGCCGGCGAGCACCGAGAGGATGGTGACCACCAGCAGCGTCGGCGTGAGCAGCGGCAGGGTAATGTGTCGAAAGATCTGGCGGCTGGAGGCCCCGTCGATGCGCGCGGCTTCGAGCGGGTCTCTTGGTATGGCGCCGAGGCCCAGAAGGATGAGCACCATGACGAGCCCCACGGTCTGCCAAACGAAGGTCACGATGATCGCCGGCGTCACCGTATTCGACTGGTAAAGCCAGCCGATGTCGACCTCGCCTGCAGAGATGAAGCCGAGGAAGCGGTTCACGATCCCGTCGGGTGCGTACACATAGAACCAGAGCACGCCAACGGCCGTGGGCGCTAGAATGCGGGGAATGAAGATGATGTTCTTGAAAAGATTCTCGAACGGTACGCCGCGTAGAAAGATGGCGAGGCCCAGGCCGAGAACCAGCGGAAAAATGATCGAGGCTGCCACCCAGATCGAGGTGTTGTAGAGCGCATCGGCGAAGAAGGGATTTGTCGTGAGCTTGGTGTAATTGGCGAAGCCGGCGAACTCGTCCCATCCCTTGAACTTCTTCCACTTGGTGAAGCTCAGATAGATGTTATAGGCGACCGGCAAAAGCAGCAGCGAGCTGACCAGCAGGATCGCCGGCGACATGAAGGCGAACGCCACCCAGAAATTACGGCGCTTGACCGCCCGCTCTTTGGCCAGGGTCCGGGGCCAGCCGATGCGTTGAAGAAGGGCTTCATCGTCCTCCCTCATGTTTTTGTCGCGCATCGACTGCTCCCAAAAAATCAGCCTGGGGCCGCCGCCGCCCTACTGATCGGCCCAGTATTCGGCGTTGAGGGCCTGGATATTGGCCATGACGTCCTCGGCCGTCTCCATGGTCGGCTCCAGCATGAAGCGATTGAACTCCGCTACCAGCTCGCCCTGCAGCGACGCGGGTACCGCTTCCCACCAGCGCTCGAATGCAAGCGTTCCATTCTCGGCGACATCCTGATTGATCTTGGCGACAAGGGCGTTCGGCGGACTGGCGTTTTCGTTGCCGAGATAATTGCCGGATGCTTCGGCCCAGGCATTGGCACCGTCGACCGAAACGAAGAACTTGAGCGCTTCGACGACATCCGGTTTTTCGATGCCGGTTTTCGAGAGCACGATCGGTCCGCCCTCGGCAATCACGGATGACGGCAGAGCCGGGTCCATGTTCGGCATGATGAAGACGCCGAAGTCGTCATCAGCTTTCATGCCAGCCGCCTCGACCAATCCGATGGCCCAGTCGCCGATCAGGTAGATAGCGCCCTTGCCGCGCGCAAAATCGGCGGCTTCCTCGGTCGATCTTGGATCGGAAAAATAGCCGTTCGCGTACCAGTCCGACCAGATCTGGAAAGCATTGCGCACGGCATCGCTGTCATAGGGAACAGAGCCGTCATGCAAGCCCTTATAAGCCTCGGGATTGGTTCTCAGCATGATCTCCTGGAACCAGATGAAACCGCGCCAGCCATCCTGCGTGGTGGCGTGAAACGGTGTGTGGCCAGCCGCTTTCAACGCCTCTGCCGCCGCCATCAGCTCCTCCCAGGTCTTGGGCTCCGTGATGCCCGCATCCTCGAACTGAGCCCTGTTGTAAAGCGCTACCCACCTCGAGAGATGGAGCGGCACGCCATAGATGTGATCGCCGACTTTGTAGAAATCACGCACGCTCTCATCGAAATCGCCGCTGGCGATTAGTTCTTCCCAGATCCCATCCAACTCGGCGATGGCCCCGCTCTCGACCAGCTCGGAAAAGACCCCACCGGTCCACCAGGTGAACATATCCGGCATGTCGTTGCTTGCGACCGAGGATTGAATGAACGCCTTATATTGCTCAGGGACCGAATAGGCGCTCTCGACAATCCGCGTGCCGGATTTCTCGCCGGCGACGTCGCCGACCTTTTGCAGTGCCTCCGACCAGAAACCCTTGTCGTGAAAAAGCTCCACCTCACCAGCGGCGGCCGTGCCGCCGGTCATGAGGGCAATTGGCACCATCGCCAGTACAGTCGATCTCCAGGTCATATCAGCCTCCCTCCGTTTTCTTGTTATCAGGCCGCGCGCAGCGACCGGTCGGTCTCGGCATCAAACAGATGCATCTTATCCAGGTTGAGCTTGAAGCTCAGCTTTTCATCGGGTGCCACCTCCCTTGGCTGCTGCATGCGGCTGATGAAATCGGTGTCGCCAAGCCTGGAGAACAGAAGCGTCTCATTGCCGAGCATCTCGGCGAATTCGACCTTCGCACCGATCGTCAGGGATCGCCTGGGCTCGACGCCATGATTTTCGGGCACGATGTCCTCAGGCCTGAAGCCAGCCACGACCCTCTGCCCAGGCGCAACGGCACTGGCGATTTGCTGCTCTGTTATCGGTGCGGTAATGACATCGTTGGTGAAGCAGTGCGTTCCCCCGACATGCTCGATGACACCATCGAAAAAGTTCATCTGCGGCGAGCCGATGAAGCCGGCGACAAAGCGGTTTGCCGGCTGTTCGAACACCTCGAGCGGCGTGCCGGTCTGCTCGATATNNTCGATCTGGTCGTGGGTGACATAGATCGTGGTCACCTGAAGACGCCGCTGCAGGCGCTTGATCTCGACACGCATTTCATTCCTGAGCTTGGCGTCGAGATTGGACAGCGGTTCATCGAACAGAAAAACCTTGGGCTCACGAACGATCGCCCGGCCCATGGCGACGCGTTGACGCTGACCGCCTGAGAGCTGCGCGGGCTTCCGATCCAGATAAGGCTCCAATTGCAGCACCGAAACCGCTGTCGCGATCCGCATATCGACTTCGGGTCTCGGCAGCTTGGCCAGCTTCAACGAGAATTCGAGATTCTGCCTCACGGTCATATGCGGATAGAGCGCATAGGACTGGAACACCATGGCGATGCCGCGATCTCGAGACGGCACGTCGTTGATCAGCTCACCGTTGATCCGAAGTTCGCCGTGGGAGATGGTTTCCAGCCCGGCAATCATCCGAAGCGTGGTCGACTTGCCGCAACCCGACGGGCCAACCAGCACCGCCAGCGCTTTGTCGGGGATTTCCAGATCGATGCCGCGCACGGCGATGTCGCGACCGTAAACCTTCACGACGTCGCTGAGGCTGACGACAGCCATCAGGCTTCCTTCGGCGAACCGCCGATGATCGAGAGCAAGCCGCCGTCGACGCGAACGACTTCGCCGGTCATGAACGACGCCTGGTCCGACAGGAGAAAACGC
>JBOEHJ010000121.1:0-20218 GCA_050633905.1 Geminicoccales bacterium
ACGAAATCTTCGTCAAGATCGCAGGCAAAACACACTATTTGTGGCGTGCTATCGACCATGAAGGCGAGGTACTCGAAACCTTCGTTACCAAGACCAGAGATAAAGAAGCAGTCTTGAAATTCCTAAAGGAAGCCATGAAACGATATGGCAAACCAAACGCAATCGTCACCGATGGTCTCGCTTCATACGGCGCCGCGAAGAAAGAGCTTCGCAATGATGATAAACAGCAAACACAACGATATTTGAACAACCAAGCTGAGAATTTACATCAGCGATTTCGACGACCGTCCCATCTTCAGAAATTCGCATCGACCTATGCCTCAGCAAGCAATCACTTCTACCTCCAGCGTCCACGGAATTATGCCCGATTCTAACCGAAACCTAACGCAGCACAAACCGGCCCAAAACCCCGCTAAGCTATCTTGTGCGTTCTGGGAAGGGAGCATCTTTGCGCCCATCCTTTTGAGTTTGTCAAAACACAGATCAAAGGACGCAACCGATGAAGAAGTACGGAAAGAAAATCGCAGCGATTTCTATGGCAATGGCCTTTAGCTTCGCGGCGCAACAAGCTCTGGCCGTGGACGAGCATTACATCGATGGCGGCGCTGCCGTGGGGGGTACTGACGTTGTCGCGTATCACACCATAAGCGCGCCGACGCCAGGCTCGTCAGAATTTTCGTCCGACTATCAAGGCGCGACGTGGTACTTTTCCTCCGCCGAGAACAAGGCACTTTTTGATGCTGACCCAGCGAAATACGCTCCGGCCTATGGCGGATGGTGCTCGGCGGGCGCCAGCAAAGGCAAGAAAGTGCCGACCCTGCCCGAGCTTTGGGCCATCGTTGATGGGCAGCTTTACCTGAATAGCAGCCCAAAGGCACATAACGACCTCTTCCTTGCCGACACCGAAACCGTGATCTCCAAAGGCGAGTCGAACTGGAAAGTGATTTTCGCCACGTCCCGCGAGGGGCTTCTGGCGCAGTAGACCTTTGCTCGTTGCGCCGCCGTCCTCTTGGCGGCGGCGCAGCCCCAATCACAATGTGGTCTCTAGATCGTTATTGGACGCACAAGGCAAACCAATGCATCCTGACGTCCCGTTTGGAAGCTCATCTGGGGAGACGGGTGATATCGCTGCCAAAGCCAAAATACTTGTGGTCGAAGACGATGAGAACATTCTCAATCTTCTGAGCGCCTATCTTGAAAGCGCGGGCCATGATGTGGTGGTGCACCAAGATGGTCAGATGGGCTACAAGGCGGCTCTGACAGACACGTTCGACGTTTGTATCTTCGATGTAATGCTGCCGCACAGATCCGGTACAGAGATTGTTGAAGCGATGCGCAAGCATGGCTCTGTGACACCCGTCCTGTTTCTGACGGCGCTTGGTGCAGAAACCAACGTGCTTCAAGGCTTTGCTGCGGGGGCGGATGATTATGTCATCAAGCCTTTCTCTCCACGGGAGTTGATTGTCCGCATTCAGGCGATCTTGCGCCGCAGTCAAATAGCCAATGCATGTCGCGATGAGGTGCTAGAAGTCGGCGCTCTCAAACTGGATGTCGAACAGCCGACCTGTAACTTGTCTGGTCAGTCTATTCCGCTGACACCCTATGAGCACAAAATTCTACGACGTCTTCTGGAGCAGCCCAGCAGAGTACTGTCACGGGGCCAACTGATCGCGCTCCTTTATGGGAACGACGTTGCGGTCGGGCCAAAGGCGATTGATGTACACGTCCACAACCTACGTGCCAAACTTGGTGATGAAACCGGCAAAATGATCGAGACGGTGCGCGGATTTGGCTACCGGTTCTCGCTCGAAGGGAATGCAGGGCGCAGGATATCGTGAGACATCGCCTGCGCCGGTTGCCGTGGCTTACGTTTCAGATGATCGTGGCCAATGTTACGATTGTTCTGATGCTTGGTGTTGCGTGGTACTGGCTTTTTATGCGCCAGAGCACGGTTTACTCTGATCGCCTCATGTCCACATTCAACATCGAACCGGGCCAGGTTCATGCCATGTTTGTCGAGGAAGTTGAGCGTCAACTTTGGACAAGTATCTCGGTCGGATTAGTGTTCGCAGTCGTGGCGTCCATTGGGGTAACGCTCTTTATCGTCCGTCCTCTAGGAGCGCTCGCCCGGGCGACGGACAAGTTGCGACAAGGCGACTATAGTGTGCGCGCACAAAACCAATCAGGAGAGGTCGGAAGGCTAGCAGATACGGTCAACGCCCTTGCTGCAGCGTTGGAGCAGGAAGAGGGGCGTCGAGCACGATACCTCGCCGATCTTGGGCATGAATTGCGGACGCCCATCACCAGCCTGCGTGGATACACCGAAGGCCTGGAGGACGGCATTTTCCAAGCCGATGCGAAATTCTTTTCACTGATGTCGGATGAGCTCAGTCATTTGAGCGCGCTGACCCATTCCATCGAGGCTTTGGAATTGGCGACCGAGGATCGAGAGGAGGCGTCTCGAGGTGTGGAGGTGCGGTACATTCTGGAAGATGTGCAGCATCGGTGGGACACCCAGTTCCGGGCAAAGGGCCTTCGGCTGAGTGTGAGCGTCGACGACGCGCTGGCCAACAGATTCATTGCCCTTTCGAGAAAATCCTTGCGGCACATCATCGATAATTTGATGTCGAACATGCTGAGATACGCTGATGCAGAGCCCGCGTGCCGCATTGCGTTTTTAAGACATGAGCCGCAAGGGATTGAAATGATCTTCAGCAACGGCGCCCAGGATTTGCCTGCGCAGGGTGCTACTTTGCTCTTTGATCGCTTTTTTCGCGTCTCCCACAGCCGGACCCGGGGACAAAATGATCACTCTAGCGGGCTTGGATTATCTATCGTGAAGCAGCTTTGCCTTGCCAATAGTGGCACGGTTCATGCTGAGGTGCGGGACAATACGTTGGGCATTGTGGTTCGGCTTCCTCTTGTACGGGGCTGTTGCGGGAGGCGGCGAAATGACACTCCAACGATTTCTGAGGCGGCAATAGCGGCCACTCGCTGATTGTCTTGCTATCGGCGACTCTGCAGGAGGCTTGTCATCGATGGACACTCCCCGGATTGCAAGAGATTTTTTATGAGTTTTGGCGTTCAGGTTTGCAGTCATCTATCCGGCCTCTGTTTGCGGGCTTGATGTCCGCTGGCCTCGATGGAATCCGAGAGATCAACGCCCAGTCAGCGGATCGGGCTCATGGCCCTGACAAGACCTCGGGTTCGGCTGATCCAGGTTGCCCCCTATTGCCATCACTCCTTCATTACCCTCGCAACATCCTGTGACCTCCCTCAGCCGCGCCAGGCGTTTGCAGAGATCTTGGTTTGTACGCCTTGGGCCGGCTGAGCAACGCAAAGACGATCCCTCGCCGTCGCGACCATGACGACATTAGTTGGCCGCCTAGCGAGTAGGTTGTCCACCCAGCTCGAACGCTGCTCTGGCTGGCGGCGGCTCCTTACTTATGGCGCGCTATCGACTATAAGGGCGACGTGCTCGGAGCCTATGTCACCAAGACACGCGATAAAGGACATCGGCAATCTTGAGAAACAGCAGACAGGGCGATATCTGAACAATCGGATTGAACGNNGTTTGGGCGCATGCGCAACCTGTAAAAATTCGCCGCCATGCATGCCTCAGGCCACAATCATTTCTGCCTCGAGCGCCAAGTCTCCTCCAGATCAGTTTTCAAAGCCAACCATGAGACAGCGCTTCAGGAGTGGCGTGCGTTGATCGCAGCCTAAGACTAGTCCTGCTGCCACCCAAACATGTCTCGTCTAGTTTCCGCTGACAGCACTCGCCGAATGACGTCTTCGAAGGCTTGAGTGGCGGGTGACGGTGCGATATGGGCAGCGCGGAGGATGTCGATGCGGCGAACAGCCTTGCTGTCGGCAACCGGCAAAAAACTAAGCTGGACCGATGCTTGATCGATTGCAAGACGAGGCAGCACCGTGACGCCGACGCCGGCGCGCACCAGAGCAAGCAGAGAGGTGGTGTTGCGGACCATAAGTTTTGACGCCGTGAAGATCCGCTGAAAATGCTCGTCTGCGATATGCCGGCAGATACCGTTGGCGATAAATGGCCAGGTGTCGAGAGCCGACCATTCCAAGGGCGAGTCGTTCCCGGCAAGTGCATGATCGGGACGACAGACCACACCGAAGACATCCGAGAACAGTTCTTCCCGATCGATATTGGCACCTGCGCCTGTGCCAGTGGCAAGACCGAGGTCGACCCGCTCGCGCTTGAGCTCGCGCAGTACAGCAGCGCTATCCATGTCGCGGATGTCGATCTGCACACCCTGGTGATCCCGAAGAAAATCCCTGACGACAGCAGGCAAGATCGCCTCGGCGATCGAGGGAACGGCTGCGATGCGAACGAACCCGGATCGAGCATGGGCGAAATTCTCGATCGCTGTGACGCTGCGCTCGAAATGATCGAGCTCGCGCCTTGCCTGATCGAGAGCAAAAGCGCCTAGAGCGGTTAGCCGGCTTTTGCGCTCTGATTCGAACAGTGGTGCTGCCAAGTGTTCCTCGAACTGCTTCAACATCATGGAGACAGCCGACGATGTGCGACCAAGCTTGTCGGCGGCATCGGCCAGATTGCCGCTCTCGGCCACGGCGACGAAGCAGCGGAGCATGTCGATCTTGATTGCCATATTTCAGATTTTCTGAAGTTTTATAAAGAAATTTGATTTTGACTGAAATTTGGATTCATGTCCAACATGCCAGTTAATGAGGCAGGTAGGGCGCGCTGCGCCCGGGGAGATCGTGTGATGGATCACAAGTCTAACTATATTGCGGGTGCATGGATCTCGGGCGAGAGCGAGCTTGAGAACCGGAACCCATCCGATCTGTCCGATGTGATCGGTCTCTACGCCCAGGCTGATGGCGGGCAGCTTGACACGGCTCTGGATGCGGCTCACCACGCGCAGGCTGAGTGGGCGCGAAGCGGTATCGAGCGACGGCACAATGCGCTAATGGCGATCGGTCAGACATTGATGGCGCGTTCCGCCGAGCTTGGCGAACTCCTGTCCCGCGAAGAGGGCAAACCATTCGCCGAGGGCAAGGGCGAGATTTATCGCGCTGCGCAATTTTTCACTTACTATGCTGCGGAGACACTCCGGCAGATCGGCGATAGCGCGGATTCGGTCCGGCCGGGTATCGAGATCGATGTCAGACGTGAACCCGTGGGTGTAATCGGCGTCATCTCCCCGTGGAATTTCCCGACCGCTACGGCAAGCTGGAAGATTGCACCAGCGCTGGCGTTCGGCAATGCAGTGTTGTGGAAACCCGCCAATCTGACACCTGCCTCCGCCGTGGCACTCACCGAAATCATCGCCGAACAGGATCTCCCAAAAGGCCTCTTCAGCTTGGTGATGGGCTCTGGCCGCTCGGTCGGCCAGCGGCTGGTGGAGAGCGCTGGCGTCGACGCCATTTCCTTTACGGGTTCGGTCCCCGTCGGTAAGGGTATCGCGACCGCGGCCATCCAGAATCTCACCAAAGTGCAGATGGAAATGGGCTCCAAAAACGCGCTCGCCGTGATGGATGACGGCGATCTCGATCTCGCGGTCGCGGTGGCGCTCGGTGGCGCGTTCGGCGGCAGCGGACAGAAGTGCACGGCGTCGTCGCGCCTGATCGTCCATCAGGACGTCCATGACGCCTTTGTCGAGAAACTTGTGGCCGGCGCCAAAGCCCTTAAAGTCGGGCATGCGCTTGCCGAGGGCACGCAGATCGGGCCGGTGGTGAGCGAAGGGCAACTCGAAGAAAACTTTCACTATATCGAGATCGGCAAGAACGAAGGAGCAGAGCTTCTCTGCGGCGGCGAGCGGCTGGAGATGGCGACTGAGGGCTACTACATGGCGCCGGCGGTGTTCGCCAACACGACCAACGCAATGCGCATCAACCAGGAAGAAATGTTCGCGCCTATCGCCTCGGTGATCAAGGTTTCTTCCTACGAAGAGGCATTGGCGACTGTCAACGACACCAGATTTGGTCTGACCTCTGGCATCGTCACGCGCTCGCTCGCCCGCGCCACCCACTTCAAGCGTAACGCCCGCACCGGCTGCGTCATGATCAACCTACCAACCGCTGGCACCGACTATCACGTCCCCTTCGGCGGCCGTGGCGACAGCTCGTATGGCCCGCGCGAACAGGGCGCATATGCCCAGGAATTCTACACGACGGTCAAGACCGCCTACATCGCAGCCGGCCAGCCGGAATAGCCCCATGACGAACACCGAGCAAAATCGCCGCCCGCGGTCATACCGCGTGGACAACCTTCAGTACGCCAATTGGTCCGAAAAAATCTTTCGGCAGATGCGTGAGGGCGGTGTGGATGCTGTGCATGTTACCATCGCTTATCATGAGAATTTTCGGGAGACGGTGCTCAATATCGAGCGCTGGAACCGCTGGTTTGAACAGTTTCCGGATCTGATCTTCCACGGGCAGACAGGAAACGACGTCAGGCGGGCGCGGGAGACCGGACGCACGGCGATTTTTTTTGGATTTCAGAACCCGTCGCCGATCGAGGACGACATCGGGCTGGTCGAGGTGCTGCACACGCTGGGTGTCCGCTTCATGCAGCTCAGTTACAACAACCAGTCCCTGCTCGCGACTGGCTGCTATGAGGCCGAAGACTCGGGCATCACCCGCATGGGCAAGCAGGTGATCAAGGAGATGAACCGGGTCGGTCTGGTGGTCGATATGAGCCATTCCGCTGAGCACTCGACACTGGAGGCCATCGAGCTTTCGGAGCGGCCGATTGCGATCACTCACGCCAATCCTACGTTTTGGTGCAAGGCGCTCCGCAACAAATCCGACGAAGTTCTGAAAGCCCTCGGCCAGTCCGGCGGCATGCTCGGTTTCTCCGTGTATCCACATCACCTTAAGGACAAATCGGCCTGCACACTTGAGAGCTTCTGCGAGATGATTTCTCGGACTGCCGACCTGATGGGCGTCGACAATATCGGGATCGGCACGGATCTTTGCCAGGACCAGCCGGACAGTGTGGTGACCTGGATGCGGGTGGGGCGCTGGACCAAGGAGATCGACTACGGCGAAGGCTCAAAAGGCGACGCGGGTTTTCCGCCGATGCCCTCCTGGTTCAAGGACAATCGCGACTTTTCCAACATCGAGGCCGGCCTTCGCGCCACCGGACTCAGCGACAATGAGGTCGCGGGGATCATGGGCGAGAACTGGCTGCGCTTTTATCAGACGAGTTTCGGGCCGGCTGTAGGATCGGCAGAGAGAGATATCGAACCCGAGCGTTAAAGAATAAACGGAGGCTTGATCATGACGGATATCGCTGCAGAAAACCCACACGGCTTGGGCCATATCAATAAACCTCTCTTCTTCATCACAGGCGGGTTCATCCTGCTGTTCTGCGTCGCCGCACTAGTCAATCTCGACGGCCTATCCGCCATGGTCGACACCGGCTTCACCTGGTCGGCGACCTATTTCGGCCTCTATTGGCAGCTTCTGCTGCTCGCGACCTTCCTGATAGGTCTGGTGCTGTGCGTTCTCCCCGGCGGCAAGGCAAAGATGGGGGCAATGGCGGAGCCAGAGTTCAGCCTGTTCCAATGGGGCTCGATGATCATGTGCACGCTACTCGCCGGTGGCGGTGTCTTCTGGGCCGCGGGCGAACCGATGGCGCATTTTATCTCGCCGCCACCGCTGTTCGGTGGCGAGGCCCTTTCTGCGGAAGCGGCTGCCCCGGCCCTCGCCCAGTCCTATCTTCACTGGGGTTTTCTCGCCTGGGCGATTCTCGGCGCGCTCACCACGGTAATGCTGATGCATTACCACTATGAGAAAGGCCTGCCGCTCGCCCCACGCACGCTGCTTTACCCGGTGTTTGGCGACAAGGCGATCAGTGGCCCGATCGGCCTGTTTGCCGATGCCGCCTGCATCATCGCGGTGGTCGCCGGCACCGTCGGCCCAATCGGATTTTTGGGGCTTCAAGTGGCGTATGGGCTCGAAGCATTGTTCGGTATTCCCAACGGATTCGCTACTCAGGCACTGGTGATCGCCGGGCTGGTCGCGGTCTACACCATCTCGGCCGTGACCGGTATCAACAAGGGCATCCAGGTCCTGAGCCGAATCAATATAGCGCTCGGCTTCGCCCTTCTTCTGTTCATGCTGATCGCCGGGCCGACGGCCGTCATCTTCTCCGGCTTCTTCGAGGGCATGGGCGTCTATCTCTCGAACTTTTTCAGCATGGCGCTCTACCGCGGCGAAAGTGGTCTCTTCGGCGATCCCGGCTGGCTCGGCTGGTGGACCGTGTTTTTCTGGGGCTGGTTTCTCGGCTATGGCCCGCTGATGGCGATGTTCATCGCGCGGGTCAGCCGCGGCCGTTCGATCCGGGCGATCGTGATCATGCTCTCGATCATCGCACCCATCGTGACCAACTTTTGGTTCACCATTGTCGGCGGCACCGGCATCGCCTTCGAGTTAGGCGCACCCAATTCGGTGGCAGCCGCCTTCGAAGGATTCAACCTGCCAGCCGCCCTCTTAGCGATCACCCAGAACCTGCCGCTCGGCTTTCTGGTGTCGCTTCTCTTCCTGATCCTAACCACGATCTTCGTCGCGACCACCGGTGACAGCATGACCTACGTGATCTCGGTCGCGATGTCGAACGAGGACCGCTCCTCGACCGCGGTGCGCGTATTCTGGGGTCTCGCGATGGGTGCCATGGCGTTGATCCTGGTCTCGACCGGGTCCGGCGGCATCGGCAAACTACAGAGCTTCATCGTGGTAACGGCGGTGCCGGTTTCGCTGATCCTCCTTCCCTCCCTTTGGGATGCGGTTCGGATCACGCTCGCCAAGGGCAACGGGACAGCCTGACGTTACGATCTATCTGATGAAGAGGCGGCCAGTTCGCTAGTCGCCTCTCATCAGACAATCCGGGAGGCTGATCGATGACTGTAGTAGAGAATACGCGGCCTGCACCTGATGCGTTACCGGCTTCTGGCCTACGTCCGCCGGCAGATGTCATGCGCCTCGCTCGGCTCGGTTCCTTCCATCAATGCCGCCTGTCCTTCATGCGCACCCTCCTTCGCCGCCTGAAACGTGAGCGCTGGACATTCGATCGTCCTGTTTTCGACATCGACGCCAGGGGTGTCGGCACCGCGGTCTACTCAGCGCATGGTCCAGAGCGCAGCTACAGCCTGGTCTGTTTCGCCCATGATTTGCCTCCGGATCAGCGATCGGATCGGGTGATTGCCGAAGCCTGGGACAGCACCTTTACGCTGTTCGACGGCGTGCCCTCAGAGGACGACATCGAACGCCTATCCTGGAACGTGCCGAAGCAGGAGGCAGGGCGAATCACATCTTCCGAGATCAGCCTTTCCCGCGCCAACCGCTCGGTCCGGCTGTTCGATCATGTGGTCGAGCGCCTTGCCGCCGGCCAGCAGCCGAATC
Organism: Geminicoccales bacterium; assembly: GCA_050633905.1. Lineage (GTDB taxonomy): Bacteria > Pseudomonadota > Alphaproteobacteria > Geminicoccales > Geminicoccaceae > JANQPX01. Next base: position 9,397 of record JBOEHJ010000121.1, read on the forward strand.
GGGACAAGATCGAGTCGATCGGCTATCTGATGCGCACCACGGCGGTCTATGGTTCCGGCAAATTTGGCGCCGTCGACCGCGAAGCGATCTCGGATCGACCGGAGTTCAAGGGGCCGTTCCAGGCGGAGATGTTGTCCGTCTTTCTGACACGGGCCTACGTGCTGGATCTGGTCGAACACCTGGCACGATGCCACTCGCCCGAGACCGCCGTGCCGATCGATCCATCGCTCCGCCGACGTTTCGGGGTTGGCAATTCCACGGGACTCGGTATGGCGCCGTTCATCGTCAACCATCCGGTACTCCTGAACAACTGGATCGCCGCCCGCGAAGAGGCGCTCGCTCGCGTCCGGGGCCTTGCCAACGCCGAGGCCGAAGAGATCACAGCCTTCAAAACGTTCGTCGTGCGTGCGAAGCGAAATGCCGAGGAATGGTCGTCCGAGCATTCGCTACAGATCCAGAAGCTAACCATGCTCCGCGCGGACCTCAGCCGCCTTGAACAACGTGTCGCCGCTGGCGACCTCGAAGGTGAGATGCCCTGGGATCGCCTCTTTCTTTGGGCTGAAGGCAACCTCTCGATCGAGGGTCAGGAACAGTTGGTTTCGCTGATGCTGGAACCTTATGGCGACCTCGTCGACGACCTCGCTGAGCGTATGGGCGCCGACGAAGACATCGCCTTTCACATCGACGGCGGGATGCTGCTGGATGAGCTGCGAGTGCTCGTCGACGACGTTTACGGATGGGCGCTTTCGATTGACTGGACCTCGCCGGAGAGCCTGTCGCGCGTCTGGTATGTCTCTGAGGAAAAGCTGGAGCCCCGCCTCGGCGAGCGCTTCGAGGAGCCGATCGAACCCTACGAACAGCCGCTCGCCCCCGGCCGGGACGCCGCAGCTATGGCCCAGGACATCGACAAGTGGACGGGACACTCGACGGTCGCAGCCTTCCTCCTCGTCCACCCCGAGCACCGCCACATCGCTAGGCGTGCGCAGATCGCGAAAACATTTCCCTACGCCGAAATCCGAGACAACACCATCTCCTCGGCGCTGCTGCCGATCGACCTCCTACGCTGCAAGCTCTCCTTCTTCGGCGCCACCCATTTCGATCCGCGCTCCGACCGCTGGATACGCATCAACATGTTCCGCGACGCACCCTTCCCCCACGAACTCGCCACGTGCGACAGCGATGACTGGTGTTACCCTCCGGTGCCGGCAGCACATGTTGGACAAGAGACGCCGGTGACACCTGCGGCACCGAAAGTAACCCGGGTGCGGGACGCACCCTGATGGGGTTTTCGCTCAATGAGATCGAGGCAATGGGCAAGCGCGCGGCGCGGGGCGCTGGCCTGCCTTGGGGCATTGCCGAGGAGGCGGGCAAGGCAACGCGCTGGCTGACCGCGCGCGGCTATCCGGGGGCTTCGCTTCTGGCCGATACTCTGACACGCAACGACAAGCAGAACTATTTCGAGCTGGCGCCTGAGGACGCGGACGGCGTCTGGCAAGCGCCCGCCGGGAGCCTTTGTCCACTGATCACGGGAGTTGCCCTTTGCGACCGCGCGGTTGAAGTCGCAAACGGACGTGTGATCGAGCTTGGTATGACGGCACAACCACTCTTGCTTGCTCCCTATATCGCTGGTGCAGCAAATTTGACGGGTGCCTCGCTCGCCATCAGCTGGGACGATGTCGTGATGATCCTGACGCCGACCGACATCGCCATTGATGGGAACCACGATGCCTTGACGATGAGAAGCACGGATCGGGTCCTCTGTCGCAAAGTCGACGAACTGGCCGAGCCGGCGCTGTCGTCGCCGTCATCCAGTGAGGCAGGCCGGGACGTTGACGCCACCACCTGGAGCCGGCTTGCTGCCTTCGCCCAGCGAACCTTTGCTCCGGCAACGGAGGCATCTCGTCTCTCCGGCGCCGGCGCTGGTCTCAGCGACAACAATTGATCTATGGCTTGAAAGAAAAACGATGACCGAAAAAACCGTCATGACGCTCGAGGAAATCGAAGATCTCGCCTTTCGTGCTCTGGTCGCGGCCGGNNACATCAGAGACTAACGCCCGCCCCCTCGCTAAAGCGACAGCCGCAACCGAGGCTGACGGTATTGCCAGTCACGGCCTCGCCTATATCCCCACCTATTGCGAGCATGTGCGCTGCGGCAAGGTCGACGGGAAGGCAAAGCCTGCAGTCTCTCATCCTGCGCCATCGGTGATTACGGTGGATGCAGCGACCGGCTTCGCCCATCCTGCGATCGATCTTGGCTTCGGCGCCCTGATCCCGACCTCGCGCGAACAAGGCGTGGCGGCACTCGCCATCCGCAATTCCTACAATTGTGGCGTGCTCGGCTATCACACCAGGCGCCTTGCCCTGAAAGGTCTTCTGGCGATCGGCTTCACCAACGCTCCTGCCTCGATCGCACCGGCCGGGGGACGGCAGCCGGTAGTTGGCACCAATCCATTCTCGATCGCAGCGCCCGATGGGGCCGGTGGCACCGCTGTCCTGATCGACCAGAGCGCCAGCGTGATCGCCAAGAGCGAAATCATGAAGCACGCGCGAGAAAGCCTGCCGATTCCTCCGGAATGGGCGCTCGACCCGGACGGTCAGCCGACTACCGACCCTGATATTGCCCTCAAGGGCTCGATGGCACCGTCGGGCGGCTATAAGGGAGTGGGCATTGCGTTGATGGTCGAAATCATGGCCGCCGCGATGACCGGCGCTACACTCGGCATTAACGCAAGTCCATTCTCCGGGATCAAAGGTGGCCCACCCAGGACTGGACAGTTTTTCCTGGCCATCGATCCCACCACAACCTCAGATGATCTGTTCGCCGAGCGCATCGCGTCCTTGGTCGAGGAGCTTCGCGATCAGCCAGGCGTACGCCTCCCCGGGGATGGCCGAAAAGCAGCGAGGCGACGAGCCGAACGCAAAGGCGTTACCGTGAACCCGATGACCTTGGAGAAAGTCGAAGCCTGCCTTTAACGCTCATGAGGCATCCGTGGAACAACAAGTCCCAAATCCGGTTTCGGGGATCAACATCATTTGATCGGCGCCAAATGGAGAGACATAGAGCCAGCGGCTGGTCACGACTATAGCCGCCGCACCGCTGACGGCAGGTCATCACCGCAGCTCCCTTCGAGGTCGAAAAATGATTTTGCACGACGCTTCTGAGAAGCTTGGAGCGAGGCGAGCGTGAGGAGCGATGATCCGGTACGGCAGAATGTCATTTACGGCTGGTGGATCCGAGATAGTCGCGACTTCGGCAGCCCTGGATGATAGGTATGATCACTAGTTGCAAGTACGAATCTACAGTTGGAAGTCGATAAAGGTTTACCGCCTGAGCCCGGTACCCTCGGGCCCAGGCAATCGAAGAAGCCCATGAAGTCGACACCAAACTTCAGGTAGGACGGCTGCTCCCCAACTCCCGGCGTTCGGCCGCGCTCAAAACCTTGGGCGTCACGACCGGCTTGCCGGTTCGGGTATCGAAAAAAGGTGAATGTCGGTGATCACCTCTTAGCCGGCGCTTCAAAATCTTGCCCATCGACCTGGCGATCAAGGAAAGCGGTGCACCATCAGATGCGCGCAGGTTCGATCGATCACCCGTGGCGAAGCGGCCATGGACGCCGCCCTGAATGGGGCCGATCAGATCGTCCAACGAACTGCCATCTTCGAGATGGATGCAGGTGTTCACCAAGCCGACAAAAGACACCTGCCGCGTTGCCAGCGTGTTACCAATCGGCGTTCGGCAACAATCTGCAAACCATCGGAGCAAACCCTTCGACTTCAGCCGCATGCAGGCCAGATGGTCGATGCCCTTGTTAATGCGAAGATGCGCTGGCGAAAGCTGAAAAACGTCCGTGCCGCCCGCTTCGTCCAGGATATCGTCGGCGCGACCGAGAAAACGGGCAAAGGCCTGGCAGTCGTCACAATAACAGACCAGGCGCGGCCCATCATCGGTAGACAAGTCGCTCGTCCGCCCGCGAAGGGTGCCGCAGGTACACCGGATCGTAAAGTCGTTCAACATATCGGCTTCGATCTCCTTTGTGAATTCATACAATGAACGGCTGGATGACGAGATATCTTCCTCTTTCATTTCCTGGCTGTCCCTCAAAAGTGAGGCTTAGCAGCCAGTACGGATCGCCTTTTTTTACAAAGATGGAGGAGCGTCAGATGACCGGCAGAGACAGAAGAGCTGTCTCTAAGAGAGACAGCCATCCGAGGTCATGACGCGCAGGCAGTTCGCACTTATCACCGAAAGCCTCCATCGACGAAGTCAACACAAAGAACTGGTCAATACAGTCCGCTTGTACCTGCTGTCGCTACGGCAAGTCAGACGAATGAAACCCGATCCACCGGAGCTGCGAGAGACGCCAACCAAATGATAGAGTGTGCAGGCTCACCATCAAATCGATCCGTGCATTACTACCCATCGATGGCTTCGGCCTCGTCATTTCCAGCCAGTCGAAAGGTACCTTTGGCGTATCGGATGTGGTTTTCCAGCACTGCCATTAGTGCAGCGATACTGGTCAGCACGCCGGAGATTGGCAAGATCGCCATCGCGTATTTCTTCGGCATATAGTTGGGCTTGAAGACGAACCCACCATCTTCCCAGGCAAAGTACCACATTTCCCAATATTTACCGCCCATGGTCGCCACGACCTGGAGCCCGTAATAGACGATGATAATCCCAAGGCCGAAGATCACTAGCGACCAGAATTGCTGAACGATGAAGGCGAAACGCAGCGGCAGCCGGGTGTAGACCAGGTCGAGCGCAATATGATCGCGGTCCCGGACTGTCAGGGCGAGTGCGAGGAAGACCAGCCAGATATTGCTCAGAACGGTCAACAGATCACCCCATACGGGCGGGTCTTCGAACCAGTAACGCATGACGACCGAATAGACCGTGAAGACGACCATGAGCATCAGCAAGGTGCCGCAGAAGGCCGTCAGGGTCTTGTGCACCAGCCGATCGATCACGCGTAGAAAGGGCGGTAGTCCGTCCGCCTTCTCGTTTTGCACTGACTCGCCGGTAGCCGGACCTTGTCCTGAAACGTTCATCTGGCAAAACCCATCAGCTTTGGCAGAAACATCGTGATGTCGGGGATTACGATCAGAAGAAAGAGTAGTCCGAAGAGAGCGACCAAATAGGGCAGCATCGCGATCGCGACACCCTCCAGTCGAGCCTTAGCGATGGCGCCGGCCGTAAAATAGGCGACACCTACGGGCGGCGTCACCGAGCCGATAAGAAAGCCCACGACCACCACCAGTGCTGCCTGCACATCTGGATATCCCGCCTTGACCATGACGTCGACCAGCACTGGCCCGACCACGATGATGTTGGCGGCGCTGTCCATCACCATGCCGAGCAGGCAGATGAAGATGACGAGCGCCAGCGCGAACAGCATGGGATCACCGGCATAGCCGAGCAGCCATGCCTCCAGTTGCTGGTTCGCGCCGAGCGAGGTGAGGAGCCAGCTAAAGGGGCCGGATGCGGCGATGATGATGAACACCATCGCCGAATTGCGAAATGCGCGGATGAAAGCGCCCTTGCAATTCGACCAGGTGATCGTGCGGTAAATAAAAAGGCCTACGAACATGGCGATCGTCGCGGTCAGTGCCCCTGCCTCCACCACACCGGCGATACCGCCGACGACCGAGCCGACCAGGACGATCGGAATGAGAAGCGCGAAGGATGACCTGTAGCTCACCAGGGCTAGCGCCTTCAGGCTGAAGGGCTCCTCGCTACGCTCGAAACCGTTGCGCACGGCAATGACGTAATTGATGGCCATCAAGAGAGCGCCGATCAGAAGACCAGGGAGGATGCCAGCAGCGAACAGAGCCCCCACCGAAATGCCGCCAGCATTGGCGAGCACGATCATCATGATGCTGGGTGGGATGATCCCGCCGATGGTGGAGCTTACCGCCGTGATAGCGGCGGCGAAGGCAGGCGGATAGCCGGACCGTTTCATCGCCGGCACCAGGAGCGATCCCACCGTTGCCGTATCCGCCACCACCGAGCCGTTCATGCCGGCGAAGAACATGCTGACCAGGACGTTGACCTGCGCCATGCTGCCGCGCATCCGCCCGATCANNGCGTCCGTGATCAGAATGTAGACGACCGGTATCAGGATGAGCGTGAAGCCTATCGGCGCTCCTGCCAGAATCAGAATTACAAGGACGGCGAGAAGGAGAAGAATTTCCATCGAAGAACTGGCCTCGCTGTCACCCGGTTATCGCAGGTTTGATTCTGACGTCTCGCCGCCCTCGCCGCACCGGCATCAGGAAGCGTGATTGTAGATATTTTTTCGACGTGCTTACGACTCTGGCCGCATCGTCGGCCGACACAAGCATGGATCCTGCTGCATTGGACGCCATGTTTGCCATCAGTCGCAAGTCGGGGGACGCATAGCCTGCGTCCCCCTGTCTGGTTCTCGAACGGACCAACGTGACCGGTTCGGTCCTTACAGGGCACCTGCCTCCTTCAGCTCGGCGATGTAGTCGTCCATGCCCTGATCCTTCAGGATGCGCTCGGCGATTTCGGGATCGAAGGTGCCCTTCGCATCGATCCAAGCCGAAATCGCACCCCTCCGCCACTCAGCGAGTTCGGCGTCGGTCGGCACGTACCATTCCTCAATCGCAGCCTTGATCGCGGCCTCACCATCCTCGACCCATTTGCGGTCGAGTTCGCTCACCTTGTCGCCGAAGGCTTGAGCAGCTTCGTGGAGCCACTCCTTCTCCTGGTCGCTCAGCGCATTATATTGGGTGATGTCCATCGCGAGCTGATTGCCCGACCACGCGCCGCCGATCTCGGTGAAGTATTTTGCTACTTCGTGCAGTTTGGCGATGTGCTGCCATGGCACGGCCACATACTGACCGGAGACGACCCCGGTCTGCAGACCCTGATAGAGCTGAGTCCAGTCATAGGGAACCGGCACGGCGCCCCAGTTTTTGATCAGCGTGTATTCGATCGGGCTCTTGGTCACGCGCCACTTGATGCCTTGCATATCGGCAGGTGCATGGACGGGGCGCTCGGCATTGGCAAGCTGGCGAAAGCCACCGCTGGAATAGACGACCAGACATTTGTGACCGGTGGTTTCCGCCGCCAGCTCACACTGCCTGTTCGACAGCCATTCCTTGGAAATACGATCCGCGTCTTCAATGCTCTTAAAGATGTAGGGCAGATCGAAGATGGCGAGTTCGGTGCCGAAGCTGCCGAAATTCGCGGTCGAACTGGTCCAGAGCTGCAGGAGGCCCTGATTGGCCTGCTCACCGCAGGTCTGCTCACCGCAAAGCGAGCCGCGATAATGCGGTTCGATCTTCAGCTCGCCACCAGACACCTCCTCCAGCGTCGGGATCAGGGCCTGGTCGATGGCGTCGCCAATCGGCATGCCAAGCCGCCCGACGGTGCCGAGCTTCAGAACTTTTTCCGCCATGGCGTTATGGGCAACCATCGTCAGCGTAAGCGCTGCGGCAGCCGCCAGGAAGTGCTTATGAAAAGCCATCAGTCTATCGACCTCCCTGATTTTGCTATTTCTCTACTCAGATAACCAGCAATGTACGCGACGGGAAAAGTGACAGATAATGCGATTAGGGGTGACAGTCGGCCGCTTGACGACCGCCCATGGAGACGCCAGTGAACCACCTTTTGCCGCTCTTTTGCAAACTGCCGGAAGAGTCCAGCCTCAGCCGGCGTGATCAGATCTGCGAAATGGTCAGCGCCGCCGTCTCCGCCAGGGCGATCTCGCCCGATGTCCCCTTGCCGTCCTGCCGGCAGATGGCGGACCAGCTGGCTGTCTCGCGCAACACCGTCTTTGCGGCCTATTCGCGACTGATCGACCTCGGCTTGATCGTAGCGCGCGACCGATCAGGATATTACGTGAACCGCGAGATTTTCGCACAGCCAGAACCGCCCGATGCTGATCGGAACAGCGGCGATGCGATAACATCACCTGTAACGTTTCCGCCCTCGTCCCTCATTCCCCTGGACAATCCGCTGGACTGGAAAAGCTATCCTTATCCTTTCATCTACAATCAGATCGATCCCGACCTCTTCCCAGTGGACGACTGGCGCGAGTGCTCCCGCCTCGCCCTTGGGCGCAAGCACATCTCGCATTGGACTGGGGACTCCGTTGAAAGCGACAGCCCCTATCTGATCGAACAGCTTCGCCAGCGCTTGCTGAGCTCACGCGGCATCGTCGCCAGATCCGACGAAATCCTGATCACGCTGGGGGCCCAGAATGCGTTGTCGGTTCTGGGGACGCTTTTTGCCCAGTTCAACCGGCCGATCGCCGTCGAGAACCCCGGGTTCTTCGGGGCATTCAATGCATTCCATATGGCCGGCAACCGCTTGGTCGGTGTACCTATCGATCATGAGGGACTTATTCCGTCAGCCATACCCGAGGGTGTGAAGCTGGTCTTCACCACGCCCAGCCATCAGTTTCCGACCATGGTCACCATGTCCGCTCTGCGCCGCCGGGAGCTACTGGACGCAGCCGAGAAGAACGACTTCCTGATCATCGAGGACGACTACGAGGCCGAAATGAACTTTCAGGCCCGGATCTCGCCGTCGCTGCGCTCGATGGACCGGAACCAGCGGGTGATCTACATCGGCAGCTTATCGAAGACCATCTCGCCGGGCATACGCATTGGCTTCATGGTGGCTCATCGCGATATCATCAAGGAGGCGCGTATCGTCCGCGGGACCATGTTCCGACACCCGCCAACCCTGATCCAGGAGGTCATCGCACTCTTCATCCGGCTCGGCTATTTCGACGCCCATCTACGCAAGTTGGAGCGTCGTTACAAACGCCGGTGGCAAGCCATGCGCCAGGCTATTTCGACTCATCTCGGGATGCTGAACCGATACGACAACAGGGGCGGCACGTCCTTCTGGCTCACAGGCCCTGAGGGTTTCGACACGACACTTCTGCGCGAGCGTCTCCGTGAACGCGGCGTGTTGATCGATCGGGGGCAGACCTTCTATCTGGACCAGGACCACAAGAATGGTCTTCGCCTGGGCTTTGCCTTCGTGCCGCTCGAAAGGCTCGAAGACGGGATCAGGCTCATTGCCGACGAGGTGAGGAAGCTACTCTGATATCACGGACGCTGCGCATGTCGTGAACGCTACGGAAGGTAAAATTGTCCCTTTTTTCCGAACGGTCTGTCACTCGAAGAAATCATCATGCTCTGTCAGTTCTGGTTGGCGTCAGCATGTTAACCAAGATTGAGATTGAGCGTGATCGACGAGACCCCTACCGCAATTCGCCCGTTCAAGGTCGAGGTAACCGACGAGACACTGGCCGACATCCGCCGCCGCATAGAAAATTTTCCATGGCATGAAATGCCGGACGACGGTGGCTGGGACTATGGCGCAAACCTCGACTACATGAAGGAGCTTTGCGCCTACTGGCTGGACGAATTCGATTGGCGTAAACAGGAAGCGTCGATCAACCGCTTCGACCATTTCGTCGCTCCAGTGGATGGGATCGACATCCACTTTCTCCATGAAAAAGGCAGCGGTCCGGCGCCGATGCCGCTGCTAGTTTCCCATGGCTGGCCGGGAAGCATCGTCGAATTCATGGAGATTATCGAGCCGCTCGCTCATCCCGAACGGTACGGCGGGCGTGTCGAGGACGCCTTCGACGTGATCGCCCCATCACTCCCTGGTTTTGGCTATTCCGGCCGCCCACCTCGCCCCTTTGGGCCGCGCAGGATGGCTGAAGTCCTGAACGGGCTGATGACCGATGTGCTAGGCTACGACGGCTATCTAGCCCAGGGGGGAGACTGGGGTGGCGCCATCTCGTCCTGGCTGGGCTTCGATCACGCGCCTGCTTGTGCGGCGATCCACATCAACATTCTGACCATGCGCCATGCCGCCGGTCCCATGACCGACGAGGAGCGCGCTTGGGCGGAAAAATTCGAGCGCGACCAGATCATGGAAAACGGCTATCGCACGCAGCAGGCGACGCGCCCCCAAACGCTCAGCTATGCAATGATGGACAGCCCCGTGGGCATCGCCGCCTGGCTGGTGGAAAAATTCAACTCATGGTCGGACACAAAAGGCAATTACATTGAAAGTGTCTACTCGAAGGACGAATTGCTGACCAACATCATGATCTACGTCACGACGCGCACCTTCAACACGGCGTCCTGGATTTACTACGGCCGCCGTGAAGAGGGTGGCCGCACCCTGTCCGAGGACGACCGCCGCGTCGAGGTGCCCACGGCCTGCGCGCTCTTCCCGGCCGAAATGCTTGCCTGGCCGCCGCGTACTTATGTCGAACGGCTCTACAATGTTCAGCAATGGACCGAAATGCCAAAAGGCGGCCATTTCGCTGCCCTCGAACAACCTGGCCTGCTAGTCGACGACATCCGCAGCTTCGCAAGCAGCCTGCGCCAGCAACAATGCGCGCGCGGGTGATGGTATTGTGCAGATTCGGCGGCAATATCAACTCAGACCCAGCATCCTCTTTCTCTGGTTGGCGCTATCAAAGGAACCCAGCTTGAAGATAGATCTCCCCTGCCCTACCGTCTGGCGATGACCAGATCGCCCTTCCACGATTTCAAACATCGCCGGAGATCATCCAGCTCGCCGTGATGATGTATGTTCGCTTCGCCTTCTCGCTGCGCAATGTCAACGATTTGCGCCATGAACACGGCATTGATGTTTCCCATGAGAGCATCCGTCTCTGGACCGAACGGTTCGGCAACATCTTCGCAAGAATGATACGCAAACACCGATCACATGCCTTGTGATGGGCGATGACCTCGACGAAATGTTCGTGAAGATTGTCGGTGAAACAGATTACTTATGGCGCGCTATCGACCATGA
>JBOEHJ010000122.1:0-24140 GCA_050633905.1 Geminicoccales bacterium
AGAACTGTTGCAGGCAGACATCGGCTGACGTCATCTACTTAGCGAAAGGCATGATCAGGCCTACCGACTAGTCGACTATTACCGAGATCGACCGCAACGCATGACCTCAATCATTCGAAAGCTTGAAAAGGCAGCACGTCTGCTCGGCGACGGCAGGTATCGCCATGGCCTCCTGCTTGGCGTCGCCGCGACCATCGAGCATGCCCCGGCCTTCGTTGATCGCAAACTTGCCAGCATTGTGGACATCGGGGCCAATCGGGGACAGTTCACGCTCTTTATGGCCGGCCTTTATCCGGAGGCGCGGATTTTGGCTTTCGAACCCTTAGCGCAGCCTTTTCGCAAGCTGCTTGAGGTTACAGCGGACCTGTCAAACGTGCGTGCTTTCAATACGGCGATCGGCCCGGGGCGGACAATTTTGCCGATGAACGTGTCGAAACGCGATGATTCGTCATCGCTCCTGCCGATCTCGACCATGCAGGAAGAAATTTTTCCGAACACAGGTCGCGCCCGCGTCGATCAGGTACGCGTGGCTCCCCTTGGTGATTTCATCCATGACATCGATCTGGAGCCGCCAAGCCTCCTCAAAATCGATGTGCAGGGCTTCGAGCTTGAAGTTCTGAAAGGCTCGGCTGACTACCTGGAACACTTCGCATTGATTTATGTCGAAGCCTCATTTCTCCAGCTCTATGACGGCCAGCCGCTCGCAAGCGATATCGTCGACTACCTTCATGAGCGCGGTTTTCGGCTCGGAGGCATCTACAACCTCAGCCAGATGCGCAATGGACAGGCCGTCCAGGCCGATTTTCTCTTCGATCGCCGAGCGGGTAACGATACGGTCCTGGGTAGTGAGCCTCGGCGACACACGGAAGGTTAGGGCGCCATTATCTTGAGCGAAGTCCAATCGTCTGCGATCGGAATGTACGCTCCAGCCCTTTGTTTCGCCGTGTTTTCTTATCGATTAGACGTTTCATCTGATCGGAAAATACTCTGGATAGGTCGATCCAGTGTTATCCCCCAACGCACCAGGGACGGCATCACCCCATTGCGACAATGATGTTACAGACAAATCATCCAGATCTGCGGCGGTTCTTAGCGACCGGTGATCGATAGCAATTCTGCCTTGGCCGCTTGATAGGCCTCGGCGAGATGATCGACCTTGTTACAAAGATCGTCCTGTTCACAGCCATCATTCGCTGACTTCTCGATGTCCTGACATTGTTTCGACAGGTCGACGGCACCCATATTGGCACTGCTCGATTTCAAGCTGTGCGCCAGGCGGGAAACCTCGGCGAGATCGCATTCGGCAGCACTGGCCACGATCTTGGTGAGAAGGTCGTCTCCATAATCGGCGAATTTGGTCAGCGTGCGCTCCAAAAGCTTCTTGGATCCATCGGGGTCAAGGTCGCGCAGGACCTGCAATGGCTTCGGATCCAGGTTCACCACAACTGCCGGCCGGACAGGTTCCGGATCAGCCGACTTGACCGGCGTTGCTCTCTCCAACATTCGGACCATCTGTTCTTGCAGTTGCTGACGGCGGAATGGTTTGTTCAGCATATCGTCCATGCCCGCCTCAAGGCATTCGGCCCGGGACCCATCGAAAGCGTTCGCCGTGAGTGCAAGAATGGGGATATGGACCTTGCCGCTTTCCCAATCCCGAATGCGCCTGGTCGCCTCGAGACCATCCATCACCGGCATCTGGCAATCCATCAAGATGAGATCGAACTGGCCGGGCGCCGCCGCACTATAGAACTCAAGCGCCTCAGCGCCATTGTCGACAATCGTGACGTCGCAATCCAGGCTCTCAAGGATACCCACCGCGACTTCTTGATTAACAGGATTGTCTTCCGCGACCAGGATTTTCAAAGCAGGATCTCGCAGCTATCGCCGACCGACAACGCGGTCAACTTGCCTATCATCGCATCGCCGAAACGGCCCATTTTGCAATGACCATCGACGAACCTGAGGACTGTAGCGCAGCAGCGTTAAGAAAACGTTTGGAGTTCTACATCAAGCAGGTTTTTGCAAGCCGGCACGATATCGTGCTCTGGGCCTTTTCGGTGATGCGGAGGCCTGTCCGTGCCTTTCGACCAATCCAAGCGCAGCGCCTATCGATTGGTCGAAAAGCGCCTCCATCGACAAGATCGAGCCCCAACGCGCAGCATGTCAGCAAAAATCCCACCATATCTTCTCGATATGATGGGATCGATGCGCTGCTGACGCGTAACCAGACTTGGGTCTTAGCTCAGGTCACGCCGCCCCACGTTGGGGCCGCATGTCGGCTTTGTCGATGCCGGCGACCACGTTCGGCGCCTTCATGGCGTCCCGGCGGAACGGCTCACCCAGTTCCTGGTTCAGAACGACCTCGAGAAAGGTGGTGACGTTGTCGCTCATCTGCTCCTTGATCGCCACCTGAAGCGCTTCGGTGAGCGCGGACATGGATCTGACCTGAATGCCTTTAACGCCACAGCCTTCCGCCACCTTGGCGTATTCCACCCCAAGATTAAGCTCGGTTCCGACAAAGTTGTCGTCATACCAAAGGGTGGTGTTCCGTTTTTCCGCGCCCCATTGATAATTGCGGAAAATCACCATGGTGATCGGTGGCCAGTCATTGCGCCCGCAGGCCGTCATCTCGTTCATCGAGATTCCGAAAGCCCCGTCGCCTGCAAACCCAACCACCGGCACATCCGGGCAACCGATTTTGGCACCCAAGATCGCCGGAAAGCCATAACCACAGGGCCCGAACATGCCAGGTGCCAGGTATTTCCGACCCTCCTCGAAGGTCGGATAGGCATTGCCGATCGCGCAATTATTGCCGATGTCCGAGGAGATGATCGCCTCTTTCGGGAGAGCCGCCTGGATGGCGCGCCAGGCCATGCGCGGGCTCATCCGATCCGGCTCGCGGTTTCGAGCACGCTCGTTCCAAGTGGTTCCCGGATCGTCGTCCTCGTGATCCATGGAGGAGAGCTGTTGCAGCCAGCGGGACTTGGTGGTCGCCACCAGGTTTTTCCGATCATCGCGACCGGCGTCGCCTGCTGAGTCGGAAAGCTGATCCAGGATCTGCTCGGCGACCAGCTTAGCATCGCCCTGAATGCCGACGGTGACCTTCTTGGTGAGACCGATGCGGTCCGCATTGATATCGACCTGGATGATTTTGGCGGATTTCGGCCAATAATCCATCCCATAGCCCGGTAGTGTCGAGAAGGGATTGAGGCGGGTGCCCAACGCCAGGACGACATCAGCTTTCGCGATCAGCTCCATCGCTGCCTTCGAGCCGTTATAGCCGAGCGGGCCGCAGGCGAGTGGGTGGGAACCCGGGAAAGCGTCATTATGTTGGTAGTTGCAGCATACCGGCGCGTCCAGGCGTTCAGCCAGCGCTACAGTCGACGGGATCGCGCTACCGATGACCACGCCAGCGCCGTTCAGGATCACCGGAAATTTGGCCTCCGACAGCAGTTTTGCTGCCTCGATGATCGCGTTCGCTCCACCGCTCGGTCGCTCAAACCGGACGATTTCCGGGAGCTCGACATCGATCACCTGGGTCCAGTAGTCGCGCGGCACATTGATCTGAGCCGGCGCCGATCCGCGAAAAGCTTGCTCGATGACACGGTTCAAAACCTCCGCAACCCGCGTTGGGTCGCGCACTTCTTCTTGATAGCAGACCATCTCCTCGAAGAGCTTCATCTGCGGGATTTCCTGGAACCCGCCTTGGCCAATGGTCTTGTTGGCAGCTTGTGGCGTTACCAGCAAAAGCGGTGTGTGGTTCCAAAACGCCGTCTTGATCGGGGTAACGAAATTGGTAATGCCCGGGCCATTTTGCGCGATCGCCATGGACATCTTGCCGCTTGCCCGCGTGTAGCCATCCGCCGACATCCCGGCATTGCACTCATGGGCGCAGTCCCAGAACTTGATGCCGGCAGCAGGAAACAAGTCCGAAATCGGCATCATGGCCGAGCCGATAATCCCAAAGGCATGTTCGATGCCATGGCGCTGCAGGACTTTGACGAAGGCCTCTTCCGTCGTCATCTTCATCTCAATCTCTCCTTCGCTCAAGTCGCCGCTGACCCGATCAGAGCCACGGTCCTTGATCCCATGCGTGACCTTGTCATCAACGCAAGGCGTGTTGCTAGCGTTATCACCCTGCACCCTTGATAGTCCGGTCTTTGACCGCTGGGAAGATCCCTCATTCAACGAACCCGTAGCACGGGTCAGACGCCACCCCAAATGTCCTCTGCAGTCTTCACCACCAGCTCCAGCTTCTGCCGCTAATCCTCAGCCTTGATGGTATTGCCCTCCTCGGCCGAGGCAAACCCGCATTGGGGTGCGCTACCGAGCTCGTCGATATCGACGTCTTTGGAGGCATCCTCGATTTGCCGCTTCAGATCATCGATGGTTTCGAGCTCACCTATCTTGGTGGTGATGAAACCCGGCATCACCCGCTGTAGCCCCTTGGACAAGAGACGAAGCGGCTCCAAGCCCCCTGCCCGCTCACAAGCCGGTCGCCATCCGACAAGCAATCGACCGCACCAGCGCTATGTTTCGCTGTCTGCCGCGCGAACCGTCGATGATCTCTGGAACGCCTTCGCCGAGGCCATCAAACTGTTCACGCCGGCAGAATGCGAAAACAACGTTGCCGCTGCTGAATATGACCGCGGATGATTGGAAAGCGCTCTAGGCATCAAGTTCAAGGTTGGAGGTCGGCACAGCAGAACAGATGAGGCATGTTCCCTCTTCGGGCGGTTGGCCTGGAACATTCAAATAATCGATCGCTCCACTCTTGATCGCTATCGCACAGGCACCGCAATTCCCTGAGCGACAACCGCTATCGACACGGATACCATTCGCCTCAGCGACGTCCAAAATAGAACCAGAATTATTGCTCCAGGAAATATCTTTCTTCGAGCGAATAAAGGAAATTTTGAAGTCCTTTGGATCATCATTTTTTACTAAGCTATTTACGGTGGCCGGCCCAAAAGCTTCGTAATGCAAGCGATCGTTGGGCACTCCCCAATCGCGCAACCCACTATGCAGTGCTTCCATCATTCCGGGTGGGCCGCAAAAATAAAAGTCATAGTTATTGGCGTTCAACATGTCTCGCATCAGGCTCACCGAGACGACCCCATGATGATGATAATCTATCCCTTGCCTACAGCTTGGCGACGGATCACTGTAACAAACGACGAGCCGAAGGTTTTCAACGCGTTTGGCGTAGTCAATCAGTGGGCCGTACATAGGATGATCTCCACGACTGCGAACGCCGAGAAAGAACCAGACCTCCCTCTTCGATCCCTGTGCAACAATGGAATCAAGCATGCTAAAGATTGGCGTAATGCCAATACCACCAGCGATAAGCACGACAGGCGTATGCCGGCTGAGATCGAGATAAAATGCGCCCCCAGGCGACTTGACGTCGATAAAATCACCCTCGTTGACCTTCTCATGAAGAAAGGTCGATACCAGACCAGGCGGACGTTCAGGTGCACCAGGCCCAGCACCCTCTTGCTTCACCGAGATCCGATAAAAATCTTGGCTGGGAGAACATGACAGTGAATAGCAGCGAATGAGTGGTTTCATTTGGTCGGGAGGTCGAACTTGTAACGTCAAATACTGGCCAGGCAGAAATGGAGGTAACGGCTTCTTATCATGAGGAACAAGATAGAAAGATTTGACGGCATCAGTCTCATCCGCAATCGATAACACTCGGAATTTTCGCCAACCATGCCAAGCCGAGTCGATGCGCTCACGTTGAACTCTCGTCCTCATCTCTGCTTCTTCGGTCAATCTGCGGAGATAGGAGGTCTCAACTATCGCTATCTGATTAATGGCTTGGGCTTCGCTCACCTTTCGATAAGCGGTGGCAAACAATTGTGCCAAGAGCAAGGCAACCACCAAGAAACCAATCATTTGTAACAACATAATGCGCTGTCTCTCTGAAAGTAGCCTCAGAATTTAAACCTGAGTTCGGTCCGAATCCCCGCTAGATCGTCATCGTTTCTAAGCAGGCCATAGATCGCATCGGCCCTGAGAAGCCAAGCATTATTGAGGGGGAGTTGATATCGCGCGCTTATCGCGTACTGATCACCGTCTAGTTCGGAGCGGCTTGATGAAATATCATCCAAGCTACGCGCAGTGGCGACTTCAACCACGATCTGCTGATCAAGGTCGAAAAGATATTCGACCCCCAGGGCGCCGCCATAGGCATTCTGTCCGGTATCATCGAGGAATGGGAAACCAGTGAGCGCATCGCTCTCGAAACTAATACCAGTATTTTTGAGAATACCATTTTGCCTGGCCAGAGGAACCGGCCGGTCAATGCCGACAAAGAAGTTGGCATAGGGGACCAATTGATAGGGTTTACTCGTAACTAGTGAGTTCTCGACGAGAACCATCAAGCCGTTTTGATTCTTTCCTTGATCACGATCTTGACCAAAGCTTCCTACTAAACGAACGCTGTTGGAAATTTTTCCACCATAACGCCTCGTCAACGCGACCGTGGCGCTATGATAGTCCTGATCACTGAGATTATCTTCGGCGTCAACATAGCCGTAGCCAGCTTCGATATAGCCTTCCAGTGCCTCGATAAACGTTGCAATGCCGTAGATATTGACGTTGGATTCAGCAACCTTGCCACTTGCATCAACGACACCATTCGCATTGACTTCGTCGAATCCAACAAAAGCTGTAACGTCAGCATTCGAGATATCGAGCTCCCGACTGTTCATCGCAGGCATTGAGGCCGCACCACCCCAAAAAGCATCCTCCACCCAAATCCCATTTTGGAACAGGAGAGGAATAAGCCCACCTGTTACAGGTAGATCTTGGCTGGCATAGCTATCCGTTACGCCGGCAGCAATGGCAGCAAGGTCGCCCTCAAAAAAGAGCGTTTGCGGTTCGAAGTCGAGTTCGAGTTCGCAATCATTGATCGCATCATCGCCGCCGAATTCGCAGCGTGTGAAAGCGCCGTCCTTTTGCAGGGGCTGCAGGAGCGCATGCAACCGCTCCGTCGCGGTGAGCCCGAGATCAAGATCGAGATTGAGCCTCGTCGCGATTTGGGTAATCTCCTGGTCGCCATTGTTATTCAAGGCGACAGCTGTACGCCAATCACCAAAACCATAGAGATGACCAAAAATCAGGTTCTTTTGACCGAGTAGATTGACGCCCTGGTCCAGCGGTCCGACATCATAAAGCGGGCGGCCTATCTCCGGTATGGGACGCTGAGTGGCAACTTCAGTCTTGCCACCATAGATCAGGATCTGGGCATCAGCGTCATATGCTTCGTCTTGATAAACCGGATCGCTCCGGAAGGCAGTTCGATCATAGACAACCGCACGCACCCGATCGTCCTCTTCCGATGCAGCATGGTGCAATTCTTGTTCTTTGCTCTTGGATGCCTTGTCGATCTGCTGATCGATGACAATGCCTGTTGCATCAATGCTCGGTGCGTTTTCCACGGCGATAGATGACGGGTCATGCGTTGATGGTGTTGTCTCATCGATTAAGACCGTTCGAGCAGGCTGCTCTGAAGAAGGTATCTTCATCGCCTGCTCCGGTTGAGCGGTCATCGAAGCGCCTGCGCTGCTATCAATTGTTGATCGATTGCGTTCCAATTCGCGGACTGGCGATTGAGGCATATGCCGTCGAGCATGGCGGTCATTAGGATCGTTGGGAGCACCCGAGTCCCAATAGAGCGAGCCGGCAAGGACCGAAGTGCCGAGAGGCATAAGCCCACAAAGGAGACATGCCATCAGGCTCAAACGACCGTGAATCGGTGATTGCTTTAAGCTCTTACAATCGTGCGTTTTTTCAATCTTATTTGACATCAATCTCTACCGCATAAGGGTGGATATCAATCATCCACTCATTCATAGCTTGCTCCATCTCTCGCGTCGCATTGACGAAGCGCATGAAATAGATCGGCTCCGCTCGCGAACGAAGGCGCACAGAAAAACGATAGGCGCCAGCGTGTTTGAAGACGCTCCCTGGAACCTTATAATGTGCAAACCGATTGCCGAGCGGCGGCAAGCTTCTACCCTCCATGCGAATGAAGGGAGGGTGGTTCAAGACCGTTGTCGGTACGGCACTTGGCCGAATGTAGGGTATCTGATCGATATCCAGATTGACCGGAAGCGGCATTTCCCGATCCGTTCCTTTGACATTCGTCGTCAGAAATTTGGTTTGAAGATTAAAGAGCTGATCATCATGCTCGATCAGCCCAGCCGCAACGTCCTGCGAATGGAGATCAGCCATGTCGCCAGCACTATCGACGTAACCAGATTCCCAGACATTGCGACCTTCAGGGTCGGTGATGGCAACGTTCAGCCAGATCTCAGGCTGGGCGCCGAGCGAACCAGAGGGAAGGTTATGACCGGGGTTCGTATTGATGACATTGTAGGAAAAGGAAAAATCTTGACCAACTTCAGGCGCTGCATCGAAGATTGGCCCTTCAACCTTTGAGCCGTTGTTCATGACGGCCTCCCGAAGAACGCGCTTTTCCTCAAGCATGGCCAGCGCCTCATCGACAATCCAGCGGGCATCTTCGCGATCCGTCGGGTCTTCCCAAACTTCTGGAAATTCGACCTCGATCAGCCCCTCATCCAATGATTCCTCAAAGTCCTCCGTTCCCCATCCAGCACGCCAATCGAATTGCAGCCATTCCTCGATGGTCCACTGCTCGTTATCGGGATGATGAGGAAAGATGCCGGGATGAGCGATGGGATAGCCTGGCCCGTAGAAAGCATGATTGTGATGGAGACGCTCAGGATTGATCTCCTCGTCATTGACGATGGCGACTGGTGCTGTTTCATAGCCCTCGGCACGACCAGGAACCTTGCCCATATGACACTCCTGGCAGGTAACACCGTCTTCAAAGGCCGGTGAGTTCCGATACTGATCCCAAACGACCTCAAGCTTGATATTCGGATGTACCGCAACCTGATGGCATGAGACGCAGAATTCCGATTTCTCGATCTGATCGAAAGCCCGCACACTCAAATGGATCGGCGTGCCGCGATCTTCGGCTGACTTTGCGATCCGATAGGTCTCCGGGTCAGCAAGGACCTGATCAAGCACGCCATCGCGAGCGCTGCCGGTGACGGGTTGATGAATATCACCGGGTAAGACCGTTCGAGCACCATTAACCTTGCCATATTCCTCATTGACACGATGGCAGGTGATGCAAGTCACCCCTTCGCGGGCGATAGCACTTCGTTCCCAAAGAGCCGCCTCGCGCGGTTCACCAAGCTGCGTTCCGATCTGCTGATGGCAACGAACGCAAAAAGCGCCAACCGTGCCCGAGGCCAGCTCATTGATACGCTGTTCAAATTTATGAAACATAGGCGAAATCGACGAATAGGCATGGTTGGATGATGCCCATTGCCGATAGATTTTCGTGTGACAAGTGCCACATTGCGCCGCGCGTGGATAAGCTTCCTCAGAAAGAATATCAGCATGAGGATCTACTGTTTCTTCAGCCTTTGACGGAAAGGCAAAGAAAAGGACTACGAGACAGAGCTGGACCAACGATATCAGCCATAAGCGCCCGTGAAACATTGATAACTCCCGGGATGTCGATTGGATCGTGGCCACTAAACGCGGCCCATGAGCCAGAGATCCGGGAAGTTAGCGTTCCGTTGGTTAATTTTTACTTAGCGTAACGGATGATAATCATGACAATTTGCACATCGAGCACTGACACTACCCTCTCCGTGGCATTCCTGGCATGTCGCCAAGCCAATGGCAGCAAAGGTTGTGCTATCCGTTGCAGGATCAGTCGGGCGGAGTTGATGACAGCCGTTGCAGAGATTGCCTCCCCTGGCCTTTTCCAAAGCAAGATGGGGGCGGTGGCTAAAGTTGGTGTGCGCTTTTAGGCTTGGCGCAGGCGCCCATTGAAATGCTGGATCGGCCTCCAGGCGATGGCAGGCGGCGCAACGTCCAGGGCCGGTCTCAGGATCGAAGAGACTGATCTTAACATCATCGAGCAAGCTGTCATCCGCCATATCGGCATTGAGTTTCAGACCATAGTCCAGCCATGCCTTAAGCGTCGGATCGGCATGCATGCTCGGACGATAGCCAAGAGCAAGAGGCTCCGCGATCCAGCCCTTGGCATCGGCATGAGCAAAGCCCTCATATTCCTGATTGACGAGCCAATAACAGGCAGCACGGGACACTGTCTCCGGGGCTAACCCTGCGAGCAAGACAGAAGGGTCTCCGCCCTTGCTCGAGATCAGGTCCATCAGCGGCTGGACACCTTCAACAGCGAGCGTTCGAGCGAGTTGCTGATAAGGATCACCATAGCTGGTCATGTCGTCTGGATCGATCTCCAACATCAGGGAATCGATCGGGCCCGGTATGTCGAATGACGCGGGATCAAAATCCTCCGGGTCCCAACTTGCCGACATGCCACAGACATCGTTCACCTGATCAGAAGGGACATCCATCGTCTCCAATTCAGGCCATACCAGTAATAAGAGAG
Source organism: Geminicoccales bacterium (assembly GCA_050633905.1). Taxonomy (GTDB): domain Bacteria; phylum Pseudomonadota; class Alphaproteobacteria; order Geminicoccales; family Geminicoccaceae; genus JANQPX01. Next base: position 10,469 of record JBOEHJ010000122.1, read on the forward strand.
GCTTGTCCGCAATGTCTTCTTCATGGCAAGCGGCGCAGCCCTCCTCAAAACTCGGGATCGCCACCTCATCGCTGCCATCTGGCGCGTTATGACAAGCCAGGCAGTCCGTTGGTCTTCTGTCTTTATAGGCCGCCTTATTGAAGTGACCATCCAAATGCTTGGCATGATCGAAGTTGATCAATGTCGACGTCGCCTGCCCAAAACCGTCGCTGAAGGGTGGGTGGGGATCGCCATGCAAGCCCTGGAAATCATCGAAGACTTTGGATTCTTCATGACATTGGTGACATTCTTGATCAGAGAGAGCGACAATATCGGCATCGGCTCCCTTATGCTCGGTGTGGCAACCAATACAGCTTAGCGCTGTGTTGCAGTCGGTTGATGAGGCCGTCGATGTGTGGCCTGGTTGTCCTGGGCCAAACTGATCTCGGCAGATCTGACCCGCGCGCTCTGTATGATCCGTCAATTTGCGCGGCAAAACGCCAACCTGCTGCGCTTGGCTGTTATGCGGTAGCAACGCCAGTTTATCGAATTCGTGGCAGTTGATGCATTGCAGGGATAGATCCTCCGTCTCGACGACGGCGGCGATCAGGTCAAATCCCTTCCGCAGATGCCCTGCGTGACATAACTCACATCGATTGCCATCAATCAGATTATGATGAGCGGCGGTCAGTCCGCCAGGGATCGACAGGTTGCGATCGAAGCCGAAAAGGCCCGATGGCGTTACAAAAAATGCCACGATAACGCTTAGACTGACTAGGAACGCAAAGATGCTTGCACGGCGTCTCTTTGCCCTCATGCTAGTCCTCGGGCGACATGGCGGACGGTTGATATAACAACCGCCATCCGGCTTTGGCCCGTTCTCGCAAGGACCACCAGCCGAGACCGGCCGGCTGCAATGCCAACGATCGCCTTTGCGGATCGGCAGGCATTCGCTGATGCCGCCGCAACTTCCATCGACATTCGGTCCGCGACCGCAAGCAAGGCTCCAGAGCCCCTCGCGTCCACAGCGAAAGGGAAAGTCCGGGCGCTCATAGCTGCGAGCGCGATGATTGCTCGGGTCCGACCCCGTGCCCGGTGCAGATGGATTCTGATCTGTCATTGTGCGTACAGATGGACCAGCATGATGTGCCAAATCACACCGACATAGAAGGCAACAGCGATAGGTGTATGCAAAAACAGCCAGTATCTGAGCAGGCCCTGCTGCGCATAATGCAGATCAAGCAGATGCTTCTTCGATGCAAGCGCGCTCATCTTCTCCAGATAGCCCTGCTCATCGGCGCCAAGGGTACGCTCGAGCACGCGGGCTTGATTGTTGTACCAATGACGACCTCTCGCCATGCCGAAAAAACAGCTGAACAAGAAACGGGGGCGACGGAAATACCAACCCAGGGATTGCTCATAAGCCAGGGCCAAGGAACGTTTGCCGGTCTCTGCAGCACAGTCGATCAACAATTGCTCGACAGCATGGCGCAGACGGATGATGTCGCCTGGAATACGCTCAAAGTTGACCTCGCCACCGGATGTGGCGAGCGCAATCGGCAAGGCCTTTTGCAGGAGCCGTCCGAGAATGCCGGTCAAGATCATCAGGTAGAACAGACAGGCTAGACCTTGTTCGAAGAGACCATTTGGCCAGACTTTCCCCAAATGCAACCAAAAGACTGGCAAAAGGACCAGACCGCCAACAACATGCAATTTTAGCCAGGTGCTGGCTGCACCGATCGGTAGGCCGGGCAAGCGTTTGCGCAGGGTGAAAAGCCCTTGCGTCGCCGCGATCACGGCCAGCAGATAGCCACTGAGGAAGGCGGGATGGATCACCATCCAGCTGATCTGTTGTGTTGCAACCCAAATCAGACTTGCGACGAGGAGCCCTGAGATCAGGAGAACCTTGTCCCTTCGATCAAGCCTCGAAACGTTCATGACCTTGGCTCCGAGCCGCCAGATGAATGAGGTTGACGCGCGCCAATGCGTCCTGCGGGCAGGCTCGAACACAAGCCGGGCCGCCGAAATTATCGACGCAGAAATCGCATTTCGTGGCGCGGTTGATCGGCGCCCTCGTGGTCTCGTCGACGACCGAACTGCCGTCGCTCTCACAGAGTTCGACCATGCGAATATTGCCATATGGACAGGAATCTGCGCAGGTCGCGCAACCGATACAACTTTCCGGATTGATGACGACAGAGCCCGTCTCGCGCTCACGGTGAATGGCACCCGTCGGGCAATCGATCATGCAAACTGGATCGATGCAATGCATGCAAGCATGGGCGACCATCCAGCGGTCATGCACCTGCCCTTCACGCAGAAATCTAGGATTGCCATCATGGGTCGCGGCACAGGCTCGCACACATTCGTCACAGCGCACACAACGTTCCAGATCGATGACCATCGTCTGGGTGCCGTTGATCAAATGCTCATCGCCAGCCCAATGGATCAAGCTATCCTCGACGAGTGGCCGGTTGGCGAGGGCCGAAAATGGTTGATCCTTAAGGTCGAGCACTGGAAACAGATGCTGCTCAAGATAATGAGGCGGTATGCGAATAATATCGACATAGCCGATCGCGGCCAGCCCAGTCTCCAAGCGCATCGCTTCCGGCGCTAGCGGCTGTTGGTTCTTTGATGCCTGCCAGCTTCGATAAAGCTCATGCAGGCCAAAGCAATCACCAGCGGCAAGATAGGTCAGTGTTCGTTTAGCGGCACCTTGCTTGATCGAAACTCGTGCAAATCCCGTCCCGACAAGGAGAAGCCCATCGGGATAATCACCCTCGTCGCAGATCAAGGTCTCGTTGCTGGTGCCGCCCCGTTCTTTCTCTCGGCGTCGCGCATGATGCCAATCAAAGCTTCCGTAAGTCTCGAAAATCGCGTTCTTGGCGATGTCTTTTAGAACCTTATCCGGCAGATCGGCGAACAGTTTGCTGGCGCGCAGTTGCGCATTCAGGGCATTTTCCTTGTAGAGATCGTCGATACGGCCGCGCCAGCCTGAATCGAAACGCCGCAATTCGCGCAACCCCTGCCATCGGATCTCAAGGAGATCGGCGTCGGTCTCGGCGAAGACGGAGGCCCGTCGCGGCAGACGTGTAAGTGCCGCCATTTCACCGAACAAATCGCCCTCAACCAAGGCCTTGGTCCGGTGCTGATTGATCGTTTGCGACACATCGATCTTACCGAAGAGCTGTCGTTGGCGCCCGTCTGCATGGGCCGGCAAAGCATGGGATTGACGAAGTTCTCTCGCTTCCGGAACCCGTCTTGACGGAAAAAAACCGGCAAGAGCGCGAAGCCAGCTCCGACGCTTACGCGTACCACGACCAAGGACGTCGTCCGGCAATCCGGGCTCAATCACGACGCGCAGCTGGCCCGACAAAACCAGGAAGGCAGATTGGCCATAATCGCCTTCACGCAGCAACAATTCACCGGCCTTGCAGCGCACGATGCGCGTGTCATTGGCGAGAATGCCTTCAAGGGGAATGCTCGGCGGGAAGCGCGTTTGATCGATGAGCGAAAATTCTGGGCGCTCGGCGACCTTAGCTACTTGGTCAGCCGTCATGTCCGCGCCGAAGGGCCGATCCCAACGTTGTGGCCTGACCACTGAGGTCACCGCATTAGGATCGTCCCATTTCGGTAGGTCTGTCCAGCCGACCGCCGATTTCGCGGTCGCCACCGGCATCGTTATGTCGGTCACTTGTAGCTGTTGCTCGCTGGAAGAAATCGCCCAACGGCGCCACTAACATCACGATTGGCGAGATCGCCAACCGCCTTGCGCGCCTTTTTTTCCGATGGATTTGCGATCAAACCCTTGGCTTCGGGCAATCCCGACAAGGCCTGTTTGGCGCGCTCGATCCGCTTTGCCATGGCTTCTTGGAAGGCGGGATGCTGACTTTTCCCTTTCGCTTGGGCCGCATCCACCAGTGAAACCATCTGGCCAATAGTGTAGAAATTCGCAAGCTCGCCCGCGCTCATCTCGGCGTTGACCGTGACATTAGGCGGATAAAAACGGTGACGAACAGATCCTTGGGAGTATCGAACGACCTCATAATCGCCATTGATCGGATGACCGGCATCGAGCAAGGCATTGATCGTGTCACCCGGTAGCTTGCTCAGTCCATGACAACCGAAGCAGTTCTCGACAATATCGTATTTCATATCGGACCAGATCATCCCCATTGGGATGGTCTCGCTGCGGCGATCTTTTTTCGGTCGCTTTTCGTTGTTATGGACCTCGATCCAGTTGGTTGCATTGCCATGACAGCTTTCGCATGACGGGCCAGCACCAGGTCTCGGCTTTCCGCGCTTGTCGATCACCGTGTAGTGACATTGCTGGCAAGTCGCATTATTGCGCATCTTGCCACCGCCGACCTTCTTGGCAATCGTTTTCGCCTTGTCGTGCTTATGAATTTCGCGGAACGACTTACCGTGAGGCGACCCTGCCCAGACCGCATGCTCAGCCTTATGGCATTTCTTGCATTTCTCGGGCCCCTGCTTGAGGACCGCCGCGCCTGGCGCTGAATTCGGTACCCAGGCGATCCCGAAGAGAAGAACGACGGCCACTACCGAAGCGACCCTGGAGCCAAAACGCCTCATATGGAATTTCCCTCAATACGATCATAGAATGCCCTGTTGTAAACAAACGTTTAAGTTTATCAATAGTGTTTCATTATCATCTTTAAGTTAATATCGCTTAAATGTTAGCCTCTTAAGAACTCGCACCGAGATTCCTTCGAATGACACTAGCCCTCTCCCCAGCAGAACCTTTCGAGATTATTGCTACGCTTCGGCGGATGAACGACAACGTCGTTCGGCGTGCGAAGGAGAGGGCTGGTTCAACCTACCCAGAAAAAAACTCTGGCATGGTTGGTCGGACGAAGGGCGCTTTAGCGATCAGTGTTCGAAGGAGTGTTAAGATCAGGACGCTCCTCGACGGTTTGAATTACGTGCCGAACGGCTCATTGCGCACGGCTACCGTCGCTTGCAGGGCAACCTGCTCGCCGAAGAAGGGCTCGAAGATCGGGATCATGACGTCCCAATCGTAAGCCACCCGGTAGAGAACCACCTGATCGGCAGCGCCGGGCCCCGCTTGTCCCTGATCTTCATCGCGCGATCCATTGCCGTTCACATCCACGAAGCCTTCATCCTCATCGAAACGTCCATTGCCATTGGCATCGTCAAAGGGCTCCGGCTCGCCGATCGAGCTGAAGGAATCGTAGGCCAGGGTCTCGAGCCTGATATCGTCGACATCGATGATGCCAAACGAGTTCTTTTCTATAATCGCAAGGATCGCGTCTTCACGGGAGCTGTTGTTCGGGGTCGAACCAATGATCCCGAACCGAGAGGCTTCCCTGACACCACCTTCGAGCAGGGTTTGCGCAAAGAGAAGGCCGGAGAACTCCATAATACCACCGACGATCGCCAGGAATGCCGGCACAATCAGGGCGAACTCGACCATGGCGGAGCCGCTTTGGCCTCTGCGGCCTGTCACGAAGCGGCGGATGAGCTTAAGCGGGGTAAGTCTGAATTGATCTGCGCAAATCGACATCTGTTCGTTCCTTCTTAAGTCTTGATTATTGGGTCAGGCGAAGGGAGGTGAGCTGACCGGCGATTTCATTGAAGGCCGCCTCGAGCTCATCGCCATCAGGCGCATCAAAGAAATGATCATCGGAGGTAGCGCAGGCTCGGTAATCCCTCTCAACGGCGGCGTCGTCGAGGGCGAACATCACGGTATAAACCTCGATATCTTCAGCCTTCGCCAGTTCGCAGGTTTCCAGCAATCGATCATTGATTTCGCCCGCTGCTCGCCGCCTATTTTGACTGCCAAGGCGGCCTTCGCGCAGGAATCCATAGGCCGTGTAGCGCCCCTGCGGCACGACGGCGATGCCATCGGTCATGAAGATAATGGCCTTCTTGATGGTTGGGTGATCATACGCAACCGGCACGCCGTTCGTTCCCCATTCTCCCTGCCAACGCGGTGAGATGGTTCGCCACCCCCAAGTGAAGCCGACATTGGTCATGGTAAAGCCTTCAGCGTCCAGATCATCGATATGCTCCGAGACGACGGACTTTTCGGAAGTCAGCGGCAAGACCTCACTATCCAGACAACCTTTATTGGGATCGCTTTCACGATTATTGCGATCGTCGACCGGCCAGAGAAGGGCTGTGAAGGCCTCTTCCGATGGCGGCGTATCGTCCCGATCATTCCCCCCATCTCTTGCCTCGACGCAGCCCTTCCAGCCATCGGCACCAAAAGAATCGGCATCGAAACCGGTCAGAAAACCCGTACGATCAGAACCCAGATTGATCGTCGTGTTGTAGGGAATGACCGAGACGGCGACATCGTCGATCGTATCGTTCTCGCCGTAGATGATATCCAGCAAACTGTTCGCGGCTGTCTTTAGCGAGTTGATTTTGGTACCACCACTCGGATCTGCCTGGTTCATCGATCCGGTGACATCCAGGACCAGAGCCAGTTCGATCCCGCTTAGCTGCTGCTGCGCGGTTGACCGCACGGCAACTGACATGGTCTCGAAGCCCGCGACGCGCATAAAGGCTGTTGGAATCTCAGCCTCTGCGCTAACCGTAAGCTCTCGGCTCTCGTCGTCAAACGTGCTTTCAAACGTGGTCAGCTGCCCGCCGATAAACTCTTCTGGGTAATTGGCATCGAAGTATTTCTTGGCATCCGCCAACACATCGCTGCCTTCGACCGAAGCCGCCTGAGCACCGGCGAGCACCGCAGAATCGGCGGCCCCCTGCAACTTGCTGCGTGCGCTATAGGCAAGGCCGCCATCGACGGCCAAACCCAGGAGCAAAGCAAGCGGAACCACCAACAGCCCCATCGCCATGGCGATACCACCATCTTGGTTCCTAAGGATCGAAGACGCTTTCTCAAGAGGCCGCGCAAAAGTGGATCGAAAATGGGTTAGAGCTGTCGTGGACAATAAGTTCTGCATGGACGAAGACCCTTCCAAAAAGCCTGGCCGCTCGAGATCGAGTTGCATTTGTCTGGCATTTTATGGAAAGCGGTTCGTCAATGTGTTAACGTGCGTTAGTTTTTTCATTTTCACAATTTATTTATTTAATTCATGATGTTGCGTCGTATTTTTGATCAAATATTTTACTTAACGCTTCGTTAAGAACATACTCCCTGGCGCCTCTACAATGGCTTGGCGAGATTTTTGGCCTCGACGCCTTTTGTTCACCAAAGATGCGAATTTCGACCGCCAAGGAAAAGATGTAACCAGATGTGCCCAGCACGCCGTTTAGCAACATTTGAAACAATTTTGACGAACGTCTGAAACAATCAAGGCGTATAACGAGGTCGAAAGATGAGGAGACGTTCGATGGCCTTTGAGGATTATCAACCAAAAGATCGTCAAATAAGCGGTCGCGTGCATCTCGCGTCCTGGCTGATATTAGCAGCCTTAGTCGGCATTTTGGCTGTGGCCGTTCCCATGGCGAACAGCACGAATGACGACAGCCGTATGGCCGCAACGGGTCAGATGGATTGCACCGCCTAGTGATGTGACCACATCACTTAAGCTCCCACTGCAGTCGATGAATGCACCAAAAACTCGAGATTATAAGGACTGTTGTCGCGAGGCCTCGGGGGTCATTCCTATCGAACACAACACCTGCGTCTTTCCAGGACAGGTAGCACCAGCTCTCCCTTGCGCTTGATCAGTGACTGTGTTCGCATGGTTTGGTCTGGATCTTAGGGAGGTGGGTGATGGACCTTATCGAGGTGGTCGCCAAGGATTGGCGGAAGTCGCGCTCGGATGATGATTGGCGTGAGGTTACGAACCTCGCCTGGCGGCCTGCTTGGCGGATCAGAAGTCGACGAGGAACCTTCGCGTTGCTGCGTGCCCTGTTCAGACAGCGATCCAAGTCATCGCCGTCGGAAACCGAAAACGGACGCAGCGATGACGCCCGTTAAAGACGATTGGGCGGCGGACGTTCATTCGGCGTTCGCGGCCAAGGAAATTCGTCAGATCGGCACTGTGCCTGATGCCGGCCTGACCCGACTTCTTAAGCTCTGCCAGAACGACAACGCCATGAAGGTTCTGACCTTGACCAGGGAAGACGAGGGTCTCGGCCTTCTTACAGGTGCTTGGCTCGGCGGCGAGCGCGCTGCTTTGCTGATGCAATCGAGTGGCGTCGGTAATGTGGTGAACGCCCTCTCCCTCCCCGCGGTCTGTCGGATCCCCTGCCTGATGCTGATTACCATGCGTGGGCAATGGGGCGAATTCAACGGCTGGCAGGTACCGATGGGGCGCAACGCGCAGACGATTATGGAAACGATGGGGGTAACCTGCTACCCGGTCCATGATGCGGAGGCCGTTGGTGAAACCATGGCCGCGGCCATCGATTTCGCGTTCAACAGTCATGTCGCTGTCGCCGTGCTGGTCGGACAGCAGGTGATCGGCGCCAAGACATTCGGCAGCGATGAGGCAGGATCATGACAGGTTCGACAAAAACCCGCTTCGATCGCCGAAGCCTTGTAGCAGCACTTTTGGCAAGACGAGGATCAAGCCTTGTCGTTGGCGGTCTAGGCGCTTCCACATGGGATTTGGCTGCTGCCGGCGACCATCCTGGCAATGTCTATCTCTGGGGGGCCATGGGCCTTGCCTGCTCGATCGGCCTCGGCCTTGCCCTTGCACAGCCGGATAGACGTGTGGTGGTCATCACTGGGGACGGTGAAATGATGATGGGGATCGGCAGCCTCGCGGCGATTGCCAATGCCCCTTGCATCAATCTCGCTATCCTCGTCCTCGATAATCAGGCTTTTGGTGAAACCGGGCAGCAGATGGGGCTAACCGCCGGATCGACAGACATCCGGGCGATGGCCGAAGGTGCCGGCATTCGAAAAACGATAAGCCCCAACGGCCAAGACGATATCGAAAAACTGGGAGAATTTCTGTTTGACGAGCCCGGCCCGGCCCTAGCCGTTGCTAAAACCGAGCTCAGCGATGATCCGCTGGTTCTGCCCACTAACAACGCAGCCTGGATGGCGGAGCAATTCCGCCAAGCCATCGGCGTCGCATCGCCATAAACCATCAGCAAAGCGACCAACCCAAATCCACGCCGACGTTCGTATCGTCAAAAACGCTGCCGACCTGAGGGCCGACAGCGTCTTCATCAGATCGAAAAAAGTCTAACCTGCAGCCGCTGGCTGCTGCTCGGGGGATGGCAAGGCCTGCGCCATGGCGACCGCCTGCTCTGCTTCCAGGGTCTTCATCTGCTTTTGCAACTTCTCGAACGCACGAACTTCGATCTGGCGCACGCGTTCGCGCGAGATGTTATATTCGTGGCTGAGTTCTTCCAGCGTGCTCGGCTCATCCTTAAGACGCCGCTCTCGCAGAATATGCTGCTCTCGCTCGTTCAGAACGTCCATCGCACGATGGAGCAACGACATGCGGTGATCATGCTCCTCGGCATCTGCAATGGTTTTCTCCTGGGTTGGCGACTCATCCACCAGCCAGTCCTGCCATTCGCTATCACCATCGGCGCGAAGGGGGACGTTGAGCGAATGATCACTGCCGCTCAGGCGTCGGTTCATGCTGATCACGTCGTCTTCGGTGACATCGAGCCGATCCGCGATCGCCTTGACCACCTCAGGCTTCAGATCACCATCTTCGATCGCCTGCATCTGGCCTTTAAGCTTGCGCAAGTTGAAGAACAACTTCTTTTGCGCTGCCGTCGTGCCCATTTTAACCAGGGACCAGGAATGGAGGATGTATTCCTGAATGGCAGCCCTGATCCACCACATCGCATAGGTGGCGAGGCGAAAACCACGATCAGGGTCGAAGCGCTTGACCGCCTGCATCAAGCCGACATTGCCCTCCGAGATGATCTCATTGATCGGCAGACCATATCCTCGATAGCCCATCGCAATCTTGGCGACGAGTCGAAGATGACTGGTGACAAGCTTGTGGGCGGAATCGGTATGCTCCTGCTCGCGCCACTTCTTAGCGAGCATGAATTCCTCGTCGGGTTCCAGCATCGGAAAACGCCGGATTTCGTCGAGATAGCGGGACAGACCGGTACCTTCCGCCGGGACGGATAAAAAGTTGCCCAAAGTGCTGGTTCTCCTAACGTCACGTGTTAACGCTTATTATATTGCAGATCTCTAACAAAAATCCAGTGTATTATCGAATAGCTGCCATGCATGATAACTAGATTACATAGTGTTAACAAATGATGAACGACTAAAATTCCCCTATTAATTGATGAAAAAGAGCATTGAAAACTAGTGGTGGCGGTCGATCGAAGGAGATTTTTTCATTCGTAATCGGATGAACGAGGCTCAACCGACATGCGTGCAAGGTAATTCGTTGTAAAAATTTAATCTCTTTTGTCAGTTCGTCATTAACTTTTGGGATACGTCTGGGCCGGTAGATTGGATCACCAATAATGCCAAGGCCGAGCGTGCCCAGATGAACGCGAATTTGATGGGTCCGGCCGGTTTCGAGCACCAGACGCATTCTCGCCGCCCCAAGGCCAGCGGCCTCCACGAGCTTGAAATGGGTAACCGCGCGTTTGCCATTGGCCACCACAGCCATGCGTTTTCGGTCCTTTGGATGTCGGCCGATCGGCTGATCGACCTTGCCTTCGGAATGGCTGGGCACCCCCCAGACAATCGCCTCATAAGCGCGATCGATATTGTGCACGGTAAATAGCGCGCTAAGGCCGATATGGGCTTTATCATGCTTGGCGACCACCATCAGGCCGCTCACATCCTTGTCTAGGCGATGAACGATGCCTGGGCGCTGGACACCGCCGATCCCGGAAAGGCTGTCCTTGCAATGGGCGAGCAGTGCATTGACCAAGGTGCCACTACTATGGCCCGGGGCCGGATGCACGACCATGCCGGCCGGTTTTTCCAAGATAAGCAGATGCTCGTCTTCGAAGAGAACATCGAGCGGTATAGCTTCAGGCTCGGGTATAGCGGGCTTGATCGGCGGTATGCTTACGGAAAACTGCTGACCCGGTTTGACCCGAGCCGAACCCTCGGCTATCTGAACACCATCCCGCTGCACTTGCCCCTCGGCCAATAAAGCTTGCAGGCGTGCCCGGGAAAAGTCTTTAAGCTTGCTCGCCAGGAATTTATCGAGACGCAGATCGGCATCGGCCGGCCCCGCTGTTACGCTAAGGTTTTCAGTCATGGTTGATCATCACGCAGAACGCCCCCCATCGGATGCCACAACAATGAGTGGCGGGCCAGCCTCCAACAGGGCTGCCGTTCCAGGCGTTCTCAAGGCGTTCGTCATCACCAGCGGTGTCATTCTTCTCATAGGCGTCATCCTGCTCGCCGTGATGATCATGCTCAAGGCCAGCCGCGACGGCGAAGTTAGCGAAGCGGTTGATCTGCCATCGGCCCCCATCGATCTCGCTTTACCCGAAGGTGCCAGGGTCGATCAGGTCATCGCCAATGGCAAGAGATTGGTGCTGCTGGCCGAGGATGCGGACGGTGGGCAATATCTCGCTGTGGTCGACGCATTGAGCGGCGAACGTCTCAGCTTGATGCGCATCATACCATCGCGATGAGCCTCCGCAAGCGACGAAGCAGGCAGGGCCGCCCCGCCCCCAGACAAAAGCCCGATCCCGCGATCGGCGGGGATCACGATGTCGAGATCGAGACCCTTGGCCGAGGCAGCGACGGGATAGCGTATCTCGATAGCCAGCCGATTTTCGTCCCCCTAGCTCTTCCGGGCGATCGCCTGCGGGTTCGTCTTATCACCAAACGAGGCCAAGGCTATGGGGCAAGGGTGATCCAGCGCCATAGCCTGGCCGAGCGCGCCGATCCACCCTGCCCTCATTTCGAGCGCTGCGGCGGCTGCCAACTCCAGCATCTTCCGGCCGACGATTACCACGGATGGAAGGTTCAGCAGCTTCGAACGGCCCTCGATCAGCGTGGTTTGAGCGATATAACGATCCGCTCGACCATTGAAGGTCATACCGAGGCTAGGCGACGCGTCCGCTTGGCTTTCTCTCCCCGCCACGTTCAGGGATCGAAGAAAAACCAGAAAAAAAAGCCGAATGGCGAGATAACGCTCGGCTTTCGCGAGGCGCAAAGCCATCACATCATCAACATTGAAACCTGCCCAATCACTCATCCCTTGATCATCTCCACTCTAGAACCTTTGAGGAAGCTCTTAGGCAACCTCGACCTCGCTGCAAAAGGCGGCGAACTCCATGTGACCACGACTGAGACCGGCCTGGACCTTTTATTGGAGACAACAACAGCCCCCCATCTCGCCGATCTGGAGAGCTTGGGATCGTTTGCTCATGCTTTTGACGTTGCAAGAATTGTCTGGCGCCGGGATGTTGCGGCCTCACCCGAACCAATCGCTGTCCGGCGGCCTGCCATGGTAAGCTTAGGCGGGATCCCGCTTGCGCTACCGATCGGCGCCTTCCTTCAAGCGACGGAACATGCGGAAACCGCCATTCGAGAGGCAGTGATCGAGGCCATCGGCTCAAGCCAACATGTCGCCGATCTCTTTTCGGGATGCGGGACATTTGGACTGCCGCTCGCCGCGGATGGGCGCAACGTGATCGCCTTCGAACGTGCACCGGCCATGGTCGAGGCGATGAAGACGGCCGCCAAAGCCGCCGGCATCGCCCAACGCCTCACCGTTAAACTTCGCGACCTCGAGCGACAGCCCCTGGACCATTCGGACCTTCACGCCATCAACGCCGCTATCGTCGACCCGCCACGGGCGGGAGCGGCGCCCCAAGCAACGGCCCTCGCCGCTTCCGAGGTCGAAAAAATCGCCATGGTCTCCTGCAAACCCACAACCTTCGCCCGCGATGCAAGAACCTTGATCGACGGCGGCTACCGCCTTTTATGGGTGCAGCCGATCGACGCTTTCCTCTGGTCAGCAGAAATTGAGCTGGTCGCAGCTTTTGAACGCGCTGTTCCCTCTTGCTAAAAAATGAAGAGCCTTTTACATAAGTCGTGTCTCGACTGCGTCCCCTTCGTCTAGCGGTTAGGACGCCGCCCTCTCACGGCGGAAACAGGGGTTCGAGTCCCCTAGGGGATGCCATTGCGATCAGAGGTTGTGTTTTTAACCTAAGTCTTTGAAAACAAAGGAAATTTTCGAAGACTAGAGCCGTCAAGTTCGTGGATCAATCCATAGCTCCAGTGTTCTTGGGTGCGCTTAGGATGCAGGGTACTTTAGAGATGCCCAAGGATTGCTAGGGCGGTCCTGTACCAGATCTACCAGCCCCGAAAAGGTCCTATAGCCTTTTCCGATGACCTTCTAAAGGTCAAAAGCCCCTATCACTATCATGCGTGATTTCCGAGCAAGAACCGAACGCCACGCGTTCGAACAACTCATAGCTCGTCAATGATCATGCCGATCTAACGGTATTGTTCGACCACATGCACGACGTGTTTGAGCAAATCTCTGCATCCGCAAGGGATGCAGGAATTGATGTTGAGCTGTTGACCATGTCGGTCGACGGTATTGGGACGGAAAGGTGAAACACAATCGTAAGCTTGGTCGATAATTGTTCAACGTCGATGGACACGCATGTTGACCCTGATGTCGTCGACATCGGGGCTATTGGCATGCGCGGTATTCGGCGTAGCGAACCTGTTGTTCAGCCAACAGTAGCCTACGGACGGTGCGTCGCTGGTAACGGCGGGGTGCTAAGCGTCCTGACAATGTACTCCCGGGGTATCCCGGCA
>JBOEHJ010000123.1:0-42558 GCA_050633905.1 Geminicoccales bacterium
TGGTCGGGTCGATGATGCCAGCTTGCATCATGTCGCCATATTCGCTGGTCTGCGCATTGTAGCCGAAGTTGATGTCAGCATTTTCCTGCACCTTGCCGACCACGATCGAACCATCGCCACCGGCGTTGGCCACGATCTGACGAACTGGGGCGGAGAGCGACCGACGAACGATGTCGATGCCGACGCGCTGGTCGTCATTGGCGGGCTTCAGGCTGTCGAGACTTTGGGTGGCGCGAAGCAGGGTGACACCACCGCCAGCGACAACGCCTTCTTCGACCGCAGCGCGGGTTGCATGAAGGGCGTCATCGACGCGATCCTTCTTTTCCTTCACCTCGACCTCGGTAGCACCGCCGACCTTGAGAACGGCAACACCGCCGGCGAGCTTCGCCAGGCGTTCCTGCAGCTTCTCACGATCATAATCGGAGCTGGTCTCTTCGATCTGGCCACGGATCTGACCGCAACGGCCTTCGATGGCGGTCTTGTCACCGGCACCGTCGACAACAGTGGTCTCTTCCTTGGTGATGAGGAGCTTCTTGGCCGTACCCAGCATCTCCATGGTGACATGCTCAAGCTTGATGCCGAGATCCTCGGAGATCACCTGACCGCCGGTGAGGATCGCGATATCCTCGAGCATCGCCTTCCTGCGATCGCCAAAGCCAGGGGCCTTGACGGCAGCGACCTTGAGGCCACCACGCAGCTTGTTGACCACCAGGGTGGCAAGGGCTTCGCCTTCGACATCCTCAGCAATGATGAGGAGCGGCTTGCCGGCCTGAACGATCTGCTCGAGAACCGGAAGAAGAGGCTGAAGACCGGAGAGCTTCTTCTCGTGGAGAAGGATGAAGGGATCGTCGAGCTCGACGTTCATCTTCTCGGAGTTGGTCACAAAGTAAGGCGAGAGATAGCCACGGTCGAACTGCATGCCTTCGACGACATCAAGCTCGGTTGCCAGACCCTTGGCTTCCTCGACGGTGATCACGCCTTCCTTGCCGACCTTCTGCATGGCCTGGGCAATCATGTCGCCGATTTCTTTGTCGCCATTGGCGGAAATCGTGCCGACCTGAGCAACCTCGGCCTCGGAAGCAACCGGACGGGAGCCGGACTTCACATGGCTGACAACAGCCTCAACGGCCATGTCGACACCACGCTTGAGGTCCATCGGGTTCATCCCGGCGGTCACAGCCTTCGCACCTTCACGAACGATCGCCTGGGCGAGAACAGTTGCCGTGGTGGTGCCGTCACCGGCCTCATCAGAGGTGCGGGAAGCAACCTCACNNTCTGGGCGCCCATGTTCTCGAATTTGTCGCTGAGCTCGATTTCCTTGGCGACGGTCACGCCGTCCTTGGAAATCCGGGGAGCGCCGAACGACTTTTCAATGACAACGTTACGGCCCTTGGGACCGAGAGTGACTTTGACCGCATTGGCCAAGGTGTCGACACCCTTCAGCATCTTGCTGCGAGCATCGGTATCGAATTTAATCTCTTTGGCAGCCATTAGTGCCATGCCTCCTGAAAGTTAGGTCTCAACGAGTTGGAATTAAGCAGCCTTGGCGGCGGCCGATCCCTCGATGATGCCCATGATGTCACTTTCCTTCATGATCAAGAGCTCTTCGCCGCCGATCTTGACCTCGGTGCCGGACCACTTGCCGAACAACACCGTGTCACCGGCCTTGACGTCGGGCTCGACCCGCTTGCCGCTGTCGTCGCGACCGCCTGGTCCGACTGCAACAACTTCGCCCTGCATGGGCTTCTCTTTGGCAGTGTCGGGGATGATGATGCCGCCGGGCGTCTTGGTATCTTCGTCGAGCCGGCGGACCACGACCCGATCATGCAAAGGCTTAATCTGCATAAGTTTCTCCGTGCGTCCCTAGACTTCCTAACGCGTTCTATCAAAAGAGCGATCGCGCTTAGAAGCCTCTTTGATGAAAGGATTGTTAGCACTGTCCTTGAGCGAGTGCTAACCGGCTATGTAAGGGGGGGAAAGGCGCCTGTCAACGGCATTGATGCTAATTTTTTTCTATCGACCCGGCCAACGCTCCGAGCGAAAATTGACGCTCTAAAAGAGCGCGTTCAGTTGGGTCAAAAGCGGCCTTGATATGGGTCTTGCCATCCTGCTCGACACGATCCAGAACGCGACCATGCCGATAAAGCCAAGCAAGGCCGGCACCGTCAGCGGCGTCGATCACCAGATCGACCACATCAGAGGTCCGCGCCAGCCTTTGATCGATGACCGAAAGGAGATTATCGAGGCCATCACCGGTCATCGCCGATCCCAGAACAACATCGTCCTTGCGCTCACGACCGGCCTGCCATCGTTGGGTCTCATCAGCCGGTAGCATGTCCGTCTTGTTCCAGAATTCAACGATCCGACCATCGTCGATATGATGCCCAAGATCGAGATCCGCCAGCACCGCCAAAACGTCCTCACGCTGTGCCTCCGTCTCCCCATGGGACACATCGCGCACATGAATAATGAGATCAGCCGTGCGGACTTCTTCCAATGTCGCCCTGAAAGCGGCGACGAGATCGGTCGGGAGATCGGCGACGAAACCGACCGTGTCGGATAGAATGACCGGCTTGGATGAGGGCAATGTCAATTGCCGCATCGTCGGATCAAGCGTAGCAAACAGCTGATCCTCTGCCTTGACGCCTGCACCAGTCACCCGATTGAAGAGCGTCGACTTACCGGCATTTGTGTAGCCGACGAGGGCAACCACGGGATAGGGAACCCGTCGCCTCGCGTCGCGATGAAGGCCGCGTGTGCGTTTGACAGCTTCGAGCTGACCCTTGATGCGTGTGATCCGTTCGTCAATACGCCGACGGTCAAGTTCGATCTGGCTCTCACCAGGACCACCGACGAACCCCATGCCGCCGCGCTGGCGCTCGAGATGGGTCCAGGACCGCACAAGCCGCGATCGCTGATAGCTGAGGGCTGCAAGCTCGACCTGAAGCCGCCCCTCCTTGGTCTGCGCGCGTGCGCCAAAAATCTCCAGGATAAGGCCGGTTCGATCGATGACCTTACATTTGAGCGCACGCTCAAGATTACGCTGCTGGATCGGGTTCAGCGACGCATCGACGATCAACAGGTCAATCTTGTCCTGCTTGATCCTCTGCGCCAGCTGTTCCACATGCCCAGGCCCGATCAACGTCGCAGGACGAACCTGTCGAAGGGAGATCGCGATGCCGTCAACCACCTCAAGGTCGACGGCAGCCGCCAAGCCCATGGCTTCGGCGAGCTTCTCATCATTCGTGCGACCGGCTTTTATTTTGGCGTTTCTGAGACTTGGATAAAGGACCAGCGCACGGCTGGCCCCCTTCTTCGTTTCCCCAGCGGAATGTCTAGGCGTTGCTCGGTGCCCCTTCTTCGGATTCGGCTTCAGCTTCGGCACCCGGCTCGTAGAGCCTGATCACGGTCGACGGCATCACCGTGGAAACGGCGTGCTTATAGACCAATTGCACATGCCCATCACGTCGAAGCAGCAGGGAAAAATTGTCGAATGAACTCACCACACCCTGCAACTTAACACCGTTGATCAAAAAAATCGTTACGGGAACCTTGTTCTTGCGAATGTGGTTAAGAAATACGTCCTGCACGTTCTGTGTCTTTTCGCCGGACATCAACTCGATCCTTTCTTGTTGTTCTGGGCAGAGGTTGTCGTCCTGCCTATGCTTTCCTCCGTCCTGCTTCGTCGATGACGTCACGAAAGCAAGTCGAAACCTTTTCTCATCCTAGATGCGTCTTTCCGATCGGTATGTCAGCGACTGATCTATGACTAAAACAATCCTGGGCTGAACATACAATCGGCTATAATCAACCACCGATATTGTTTTCTGCCAAGTGTTCAACCTCGAATTTCCGCAAGATTGTCCCGAAAAAATGACTTGATCCGTCCTATGTTCATTTTTTGCCATGCAAATGCATGCAACGGCAGCATTCGGTGTCCATCCAACAACGCTATGTTGTTCGCCCAGGCCTGCTGTTCAAGTGCGAGCGTCGCCGAAAGCTCTATGTCGCAGTGGCATTATGCCAAGTTCATGGCTGGTTAACACGCAAACGGTCGATCTTTTCCAATGACAGGCGCTAAAAATAATCGATGCGCACGGAAAACAGCCTCTCCGCCTTTTTCACAACCGAAGCACGGGCAACGATCACGACGCGATCTCCCGTCAATATCGTTGTATCCGAGCGGGGCACGACGATCTCATCGCCGCGCTGAATAGCACCCACAATAACACCCGGCGGTAAGCGAGCCTCTTGCAATGTCTGCCCGACCAGCTGGGAAGTTTCCAACACCTCGGCTTCAAACACCTCGGCTTCACCATCGCGGATCGTATAGGCAGACCGGATACGGCCCCGACGCACATGAAGCAGAACGCTGGAAACGGTCGTCTCTCTCGGATTGATCATCACATCAATGGCGAGTGTGCCGAGCAACGAGCTATAGGCGTTGTTGTTCACCAAGGTGAACGCCTTTCGGCACCCCGAGCGTTTGGCCAAAAGGGCGGCCATGATGTTCACTTCGTCGTCATTGGTGACAGCGACGATCGCATCGGCGGTGCGAATGTTAGCTTCGTCGTGAATTTCTCGATCGCGCGCATCGCCATGCAGCACGACGCTACCCGGAAGCTTATCGGCAATGAAACGTGCTCGATCCGCGTCATGCTCGATCAACGCAATGGAGCTGTTCGGCCAGCGACGCTCTAATTCCTGTGCCAGGAATAAGCCGACATTGCCACCGCCTGCGATGACGATCCGCTCTGCGATCTTCTCCTCATGCCCAAAGGCGCGCATTGCCCGCTCGACGTGATCGGTGTCAACGACGTAATAGACTTCGTCACCGGCGGAGATATGGTCATCACCTGTCGGCACGAAGAAACGGTCTTCACGCGTGATCCCGACGCATACCATGTGCAGGTCAGGAAAAAGGAAGGTCAGCTGACGAAGCGGCGTGTCGATGATCGGACAATTTTGATCACAGCGCGCTGCAATCAAACGAACGCGCCCCTCTGCAAATGCAATGACTGATGTCGCGCCTGGCACCTCTAGACGTGTCGCAATCGCGCTCGCGACCTCCCGCTCCGGGGAAATCACGACATCGATAGGTAAGTGCTCGCGCCGGAACAAATCCTTCCAACGACCATCGAGATAGTTCTGCTCGCGAATCCGAGCGATTTTGATCGGGACGTTGAACAGGGAATGCGCGACCTGACAAGCGACCATGTTGACCTCATCGGCATGGGTCACCGCGATCAAGATTTCCGCATCCTCCGCCCCGGCTGCTGCTAGCACATTGGGATGAGAGGCATGGCCAGCTATCGCTTGAATATCGAGGCTCTCTCCGATCTTGTTGGTGAGCTCCGCCTGCTGATCGATCACCGTCACATCATTGCCGGCAACCGCGAGATAGCGGGCGATATTATAGCCGACCTGCCCAGCGCCACAGACAATGACTTTCATGGCTGCGTGCGCCGGAAAGCAGTGGGATTGCGCCCATACCTTTCATGTCCAAACGCCAAACGACGGACAAATGAGCCTGCATTTATCAACGATCTGACCGCGTCAGTCGTCGGCGTGAATGCTGAGCGACTTCAGCTTTCGATGCAGCGCTGATCGTTCCATGCCGACAAAATTCGCCGTCCGGGAGATATTGCCGCCAAACCTCTCGAGTTGAGCCTGGAGATAGGCCCGCTCGAAATGTTCACGTGCTTCGCGGATCGGCAGCACCATCAGCTCGCCATTGCTATTCGGGCTAAGACCCGCGGTGGTTTCATCGACCAATTCAGGCGGCAAGGCGTCCACACCGATCTCGGTCTTGGGATCGCCCGGCGCCATGATCAGCAGTGATTCGAGAACATTCCGCAGTTGCCGAACGTTACCTGGCCAAGCCGCCGACTGGAATAAGGCTTGCGCATCGGCCGACAATTGTCTGGCCGGCAGGCCTGCCGCCTCAGCTGCCCTGGTCATGAAGTGGTCGATCAACATCGGGACATCGGCGCGACGCTCGGACAAAGGCGGAACAGCAATCGGCACGACATTCAAACGATAGTACAAATCCTCGCGGAAACGACCGGCTGCGATCTCTGCTTGCAAATCACGGTTGCTGGCCGCGATCACCCGAACATCCACCTCAATACTACGTTCGCCACCGAGCCGCACGAAGCTCTGTTCTTGAAGAACGCGCAGAATTTTACCCTGAGTTTCCAGGGGCATGTCTGCAACTTCGTCCAGAAGAAGCGTTCCACCATGGGCCCGCTCGAAGGTTCCAATCTGCCGTGGTCGATCAGGCCCCTGAAAGCCGGCCTCACAGCCGAACAGCTCCACTTCCATCCGCTCGGGCGCCATCGTCGCGGCATTGATCACGACAAAGGGCAATTCCGAGCGCTTGGAATTCAGGTGAATAAGTCGGGCCACGATCTCCTTACCGACACCTGGGGGGCCAGTGATCAGCACGCGGCTACCGGTCATTGCGACCCGCTGGATCGCAGTTCGCACCTGCTGGAGAGCGGGCGATTTGCCGATGAGCTCAAGATCCTCGCCGATCTTGAGCTTAAGTTCGGCATTTTCGCGCTTCAGGCGCGCACTCTCTCGAGCACGATCGATAAGCACCAAAAGCCGATCCGCGTTGAAGGGTTTTTCTAGAAAATCGTAAGCGCCCTTCTTGATCGCGGTCACCGCTGTCTCAATGGTGCCATGACCACTGATAACAATAACGGGTATTTCGGGCCATGTGTTCTGGATGTGATCCAGCACCTCAAGCCCGTCCATCTTGGAACCTTCCAGCCAAATATCCAGCAACACCAGGCTGGGTGGCCGGGCTTCAATCTCAGCGAGACCTCCAGGGCCGTCACCTGCGTGACGTACCGTGAAATCCTCGTCCTCCAAGATCCCAGCAATGGCCTGCCTGATCTCCGGCTCGTCGTCGACGATGAGTATTTCGCCCTTCATTCCACTCTCAGAATTCTAGTTGAATAACACAGATGCGATAAGCTCTTGTTTCAGCGTGATCATTCAGCAGCAGCGTTACCTGCTGCCGGCAACATAGGAAAAGCCAAGTTCACCGAGGCGCCACCGCCTCCGCGGTTTCGAAGCGAGATCGTGCCGCCATGCTCTTCCATGATCTTCTTAACGATCGCCAAACCCAGCCCAGTCCCATCAGGTCGTTTCGTTACGTAAGGTTCGGTCAACCTGCCAACCGGCTCGTCGGCGGGAAGGCCAAGACCATTATCACGAACTTCGATCGAACAGAACTGGTCAGCGTCCTCTAGTTTGACCAGAACCCAACCAGGTTCGCTCTCACTCCCCTCAGCTTCCAACCGCTGAAGCACCGACTGCACCGCGTTCTGTACAAGATTGGTGAGTGCCTGCGCAACTTTTCGGCTGTCACAATACAGCTGAATGTCGTCTTCGGGAAGCTGTGTTTCGAACTTGATATCTGAACGCGCACCTTGCTGCAAATAAACCGCCTGCCGCACGAGATCGCAAGCCGACTCCTGATTGAACACTGGCGCAGGCATACGCGCGAACGCAGAGAACTCATTGATAAGCCTACCAATATTGTCCACTTGGCGCACGATCGTATCAACACTTCCTACGAAAGTTTCTTCATCCGTTTCGATTTGAGGTAGATATTTTCTCTTTAGTCTCTCAGCCGAAAGGCGAATTGGAGTCAAGGGATTCTTAATCTCGTGTGCGATTCTTCGGGCAACTTCAGACCATGCGGCCGTACGCTGCGCTGCGAGCAGCTCAGTGATATCGTCAAAGGTCATGACGAACCCAGTGATCCGTCGATCCTCGTCAAGCTGCGCTGCGATCCGCACCAACAGCGTATAGTGGCCATCCTCTCTGCGGAACTCAATCTGTTCCTCGATAGCGGGATTTTGCGGCGCAGCGACAACCCCAGCTAATAGCCCTGCGACTTCAGGAAGGATCGCGATGATCGGGCGGCCGACAAGGGCATCCGATCCCAAAAACTCGATCGCAGAGGCATTCGGTAGCGTGATCTTGCCCTGAGCATCAAGACCGATCACGCCCGATGAAACACCGCCGATCACCGCTTCGGTAAACAATCGCCGCTCATCAAGCTGGCTATTCGCCGTCATGAGATCATTGCGCTGACTGTTCAGCTGACTGGTCATCAGATTAAAGGCAGTTTGCAAATGGTCGATCTCGTCCTCTTCCTCAACGCCCGGCACCTGAACCGTGAGATCGCCAGCACGAACCTGGTCGGTTGCATGGATCAACGCCGTGATCCGACCGGCAACGCTGTTGGCAAAAATGAGACCGACGCCAACAGCTGCAAGGAGCAACAGGAGTGCAATCACACCGAAAATGACGGCGAAGGTGCGCTCGATACCGGAACGGCGCAGTTCCAGCGTGCGGTATTCGTCAACCACCTCCCGGGTTTCGGAGAGATAGGCTAGAACCTGACTGTCGACGAAGCGGCCGACATAGAGGAACGTATCGTCAAAACTCGTCAAGCCGACCAAAGCACGAACCCGATCTTCGGTATCATTGGTCAACACCACGGCTTCGCCGGCCGCCGCCCTCGCCAGCTGATCGGCATCAGGCAGGCTTTCGATCTCAAGGCCGAAACTCAACCCAGTTCGTGCAATGACCTGGCCATCGCCTTGAAAGACAATCGCTTCCGTCAGAGAACGAAGGGCAGCCTGAGCATCGAACAGACGCTGAAAAAGCTCGGGCGATCCGACCAAATTAGGCGCTTCACGATTGATGTCGGCGGCCATGGCCAAGGCATCGGCGCCGATGACGTCTTTATGCTCCTCAAGATAAGATTGAGCGACGTTCAACGAATTCGTCAGCGCTTTGCTGACACGTTCGCTGAACCAGGCCTCCAAGCCGTAGTGCAGGAAGGCGACAGCAAAAACCGCCACCACGATGGCGGGGGCGACCGCAACGATGCTGAAAAGGGCGACGAGGCGCGCATGCAGCCTTGAACCAACGGATCCCTGGCGCCTCGCCAGGATGATCTGCACCAGTCGCCTGGCAACGACGACGCCGAGAGATAAAAGGAGGATGACGTCGAGATAGAGAAGCGCCAACACCCATTCGCTGTTGGCGCCGAACTGCATCGTACCGGAGAGAACGACATAGGTTGCAAGGCCCGACAGCGCTGCCGCGACGGTCAGGACGATGGCGATGCGACGCGATAGATGAGGCGAACGCAGCCATCGTACCAGCTTGTTCCGGCTCGATTCCGGCGACATGGTCAATAAGCTCGCCATCGTGACTGGGCGGACCCGCTCCCAAAGATGATGGAGCCCGCTATCGTGGTCCGCGCATCACCTCGATATCAAGCTCACGTATTTTTTTGCGCAACGTATTACGGTTGACGCCCAAAAGCGCAGCCGCTTTTAACTGATTGCCCCTTGAGACCGCCAGCACTTTCTCGATAAGCGGCTTTTCGACATCGCGCAAGATTCTTCCATGAAGGCCGCTAGGCGGCAAGCGCCCCTCATAGCCATCGAAGACCTGATCCAGATGACGCGCCACAAAACCAGAGAGGTCCGCATGGTCCGCTTCCAGACCTACCTCGTCATAGGCCATGCTGTCCCGCAGTTCGACCTCGATCACATCACGACCGATGGTGTCTTCGGCATAGAGAACGGCAAGGCGTCGAACCAGATTCTCAAGCTCCCTGACATTGCCAGGCCAGGCATGAACCTTCATCAGCGACATAGCGCCGGGCTCGATGGTCTTTTGCGGCAGCCCCTCGCCATGAGCCTTGGCAAGAAAATGAAGCACCAGACCTGGAATGTCTTCAGCCCGCTCTCGAAGTGGCGGCAGGCGGATGGGAACGACATTCAGGCGATAGAAAAGATCTTCGCGAAACAGGCCTTGGGCAACGAGTTGCCGAAGGTCTCTGTGGGTTGCGGCCACGATACGTAGATCCGCCTTGATCGGCGAACGCCCCCCCACGGTCACGAATTCCCCGGATTGTAAAACCCTCAACAGCCTGGTCTGCGCCTCGATCGGCATGTCGCCGATTTCATCCAGGAAGAGCGTGCCGCCCTCCGCCTGCTCGAAGCGCCCAATTTTGCGGGCGGCTGCTCCGGTAAAGGCCCCTTTCTCATGGCCAAATAATTCGCTTTCGATCAATTCCTTGGGAATAGCCGCCATATTGACAGCAACGAACGGACCGCCTCGACGCTTGCCATAATCATGCATGGCGCGCGCAACCAACTCCTTGCCTGTCCCTGATTCGCCCGTCACCATCGCGGTCAGATCCGTACCGGTGAGCCGCGCGATGATCCGATAAATCTCCTGCATCGGCGGCGAGCGGCCAATGATCGGCAAGCCATCCTCAGGCTTCAAGAAAGCATCCGGATCGCTCGATGGCGATGCCGGCAAGGCGAGTGCCCGTTTCACCATCGAGACAAGATCGCCAAGGTCGAAGGGTTTCGGCAGATAATCAAACGCCCCACGCTCGGTGGCGCGCACGGCTGTCAACAAGGTATTTTGGGCACTCATCATGATGATCGGCAACTGCGGTCGCCGCTGCTTGATGCGTGGCAGAAGGTCCAGCGTATTCTCATCGGGCAGTACCACATCGAGAATGGCAATGTCGCCCGAGCCATCTTCCATCCATCGCCAGAGCGTCGAGGCCATCCCGGTGGCCTGAACCTGATACCCCTGGCGGGTCAAGGCTTTGGAGACAACGGTACGGATGCCGCTGTCATCGTCGGCAAGCAGAATGGTGGGTGCTGCCATGATCAGCCCTTTCCTTTATCCTTCGGCGCAGAGGTCCGAAACGCAGGCAGGTGGACGCGAAACACTGACCCCTTGGTCAAATTGTCAACCTCGACGACGCCGCCATGATCACCGATGATCTTGGCGACCAACGGCAGGCCAAGGCCCGAGCCGGTGCGCTTGGTCGACACGAACGGCTCAAAAATATGACCGGCGACATCGGCGCTGATACCGGGACCATTGTCCTGAATGCGCACGGTGATCGGCAGCTGAACACGTTCGCGACTGTTCGGGATGCGAAGGGCAAGGCCGTGATGGTATTGCGTGGAAATCACGACCTCGCCATCATCCATCGGCACCGCTTCGGCGGCGTTCTTGATCAGATTGAGAAAGACCTGCACGAGTTGATCGCGATCCCCATCGACTTCCGGCAGTGAGGGATCGTAACGTTCAACAAAATTCACCCGGGCACCGAACCCGCTTTCGGCCAGCCGTCGCACCCGTTCTAAGACCTCATAGATATTGACCGGCTCCCTCTTGAGCGGCTTCAAATCAGCGAATTGCTCCATCTGATCGACGAGCGCGCAGATCCGATCGGTTTCATCGCAGATGAGACGGATCAGCGGACGTTCATCATCATCGACGCCCGTTTCGAGCAACTGTGCCGCACCGCGAATTCCTGAAAGCGGGTTTTTCACCTCATGAGCCAAGGTAGCACCAAGCCCAGCCACGGATCGAGCGCGCCCACGATGACCATGCTGATAGTTTAATCTTTGGGCGACGGAACATGGATGCAGCAGCACGAGCACATCGCCGCCACGCTCTGAAAGGATCGAGACATGGAGGTCCAGAAGGTGACTTACATCCCGACCGAAAGGCAGCTCGACGCTGTAATCGGAAACGCTGCTGCCTTCAGCTTGCACGCGGCGGATGCGATCAATCAACGGACTGTCTTCTGGCATAACCTCAGCAAGAGATCCCCCTCGCAGCATGGCGCTACTGATGCCGAAAAGCAGCTCTCCTGCCGGGTTCACAAAACGGATCGCAAGATCTTTACCGATCACCAAGACGCTGCTCGGCATCGCATTCAAGATCATCGGCTCGATCGCTAAGGACTGCCCCTCAACCATCTCAGCCTTCTGGCCAGGCTGTTTCGGGTCACGCGCACCAAGGTTTTGTCTAATTTTTATGCATCCTTCTCATTTGCATAAAATTCAGGCAACGATACGCCGCCTTCGCCATGATGGCAAGACGAGAGGCAGGCCAATATTTTCACGTCGTTGTCATCAATCCTTCCTTGATCAGCGATCGCAATCTCGGTGATCAACAGGATCCTTGCCGGCTTATCGATCTCAGAGCTATCAATAAACGTGTCAGACGCTCCAGGAGATCCAGCGTGTCATCATGTATTGCAATCATCGTCGCATCCGGTCGCGGTGCACGATTCGGCGGTGAGCTGCCGAAGCAATATCAGTCCCTTTGCGGCAAGCCCGTACTGCGATATAGCCTGGAGACCTTTGCTCGCCACGCCAACGTCACCGGCGTCCGTGCCGTGATCCATCCCAATGATCGGGATCTGTATCGCGAAGCTGCGGCCGGTCTTCAGCTGATGCCACCAGTTTTTGGTGGTGAAACACGTCAGGATTCGGTGCGCCTCGGTCTTGAAAGTCTGAGCGATGGACCGCCGACGAGGATCTTGATCCACGACGGTGCACGCCCCCTGATCGATCCTTCATCAATCGAACGGGTCGTCGAGGCGCTTGAACATGCCGACGGCGTCATCCCCGCTTTGCCGGTCGCCGATACGCTGAAACGCGTGACGAAAGGTGTCATCGGCGAGACCGTTGAACGGCATGGGCTTTTCCGTGCGCAAACCCCCCAGGCTTTCACCTATCAACCCATCTTGAATGCCCATCAGAAGGCGAAAGGCCAAGCCATGACCGATGATGCCGCCGTCGCCGAGGCCAATGGCCTGGAGGTCCAGATAGTCTCCGGCGAAGAAAGCAATCTCAAGATCACGACATCAGACGATCTTGAGCTCGCTGCACAACATCTCTCGCGCGCGCTTCGACCGCGTACAGGTATGGGCTTTGATGTTCATCGTCTTGAGCCTGGCAATGGCCTTGTCTTGATGGGCCTGACCTTGCCTGAGCCGTTTCGTATGATCGGCCATTCCGATGCCGATGTCGGCCTGCATGCAATCACCGATGCCCTGCTCGGCGCCCTGGCCGTCGGTGATATCGGCAGCCATTTCCCACCAAGTGATCCGAAATGGAAAGGGGCTGATTCGACCATCTTTCTAAACCATGCCAAAGACCTGGTCCGGGAGGCTGGTGGGCTTATCGAGCATGTAGACGTTACCTTGATCTGCGAGCGTCCAAAAATCGGTCCCTATCGTGAAGCCATGACTGAAAGGCTGGCAGAATTATTGGCGCTGCCATCACATCGGGTCAGCGTCAAAGCCACGACAACCGAGCGTCTGGGCTTCACCGGCCGGGGCGAAGGCATCGCTGCGCAAGCGGTCACAACGGTCTGCCTGCCGGCCTGAGGACATGCCTCGCGATGACGGCAACGCCGATGCGAGAATCCGATGGGCGGCGACGCTGCTCGCCACATGGTTTCATGTTGGGAAACTGCCCAAGGCTCCCGGTACTTATGGCTCAATAGCAGCACTCCCCTTCGCCTGGGGGCTTGTCTGGTTGGGGGGGCCATGGCTGCTTCTCTCGGCGACCGCCTTAGCATTCATCGCCGGTCGTTGGGCAGCGGCGCGCTATATGGAAAGAACCGGCGAACATGATCCGGGTGCCATCGTTATCGATGAGGTGGTCGGCCAATGGCTGACCCTTTCGGTAGCTCCCTTGACCCCTGTTGCCTACCTCCTCGGTTTGCTCGCCTTCCGCGTCTTCGACATCTGGAAACCTTGGCCGATCGGCTGGCTGGACAAGCATATGCACGGTGCTTTCGGCGTGATGATCGACGACGTCGTTGCCGCGATCTATGCTGGGGTCGTGCTTTATGCGCTTCTCTGGATGGTTGGCCTATGACCTTCTCCAAGGAAAGTCTTGATCTCGCGGCAGAAATCATTGCGGCTTGCTCGAAAAAAGACCTTCGGCTCGCCACCGCCGAGTCTTGTACCGGCGGGCTCATCAGCGCCTGTCTTACCGAAGTTAGTGGTTCATCCGCCGTTATCGATCGCGGTTTCGTCACCTACAGCAATGAGGCCAAGCAAGACCTGCTCGGCGTGCCAAGCCTGTTGATCGAGCAATATGGTGCTGTTAGCAAGGAAGTCGCCTGCGCCATGGCCAAAGGGGCGCGAGTGCGCGCCGGCGTGGATTTGGCCGTTGCGGTCACGGGCATCGCCGGCCCCACCGGCGGCTCAGCCAACAAACCTGTCGGCCTGGTTCATCGTGCTCTCAGTTTCGGTGGCGATGTCGATCATGTCGGTGAAATTTTTGCCGGTCAGCGACGAGACGTCAGGGAAGCAACACTCCGCGCCGTGCTCGAAGACCTGATCAAAGCGATTGCCTGATTCGTCTTTGCGGACGGAACATAGAAAGGCCGGGCATGGCTTGCATCGTTCCCGAACTACGGTCAGGTTGGGTAAGTGTCAAAAACTAACCTGAACAAATCGAAGGAGAAATCGCCATGTCTGTCGCTCGCGTTACTGAAATTATCGCCGGCTCGCCAAAGAGTTTTGATGATGCCGTCAAGGTCGGCGTTAAGCGTGCGACGAAAACGCTGAAAAACGTCCAGGGCGCTTGGGTCAAAAGTCAAAAAGTCGTGATCAACAAAAACAAGATTGTCGAATATCGGGTCAATTTGGACGTCACGTTTATTTTGGACTGACCAGAAACCCCTGGGGGCGCTGCACCTCGCGAGGAGGCGCAGCGCGCCCCGAGAATCCATGCTGAACGACACCATCGGGGGCAAAGAACATTGACAACAACCATCCGTAACGCCGCCAAGGAGCGGCTTCTTGCCGGTGAGCTCGCGATCGGTATCGGCCTTCGTCAGGCCCGTACCGTCGACATTGCGAAGATCATGAAGACCGCTGGCTTCGATTGGTTGTTCATCGATCAGGAACATAGTTCGATGAGCCTGGATGATGCGGCCGAAGTCTCTTGCGCCGCTCAGGATGCGGGCATCACGCCAATCGTCCGCGTCCCCGGCTTCGAGCATTATCACGCCGCCAAAGCCTTGGATGGTGGTGCCCAAGGGATCGTGGTGCCCCATGTCGATAATGCCGAGATCGCAGCTACGATGGTGCAGAACTGCCGCTATCCGCCAATCGGCAAACGTTCGATTACAGGCGCCCTCCCCCAGCTCGATTTCGTCTCCCTGCCGCTCGGTGAAGCGGCTTCAGCGGTCAACGACAGCACCTTGCTGGTCCTGATGATCGAAACCGGCGAGGCTGTTGCCAATGTCCAGGAAATCGCCGCCACACCAGGCGTTGACGTGCTGCTGGTCGGCGCTAATGACCTCAGCATGGAGCTGGGCATTCCGGGCGAGCTGGATCATCCCTCAATGATCGAGGCCCTGGAGAAAATCATTGAAGCCTGCAAGGCAAACGGCGTCTTTCCCGGCCTCGGCGGTATCTATCAATCGCCCTTGATCGAGCGCTGCATTGCGATGGGTTTCCGCATGATCCTGAGTGGCAGCGATCTCTCGCTCATGCTCGGTGCCGGCAAAACCAAGACCGCCGAACTCCGCGCCTTACCAGTGATTTAAATTTTTGTTAGAGGGCTGGACCGGGCCTAAGCTCAGATAGGGCTGCGCCTTGCTCTGGCGCTCATGAGCGAGGTGACGCGTGCGGAGAGCGCAACCGGGTTAGTGCCCCATTTCACGACGCGTGCTGCGAGCCGTTGTCCCTCGTCACGCAAGCCGCCGGGCAAGCGTCCGCGCGCTTTTAGAAACATCCGGCGTCGATCGCGATCATAGGCCGCGCGCCAATCGCGGTTATTGGCAATGGACCCGGTGATCATGCCATCATAGACGCGGAAACCTGACCAGAACTCGTTGACGCGGTGAAAACGCTTGCCCGCCAACGCCATATCCAGCCACAGCTCGCCATCCCAACAGGTCCGATTGTCGACATTAAAACCGCCTGCTACATCGAAGGCCCGTCGCCTGAAGAACGTCGATTGCTGCAGTAAAACGACGCCGCCATAGAGATAGCCCCAAAGGCTGAACCGATCGGAATACATCCGGCGGATCGGTTGATCCTCAGCGTCGATCAAATGGCCATGACCCGAGATGACATCCGCCTCCGGATGGTCCTCGAAGGCTCTGACCACATCGGCCAGCACGCCTGGCCGTAGCACGTCATCAGCGTTGAGAAAGCCGAGGATATCACCGCTGGCCTGGGCGAAACCGTTGTTTAGCCCATCGGCGGGACCATCGTCTTGTTCGAGAACCAGGCTGCCGATGCTTGATTTGTAGTGTTCGATAATGGCCCGACTATCATCGGTTGAACCAGGATCGACAAGAATGTAGTCAAGATCGACATCTTCTTGCTGGGTGACGGACTGGATTGCCTTTTCCAGAAACTGGCCCTGATTGAACGACAACGTGACGATCGATATCTTCATCCTCACCTGCTCCCGATCGGCGCATAGGGATTCATGGGTATTCTCCGAAATGATCAACCGCAATCGAAACCAAAAGTTGACAAAAAACCCATAAATAGGATATTAAACCTACGCCCATTCTTTCCCACCCCCTAGCGAAGTGGACCAACAGATATGGTTAGTGCCATTGATCCAACGAGACCGTTAGATGGTGTCCCCGCCGTCAAATCTGATCTGCGCAATAACCTGCAGGCGGCTAAAACAGAGATCGAGGCACTCCAAAATCAAAGTATTCTCGGGCAAACCGGCGACGCCACCATAGCGGCCCTCACCGAACAGTCCAGTCCCGCCGGCAACGCCAGAGTTGCGATCGAGCAATCTGATGGATCCTTTCGCAGCGTTGCTCTCTCCAATCTTCCTGTCGTTTCAACCGGAAGTGGCGATGGAACGGTTAACATCAAGTCCGCTCCTTTCAACGCTACCGGCGACGGCTCAACGGACGACACCTCAGCGATCCAAGCCGCCATCGATGCGACCGCCAATGACGGCGTCGTCTATTTGCCGCCCGGCACCTATTCCGTCAACCGCCTGGACGTCCCCCATAATCGGGCGATCAAGTTTCAAGGGGCCAGTCCTTGGGCGACGACACTGGTCGGGCGCACCGCCGGCGAGGATATTTTCCGCATCACGGAACCGGGTGGTGCAACGGTCCAAGACCGGTTCAACAGGGTGCATGTCTATGACAATCTGGGCTTCGTTCTCAACACCGGAACAGGAAACCCCGATCTGACCACCGGTCTGAACCGCTGCACCACAGCCGGGATGGCGGTCGGCCCCTGCTGCATCGCTTATGTGACCGACTTCGTCCCATCAGGAACCGGTAATCCCGGAATCAATGCCGCCTGGCTGCATAGCTTTGGCGTGGTGAGCAACTGCCTTGCCAATGTCTCTACCAAACATGGCAACCACGGATGCAGCTTCATTCATCACGGCGCCAATCACTATGGCTGGACCTATCAGAACATCTGGCTTGAAGGGCCGCATTACGGCATCACCGACAGCCTGCCTTGGGCGCGCCGTGTGACCTTCTCCGCCAGCAATGACCGGTTCACGACCGCCAACGGCACCAATCCGTTTCAAAACGGTCAGACGCTCTGCGTCGCTGCTCATGGCGCAACTGGCGCCATGCCGTCCGGCTTCGATCGGTTCCAGGTCTATCATGTCGTCAACAGCGACGGCACAAGCTTTCAGCTTGCCACCTCAAGCGGTGGCAGCGCCGTCAATGGCACAAGCGATGGCAGTGGCTCAATCTATGTCTACGGTGCCGCTGATTTTGCCGGCGAATATGCACCAGATGGCGTCTCAATCGATCGCCTCACCCATTATTCCGGCCGCTGCCCGATCTCGATCACCAATACCGAGAACCTACATATCGGTCGGGTCGACAGCTATGCCGCCGTGGCAGCACTCCATCTCTACGCGGTCGAGAGCCAGAATAGAAAGGAGCATATCGGACCGGTGGTGGATGCCTTCTATTCCGAGAGCCCGCAAGGCGCCACCATGCCGCCTGGCGAGGACATCGTGCATATCGATGCTGTCTCAGGATCGATCGGCTATCTTCAGGTTCGCGGCGAAGCGGCCAATGTGACCGAACCGCAAGTTCGCTTTGCCGGTCGTGGCTACCGGGTCAACAGCCTCGATCTGATCTCGTCATTTTCCCAAGCACAGCCGGGCATCATTCTGGATGGCGACAATATCGGCCTGTTCGGTCGCGTTCATACCGCCTGCACCCTCACCGACAATGGCCATGGAAACTATTATCTTTTGACCCAGGACGGGGGAGGCTGGAAGTTCCAGAGCACGAGCCCTTTCGCCTAGCTGGAGGCGCTAGCGCCAGTGCTACTGACAGCGACGATGATCCTTCCGAACCGATCGATGACGGTTCCAGCTCGACCTCCTCGGGACTCAATCTAGCCAGCCGACCAAAGAGGCCTGCAAGAAAGACAGCCCTTCGAAGCGGATTTGTTCGCCGTGTAAGAAAAACGACGCCCAAGCTGCTCACGCAGCCGCAAGGGAACGAGGCGTTCCAGCCGATAATGGAATCAGGCTCGAACTGCAATCAATGCATTGGAAACGTCTAATAAATCCGAGAGAACTCTTGCTACCGACGGCGCTCTATACTATCAGAACGTTTGTCGGTCGCAATTATTTATCGCTCTAGTCGAATTAAATGATCTTGTGGGCGTCGGTTTCTTTTCTCGATAGTTTGACCAAGCTGCCAGTGGCGCCTCGATAAGCAATGTTTGTCATGCACGCGGGCCACGCTCATTCTGGTGAGGTATCCTCCATGCGGATCCTGCATGTCATTCCGACCATGTCCGCACGTTATGGTGGGCCGGCCAAGGCATGCCGGGAAATGTCGGCGGCACTTGCGGACCGCGGTCATCAGGTCACTGTCTTCACCACTAATTATGATGGCTTCGGCGGCTATGTCGAACCCTCGGTCGAGCCCCTCTCGGACCGCCATCAAGACGTTCGCATCCATACCTTCCCCGTCGATTTGCCACCCGATTATTTCCGCATCTCCAGGCCTCTGGCGCAGGCACTCAGTGCCGAGATAAAAAATTTCGACCTGGTTCACGTTCACTCGCTCTATCTGTTCACAACTTTGGCCGCCGGCTTTTACGCCAAACGTCATCAAGTGCCGATGATCCTTCGCCCCCATGGCACCCTAGATCCTTATATCTATACACGTCATCGCGGACGAAAGCTGATCGTCGAGAAGCTTTATCAAAATCGCCTGATCAAACGGGCAGATGCCATCCATTACACCACGACCGAGGAACGAAAACTCTCAGCCCCCTACACCTTCAACCGTCCAGGATTCGTGGTGCCCCTCGGCCTCAATATGGACGATTATCGCCCGCTGCCGCCGCGCGGCACGTTTCGCGAGCGTTTTCCCGAGACCAGAGACAAATCCATCCTACTCTTTCTCAGCCGGATCAATTTCAAGAAGGGTTTAGATATCCTGGCCAAGGCTTACGGCAAGATCGCCAAGCAGCGCGACGATATCCATCTGGTGATTGCCGGCCCCGACAATGATGCCTACAAGCAGGAAGTCGAGACCATGCTGGCCTCCGCCGGCGTGCGTGAGCGAACCACCTTTACCGGGATGCTGGTTGGCGACGACAAGCTTGCCGCCCTTCGCGATGCCGACCTCTTTACCCTCCCCTCTTATACCGAGAATTTCGGCATTGCGGTCATCGAAGCTATGGCTTGCGGACTGCCCGTGGTGATCTCGGACAAGGTCAATATATGGCGCGAGATCAAGGAAGGCGGCGGCGGCGAGGTTGAGCCGCTCGACCCGGATCGGTTCGCAGGCCGCATCGTCGAGATGCTTGCGGATCGCGATCGCCTGAAATCCTACGGCGAGCGCGGCATCGAAACCGTATCAACACTGTTCGACTGGCCGACCATCGGGCAACGGCTCGAACAGGCCTATCAAGCCGTGGCCGACGGCCGGTCACCAGAA
Organism: Geminicoccales bacterium; assembly: GCA_050633905.1. Classification (GTDB taxonomy): domain Bacteria; phylum Pseudomonadota; class Alphaproteobacteria; order Geminicoccales; family Geminicoccaceae; genus JANQPX01. The sequence continues at coordinate 19,804 of JBOEHJ010000123.1, forward strand.
CATGCCTGAGCGAGGCTGAGCAACCAAACGAAGCCGAAGGTCTCAGAAAAACTGTCCAATACGCCGATCATTTTTTGCCTGGGCCTTGATCGGGTTACGATGGCATGTCTCCTGTTAGCGAGGTATCATCGGGCCTCGATACGATCATCAAGGCCAAGCCTCGCCGTTCCAACCTGCAAAACGCCCCTCCCAGTAGACAAAGAGAAACATCAACCGGCATGACCGAACGCGTGACTTCTCATGAGCCGGAAGCTGATGGCCGTTATGCCTGGTGGCGCCTGTTAGCATCGGTTGGCCTCTCCACCATCGGCGGGATCGGCATCTGGTCGTCCGTCGTGGTGCTGCCGTCGATCGAAATCGAGTTCGGTGTCGATCGCGGCGGTGCGTCCCTTCCTTATTTCGCAACCATGATCGGTCTCGCGATTGGCGGCATCGTCATTGGCCGCCTTAGCGATCGCTTCGGCATCATGCCGCTCCTGATCTTCTCGAGCGTGATGCTCGGCGGCGGCTATGTCGTCTCCTCTCAAGTGACCAGCTATTGGCAATTCGTCCTCGTGCAGGCGGTGATGATCGGCATGCTGGGTGCTTCCGGCAGCTTTGGCCCCTTGGTCGCCGACATTTCCCTCTGGTTTAAGAAGAGGCGCGGCATAGCGGTCGCGATCGTGGCCAGCGGCAATTATCTGGCGGGTGCTGTATGGCCACCTATTCTGGAGCAGATGATTGAGGCTGTTGGCTGGCGCCAAACCCACATGACTGTGGGGATTTTTTGTACGCTCGCCATGCTGCCGCTCTGTCTCATCTTGCGCAGAAGGTCGAGCGCGATCGACGATAGTTCGCCGGAGAACACGCCCCGGCAGATCGCCAACACCAACCTCTCGCCGAAAGCCCTTCAAGCGCTCCTTGTGATCGCCGGGCTCGCCTGCTGCATTGCCATGGCGATGCCGCAGGTGCATATCGTCGCCTATTGCCTCGATCTCGGCTATGGCACGGCCAGGGGGGCGGAAATTCTATCGATCATGCTGGCACTCGGCATTGTCAGCCGCCTAGTCTCCGGTTGGATCGCCGATCACATCGGTGGCGTTGGCACCTTGATCCTCGGATCGACGCTGCAATGCTTGGCACTTTTCTTGTATCTGCCCTTCGATGGCTTGGCGCCACTTTACATCGTCTCCGCGATCTTCGGCCTCTCCCAAGGTGGCATCGTGCCGAGTTATGCGCTTATCGTGCGCGATTATTTCCCGGCCAAGGAGGCTGGCGCTCGCGTCAGTCTCGTCTTGATGTCGACTGTGGTCGGCATGGCGCTTGGGGGCTGGATGTCGGGTGAGATCTATGACCTGACGGGCTCGTATCAGGCCGCGTTCCTAAACGGCATCGCCTGGAATCTGTTGAACATGTCGATCGCGTTCTGGCTCTTGTTCCGGCCGCGATTTGCTAAGATGGCAGCCAGTTGACACATGCCGACAGAGGGCCGATTATCCTTGGCCAGCCTGGCTCTTGCTTCAAAGGCGGCAACAACCAGCTGAGGTGGCCACGCCACCGGCCATCCTCCTAGAAAAGACTGCCTTGAGCCGGCTCGATAGGACGGTCGATCACCTCCAGAACGCTTGGATCATCATTGGCGGGCTTGTTGACCCGATCGCCGATCATCAGCGTTTCCAGCCATTCCGGCGGACAGGGTCGCAGCAGATCGCGGCCATCGGTGGCTGGATCCAGCCAGGTGCTATGATCCCCCCTCGCTAAGATCACCGGCATCCGATGATGGATGGAAGCAAGTTTCCGATTGGCCGAAGTCGTGACGATCGTGCAGGTCTCTATCGCTGAGGTGCCACCAAGTGGCTGCCAGCGCTCGTAAAGTCCGGCAAAGACGAATGGCTCTTGATCCACCCTTCTTATCAAATAAGGCTGCTTTGGCGCCTTCTTATCTCCGTCAGCGCTCGCCTTCCATTCGAAAAAACCATCGGCTGGTATCAGGCAGCGCCGCTTTCGATAGGCTTCGCGATAAGAAGGCAGCCGATCTACGGTTTCTGCACGGGCATTGATCATCTTATAACCGACATTCGGATCCTCAGCCCAAGGCGGTATTAGGCCCCAGCGAACAGATGCCAATTCGCGACTCAGAACGCCATCAGGCATGGATGATCGAGGCGAATGCCTGGCGATGACCACGTCTTGCGAGGGCGCAATATTGTAGCGCGGCCGCAAATTCGGGCGCTGATCGATATCGAGGAGTTTTCGCAACTCGTCGATCGGGCTTTTGAGCAGAAAACGACCACACATCAGCAATACATAGCGATTTTTTCCGCAGCACCAAAGGGCTTAGACTGTCACATGAAGACCCTAGGTACATTAAGGTTATTGTTGCAATTTTATCTCTAACCATCAGAAATAATACTATTTTACGTTATGTGCCCATATCAAATGCTTGTCTTCTCCAGTGATTCGGGAAAAACTCCGGCCCATATTGATTGTCGTATCGGACAGTTTGTGACAAGGAGACCGTGAATGATCGGTCGGTTGGAGAGAATGATGTCATTTACTGGTTTTTCGCTTTGGCGACAGATTTCTGTTGCTTGTTTGATAGGTTTTATGGCTGTTGGCGCCCGATCGGCGACCGCAGCGCCCGACGTCGATGCCGCACAGGCCGTGATCAAGGATCTAGGGCAGGAAGTTTTGGCGGTTCTCGGTCCTGACGGCCAGAAAGATGAGCAGCAGCTAGAGAAGCTGATCGTCCTCCTACAACAAGCCATCGACCTGGAGGTGACCGGCCGGCTTATCCTCGCCAAGAATTGGCGCCGAGCGTCGGAAGAGCAGCGCGAAGTCTATCTCGATCTTTTCCAGCCTTATGCGCTGGACAGCCTCGCCTCGAAAATCCGCGCATCAAGTGCCGAGACGCCTCTTGAAACCTTCGACATCATCAAAGGTGAGGTTGTCGGCAAGAAGGACGTTATGGTTTCGACCAATCTCTACTGGCCGGGCTATCCTCCCTATCAGTTGGACTGGCGCCTACGCGGCCAGGACGACGGCAGCTACCAGGCGATCGATGTCATGGTCCAAGGAATCAGCATGGTTGTCAGCCAGCGCGCTGAATTCTCCTCGGTTATCGAACGCCGAGGCCTGGATGGTTTACTTGAGCAGATGCGCGACCAAGTCGGCCGCCAGCTCTAACGGACGATCACGACGTTAACCAAGCCGCTCCAACATACGACGTTTTGCGTTAACCCCGGCCATGTGATTTGGCCGGGGTTTTTCGTTGTCTTTCCGGATGTCACGCCAGTCCGACAGCATTCTCGTCGGAAGTACGGGCTGTGATTAAAGAAACCCGGTTGCCAGATGGAACATCAGCCAGGTAATGCCCGCAGCGATGAGAACCCCGACAAATGCGGGCCAGATCCCGAAGCGCCTGCTATCGTCGATCCGTTCCTGATCCATTTTTCTGCTACCTGTTTTTTGTCAATTGTTGTGCTCGGTTCTGATCTATCGGTGCGCCAGGACACCAGCTTGACGTCACGCAAGCACCGCTGGCGCTCAATTCAGTAATTTCGGAAGCCAAAGGGCAATCTCCGGGAAGAACATCACCAGCAGAAGGCCGACGATCTGTAGACCGATGAAAGGCAGCACGGATGCGAAGATCTGCTGCAGTGTGATCTCTGGCGGTGCCACCGATTTCAACCAGAAACAAGCTGGCCCGAATGGAGGTGATAAAAAGTAGATTTGGATGTTCATGACGAACAGCACGCCGAACCAAACCGCTGCCCAGCTGGGGTCAAGGCCGAGTTCAGGCGCCATGTCGACCACGACAGGGGCAAAGATCGGGACCGTGATGAAAACGATCGCGATCCACTCCATGAAGGTACCGAGAACGACCAGGATCAGCATCATCATAAAGATGACACCGCGCGGCGGCAAATCGAGGTTGGCGAAGAGCGAACGCATGAAGTCACCGCCGCCGATCAGGTTGTAGATCCCGACGAAGCTGACAGCGCCGATAATCAGCCAGATGATGGTGCCGACCGTGGACATGGTCTGGGCGAGCGCCGATTGCATCAGCGTCCAGTCAAAGCGAAAACGTACCAATGCCACCAGGATCGCACCGAACACGCCAACACCTGCTGCCTCGGTCACGGACGCGATGCCGCCATAGATGGAGCCCATAACGCAGGCGACCAGAAGGACCGAAAGGATGACGGCAACCAGCCGGTTGGTGGAGAGGCTTATATCGCCCCCACTTTTCGCCGCGACTTCCTCAGCGGTGGGGGCGAGACTCGGATCCAGGGCGCAACGGATCAAGATATAGGCGACGTAGAACGAGGCGAGCAGCAAGCCCGGGATCACACCGGCCATGAAGAGATCGCCGATTCCGACCTGGGCGGACAGCCCGTAGACGATCATCACGATGGAGGGCGGGATCAAGGTCGCGAGCGAGCCCGAAGCACAGATCGTGCCAATACTCAGATTGCGATCATAACCAAGCCTGAGCATCTGGGGCAGCGCCACCAGGCCAAGCATCACGATCTCGCCGCCCATGATGCCGGACATAGCCGCCATGATCACGGCGACCACCACGGTCTGCACGGCAACACCGCCCCTAAGATTGCCGGCGAAGATCGACATCGCATCGAACAGGTCTTCGGCGATCCCGGCTTTCTCCAGGATGGAAGCCATCAGGACAAACAGCGGCACGGCCACCAGCGGATAGCTCTCAAGGAGCCCGAAGGCGTTCGTCGATACCAGGTAAAGGCCCTTCGGCCCAAAAAACAAAAGAGCGCAGACGATCGAGATCAGAAGCGTGACCACGCCCAGCGGCATGCCGGTCATCATCAACAGGATCAGGGCCACCACCATCCCGATGCTGACGGTGCCGATGTCGTAATCCCTGAGATTGATGATCTGTCGCGGATCAAGCGCCTCACCAACGCCGGTCATCGCTCCATCGATGCCGTCAACGGCGCCGTCGGTGTAATGTGCAAGAAAAATCAGAACGAGGCGAAGCGCCATCAATCCAGCGACGATGATCACCAGACGTGACCAGAAGCTGCTGTCGATATGGCGGTAGAGATTGGCGAGCAGTTGGGTAAGATAGAGCAGAGCGCCCAAGATGAGGGCGGTTTTCAGCAGCATCGGCTGCGGCGAGTTGAACGCACTGCCGTAGCGTTCGACGATGTCGATCGAATCCAGGGCGCGTGAGAGGGTATCGGTCGCCAGCAAGAAGAGCGCTGTGACACCCACCAGCATGGCAAGAAGGTCGAGCCACCAGCGCGTGTTCTCGCTCGCCATGACATAAAAAACGGTGATGCCGATATGGCGACGATGGGAGGTCACGTAGCCNNCCGAGAGCATCCAGGCGGTGGCGCAGAGCACCATCACCACCTCAAAGGCCCATGACGTCGGCGCATGAAAGACATAGCGCGCCACCACTTCCCAAAGGGTGACGAAGGCGCAGAACAGGTAGAACTGGCCGACCGAGAGGCCTAGGAAGCGGCTGAAACGGTCGATCGATGACGTGATGCGGCCGACCTTTCGGTCGGCTGCAGGCGTGAGGGGGGAACGTCCCCCCTCGACCCCCGTTGACAACAGCTAGTCCAGAAGTCCGATGCGTTTCATGTAGGTGAGGTGGGCGTCCAGCGCTTCCTTGGCGAGTTCGGATTGGGAGCCGAACTCTTCCCAGGCGGCCACCGCGATCTCGCGAAAGGCCTTCCGGTCCTCGATGGACCAGTCGATCACCGTCATATCAGGATCAGCCTTGTCGCGGGCGACCAGATCCCTGTCCTGGAGATCGGCTTCGCGGCGCATAGCGTCGTAGGCAGCCGAGTACCAAACCTCGAGATCCTTTTGCTCGGCGGGGCTGAGGCCTTCCCAGACATCCTTGTTGACGATGAACTGCAGCACCGCCATCGAATGGATCCCCGGATAGATCGGGTATTTTGCGACCTTATGCATGCCCGAGGCGTCGTTGTTGACGTAAGCGGAGGCATCGGCCGCATCGACCACGCCCTTTTCTAAGGAGGTATAAACTTCGGAGAACGGCAACGAAACCGGGGAGGCGCCAGCGCGTTTGAAGACTTCTGCAGCAAGGCCCTCAGGCGAGCGGATCTTGACGCCTTCGAGGTCGGCCACACCGTTAATCGGCACCTTGGATACCAGCGCTTCCTTGGCATAGGGACCACAGCCGATCACATGGACATTGCCGCCAGCATATTTGTCATAGAGCTTTTGCAGGATCTCCTTGCCACCGGCATGCATGCAGAAGGTTCTGACCTGATCGACGGTGTCATAACCTGCGATCAAATCGCCGATGATGGCAAAGGCGGGATCACGGCCGGCGAAATAAGAGACTGCGTTCAGATCACCGTCGAGAATGCCATTGGCAACCGCATCGATGGTCTCACGGTGAGGCACAACCGCTCTGGTTGCCAGCACCTCGACTTCGAGAGCGCCATCGGTCATCTCACCGAGTTTCGGTCCCCACTGCTCGGTCATGAACCGATGCGCCCAGTCACCGGCACTGGAACTTGCCTGCAATTTCAACGTCTTCGCGCGCGCATCGCTCGCCCCATAGCTTGTCAGAGCGAAGACAGCGGCGGCGGCCACCAAGAATGTCCGTTTCATAAGCTTTCCCTGATTATGGTTTTTATTACCCTCATCATCAGCGAATCTGATGAGATTTGTCAAAGCGGATTGCATCCCGCTCCATAGTTTTGTCACCGAGCCCCCATTTTCTCTGAACCATCCAACACCTGTCGAGGTCCCCTCAACGCAATCGCCCGCGGCGAGTTAGAGGCGCTCGCCGCCTTGCATGGGGGAAAAACGGACCGGCATGATGTTTTTTTGGGTCAAGCGCCCATCAGCAGTACGGCGGATCACGGTTAGGTCTTGAGCGCCATCGGGTGGACCAAGCGGGATCACGAGGCGGCCACCAGGCTTCAGCTGGCGCAGCAGCGGCATGGGGATATGATCGAGGCTTTCCTTAATAATCATCGCATCATAGGGCGCATGCGCCGGCCAGCCTTGGTAGCCGTCGCCTGAATGGACCAGCACATTACCGTCGTTGCGGTGCTTGAGCATTTCTGCCGCTTGATCCGCCAAAGGCTCGATCACCTCGACGCTGTAGATCCGCTTGACGAGGCGGGAAAGGACAGCCGCGTGGTACCCAGCCCCTGTTCCGGTTTCGAAGACGACATCGTCCGGTTTCAGTTCGGCAAGGTGCGTCATGAGCGCGATCAGCAGCGGGGCCGCCAAATTCTGCCCATAGCCGATCGGCAGCGGGTGGCTGTTATAAGCATAAGCCTTGATCTCGTCCGGCACGAAGTCATGACGCGGCACCTGGCGCATGGCCTCCAGAATGCGCGGATCGATCGCATCGATACCCGTCTTCGAGCTCAACAGCTCGACCTCCCGCTCGACGACAGTGACCATATAGTCACGCGCAACAGCATCGGGTGCGGCTGATGCGGCACGCGCAGCGCTGACTTGCAAAAGCATGGCGAGAAGCACAGTGAGCAGGCAGAAAACTGCCTGGTGTCCGCTATAACGCTTGATCGCAACTTGTTTGGACATGCCCTGCCCTCACCCATCGACTACAAGCACGCCTCTTCAAGGTAGGGGCGGATAGGCGACAACGGCAAGCCCAAGCACCGATCTAAGTCAACGAACTGGCCGTGCCAGCTAGCCGATTTTGGTGCCGACGCCGGCTTCGGTGAAGATCTCTAAGAGCACGACATGGGGGCGGCGACCATCCAGGATATGGGCGGCTTCGACCCCGCTTTCGAGGGCGGCAAGGCAGGTTTCGAGCTTCGGGATCATGCCGCCGGTGATGACACTGGTGGCCATTAGCTCTTGGGCGCGCTTGGCACTGAAACGCGGCAGGAGCTGCCCGTCACCATCCAGCACGCCTTCGACATCGGTCAACATGATCAGCTTTCGCGCTTTCAGCGCGGACGCCAAGGCCCCTGCCGAGGTGTCGGCATTGATATTGTAGGTCTGGCCATCCTCGCCGACACCGATCGGGGCGATCACCGGAATAAGCTCGCTTTCCCGCAGCACATCCAGCACGGCGGTGTTGATGCGCGCTGGCTCGCCGACGAAACCTAGATCGAGCACTTGCTCGATATGGCTGTCAGCATCCTTGATCTTGCGGGTGAGCTTGGTCGCTTCAATCAACCGCGCGTCCTTGCCAGACAGCCCCACCGCTTTACCGCCGGCTTCTTGAATAGCCGTGACGATCTGCTTGTTGATATTGCCAGCCAGCACCATCTCGACGATTTCGACAGTGGCGGCATCGGTAACCCTTAGCCCTTGGACGAACTCACTTCGAATCTTGAGACGATCGAGCATCGACTTGATTTGCGGTCCACCACCATGGACCACCACCGGATTGATGCCAACCTGCTTCAACAGCACGATATCTCGCGCGAAATCACGGGCGAGTTCAGGCGATCCCATGGCGTGACCGCCATACTTGATCACAAAGGTCGAGCCTGCGAATTGGCGCATATAGGGCAAGGCTTCGATGAGTGTCGAGGCGGTTTGCTGGTGGCGATCGTCAGTCATTTTTCGTTACAAGAAGTTCGATGTTGCTATACAGGAAGGGCGAATTCGGTAAGGGCGGCACGGAGTTCGGCAACGCCGATACTGTCTTTGGAACTGGTGGCGATTGGCTCTGGATGGGCGCCAACTTTGTGCTTAAGCGTCGCTTCGATATCCTGCAGAAGTGTGGCAAGTGCCGCTGGTTTCACTTGATCAGCCTTAGTGAGCACAACGCGATAAGCGACCGCAGCATCGGCCAAAATCTTCATATAGTCGAGGTCGACTTCTTTCAGTCCGTGGCGCGCATCGATCAGGACACAGACGATGCGCAATGTCGGGCGGCCTTTCAAGTAAGTCTGGATCAGCCGATGCCAGCTGTCGACCGTTGGCTTCGGCGCTTTCGCGAAGCCGTAGCCCGGCAAATCCGCCAGGATCAAACGCCCACCTAAATTAAAAAGATTGATCTGCTGCGTGCGCCCCGGCGTGTTGGAGGTTCGCGCCAGCTGGCGGTGGTTGGTCAGCGTGTTGATCAGCGTCGACTTGCCAACATTGGACCGTCCGACAAACGCTACTTCGGACAGCTCAGTCGCCGGTAGCTGCTCGATCTTGGCCACACTCAGCATAAAATCGCAGGATTGGGCAAAGAGCACACGCCCCGCCTCGATAGCAACGTCATCCTGTGATGGAAGGGTCTCTACTGGGTTCATCTCAAGTCCACGCGGGCCAGCGTCCGACCTCAGCCCACCTTCACGCCCATGCGACGCATGATGACCCATTGCTGGGCAATGGAAAGCACATTGTTCCAGGTCCAGTAGATCACAAGGCCAGCAGCAAAGGTCGCGAACAGGAAGATGAACATCAGCGGCAGGAACAACATCACCTTCGCCTGCATCGGATCAGCGGGCTGCGGATTAAGCTTGGTCTGCAGGAACATTGTGATGCCCATCAAAAGCGGCCAGACACCGATCATCAGGAAGCTTGGTGGGTCAAAGGGGATGACGCCGAAGAGGTTGAACAAGGATGTCGGGTCAGGCGCAGAAAGATCCTGGATCCAACCGAAGAAGGGCGCGTGGCGCATCTCGATCGAAACGAATAACACTTTGTAAAGCGCGAAGAAGACTGGGATCTGCACGATGATTGGCAGGCAGCCGGACATCGGGTTCACCTTTTCCTTCTTGTAGAGCTCCATCATCTCCTTTTGCATGCGCATCTTGTCATCGCCGGCCTGCTCGCGGATGCGGGTCATTTCCGGCTGCAGCTTCTTCATCGCGCTCATCGAACGATAAGATTTGTTGGCGAGCGGGAAGAAAACGATCTTGACCAAAAGAGTCAGCATAAGGATGGCAATGCCGTAATTGCCAACCAAGTTGTAGAAGAAATGCAGGATATAGAAGAAGGGCTTGGTCAGCCAATAAAACCAGCCAAAATCGACTGCACGATCGAAGAGTGGGATACCGAACTGCTCGGCATAGCCATCCAGTAGGTCGACTTCCTTAGCACCAGCGAATAGGCGATCGGTGACCTCGATCGAACTTCCGGCAGGCACGGTCATGGCGGGACGCAGAAAGTCGGTCTGGTAGCGGTCCTGACCATCGCTCAGATAATGCAGGAACTTGGCGGTAAACCCTGCTTCCTGATCGGGGATGAGGGCGGCCAGCCAGTATTTATCGGACACGCCGATCCAGCCGTTGCTACTATCCTGCTTGACCTCCCCGTCCTCGGAAAGATCGGTGTAGTCGATCTCGGTCAGTTGCTCCGATAGAACACCGATCGGGCCTTCGTGCAGAATAAAGAAGCCGGAGATTTCGGGCGTCCCCCAACGGCGTACCAGGCCATAAGGAAAGAGCGTGACGGCCTCATCGCCTTGATTGCGCACCCGTTGGCTGACGGTGATCAGATAATTGTCGTCGATCTCAAGCTTCCGCTCGAAGATCAAACCTTGACCATTCTCCCAGCTTAACGTCACCGGTTGATCGGGGCGAAGCTCCTTACGGTCGGCCGACCATACGGTCTCTCCATCGGGTACCGCCGTTTCACTGCTCTCAGGCGCCCAGCCGAACTCGGCAAAATAAGCATCGGGGGAACCCGCGGGATTGAAAAGCGTTACATTCTCAGCCCCCTCTTCAATCGAGACCTTGTAGTCGGTCATGACGATATCGTCGATCCGACCGCCTTTTAGACCCAATGATCCGGTCAGGCGACCATTCTCAATGGCGATCCGCTCGCCTTCCGACAACATCGCATCGCGCGAGATCGGCTGAGCCAGCTCGGTCGGCACGCTTCCCGGCACCGCAGGCGTCGTCGTCGTCGTGCCAGTCGTCGCCGATTGTGCAGGTGCTGGTGTCGGGGCAACCGAGCTACCGGTGCTTTGCTCAATCGCCGCCTGGCGCCGTTGTTCGTCCTGGATCCGCGGCATTTCGTAGAAATATTGAAATGCGATGATGATCGTCACGGAGAGGACGATGGCCAGTATAAGATTGCGTTGCTCGGGCATGTCTTCCCGATCTCCCTAAACCAATGTCCGGCCGATCAAGCCGGTGTTCTCGTCAGCACCGCCGCTCATGCGGCCAAATCTCAACCAGCTTCCCGATGCCGCTCTCGCTTCTCAGGCACGGGATCGAACCCATGACCACCGAAGGGGTGGCAACGGGCAACACGACGTATCGTGAGCCAGCCGCCCTTTATTGCCCCGTGTTGTGCAAGGGCGTCCAGAGCATAATCCGAACAAGTCGGTAAATAGCGACAACGTGGCCCGATCAGCGGCGATATCAGCCAACGGTAAGCCCATATCGGGAGGCTTAAGAGGGCGACGCCGACGCTTCGTGGTTTTACCCCCTCTGACCTCTCTTCGATCGCGACGGTGGTGGCCGGCGCGGCTTGACGGTGAGGACTCGGTCGCAAGCTTTGCTCAGATCGTCGACCAGTGATTGAAAGGGACATGTCAGAACAGCCGCCCTTGCAATGATGACATAGTCATGTAGAGGTTCAAAAGCCTGGGGCAAGAGCCGCCTTGCCGCTTCACGAAGCCGACGCTTGGCGCGATTTCGGGCAACGGCATTGCCGACGCGGCGGCTGGCCGTAAAACCGAGTCCACTCTCCGAAGATGATCCCGCCAGCAACGGTCCCGAAGACGGTGACCCAACCCGATCGGCCTTCCTGGCACCGACCTGCAAGATAAAGGCCGATGCAACCCAGCGGCGACCGCTCGCTGCAGCCGCAAGAAACTCCTGCCGCCGCTTGAGACGAACAACCCTACATGTCGAGATTGGCCTGAGCGACGGCTTCGATTGGCCCTCGTCGCACAAAAGATTAGGCTGACAGACGCTTACGCCCTTTAGCCCGCCTGCGGGCAAGGACGCGACGTCCTCCAACAGATGCTGAGCGTGAGCGAAAACCGTGCCGCCGCTTGCGGACCAGGTTGCTTGGCTGAAATGTACGTTTCACGTGTGTTACCTTCGCGTATCCAGGTCTAGACCGCTGCGGTGTATAGGATGCGACGCCACTCTTGTCAAACAGATCGGCCCGTGACGACATCACAATGTTCAACCATCGATGACCAAATCGTGACCGCTCCCCCCCTAGCACGTGAGATACCATTGGCTAAATTAGGCGGGTGATTGACATCGATCATGAATTGGTTACGCCGCGCGGGATACCTTCCCACCAAAAATGAGCTTAAGGGTGCCCATCGGGCCCAGAAAGGTGATGATGCTCTTTGTTCGCCGCCTTCTTCTCATGCCATTGTTCGCAGTCTCGCTATCACTCGGATCAATGTGGTCACCGGCCAAGGCAGCTCCCGATGCAGTCCTTTGGCCCCGATGGGAGGCGCACAATCAAGGCTCGAGTGCAGTGATCGACCATAGCCTTTGGGCCGAGATCCTGGCGCGCCATCTGATCACCGATGCCGACGGCGTCAATCGATTCGCTTATGGTGATGTGACAGAGGATGATAGCATAGCTCTGGACCGCTACCTTCAACAGCTCGCCGACACCCCCATTTCCAGCCATAACCGGCCGACCCAGATGGCCTATTGGATCAATCTCTACAACGCCCTCACCGTTAGGGTCATTCTTGACCATTACCCAACGGATAGCATTCGAGATATCGATATATCGCCAGGCTTGTTCAGCGATGGTCCTTGGGGCAAGAAGCTGCTGACGATCGAAGGGGAAAAAGTCGCCCTTGATGATATAGAGCACCAGATCTTGCGGCCGATTTGGAAAGACCCGCGCATCCACTATGCCGTCAATTGCGCATCGATCGGCTGCCCTAATCTGCAGCCTGTCCCGTTTGAGCCAGACATGCTCGACCGTCAGCTAGATGGGGCCGCCATTGAGTTCGTCAATCATCAACGCGCCGTCGACATCGTCGGCAACAATGTGATCGTTTCCAGTATTTACAGTTGGTTTCGAGATGATTTCGGTAAGTCGGACAGTGATGTCCTAGCCCATCTTAAAGCTTATCTCTCGCCGGAACGCGCCATGAAACTCGAGGACTATACCTCCATACATGATGACGTATATGACTGGCGCTTGAACGATCCATCGAACCGCTGACCTTGCGTGAACAAACGAACTGATCGCCGATGACACGGATAACTGGTCTCACCGCTTGCTTCTTGCTTTTGCTGGCACTCGCGCCGGTGCAGGGTCAGCATGTCGGCGATTGGAACCATTGGCAAGGTCACGATGAAACGTCGATGAAGCGCATCGACCATAGCCGTTGGGAGGATATTCTCCTCAACTATATCCGGCCCGGCGCTGACGGCGTCCATCGATTTGCTTATGGCGAAGTGACAGCAAGTGATCAGAAAGCCCTGGACGGCTATCTGGAGGCATTAAGTAGGATCATCGTGACCCGCCATCGAAAGAGCGAGCAGATGGCGTTTTGGATCAACCTATACAATGCCCTAACCGTCGATCTCATCCTTGCCCATTATCCGATCGCGTCGATAACAAAACTGCAGGGCCCGGCAGCGGATCAACAGCTGGGCCCATGGGATCGCAAACTGATCATTGTAGAAGACTGGCCTCTCTCTCTCAACGAGATCGAAAAGCGAATTCTCAAACCGGTCTGGCAGGATCAGCGCATTCACTATGCTCTGAGTTGCGGAGCGATCGGATGCCCTAACTTGCAACCCACCCCTTATTCAAGCAATGAATTGGAGCGCCAGCTAAGCGATGTCGCCATAGCCTATGTCAATGACAAGCGCTGTATCAAGCTTGAGAATGGGGAGCTGCGCGTATCAAGCCTTTACCGTTGGAATATCAAAGATTTTGGTGGTTCTGATAAAAAAATCATCAATCACCTTATGGCTTACGCAGCGCCGGAACTTGCCATGTCCTTGCAAAAATTTGATCGCATTCACGGCGATGGGTTCGATTGGCGCTTGAACGACGTCACGCAATGATAAGATCAATTCGCCCTCGCCCGCTTTTGATCCCCTTGATCTGAATGGCCGCTGGTCTTTCCCATCCTCGCCCGCTATCACCGGCGGATCGCCAACGAACAGTTTGTTGACATGGCCAGCCAACAGCAACTTCCGACCTCTTCCCGATCGCTTTCCGCCAGGTTGCTCGTGCTCACCATGGTTTTCGTACTTCTAGGCGAAATCCTGATTTTCGTGCCATCGATATCCCGTTTTCGAAAGGTCTATCTCGAGGAACGCATCGCGGCAGCTCATCTCGCTACATTATCCTTGGAGGCAAGCAGCAGAAATCGTCTGAGCTCCGATCTCGAAAGCGAGCTTCTCAGCCATGCCGGCGTTCTTGCCATTACGCTTCATGCGCCAAGGGCCGACCTGATGCTCGGGCGTTTGCCGGCAGTGGAACGAATCTTCGATTTGCGTAAGGCAACGCCCTGGACATTGATCGCCGAGGCAGCCGAAGCTCTTTGGCATCGAGGTGAACGAACCATTAGGGTGATGGCGCCATCCCCGCAAGCCCCGGAACTGCTGGTCGATATCAGCATGCGAGAGCGGGCTCTTTGGAATGCGATGATCGACTATTCCGGGCGGATCTTCAATCTTTCCATCGGCTTGTCACTCCTGACGGCACTCCTGGTTTACCTGTCGCTACAGCTCTTGATGGTGCTACCGCTTCGCCGCATCACCGAGAGNNGCCCTCAAAGGCTCCAAGCGAAGCGATGAGATCGGCCTAGTGCAGACCGAACTTGCCCATATGCAAAAGGGCCTGCGCGATGCATTGTCACAAAAGACTAGGCTAGCAGCGCTTGGATCGGCGGTCAGCAAGATCAATCATGATCTGCGTAACCTGCTCGCTAATGCCATGTTGCTCTCCGATAGCCTGGATATCAGCCAGGACCCCAAGGTGAAACGCATCGCACCTCGACTGGTCGAATCGATGGAACGAGCGGCGAAACTCTGCAGCGACACCCTAAACTTTTCACGGGCCGAATCNNGTCGATCCGGACAAGCAACGCTTCTCCTTAAAGGCACTGGTTGATGAGGTTGCCGAGGCCGTCCAGGGGCCGAAACCTGGCCCCATCCGCTGGCGAAACGATGTTGATGAAAGCACGAGCGCTTTTGCTGATCGCGACCAGCTGTTCCGCGTCCTGATCAACCTTGGCCGCAACGCTGAGATCGCGATGAGGAACCAGGCCGAAAAAGGTCAGGCCTGCATGATTTCCGTCACGGCCTGGCGGCAAGGTAGCACCCTGCATATCGAAGTCACCGATACCGGACCTGGTATTCCGATGCGCGCGCAAGAGCATNNTGTTCGAAGCCTTTGCCGGATCGACCGAGCCCGGCGGCACAGGCCTAGGCCTCGCAATCGCCCATGAGATCATGCGAGCCCATGGCGGCGATATCGAACTGGATCGCACTGGCGAAGACGGCACTACCTTTCGCCTNNGTGGCATGACCACCTCATTTGGTTTCGACGGTCTTCGGAGAACGTGCGAAAAAAACCGACGGTAGGCTGCCCCTTGTCGGGATAAACAGGAACGTATCCGTATCGCCTATCTGGTCTGCGCGTGAAAAACGCCCCCTCTTATTACCGACAAGAAACCGCATACCCCAGAACTTCTAGGTTCATTCTTCGACGGCCGAAGAGACCAAACGAGGTGGCCACGCCACCATTAGCCTTCGCGGAATACTTCGTCTGGAAGACGGAAGATGCGATCGGCCAGATAGGATAGGATGGTTCGTTCGCTAACAAGAAAGTCGACGTCGTCCTTATCCCGCGCCCGTTCATTTGCAAACGTGATCAGTTCCGTGGCCAATAAATCCATATCGTTCCTGCCATAGTCTTCGTCTTGCCCTGAGGCCGATGTCAGAATGCGTGACAGGGATTATTAGAATCAACCAAAAGCAGAAAATAGAATAACACACCCTGCTTTATGGGGATATAGGTCCGCAGGAATGGCTTCAGTCCAAGCTATAGATAAGGCACTTCAAATAGGCCGATTCGGGCAGCATCGGGTGACAGGGATGATCCGGGCTGGCACCGGCCTGGTGGATCAATCGCCCGCCTCGTCCTGCATCCGAAAGTCCTTTTCTGACCTCATCCTTGAAGAGATCAATTGGGACATTGTGCGAACAGGATGCGATCACGAAAATCCCCTCTTCTCGTGCCAGGGGTGCTGATGCACGAACGAGTTTTCGGTATCCTTTGAGGCCGGCTTTGAGGTCGCGCTTGCTCTTCACGAAAGTCGGTGGATCGGCCACCACCAGGCCAAAGCGCTGCTTGTCCTCCGTGAGACGGCCAATGGCGGAAAAGACCTCTTCACGCGCTATCGTCAGGCGATCGGCGAGCCCATTCAACGTCGAAGCTTTCTCAGCAAGCGCGAGTGCCATCTCCGAGCGATCAATGGCAAGTGCTTCCTTGGCGCCTGCCGCAAGGGCGCTCAGCGCAAAACCTCCGCTATGGCTGTAAAGATCCAGAACCCGCTCATTCCTGGCAAGCGTTGCGGCCAAGACCCTATTGGCGCGCTGATCGAAATACCAACCAGTTTTTTGGCCTTCGATCGGATCGGCAAGAAACGTCAGGTCATTTTCCCGAAGTTCGATGGCGCCCGACACTTTTCCCTTCACGACCTCAACCTCAAGCGACAGGCCTTCACGTTCCCGCACAGGGCTATCGTTCTTGAAGATCACTACCTTCGGTGTGATGAGCCGGTCGAGAGCCTCGAGGATCGACGGCTTAAGGCTATCCATCCCAGCACTATTCGCCTGACAGACGAGGACGTCGCCAAAGCGATCGATGACCAATCCTGGCAAACCATCGGCTTCGGCATGGATCAGCCGATAGTAAGGTTCGCGATAAAGCCGCTCGCGCAAACGCTGTGCCCGGCCAAGCCGTCGTTCCAAGAAGGTGGCATCGATCGTCAAATCCTGGTTTCGCGACAACACGCGAGCGGCGATCAGCGAATGGGGATTGAAGTGGGCAACCGCCAGCATCTTGCCGTCAGCACTGACCAAGCGGACGACCGAGCCTGGCGTGATCGCCTTCGCTTCGGCATCCATCTTCAGTTCGTTCGAATAGACCCAGGGATGACCGGCGCGCAAGCGGCGATCCTGACCGGCGAGAAGCGTGAGCTTGGGATAAGCCATGATTGATCCGTCCGCGATGGGAAAGCGTGCAAGCTAACGAGGATCTCGCGAAGATCAATTGGTCATCGACGGATCCTGACGTTAGGATCGACATTCATCATTTCTTTACCTTGATAAGAATGCATGAATTCGAAAGGGATATAGATGAAAGCGATGCGCCGCCTGACGACCGTGATAACCCTGGCCTTGACCTTCTCGTTGTCTGCTGAGACCGGCGCGCAGCAAGCCGCGATTTTCAGTAATCGGGACTTGATCCACCCAGTATTTGCCCAAAACGGCATGGTCGCAAGCCAAGAAGCTTTGGCAACCGAGATCGGTGTCGACGTCCTCAAGAATGGCGGGAATGCCGTCGATGCCGCGGTTTCCGTTGCCTTTGCCCTTGCCGTCACACTGCCCCGCGCCGGCAATCTGGGCGGCGGCGGCTTCATGATCGTTCATCATGCGGAGAGCGGCGAGAATGTCGCGATCGACTACCGGGAATTATCAGGCGCTGCGGCATTCCGAGACATGTATCTCGATGACCAGGGTAATGCCGACAAGGAAAAATCCCGCTTCAGTGGTCTCGCTGTCGGTGTTCCCGGCACGGTTGCCGGCATGGCGATGGCGCTCGAACGTTATGGTTCGATCACCTTAGCTCAGGCCCTGGCGCCGGCGATCAAGCTTGCTGATGAGGGGATCGTCGTTACCGAAGGCCTTGCGGGCTCACTCAAAAGCCTGAGCGAACGCCTGCAAAAATGGCCGTCATCTCAGAAGATTTTCTATCAGCAGGATGGCAAGCCCTTTGAGCCTGGCGACATCTTGGTGCAAAGTGACCTTGCGACGTCCATGAAACTGATTGCCGAGGAAGGTGTTTCTGCATTCTATGAAGGGCCAATCGCCGATAAGATCGTTGCTGCGGTCGAAGAGGCTGGTGGCCATTTGGACTTGAATGACTTCAAGGGCTACGAGGTCAAAACGCGAGATCCTATCGAAGGCCAGTATCGCGGTTACGATATTCTTTCCATGCCGCCGCCAAGTTCAGGCGGCACGCATATCGTGCAAATCCTGAATACCCTAGAAGGCCTGCCCATCGGCTTTCTTGGACATAACAGCGCCGATACCATTCATATGATGGCCGAAGCCATGAAGGTTGCTTACGCCGATCGCAGCGAATTTCTGGGCGATCCGGATTTCGTTGACGTCCCGATCAAGGCGCTGACATCGAAGGCTTATGCAAGCGACATCCTGGCCAATATCGCGCGGGGACGCGCTGCCACAGCTGCTGAGATCAAGCCTGGCGATCTTGCCGATTACGAGAGCAATGAAACCACCCACTTCTCAGTCGTTGATGCGGAAGGCAACGCCGTTTCCAACACCTACACGATCAATTTCAGCTATGGCAGCGGACTGGTCGCCGAGGGCACCGGCATCCTCTTGAACAACGAACTCGATGATTTCTCTGCCAAGCCTGGTGTTCCCAATGCCTACGGCCTGATCGGCGGCGACGCCAATGCGGTCGAGCCTAGAAAACGTCCTCTGTCCTCCATGAGCCCAACGATCGTTCTAAAGGACGGAAAACCCTTTTTGGTCACGGGCAGCCCCGGCGGTTCTCGCATCATTACCACCACCTTGCAGGTCATCATGAACGTGATCGACCATGGTATGAACATCGCCGAAGCCACACATGCTGCGCGTATTCATCACCAATGGCTGCCCGATGAGCTCAGGATCGAAGAGGGCATCAGTGCCGATACCGTTCATCTCCTGGAACAGCGAGGACACAATGTCGTGGTCAAGAATGCCATGGGGAGCACCCAATCGATCATGGTGACCGATGAAGGGCTCTATGGCGCTTCGGATCCACGCCGCGTCGGGGCCCTAACCCGGGGCTATTGATCCAGAAGGGCCGTAGAATGGATGATTGCCCTGCCGGAGGTCACCGTGAACAGCGACGCCCTCAAGGTTGGATTAATCGGCCCTGCCCGATTTGATCATCGGCAGGAGCTTCTTGAAGGCTGGCGTGCCGGCAACGTTCAGCCATTCAAAGATAACCATCTCGCTGGAAACGATATCGATCCCGTGATGACGCATGCGATCGATCGCGAGATCTCGCGATGCGTTGTCGCGCGACGCCGTCGCATCGGCGACAAGAACGGGTTCATATCCCTTACTTTTAAGGCCCAGCACCGTCTGTATCACGCAGACATGGGCTTCGGTGCCGCCAACGATGATCGTCGATCGGCCGAGAGCATCGATGTTCTCCATAAATGCCGCCTCAGCACTCCCGTCGAAATGCTTTTTCGCAAGGATTTCATCAGGCAAGAGGCGATCACCAAGGTCCGGTACGGTCCCACCAATGCTGCCCGAGCAATGCTCCGATGCTCGGATGGGGACATCCAACGTCCGGGCGGCAGTCAAGAGCATCTTGCATCGATTGATGCAGAGTTCGGCATCGGCAACCGCCGGCACCAGCTTTGACTGTAAATCGATCAGGAGTAGGACCGATCTACTTGCTTGAATGATCAAAAACCTGTCCCCCACGCACCCAAATATGACAATACGTCGACGTCAATTCAGACATTCCGCAGAATAAAAGGGCCTCAACATTCAGACTTTGCAAGGCAATCATTGACAAATCCGATCAATTCTCTACATCGGAAGTCAAGCGTTTATTCTGCCGACGTCAAAAAATTGGCAAAGACCCTCGAACTGGACCCGTATGAAATTTAGTGAACTCGCTCTGCGAGCGGAAATCCTGGAAGCTGTGGACGAGGCAGGCTACCAGGAACCAACGCCGATTCAAGAACAGGCAATTCCGGCGATCCTGACCGGAAGTGATGTCCTGGGAATCGCCCAGACGGGGACCGGTAAGACCGCAGCCTTCGTTTTACCGATGATCGAACGGCTTGCTTCCGGTCAGAGTAAGGCTCGGATGCCCCGCTCGCTGATCCTTAGCCCGACGCGTGAATTAGCAACGCAGACAGCTGAGTATTTCGAGACTTATGGCAAACATCTCAAGCTTTCCATGGCGCTCCTGATCGGCGGTGTCGGCATGGATGAACAATGGAAGAAACTAGAGCGCGGCGTCGATGTTCTGATCGCGACTCCAGGACGCCTCCTCGATCAATTCGAGCGCGGCAAGGTACTCTTGGGTGGAATTTCCATCCTCGTGATCGATGAGGCCGATCGCATGCTGGACATGGGCTTCATCCCCGATGTCGAGCGCATCGTGACCTTGATCAGCAAGCGTCGGCAGACGCTGTTTTTCTCGGCAACGATGCCACCCGAAGTGAGAAGGCTTGCCGATACGTTCCTCGTAAACCCAGTCACGCTGCAAGCAACGCCGCCATCGACGACGGGTGAACGGATCGCCGATCACCTGACCGTGGTCCAACCCCGGCAAAAGTTCAAAGTCCTGCGGCGCCTTCTCGAGACGCAGAAAGTCGACAAAGCCATCATCTTCTGCAATCGAAAACGTGATGTCTCCGTGCTTCGTCGCCAGCTCGAGCGGACCGGCTTGACCGCCAGGGATATTCACGGTGATCTCGATCAGAGCCAGCGAACCCAGTCCTTGGAGGCTTTCAAGGAAGGCGAGGTCAATTTTCTCGTCGCCACTGATGTGGCGGCACGCGGTATCGACATCGCGATGCTGCCCTGCGTGATCAATTACGACGTGCCGACCCACGCCGAAGACTACATCCACCGTATCGGCCGAACGGGACGCGCCGGCCAGGAAGGTCGAGCCTTCACATTGGCCTTCGGTGAAGAAGGAAAATTCGTCGACGCGATTGCCAAGCTCACCGGCAAGCCTATCCCCACGCTGAATGTTCTTGATGAGGAAAGCCCGGAGCTCAAAACTGCTCCCAAACGTCGCCGTGAACGAAAAGCCTCCTCAAAAGCCCCCTCAAAGGACGAGCAACAGACGACCGAGGACGAACAGCCAAAGGCCACAAGGCGACGTCGTTCGAGTAAACCGGCCTCAGCATCTGCTGCAGAGACCCCGGACGCCAATGCAGTTCAAGCCGACAAAAGCGAAGTGGCAGCTGCTCCACCGGAGCCATGTCGTGCCGAAGATAGCCGACAGAAAGAGAAAACACCCCGGAACAGGCCTTCCCTCTCCAGGCGTGAACGTGGTCGGCGCCATGAACCTGAGACACCCATCGTCGGTATGGGCGATCATGTTCCCTTGTTCATGCAACGTCCCGTGCCGCTTCAGCGCAAAGCCAGCGAAGGCTGATGCAAACGCTTTTCGTTATGGTGAAATGCGAGCTGGGGCGAGCCTATGACGTCGCGGATGCTGCTGTACAAGACATTGATGCAGTTTCCGAGGTCCACTCAATCTCGGGTCAATATGATCTGATGATGAAGATTTATCTTGATGACGGCGACGACATCGGCCGTTTTGTAACCAATCACCTGCAAACACTCGATGGCGTTCGCGACAGCTTTACCCTCATTGCTCATAAGGCTTTTGCCTGACGCCAACACCGTCTTCCCCTATGGTCACCCCGCGCATTTGGCAGAGACGAAACGTGGACGAACGACGCGTCGACATCATCGATCGTGTTCTAGCTCATGACGGCTATTTCAAAATCGTTCGCTACCGGCTGCGCCACAGTTTGTTCAAAGGTGGGATGGCGCCCGATATCACCCGCGAGGTCTTCGACCGCGGCCAGGCTGTCGCCGTTCTTCCCTATGATCCTGTCTCGGACCAGGTCATTCTCATCGAACAGTTCCGTCCCGGCGCCTTAAGCGTGGAGAGCGATCCATGGCTGGTGGAGACAGTCGCTGGCATGGTCGAGCAGGGTGAGGAAATCGAGGATGTCGCACGGCGCGAAAGCGAGGAAGAGGCTGGCCTTGAGCTGAGTGAGCTCAAATTCGTTTCCCGATTCTTCGTGAGCCCGGGCGGCTCGACCGAGACGGTCAGCCTTTTCATCGGCCGTATTTGCGCGGCAAAAGCTGGCGGTCTGTTCGGCCTCTCATCAGAAGGTGAAGATATTAAGGTTCATGTGCTAGACTATTCTGAAGCGATGTCGTGGTTGCAAAATGGCCGCATCAAAGTTGCGACGACTATTGTTGCATTGCAATGGCTTGCAAGCCATCATCAGGAGATTAGCGCGGAATGGTCACCAAGCACATCGACGTCTTGATGTTGGCCGAGGGACAACGTATTTCTACCGTAAGTCACCAGATCTGGGGTTTATAAGGCATATGGCAGCTCGCATCTATCAGCCGGCGAAAACCGCAACGTCGTCAGGTCGCGCCAAGAACAGCTACTGGCTTCTGGAAATGGAGCCAACAACAGGCAAAGTCATTGATCCGCTTTGCGGCTGGTCGGGATCGGGAGATACCCAGCAGCAAGTTCAGCTCAAATTCCCGACCAAAGATGCGGCGATCGCCTATGCCAAGCGCAACGGCTTGGACGTCACCTTTTCCAACCCCAAAGCCCGAATTGTCCGCCCCAAAGCTTATGCCGACAATTTCACTAGACAAAAATCGTAATCGGCCACCACAAACGACTGATACGTTGATATCATCAGCGGAGCTGTGATACGTCTCCATTTCCAGTTAAATAAGCGCCCTTAGCTCAGCTGGATAGAGCAACGGCCTTCTAAGCCGTAGGTCGCAGGTTCGAATCCTGCAGGGCGCGCCATCTCCAATCGGGGCTAAATCCCGGGCA
>JBOEHJ010000123.1:42617-43025 GCA_050633905.1 Geminicoccales bacterium
CGGGGCTAAATCCCGGGCAGATTAAGAATCTTTTCTCGATTCCCATTTGTGTCAGGATGTGATTCATACTGTGTATGTTGACGTCCGGCACCAAAGACCTCTCACACGACGATCTTCGCGGGCTTGTCGAACAGCTAATCGGCGAAGTCGCCAAGCTTCGCGAGCACGTGCGTGATCTCGAAGAAGAGAACGCTGCGCTCAAGGATGAAGTCGCCCGTCTCAAAGGCCAGAAAGGCCGACCTGCTTTAAAGCCATCTGGCTTGGAGAAGGGCACCGCCAAGTCCAAAGGACA
Source organism: Geminicoccales bacterium (assembly GCA_050633905.1). Classification (GTDB taxonomy): domain Bacteria; phylum Pseudomonadota; class Alphaproteobacteria; order Geminicoccales; family Geminicoccaceae; genus JANQPX01. Next base: position 42,910 of record JBOEHJ010000123.1, read on the forward strand.
GCGTAGCAAGAAGAAGGGCTCAAGGCCGAGCCGGCAAAGCTTGTGGTCAATGAGGAGCACAAGCTCGAGATCACGCCGCCTGCGGGTTCCCACTTCAAAGGCTATGAGGACTTTGT
>JBOEHJ010000124.1:0-27549 GCA_050633905.1 Geminicoccales bacterium
CGTTCTCGTCGTCGGAAGGGCGATCTGATCATCCCTGGACATTATACAAGGGCAGGGGGCTCAAGCCATCTTCCTTTGACAATGCCTCCTGTAGAGCCTCATCGAAAAGTAACAGAAAAATGCCGTTCCTCAGCAGAACGGCGTGGAGTTCTTTTTCGGGGGGAGGCGAGCTTTGATATTCTCATCTTTTGTTGAATTATCTCAAGCCCTATCATCTCGGTCATTGATGCAGGTCAACTCAAGGCTCACATCGGAATCGGTGGTTTGAAGTCCCGCGCGGACATCCGGCCTTCCTTACTCAACTAACTGCCGTGTCGCTGAAGAGGGGTGTTGGCAGGACTTCAGTGCTTACAAGGGACCAGGGGGCAAGAGGTGAAGCAAGAATGTGGATGCATGACATAGGCGACAGAGTCCTGATCATTGGTGCGGATGACCGAGCCGTACAGACCCTGCAGGCCCAGCTCGAACTCAGCGGGCTTCGCGGCCGTATTGCGGTTGTGGAAGATCAGCCGGTGTCGGATGGCCGGGAATCGTCGCAGCCAAGTTTAGTCATTTGGGATGAATCTGCGAAGGGCGGTGCCGCCGGTCAGCTGGTCGAAGCGATGATCGCCAAGGGCGTGCCTGTGATCGCGATCGGCGCTGACGGGAGGTCGGGTCTGCTCGAAACCGATGCAGTTTTGCACGGTGACTATACGGTCCCGAAGCTTCTTGAGACGGTCGGGCGCTTTGTCGAAATGCCGAGGCCTGCCGACGTCATCTCGATGGATCGCCCGCGCGGATCACTCGTCGACGAAGAGGCGTTTTTTCATGATCTCTTTGATCGGGCATCCGATGGCATTCTTCTGATCGACTATGACACGCACCTCATCATCGAGGTGAACGATCGGGCCGAAGCCCTTTACGGATACGATCGCCGGGAGTTGATCGGCATGAGCCTGCTCGAGATCGTGCCGCAAGAAGAGCATGCCGAGATGTGGACAAGTACCAAAAACCTCGATGCGGATGAGGAGCTGGTTCTTCACACCGGCGAGCGAACCCATCTGACAAAGGATGGCCGTCGGCTCACCGTCAGTGTCAGCGCTTCTTTACTCACCTGCCGAGGCCGCAAGATCTTCCAGGACATCGTCCGCGATGAAACCGAGCGTTTCGAGCGGGAGCACTTGCTCGAGCAGATCCTGGACTCGGCGCCGGACCCGACCGTCATCGTCGACGCCGACGGCAATATCCAGTTCGTGAACAGCCAGCTGCAAGCGTCGTTCGGCTACACGCGTGATGAGCTCATCAACCAACCAGTAGAGGTTCTGGTGCCCGAGCGACTGGCGGAAGGGCATGTCTCTCAGCGCAACAACTACAACAACGATCCTCAGCCCCGTGAGATGGGCAGCGGTATGGAACTTTGCGGCCAGACCAAGGACGGTTGCGAGATCCCGATCGAGGTGAGCCTGGCGCCGGTCAGGGATCATGACAAGAGGTTAGTCGCAGCGTCGATCCGCGACATCACTGAGCGCAAGCGCATCCGTGACGCTCTCCGGGAGAGCGAGGCGCGATTCCGGGATTTCGCCGATTCCGCGGGCGACTGGTTCTGGGAGATGGATGACGATCTGCGCTTCACCTATCTTTCGGAACGCTTCGAGGAGGTGATGGGACGGCCATCGGATCAGGTCCTCGGCATGACCAGGCGGGATCTGTATCTCGAGGCCAATGCCGAAGGCCAGCGATGGCAGGCTCATGCGGAGACGCTCGAGTCGCGGCGCTCCTTCTATGGTTTCGAGTACGACTCGATCAGGTCGGACGGTGAGCGCCGCATCATGAGCGTCAGCGGCAAGCCCGTCTTCGATGCGGCGGGGGCGTTTCGGGGCTATCGCGGCGTAGCCAGGGACGTAACCCACGAACGGGAGCTCGATCGCGCTCTTCGCGAGAGTGAAGGGCGCCTGAAGGCGCTGTTCGACCATGCACCAACGGAGATCCACTTCAAGGATTGCGAGGGACGCTATGTCCTGCTCAACCGCCATGTCGAACAGCTCTTGGGCGTGCCGGCGGCCGATGCGATCGGCAAGACGCCGCATGATATTCTGTCGAACGATACGGCGGATCACTTTGCCGCCCATGATCGTCGCGTATTGGAGACTGGCGAAACGAATGAACAAAGGGATCACTGGCATACAACCGAGGGCGACCGGACCTATCTGACCATCAAATTTCCAGTCCGCGATGAGGACGGATCCATCACCGGCATCGGCGCCATGGGCACCGACATCACTGTGCTCGAGCGCGCCGAAGAGCAGCTTCGCAAGAGCCATCGAGAGCTGGAAGAGCGAGTCCAGGAGCGCACGCGGGAGCTAGAACGGCAGCAGGAAGTGCTGCGCCAGGCCCAGAAGATGGAAGCGATAGGCCAACTCACCGGGGGGGTGGCGCATGACTTCAACAACTTACTGACGGCGATTCTCGGCAATCTGGAAATGCTCGAGATGTGGCATGGCGACGACGAGCGCTCAGACAAGGCCATCAGCCAGGCGCAGGAGGCCGCGGATCTGGGCGCTGAGCTGACCGGGCGGCTCTTGGCCTTTGCGAGGCGGCAGCCGCTCGACCCGAAGGCGATCTCCCTTTCCGATGTCGTGCTCGACATGAGCGATTTGCTCTCGCGGACCCTTGGCGAAACGATCGAGGTCAACACGGTGCTGGCCAACCCGCTGAACAATGCCTTTGTCGATCCTGCCCAGGTGCAGAATGCCTTGCTCAATCTTTGTCTGAACGCGCGCGATGCCATGTCCGATGGCGGCAGGCTCACGATCGAAACGACCAACGTCACCCTGGATGAGGACTATGCGCGCGAAAACCCTGATGTGAACGCCGGCGACTACGTCATGCTGTCAGTCACGGATACCGGGACTGGCATGGCGCCCGAGATCCGTGAACACGTCTTCGAACCCTTCTTCACGACCAAGAGTGTCGGCAGGGGCTCGGGCCTCGGGCTCAGCATGATCTACGGCTTCGTCAAGCAGTCCGAAGGCCATATCCGTCTTTACAGCGAAGTCGGCCATGGCACCGCCATTAGCCTCTATTTTCCGCGGGCTCAGGACACGAGCGAGGTTGCAGAAATGCATGATGCCGAAGAAGCCATGCCCAGGGCTCGGGGCGAGGTCGTGCTGGTGGTCGAGGACGAGCCGCGGGTCCGGCATGTGACGGTGCAAAGGCTGGAGGCGCTTGGCTACAGTGTATTTGAAGCCGAGAACGGCCCGGCGGCGCTCGATGTGCTTGCGACGTCGCTGGGGGTGGATCTGGTGTTCACCGATGTGGTCATGCCGGGCGGGATGTCCGGCCGTGATCTTGCCGCAAAGGTTCGTGATCACCACCCGGAAATGAAGATCATGCTGACCTCAGGCTACGCTGAGCAGGCCGGCATCGAGAATGATGCCTTGGAGGAGGGCGAGGTCTGGCTGCGCAAGCCCTATCGACTGGTGGAGCTCGCCCGCATGATCCGGGATGTCCTGGATGGATAGTCGCCATCGCTAGTGGTGCGACCAAAGCGGATGAAGCGCTTGCGAGAAGCGAAGTGTTTTGATTGCAGATCTCAATCTGAATCAAATAATGTGGTCACACCACCTAGAGACGCTCAACGTCAGTGGAAAACACATAGCCGACGCCGCGCACGGTCTTGATCAGGTCCGGATTGCCCGGGTCGCGCTCGATCTTTTTGCGGAGTCGTCCCACCTGGGTGTCGATGCTGCGATCGAAGGGCGACCAGTCCTGGCCGCGCAGTAGGTTAAGAAGCTGATCACGGTTGAGCACGCGGGTCGGGTGCTGCAGGAATGTCGCGAGCAGATCGAATTCGCCCGTGGAGAGCGACACCATCTCGCCGTTCGGATTGCGCAGTTCGCGTTTTGCCGGATCGAAGCGCCAGCCGGCAAAGCCGACGCATCCCGATGGTGACGGCGCCTCAATGGTCGGTGCCTCTGTCGTTCGGTTCACTGCACGTCTGAGTACGGCGCGGATGCGCGCCAGCACCTCGCGCAGCTCGAACGGTTTCGGAATGTAATCGTCGGCCCCGATCTCCAGACCGACCACACGGTCGATCGGGTCGCCTTTGCCGGTAATCATGATGATCGCGATGTCCGACGCCGCCCTGAGCTCGCGTGCGAGCGACAACCCGTCTTCGCCGGGCAGGTTCAGATCGAGTATCACCAGATCGACGGGGTTGTCCGTGAGATGGCAGCGCATGGCGTCACCATGCTCGACGCTTGCCACCTTGTATCCCTCGCCTTCGAGATAGCGCGATAGGAGATCCCGCACCCGCGGGTCATCGTCGACCACGAGGATCTCTTCCGCCGTCATGCCGTCCCCCGTAACAATCTACTATTCTCCGACATCGATCGATCCGAAACCGGCCGTTACGCCCAGCGCGGTTTCGTTCCCGAATGCCTGGAATGCGTCCACTCTACCCGGTCGATGCGACGAGGTCATCCCACCATGGCCTGTCACAAACTGTTACAAACCGTCACCATTCGATTCCAAATGCCGCATATCCCGCCATCGTCGCGTGACGTCGCTCTGCTGAACTCGTCGTTGAGAGGCAGCCAGGCAACTGGCCAACATTGGGGGAGATGACCATGCTCGAGATCCGCAAAGACCAGGCGACGACGCCAGAGATCTTTCAGGGTGTCGCCGTCGACAGGTCCCTGGACGGGGAAGTGTCGCATCGCCTGTTCTGCATCAGCTCGATCCGCACTGTGCTGGCGAAGGAGGTTGTGTACTGCCAGGGTACCTCCAGCGATTACGTCTACGAGGTGATCGAGGGCGTGGTGAAGCTCTACATGCTCACGGCTGATGGCCGCCTGCAGATCACGGGCTTTGCCTATCCTGGCCAGATCCTCGCCCTGGATGGCAATTCCCACTATGCGACGACGGCAGAAGCGGTCACCAAGGCGAAGCTCTGCCAATATCCGCGCGCCAAGTTCGAGCGGGTGATCGACGANNCGCAGCCAGATGCTGCTGCTTGGCCGCAAATCGGCGACCGAGCGTCTTGCTTCGTTCCTTCTGGACCTTTCCGAGCGCAGTGTGGCGCGGGGTGAAGACCCTGATCTGATCACTTTGCCGATGTCGCGCGGCGATATCGGTGACTATCTGGGGCTGACCATCGAAACTGTGAGCCGCACCATGACCAGACTACGGCAGCTCGGTGTTCTTGACCTGCATCAACACCGAACCTTGGCCATCCGTGATAGGTATCGTCTGAGCGAGATGGCAGAGGATGGCGAGTTCTGCTGCTAGTATCGGTTCTCTGCTAATCCGCCGAGCGGGCGGTTGAAGCGAGCACATTTTACCCGTTCGGCGGGGAGAGCCTGAGGGATGCTCGACGGCCTAGGGTCTGGAAGATGAGTGTATCCACGGGCAAGACCAGGATGAGACAGGCCGTCGGCAACTTTCATGATGCCGACGGCCTGCATGACATCGTGCAGCTATTTGTCGTTCAAGATGTCACCCCGTCCGATTTGACGGTCCTTGTCGGTCAAACGCCCCTCGATGAAAGCCTTCGTCCCTATCTGCGCAGGAATCCCGGAACGATTCTCGATAGTATGCTGGTCGCGATGAGCACAATTGGCATGACAGAGGGTGCTGGTCCTCTGCTGGTATCGTCGACACCGTTTGGTGATCGTCTCGTTGCCGCGGCCGACACGGCGGATTCCGGGCAGGGTTCTGCGCAGCCGTTTTTGGCCCGCTGGCTGTCGACGCGCCATGCCGGCTATCTGCATGAGCAGCTCGATGCCGGTGCTGCCTTACTCTGCATCCATGTGCGCAATGGCGAGGAAGAGAAGCAGGCGGGCAGGGCGCTTCTGCAGCACAGCCGACACCAGGTACAGATGCACGACTTCTCCTTTCCTGACCCGACGCCACCGGTATGATCCCCTTCCATCGGCCGACAGCGCCGATGTCTTCCCCCGAACCCGGAACGCGCTATCGTCGGGTCCTCATTCAAATGGACGATGTCGGGCGCGGCGGCGTTCTGCCGGGGGAGATGATGACCAAGAAGGAGGACCGGCACGGGAGCACGTCCACATGCCATCCTGCCCACGAGATACGCGTGACCGCCACATACCAGCGAGACGGTGAGACCACGTTGCCCAAATCCTCGACGGTGCAACGACTCTTCAAGATCTGCTGAACTCGGCCCGAGAGGCCGAGGACATGAACGTTACGCTTTCGGGGCTGGAGATCGAGGTGATTGGATCATCCTCGCAGCGGAACTCCTAAATCTCCAGGTAGAGCTGACTGCCATCTTCAGCATCAATGCTGAACGTCAGGAGCGGCGATCGCTTTGATCTGCCACAATGACATGAGTTTACCTTCGAGCATGATGAGAGGTGTAACCGCCTTCGCTGGATCGATGACATGAGCACCTTTCGACGACGTTACCGCATCGCCGCATTCGTAATGGCAGCCGTCATGATCGCGACATCATTAACCGTCGACGTCGCACAAGCTGGCATGATTTCGACCAGAACCATTATTGAGTCCGAGTCGTCACCTCATGCACAGTCGTCAACGTCCATTGAACGGATTCGAACTCTTCTCGCACGTGATGACGTCCGCGCTCAAATGGTAGCGCTTGGCGTGGATCCAGCTGAGGCAGCATCGCGGGTGAATGCGCTTACTGACGACGAGTTGGTCCTCTTAGCTGGGCGCCTTGAGCAGTTGCCAGCCGGCGAAGGTGCCATGACCACCTTTGCTCTCATAGCGCTCATCATCACGGTCGTGGTTTTGCTGGCGACTCGAATTTCGTTTGGCGGCGGCAGAAACTGCGCCTATCGGTATCATCATTGCTGATAATGGCTGCAGAAATGCCCTTTCATGGTTCAATCGGAAAGATGCAGCTTAGCACTCCGAGAAACGAATGCATCCATGTGCGGATTGCCTGAGTGATCGATGGCTGTCGTCGGGCCCTCCCAAACAATTTGCCCTTCGTGGAGCAACGCTACGCGATCCGCGATCTGGCGAACGCTGGCTATATCTTGCGTGATCGTAAGGGCGGTCGCTTGCAACTTGTCGATCACCGAGACCATCAGTCGATTGACGATCGTGGTGAGGATGGGATCCAGACCTGCGGTCGGGCTGTCGAGCAGGAGGATCTCGGGATCGCTGACGACTGCACGGGCGAACGCTACTCTTTTTTGCATGCCGCCCGAGAGTTCATCCGGGTAGAGGTCGATGACATCAGGTGCTAGCCCTACATCGGCGAGCTTTTCGATGGCGACGGCTCTGGCCTCGGCTGGATCCAGTTGACGCCAATCTGCAAAACCGAAGGTGATATTTTGCCAAACGGGCAGCGAGTCGAACAGAGCCCCATTTTGAAAGAGGACACCGATTTTGCGCATCAACGCCTCGCGTGTCGCCGGGGGCCGGTTGATGGTTTCCTCATCGTCGATCCGGATCGAGCCGGCATCGGCTTCCAAGAGCCCGAGAATACATTTTACCAAAACGGTCTTGCCACTTCCTGATGCGCCCAACAGGATGACGTGGTCGCCTGCCTGGATGTCCAGATCCAGCCCTGCCAGCACGGTCTGATCGCCGAAGGTCTTTGTAAGACCACTGATGCGTATCTTCGGTATCGGTTGATCGACCATCTTGATCAAACTTACTGCTGGAGTGGCGTCGTCAGATAGTGTCCTGATAGGACTGTCCCAAAATCGCGCAGGAAAGTAATTGACGCGTATCAAAGGCCGATCATCGCGAAAGATCTATTTTGCTTGACGATTCCAGATAGCAGCCGACGATCGTGGCCAACAATGCGAGCCAGTACGGAATGACCGCTTCCTGAAGTAGCAGCCAAGAATAACTGTCGGGCGACGTTGGAGGTGTCATGGCCAAAACCAAAGCTGCGAATGCCTCGTGGCCCTAGTTCACTGGGCCTGTTCTGGATTGACTGGTCGGCGATGAACGGCGACTAGTTGAAGGCAAGTCACTGCTGGCGGGCTTATATGCGCGCTTAGTCGATGCTGGAATGCGGCTTGCTCGCGCATCCTTTCACCTATGTATGCTTCATCCTCAGTCGGTTGGCCTGGGTTTCTATTGGACCCGCGGCGTCGATGATGTCCGCGTGTTTGAAGCCGAGCATGGCATTCAAGGGACCGAGCTCTACCAGCGCAGTTCCGATGCGCGCTTTGTTCGACGGGGCTGAGCGGGTCCGACAGCGGCTTGATGTGCCTGGCGCGACTTTTGCGTATCCGCTGTTTGATCAGCTGAACGCCGAAGGGCTTACAGAGTATAGTGCCCTGCCGATGACGTTCAGTAATGGCAAGATTCATAGCGCCACCTGGACGACTGACCGCCCTGATGGCTTCGACGACGCTCACGTAACAGAGATCGAAGACCTTCTGCCAATTTTCAGCTTACGTCTCGAAATCCATATCAATAGCCTGTGCTGCCCCGCATCCAGACCCTTGATGTGGGTCAAACGATGCTCAGATGTTCGGTGGAATGATGAGGCTGCCCATGGCCTGATCGTTTTGACGGTCGGCGTACCGGGCGAGCGTTAGTTGCGGGCGAGGATCCATGAGCGACGATCTGTACGACATTCTGGGTGTCGATCGAAAGGCGAGCCAGGAGGACATCAAGCGTCGGTATCGAACCTTGGCCAAGGAATTGCATCCGGATCTGAACCCGGACAAGCCCGATATCGCCGAACAATTTAGCCGGGTTGCCGCAGCCTACGATATTCTGTCGGATCAGGAAAAGCGGGGCCAGTATGATCGCGGCGAGATCGATGCAGAGGGGCATGAGCGATCTCAGCAGCACTTCTATCGTGATTTTGCCGATCATCCTGAAGGCGCTAAATACTACCGGCAAGACGGCTTCGCCAATGACGAAGCTCTACACGATTTCTTTGCCGATCTGTTCGCCGGACAAGGTAAGCAGGACAGCTTTCGCCGCTATGCGCGCGGCGGCGATGTGTCCTATACGTTGGCGATCGATTTCCTGGATGCTGCCAAGGGCGCCAAGAAGCGTGTCGTTATGGGGGACGGCAGCGCCTTCGATCTCAGCATTCCCGCCGGTGCTCGAGACCGGCAGACTTTGCGGCTCAAGGGCCAAGGTCATCCCGGTTTCGAAGGTGGGCCAGCGGGTGACGCCTTTATCGAGCTGCATGTCCGGCCGCATCGCTATTTCCAGCGGAAAGACAACGACATTCATCTCGATGTGCCGGTCACCCCGGCGGAAGCGCTGCTCGGCGGCAAGATCGATGTGCCGACCGTCGACGGATCGGTGACCATGACCGTGCCCAAGGGATCCAACACCGGCTCCACGCTCCGCCTCAAAGGCAAAGGGGTCACCGAGACTAAGTCCGGTCAGCGCGGTGACCAATATGTCCATCTCAAGGTCGTCTTGCCAAAGGAGAGCGATCCGGATCTGGAAGAATGCCTGAGACGCTGGCAGACCGAGCATCCTTACAACCCACGATCCGAACTGGAGGCTGGTCGATGAAGACGCTCACCGAGGTCGTCGTCATGGTCGGTCGTATCGATCGGGTTGAGCTCAACCGTTGGATCGACCGTGGTTGGGTCATTCCAGTGAAAGCAAGTGATGAGGAGCCGGTCTTCTCCGAGGCCGACATCGCACGCATTCAAATGATCTGCGATGTCCGGTATGACCTCCTCGTCGAGGAGGAGACGATCCCCCTCGTGCTCTCCTTGCTCGATCAGATCTATGCGCTGCGTCATCAAAGGAATAGCTTGACCGATGCGATCCGGCGACAGCCGGAAGAGGTGCGAACAGCAATCCTCGGCCGACTTCGCGATATCAGCGCGGATACCAACGACGTGTAACGACAAGCCGCGTCGAGCCGATCTAAGGTCATGATATTTTTCCATCATTGATCTGTGGCAAATCACGAGCAGGCTTGATCGGCTAATCTGCTGGCAAAACCCAGCGGATGAAGGAGCCACGATGTCAGTGCATCTCTTGACGAAACCTTTGGTCGAAGCGGTTGCGGTTTTCCATGATGCGGCGAAGCTCGATACCGCTGTCGAAGCATTGAAAAAGGCTGGCTTTAAGAGTGACGCGCTTAGCCTCTTGGCGAGCGAGCACGCGGTCGAGAAGAAACTTGGCCATCGCTACGAGCGTGTCGAGGAGCTGGAAGACAGTGAGGAGGCGCCACGTGTTGCTTACCGGACCCAAGCTGATCTCGACGATAGCGAAGGCACGATCATCGGGTCTCTCACCTTTTTGCCCGCGGCTATTGCCGCAGGCACGGTCGTCGCGTCAGCTGGCGTCGTCGCGGCAGCGGTTACAGGGACCGCCATTGCCGGGGCTCTTATCGGGACGGTTCTGACTCGCTGGCTGGATCACAAGCATGCCGATCTTCTCCAGGAGCAGTTGGAGCATGGCGGTCTGCTGTTATGGGTCAACACGCCGACAGAGGCCGAGCGGGACAGCGCTGTTCGGATCCTGATGGATCATGGTGGCACCGACGTGCATGTGCACGATTTTGCCGAGCAGAATGATTCATCGCAGCGTGACTCGTCAACGCCGCACTCATCATAGACGGGCTGTCGTGTGACGATGACTGAACGCGTCTTTGGACAAAGTTTGACGGTGATCAAAGAGCTTTAGGCGATGGTTGGGCAATCGTTGTGCCCATACGGACTTCAGGAGCATGCGACGATGGATTTCGAGCGATATACGGAGAGGGCGCGGGGATTTGTGCAGTCCGCGCAGGCGATGGCGCTACAGGACGGCCATCAGCGTTTCACGCCCGAGCATATGCTCAAGGTGCTCCTCGACGATTCCGAAGGCCTGGCTGGCAATCTGATTCGAGCAGCAGGTGGCAATCCCGGGCAAGTCCTCGATCTCACCGAGGCAGCGCTTGCCAAGATTCCGAAGGTTGAAGGCGGTGGTGCTGGCCAGCTTTATCTGGCACCGGAGACAGCCAGGCTCTTTGATCAAGTTGAAACAATCTCGAAGAAGGCAGGCGACAGCTTCGTGACCGTCGAGCGCCTGCTACTGGCACTCGCTATGGCCGCAGGCACCAGTGCTGCCGACGCGCTCAAGCAGGCTGGCATAACGCCGCAGAACCTTAATGCCGCAATCGAATCCTTGCGCAAAGGCCGCACCGCCGATACCGCCTCTGCCGAAGAGGGCTACGACGCGCTTAAGAAGTATACCCAGGATTTCACCGAAGCTGCGCGAGAAGGCAAGCTCGACCCGGTGATTGGCCGGGACGAAGAGATCCGCCGAGTGATCCAGGTTCTATCCCGGCGCACCAAAAACAATCCGGTGCTGATCGGCGAGCCCGGCGTCGGCAAGACCGCGATCGCCGAAGGCCTCGCCCAGCGGATCATCAATGGCGACGTGCCGGAGAGTCTCAAGGACAGGAGGCTTCTGTCGCTGGATCTAGGCGCTCTGGTTGCCGGTGCCAAATATCGTGGCGAATTCGAGGAACGGCTGAAATCGCTCCTTCAGGAGGTGACGCAGGGAAGCGGCGACATCATTCTGTTCATCGACGAGCTGCATACATTAGTGGGTGCCGGCAAGGCGGATGGGGCAATGGATGCCTCCAACATGCTGAAGCCTGCCTTGGCGCGGGGCGAACTGCACTGCGTCGGCGCGACCACCTTGGATGAATACCGACAACATATCGAAAAGGACGCAGCCCTCGCCCGACGTTTCCAGCCGGTGTTCGTCGATGAGCCCAATGTCGCCGACACCATCTCGATCCTGCGCGGCCTGAAAGAAAAATACGAGCTGCACCACAGCGTGCGCATCACCGATGGCGCCATCGTCAGCGCTGCGACGCTTTCCAACCGTTACATCGCCGATCGCTTCCTGCCGGACAAGGCCATCGATCTGATCGACGAGGCGGCAGCCAGAAAGCGCATGGTGATCGACAGCAAGCCTGAGGCGATCGATGAGCTGGACCGACGCATCATTCAGCTCAAGATCGAGCGCGAGGCGCTGAAGAAGGAGACCGACAAGGCCTCGCAGGAGCGTTTGGAAGCGTTGGAAAAGGAGCTGTCCGAACTGGAGCAGCAATCAGCCGAGTTCACCGCCAAGTGGCAAGCGGAGAAGGGCAAGCTCGCTGATGTGCAGAGCCTGAAGGAGCAGCTTGATCAATGCCGCCATGAGCTGGAGGTCGCCCAGCGCCAGGGTGATCTGGCCAAGGCCGGCGAGATCGCCTATGGCCGAATTCCCGAACTGGAGCGGCAGCTAGCCGAGGCGGAAGGGAACTCCGTCCAGGAGATGGTGCAGGAGGCGGTCACCGACGACGACATCGCCGCCGTGGTCTCGCGCTGGACCGGCGTGCCAGTCGACAGAATGCTGGAAGGCGAGCGTGAAAAGCTCCTGGAGATGGAGACCAAGCTCCATGAGCGTGTCATCGGCCAGGAGGAAGCGATCATGGCCGTTTCCAACGCCGTCCGCCGGGCCCGAGCTGGGCTCCAGGATCCAAGCAGGCCGCTTGGCTCCTTCTTGTTTCTGGGCCCGACCGGCGTCGGCAAGACCGAGCTTTGCAAGACCCTAGCCGCGTTTCTGTTCGACGACGAGCAAGCGATGCTCCGCATCGACATGTCCGAATATATGGAAAAGCACAGCGTCGCCCGTTTGATCGGGGCACCACCCGGCTATGTCGGTTACGAAGAAGGTGGCGCGCTGACCGAGGCTGTGCGCAGGCGGCCCTACCAGATCATCCTGTTCGACGAGGTCGAAAAGGCCCATGCGGACGTGTTCAACATTCTCCTGCAGGTGCTTGATGACGGCCGGCTGACCGACAGCCATGGGCGCACAGTCGATTTTCGCAACACCATGATCGTGCTGACCTCTAACCTGGGCAGTGAATTCCTGGCCGCCCTCAGCGACGACCAGCCGGCGAGTGCGGTGCGCGATCAGGTGATGGCCGTGGTTCAGGTGGCATTCCGTCCGGAATTCCTCAATCGGTTGGATGAGATCATTCTGTTCAACCGTCTAGGTCGTGGCGACATGAGTGGCATCGTCGACATCCAGCTTCAACGTCTGGCGGCCCTGCTGGAGGATCGGAAACTGACGCTCAATCTGAGCGACGCCGCCAAGCATTGGTTGGGTGATGCCGGCTATGATCCGGTTTATGGCGCCCGGCCACTAAAGAGAACCATCCAGAAGAATCTTCAGGATCCGCTGGCCAAGCTAATTTTGGAAGGCAAGATTGCTGACGGTTCGATGGTCGACGTCGATGCCGATGAGAGCGGCCTCCTGATCAACGGCACCAGCGCGGCGCTCGCGGCCTGAGGTGTTTTTAATCGTCGTCGAGCTGATAAGGCCGGTCGTTCTGATTTGCGCTGTATCAAGGCAAGCCTGAATCGATAACGGTATCCTCCGTGTGTTGACTCTGCTTGTGAGGAGAGAGGCATGGCGGCGATTGGTATCGATCTGGGAACCACAAATTCCTGTGTCGCGATCATGGAAGGTCAGAATCCCAAGGTCATCGAGAATGGCGAGGGTGGCCGCACGACGCCTTCGATGGTGGCGTTCCGTGAAGATGGCGAGATACTGGTTGGGGCTGGAGCCAAGCGCCAGGCGGTTACCAACCCCGAGCATACACTGTTCGCGATCAAACGTTTGATTGGCCGGCGTTACGACGATCCGATCGTCCAGAAGGACAAGGGCATGGTGCCTTACAAGATCGTCGAAGGACCGAATGGAGATGCCTGGCTCGAGATCAAAGGCGAAACGCACAGCCCTGGCGAGGTCTCGGCCCACATATTACGCAAGATGAAGGAGACGGCCGAGAGCCATTTAGGAGCGTCGGTTACCGAAGCGGTGATCACGGTGCCAGCCTACTTCAACGACTCCCAACGCCAAGCGACCAAGGACGCTGGCAAGATTGCCGGACTCGACGTCTTGCGTATCATCAACGAGCCCACCGCAGCCGCTCTGGCCTATGGTCTCGAAAAAAAGAAGACAGGGACGGTCGCGGTCTACGACCTCGGTGGCGGAACGTTCGACATCTCCATCCTGGAACTCGGCGATGGTGTCTTCGAGGTCAAATCCACCAATGGCGATACCTTCCTCGGCGGCGAGGATTTCGACAAGCGGATCATCGACTACCTGGCGGATGAGTTCAAGAAGGAGCAGGGGATCGATCTCCGTCAGGATAAACTGGCACTACAGAGGCTGAAAGAAGGCGCCGAGAAGGCCAAGATCGAGCTCAGTTCCACGGCACAGACCGAGGTCAATCTGCCATTCATCAGCGCAGACACGGCGGGGCCGAAGCATCTCAACATCAAGCTCTCACGCGCCAAGCTCGAAGCGCTCGTGGACGACCTCATTCAAAGGACGATCGATCCCTGCAAGGTAGCTCTGACGGATGCCGGCGTTGCAGCTGATAAAGTCGATGAAGTCATTCTGGTCGGCGGTCAAACGCGCATGCCCAAAGTGATCGAGGCCGTGCAAACCCTCTTCGAGAGAGAGCCGCACAAGGGCGTCAATCCTGATGAGGTCGTTGCCCTCGGCGCCGCGATACAGGCGGGTGTCCTAAAGGGTGACGTTAAGGATGTTCTGCTGCTCGATGTGACACCTCTGTCACTCGGTATCGAAACGCTTGGCGGCGTGATGACCAGGCTGATTGAGCGAAACACCACGATCCCGACCAAGAAAAGCCAGACTTTCTCGACGGCTGAAGACAACCAGCCCGCGGTTACTATCCGCGTTTTCCAAGGTGAGCGCGAAATGGCCGGGGACAACAAAGTGCTCGGCGAGTTCAATCTCGAGGACATCGCGCCGGCGCCGCGAGGTCTGCCGCAGATCGAGGTCACCTTCAACATCGATGCCAGCGGTATCGTGAACGTGTCAGCCAAGGACAAGAGCACCGGCAAGGAGCAGAAGATCAGGATTCAATCGACCGGCGGGCTTACCGAGGACGAAATTCAGCAAGCGGTCCGCGACGCCGAGGAACACGCTGCCGAGGACAAGAAACGGCGCGACCTTGCGGAGGCCCGCAATCACGCGGACGCCTTGATTTTCATGTCGGAGAAGACCCTGCAGGAAGCAGGAGACAAGGGCAGCGACGCCGAGCGTAAGGCGGTCGAAGATGCCGTGTCCTCACTGAAGATAGCGATGGAGGGAGACGACGTCGACAAGATCAAAGCCGAAAGCGAGATGTTGAGCGCCGCAGCCATGAAGCTCGGCGAAAGAATCCATCGTCCAGAAACAAAGTCGGCCGATCGAGGTGAGAACGGAGGTGATGAGGAGATCATCGACGCCGATTTCGAGGAGACTGACGAGAGGAAACGGGCCAACGGCGACTAGCAGCTTGTTACCTTTTACCAAATCGAGGATCGTCTGCTCGACCAGACAATGAACTCAGTCACCAACTTACCGACGACCGCGAACGAAGAGTCTGTATTGATCAGGATCAAGCGACTCCACGAATGGCGGCTCATAGACCAAAACCCGAACGAGCGTTGCGGCCGCTTACTACCGGTCAGCTGAAGATCGGTGGTCTCAGCCCGCTGCTTATG
Organism: Geminicoccales bacterium; assembly: GCA_050633905.1. Classification (GTDB taxonomy): domain Bacteria; phylum Pseudomonadota; class Alphaproteobacteria; order Geminicoccales; family Geminicoccaceae; genus JANQPX01. The sequence goes on from JBOEHJ010000124.1 coordinate 15,480, forward strand.
TTTGGAGGAGGGCTGGCAGTAGCCATGAGGCGCCTTGGTTCAAACGAGGTCTTTCAGCGCAAGGCCAACGGCATAAGCGACGCCTGCTGCAGCCAGGCCGATGGTGAGCGTCTCGGCTCCGGAGTGCCACCAACTGGATGTCGACCAGCGGCTCTTGAGCGAACCAATGATGAAAAAGACCAAAGCGGTCATCATGACCGATAGGGAAACGCTCGCCTCGACGCCGACGATGAAGGGTAAAAGCGGTACCAGGCCGCAGACGAGAAAGGCGAAAAATGTCATCAGCCCGGCCATGATCGGCGATCGATCGACGGCAGGGATACCGTGCTCCTCGGCGACCATCATGTCGACCCAGCGCTGCTCGGAGCTGGTGATCACCTCGACCGCCCTTGCGAGATCATCGCCGGCGAAGCCCTTGGCGGCAAAGAGCTGCCTGATCTCCTCGCGCTCGCCATCAGGCACCATTTGGATATGGCGTTCCTCCATCATTCGGATGCGGGAATAGTCGTCGAGCTCAGCCTTGGTTCCCGAGTAATTGGCGGCCGCCATGGAAAAACCGTCGGCGAGCAGGTTCGCTGTGCCGAGGATCAGAACGACGCGTGCGGACATATCAGCACCGACCACACCGGCTATGATTGCAAAGGTCGTCACGGCGCCGTCAATGCCGCCATAGATCCAATCGCGGAGATAGTTGACCTTGGGCCCGCGAGACAGGCGGGCTGCAATTTGCTCAGGGGAATGACCATGTTCCAGATGATGCTCAGCCGTCATGATCGAATGCCTCCGATGTCTGTCTTTTGAAGGCTGTCGGATGAGACGTGTTTGTCGGTGTCTCGACCTTCAATTTTCGTAAGGTGCCAGACCAGCATGTCGTAGACGATCGCTTGCTCGACCTCGATCATACGGCCGTGACAGGTAAGGACACGCTTGATGTCATCGCCGGTGTGGCGTCCGAGAAGCCCGCCGTCGTACAGAATTAGGTTTCGTCGTGCCAGGATGCGAGCAGGCTCATGGCAATGGCGGCATTTCTCCTGGCTCAAGCCGCCGCTCTGAACCTGCCGCTGAAACACCTCCCTGAGCACGCTGATTTCATCGTCCGTGAGTTTGCCGAAATGCCCAGGCAGGAAGTCTAGAAGTCGTCGGCCATTCTTTTTGCTGACGAGTTCGCCGTTCTCGATGACGAGTGTCTGGCGAGCCAAGTCTCCGGCACGATTATGGCATTGACCACAACGTGTCTCGAACAATGCATGCGGATCGATGGGTTCCGCCAAGGACGCTGATGCCATCGATGCGAACAGGACGACTGCCCACGGACGGGCTGACCTGTGCGCGAGGCAAATCCAAACATGTCCCAATGCGGCGAGCAGGAAGCGTGTCTTGGCATTCATCCCGGCAGACTAGGAGATGGGCCCCATCCGGCCTTTGATCTGGATTAAGGCAGCAGCGAGAAAATTGCTGAAGCCTGATACTCGACGTCAGTCTCATCGGGAGGCAAGTGGGAGAAGAACAACGCCTTCGGCCTGCGACGGCCATACGGATGGGGAAAGTTCGTGAGTGACCTCGCCCTGCAATGCCAACGAATGGCCTCCGGGCAAATCCATGCCCGCGGCGTGCGCGTGTTGGCAGCGATGGGCAAGATGCGCAGGGAAGCCTTCGTGCCGGAACCTATGCGTGATCTCGCTTATGCTGACAGGCCGTTGCCGATCGCTGCGAAACAGACGATCTCGCAACTTTACGTCGTCGCCTACATGATCGAAGCTCTGGCGCTCGAAGGCGAAGGTGCTGGAGATTGGGGCGGGCTCCGGCTATGCCGCGGCTGTGTTAGCGGAGATTGCCGATGACGTCTATTCGATCACACCGTTAGCCCAGCGTCACATCCAGAAACATCATCACGACCAGCCCGAAAGTCAGACCGGCAGTCGCTTCGTTTGCAAATGCACGGCTGTGGATTTCCGGGATGATCTCATGGACGATGACGTAGATCATGGCACCGGCTGCAAACGCGAGACCCCAGGGCAGCAATTGCTGGGATACGGTCACGGCAAGAACGCCAAGCAACCCGCCGACAGGCTCGATCATGCCGCTCAGTGCTGCGATCGCGAACGACAGCTTTCGCGAATAGCCCTCGCCAAGTAGTGCGACCGCCACGGCGAGGCCTTCGGGTGCGTTCTGCAGACCGATGCCGATAGCGATCGACGTACCGTTGCCGATGTCACCGCCGCCGAAACTGACGCCAACTGCCAGACCCTCCGGAAAATTGTGGATCGTGATCGCAAAGACGAACAGCCAGACTTTCTTTAGGCCTGGTGATATTGGTCCTTGTCTACCCTGAACGAAATGGGCATGCGGGATCCTCTCGTTCAAGATGGCAATCGTGCCTACGCCGACGACGAGGCCTGCAACGACAAGAAGGGCGGATAGATTGACGGAATTGGTCAGCTCTTCTGCCACCTCCAGACCAGGAATGATCAGGGAAAAGAACGATGCCGCAAGCATGACGCCGGCTGCAAAGCCCAGGAAGGCATCGTGGGAGCGTTGTGACATCGACCAGTTGATCAGCACGGGCACTGATCCCACCGCTGTCATGGCACCTGCAGCAAAACTGCCGGCCAGGCCCAGCAGGATGATTTCAAGGCTGCTCAAGAGCACGCGCTCCAATCATCATGCGCTGACTCCATGGGAAGTAACCAATATCGATCAACGGCTGCGAGTTATGAAGAAGTATAGCAAGTATACGGCCCTCGACAGTTACGAATGGCGGTTTCGAGAAGCTCGATATCCGTGCTGAGATGCGTCTCTCGATCGACGAGAAGGACGGAGGGGGAGGGACCATACGCGACGTCGATGTAACCGATCGGCAAGCACCACTTGCCGTCCGTGGTCTGATCGACGCCGCGTATGGCGCCTATCATCACGTGTTCGGAGTATTGATGCTCTTGCCGCCTTCCAAAGTAAGGCTTGCCGCTTTCGTCTGCAGAGCGCGCCGACGCGCTGCAAGCGGCTATGAGGCCAGTCCACCCTATGCGCCACTAGGAGCTATTCCCCGAGGTTTCATCTCACAACGAGTACCGATAGGCTTGTGTGCGAGGCGAGGTAGCCAGCTCGCGAAGCAAAAATATAATCGAAGAAGCCAGGTACATGAGAGGCCATGACGACCAAGTCAGTACCGATCTCTGATGCAGCCTGCTTCAGTGTATCGTCCAGATCCACGGCAGGATCATGCGAGACCATCGCTTTCGCTCTAAAGTCTACGCCGTATTTTGCCGTCTGATCTGCTGCGAAAATTTCGAGTTTTTGGGTGTACTCCGTTGGATTATGAGCGACGACCCCAGGTGCTGAAGTGGTCACGCCGACAGCATGAAGTTCTGCATGATAGTGCTTCGCCAGATCAGCTGCGGTCGCCAGCGCTTTTTCCAATGTGTCGGTGTGTTCCAGGTCAACCGCAATCATGATGCTCTTGTACATTCGGATCCTCCACCGCTGGCTGCTCAATGACGCGATGTCCAAGCAGCCTGACAAAGCGCAGGCTAATTCATACCGCCGTTGTCGCTGTTGACTCGGATCAAACGTCGGCAATCTACGAAGGCACACTGAAATTCGCTTTAAGGTGCTGCGAAGCTCCGCGCATAGCTCTGCTGGCCATTGCTTGCCAATCGACTGGCGCCGGACGCACAACATCACCGAATTGAGCGAGGTCAATCCGATGCCATGGCACCGAAGGTAGGGATTTCAGCCCAATGCTCCGCAGCGGAGGGTCTCATGTCTGCAACGGGCCTCAGCGTTTTCGATTCGACCCTTCATCAGACCGACGCCTTGCTGAAGTCGCTCTTCGAGCCTTTGAACATCGAAGATCGCCACCGCGCCTATCTGGCGCTTCGGGGCACGCTCCATGCCTTGCGCGATCGACTGTCACCCGAACCTGCCGTCCACCTAGGGGCCCAGCTGCCAATGTTGGTTCGCGGATTCCATGATGAAGACTGGCAGTTGGCCAAGACGCCGACCGCCGCGCGCCATCAAGACGACTTTCTCGTTCCAATCGAGTGGGCATTTCGCAACGATGCCGACGCTGATGTCGAGCAGATCGCTAAGGCCGTGTTTGTATTGCTCCACCAAGAGTTGGATCATGGCGAGGTCCGCAAAGTGGTGAGCGCCTTGCCGCGTGAACTAAAGGCACTCTAGCCTGAAAGCGCTCGGGCTGTGGTCTGAGATGCTGAAGGTTTGGACCGTAGCCAATTGAAAATTCTCATTCCCAGAGGGAGCAGGGTCTTTGATCTGGATCATGGCCTTGAGCGGCCGATCGCGATGTAATCCGTCCCGAAGGAAATCATGACGACAACGATCCGTCAGGCCCTTGGGCGCCAAAGGAGGAGGGAATAATGCGGCTACTCGTTTCGATAGGCCTCATCGGTGCCTGCTGCCTCCCGACGGTGCAAGCGATTGCGGAAGAAGGCGCCCTGGTCAGTCACAAAACGCTCGGGCTTGAACTCGCTACAGATTTGGCCGAGGCGACACTTCAGAGTTGTCGGGATGCTGACTTTCAGGTGGCGGTAGCGGTCGTTGATCGTTTCGGCACGTTACAGGTATTGTTGCGCGATCGCCTGGCGGGGCCGCACACACCGGACACAGCCCGGCGCAAAGCCTGGACGGCGGTCAGTTTTCGCACCGATACGCAAAGCCTGGTCGAGCTGACGTCCTCAGGCTCTCCGCAAGCTGCCGCGCGCGACATCACCGATGCCCTGATGCTGGGCGGCGGCGTGCCGGTCGAGGCTGCCGGGTCGATCGTCGGCGGCGTCGGTGTTTCAGGCGCACCCGGTGGTGTCGAGGATGATCGCTGCGCCAGAGCGGGAATCGAAACCATTGTCGACCGGTTGGAGTTTTAGACTATGGTGCTGACCCCCACGCGTTTGATCATCGGCGCAGGCATGTTGATGGTGGCCCTCGGGACAACGGCCGCCGCTGAGGAGTTGCTGGGCGACCCCATCGCCGGTCGCATGTTGGCCCACGATGTCTGCGCAACTTGTCACGTCGTCGAGCCTGGCCTGGAGCCCAGGTCGGACATCGACGCGCCTGCGTTTCCGGATCTCGCCAAGCAGCCCGGAATAACAGCACTCAGCCTCAGAGTCTTTCTGCAAACGCCACATGAACGCATGCCCGATCTCCGTCTTTCCCCTGATGAAACTGATAACGTCATCGCCCATATTCTGTCTCTCGACCGGTAGACCGACGTCCACTTTCGACGAGCCGGCGCAAGTAATTCTGTAGGCCAGCTCACGACCCGGCTGATGGCCGGTAGATCAGTCGCCGTGGAACCAGTTCGGCTATGATGGCCAGCTCGATCGATTGATCATGCGCTCGTTGGACTTTGGCGCCGCGGCTGGCACGTCGTTAATGCTTTCTGAGAGGGAGGATTATAGGCTGGGCAGCGGATGTCTTTCTTGATGCGAAGCAGACCGATTGCATAAGCCCGTCGGAGGGTGCCTTCGCCTTGAAACAGGAGATGTTGATCGTGCAAGTTCGAGGTCAGAAGAAGCGTCAGGCCTATCTGCCCCACATCGGCGCCGTGTTGATGGGCCTTGCGACGCTCGGCCTGACATCATGTGTCGACCGCAATGATCCGGCTGCTGATGCCATCACGACGATCAACGAGCAACGGCAAGAGCTTGGCCTGCCGTCTAGCGATCCGCTTCGAGGCAAGCAACTATTCGTGACCAAGGGGTGCTTCATATGCCATGCAGTCCAAGGCGAAGGCGGCACCGTGGCGCCAGCTCTCGATGCGCCTGCCGATGGCAGGCTCGTGGATCCGATGGTGTTCGCGGCTGCCATGTGGCGTGGCGCTGGTGCGATGCTGAGCCTGCAGCTCTTGGGGCTCGGCTACCAGATTGACATCTCGGGCGATGAACTTCGAGATCTGGCGGCCTTCGCGTCGGATCCCAGGGCCCAGGCCGATTTCTCGTTGGAAGAGCTTTCCGAGTTCATGCGGGATTGGATGATCGATGAACCCTATTGGCTGGAAGATGACTGGCCGGAGCGGTTCATGTGGCCACCCGACGGCGAGGACGCACCCTATGACGACCTTTGACGGCAGGTGATGCCGAACTCTCGACCGATGACGTCATTTGCGTCAGCCGTTCGGCGAGGAAGCTCGTGCCACCAGCACATCTTGAGGCAGTATGTCGAGCAAGGTCTCCGCAACGCTGCCCAGAAACAACTTCGATACGCCGGTTCTGCCGTGAGTGCCCAAGACCACAAGATCCGGAGCCAGATCGGCGACATGTTTTTGCAGGACCGTGCTGGCCTTTCCGCCCTCGACGATTAACGTCGGACCGTTAGCCGAACCAGGCCCGGCGCGATCGACGGCCGCAAATCTCGCGGCCGCGAGATCCTCGATCTGGTGGCGCCTCTCCAGATTTTTCGGGTCAGCCGTTACGTCTACCTTCTGATCACCGGGGCTGGATTCATCCACGTGAATGATGGTGAACTCGCTCTCGGGAAAGGCACGAAGCGCGATGTCCAGGGCCTGACGTGACGGTTCCGCCAGGTCGATCGCCGCTGCGATTTTTTTGTAGCCGCGCCAGGCTCGTGTCTTGACGACGAGGACCGGACAGGGCGCAGCTCTCACCACCTTATCGATCGTCGTGCCGCTGATGATACTGGTCAGCGCCATATCATGAGAAAGCCCCATGACGATGAGATCGGCTTGAATTTTGTGCGCTTCGTCAAGGATCACCATGTCAGCCTTGCCTTGGCCGACCGCGACCGATGTATCGAGGCGCTCATTGATGCCGCTGTCCGCCACCTCGTGTTCCAGATCCCGTTTCGCATCCTGGAGGTTGTTTTTCACGTAGCTCTCGGGGAGGGCGCCGGGATCGACCGCATGGAGGAAATGCAGGCTTGCGTGGTTCTGCTCCGCAAGCATCACGGCACGATCGAATGCGCGATCGGAATAGGCCGTGAGATCCGAGGCGACAAGGATCCTATTGAGACCAACTTTGCTCTTGCGGGGCTCCAAATCGCTTGAATTCGGCATTTCAGAACCGTCCTCGTGTTGGGTGTGTAACGGGGCAGATCGACAGGTGATCACGCATCGACGTTAGTCTGTATTAGATGCGCCACGCAACACCTTGATCTAAATCAGCGCCTTCGGTGCAAGCAAGGCTGGATGATGGGGCAAACTGTTTTCGAACCGGAACCGCTAGCTCCTCTCTCATCACTTCGCTCACGCTATACGATCAGCGCAGAACCCACCGTCATCTTTCAATGAGTAAAGCGTTGCGCCAGATCAATGCGGCTGACGCTCGTCATGCATAAACTTACGCACCAACAGACATATTTTTGAGGAGCTAAACGCAGGTTTGCGCCCTCTCGCATTCTTCTGATCGCTGATACCCGCTCTTGAACATTGTGGCGGCGGTTTCCGTCAAAGCAGATGGTTGATGAAGGAGGGGCGAGCCTATGGCGACAACCTACCGGAACCCCAATGCCCCGCTATCAGAACGTGGGCGTACAGACAGCACTGATCAGTTCTCCCGGCCGCGCTTAAATCCAGGCGATCCGCTACCATCTGACCAGCGCGTTTCGGTCGGCGTGCTCGTCGACCTCGAGCGGACATCGCAAGCCGGTGGGCATATCCGCTGCTGGGAGCATTTTGCGGAAGGGGCTCTGGCCTTTCCCGATGCTCTCGATCTGACGGTGTACTTCCTCGGCCAAAGAACGGAGACCACAAGACTGGGATCGAATGTACGACTTTGCACCTTGAAGGCTCAGTTCGGCACCGCCGACTTGTCCTGGTTGCAGCAGGGCGCTGGCAATACCGATCTGACACCCTTCCACGTCGGCCTTGCGAGGCAGATCGGGCATCATCACGTCTTGCACGCGACCGCTGTTTTCGCCTTTGCCCGAACCGCGAAGATCATGTCGCGCTATTGTGGATTGCCTCTCATCGCTTCCTTGCACACCGACTTTCCGAAATTCACGGAAGTGTATGCACGGGAGATCATCACGCAACTGCTGGGGGCAGGGCGGATTGGTCGTTGGATGTCTGAACGGTCAGGTATCGTCAACGCCTATGCCCGTTCGATGCAGCGGTCGATCAGAGCGCTCGCAAACCGGAGCTCGCACGTCCTTTATTCCCGTGAGCAAGATCATGCGTGGCTGGTTGATCTCAAAGGAAAAGAGCATGTCACGCGGCTAAGGCGTGGGATTAACAAGGACCTGTACCATCCCGACCGGTGTGACCGATCATGGCTCAAGCAGCGCTTCAATATCGATGAAGACCGCTTCGTTCTTCTCTTCGTGGGCCGCGCGGATGCTTCGAAGAATGTGATGACCGCGGCTCTGGCGGCACGCCGCCTCCTGCATCTCGGGCGGCCCGTCCATTTCTTTCTCGCCGGAGACGGTGCCGATAGGGAAGCTGTCAGATCGACACTCGGATCAGATGCCACCTTGCCTGGCTATCTGGCACCCGACATGCTGGCCGCAGTCTACGCGAGTGCCGATGTTTTCGTGTTTCCATCGCGAAGCGAGATCATGCCCAACGTGGTCCTGGAGGCGAAAGCATCCGGTTTGCCTCCGGTCGTGGATGCCGGCGAGGCCAGTGCGCAGTTGGTCGCCCTGCCAGGTGTCGATGGTCTCCTGGTCGGGGAAGAAACACCGTTGGCGTGGGCCATGGCCATCGATCAACTGATCCAATCGCCATCACGTCATCTGGCGATGCGGGAGGCAGCGAGAACGTGGATTGAGGATGTGGCGCCAAGCTGGCAGCAGGTCGTAAGCGAAGACTTGCTGCCGGTATGGCAAGCTGCGGCCCGCTCCGTGGCGCAAAGACAAGATCGCGTGGCGGGCGGCTTCGGCGGGCCTCCCACCCCAGCGCGTTGAGCGGCGGGCGATCATCAAGCATGTCGAACCGAATATTTTCAAACGGGCGATTGCGACGCTACCTCGGCGCGGCGTTCGCCTGGATGATCGGTTTGGGCTTAGTCGCTGCCTTGATCATTCATCAGGATCACGTTGATCTCTTCAGCGCCTTGATGGTCACCGGCTGGTGGTTTCCAATCTTCTTCATCAGCTATGCGGGTACGCTGCTACTGGATAGTATCGGTTGGCGTGCGGTGATTAGAGGTGCAAAGTCTTTCAGTTTGATCCCTCTCGCGCTCCGCCGATGGGTCGGCGTTTCCATCAACGCGCTGCTTCCCGTTGCGCAGATTGGCGGCGAGGTCGCTCGGGCCCACCTGTTACATCGACTTGGCACGTCCGGTCATGTCGCTGCGGCCAGCGTGATCGTTGACCTGACCGTTGGACTGCTGATGCAGGTATGCCTCGGGCTGGTCGGCCTCGGCCTCCTGTTGATGGTTATGGATCATGCTGGAAACTTGATCCCCCTTGGCACCGGCCTCGCATTTTTCAGCGGTCTCGTTCTCGTCTTCGCTGCATTGCAACGAGGCGGGCTCATCACCTCGCCTGTCAAGCTACTGGGACGTTTCGTAAAGGGCCCAATGTGGTACCAGCTGGTTGACAATGCCGGCAACCTCGAGCAGCAGGTTCGATCGACCTATCGAGAAAAGGGGCGGGTGTTCGTTTGTGCCTGCTGGCGCTTTCTAGGCTGGCTCTGGCCAAGTCTGGAGTTCTGGCTGGTGTTCTGGCTGCTCGGGCATCCCATCAACCTTGCCGAAGCCATCATCCTCGAAGCCATCGGACAGATCGTGAAGACCGCGGGGTTTGGCATACCGGGTGGCCTGGGTGTGCAGGAAGGCGGCGTTATGCTGGCGGCAAGCTGGCTCACGATTCCAACTGATCTCGCCCTTGTCGCCATGCTGATCCGCCGCATCCGCGACCTTTCCTGTGGTGTGATCGGGCTCTTCGTCTGGACCATGCTGGAAGGCGGAAGAGATCAGAGGATCAACCTGCAGCGCGGCATCGACACAGTTCGCTGAGATGACTTCACCGCGGCTGCAGGAACGGTGATCTCAATGGGCCATCAGAACAGGCACGGTCATCGAGCGCAGGATGGTTCTGGTGGCGCCACCGAGCACGAACTCGCGCATGCGCGAATGACCATAGCCACCCATCACCAACAGATCGCTTCCACGATCAGCGACATGGGAAAGAAGAGCATTGCCGACGTCGATATCCGTGCCGTTCAGCTGCTGGACATCGACTTCGATGCCGTGACGTGTGAGGTGCAAAGCGATATCGGCACCGGGCAAATCCCCATGCTTCCCTTGGCCGCTTTTCGGCCTGAAGGTAACCACATCGACCGACTGCGATTGCTCGAGGAACGGCATGGCACCGCGTACTGCGCTCGCCGCCTCACGGCTGGCATTCCAAGCCACCATAACCCGTCCGCCAAAACCCTTCGGCGCCCCAATGAAGGGTGTGATCAACACGGGAGCGCCAGAGGCCAGCACGACATCTTGGGGTTCCGGGGTCGAAGGGACGGTATCCTCGTGATTTGTCTGACCGATGATCGAGAGGTCGGCATACCGGCTATGGACGCTGAATAGATCGGGATAATTTGCGATCACCGAACGATCGATGCGCGTGTCAAATTCGACGTCCTGCGCTTCAGCCACTTGCCGGAACCGATCAAGGGCAAGCTCAGCCCTTTCCTGCTCCTGACGTTGAATGTCGCCATAGACATCAGCGCCGACATATCCTTCGGCGGCAACCGGCAGGATGATCTCCGGCACCAGATAGAGGCCGGTCACATGAGCGTTGAAACGGCCGGCCAAGTTGATGGCGGCATCGACGCGCGCCTCGCAGGCCTCAGTATCGTCGATCTGAACGAGAAGATCCTTATATGCCATCATCCGACCTCCCAGCTGTTTTCATGGCTGACCACCGCAATCTAAGCTGTTCGCAAGATGCCAACATTGACCCGGATCAAGAGCGCCAACGTCGCTTGGCATCATGATGTTGGACCAGAGATGAACGTATTGAGCGTGGCCTTGAGCAGAACGGCAACAAGGCCTCGTTGGTCAGCAAGGGAGCCGGCGTGATGTCCATAAGGAAGATCTTGGTGCCCTTGAGTGGCCTCTATGACCCGGCTGATCCCGAATCTCTCGAAAACCTTGCTCTTGAGACTGCATGTTCCTGGGCTCACGCTTGCGATGAAAGAGGTCATGAAAGATAGGAGACCATCCCAATTGAGCTATTCTTCCTACAGGAGCTGGTTCGTTCCGACGAGGGAGATTGAGCCTTGCCAGAGCTAAGGCGTTGGTCTTTAGGCCTTGGGATGTGGCGTGCGCTTGCAATCCTGCTGCTCTTGCTGGTCTTGGTAGCAGCGGCGTCAGTCTCATTCTGGCGCGGAACTTCGGTCAGCGTGGTGGCAGCTATGCATGGCGATGCAGCCCAGGTGGTCTATGCGACTGGCATTGTCGAGCCGGTTCACTGGGCGAAGATCGTGGCGCTGCAGCGCAAGCGGGTTGTCGAGCTTTGCTCGTGCGAGGGGGAGTTGGTCAAGAAAGGCGAAGTCCTGGCCCGTCTCGATGACGTCGAGGAGCAGGCGGTCCTGACGGAAATCGAGGCTCGTCTCGATCGCTTGGAAGCTGATGCCGGCCGTCTTGCACGACTCCTGGAGAGTAACGTTTCGTCTCGGACCGCATATGAGGAAAAACTGACCCAGGTTCGGGAGTACGAAGCGCGGCTCGTGGCGCAGCAGGATCGCATCGATGATCTTGCACTTAAGTCGCCGATGGACGGCATCGTGCTCCGTCGCGATGGCGAAGTCGGTGAGATCGCCGGCACGGCGGCGAACGAGGCGCTTTTATGGGTCGGCCAGGCGAGGCCGCTTAGGGTCGTTGCCGAGGTGAACGAAGATGATATCACCAAGGTCAAGCCGGGCCAGCGCGTACTATTGCGTCATGAGGGGCATGTCGGCGAGCCGCTTGAAGCCACCGTTCAGCGGTTGACGCCGAAGGGCGACCCTGAGACCAAGACGTTTCGGGTCTATCTGCTGCTGCCCAACGATACGCCGTTGATGATCGGCATGAGCGTCGAAGCGAACATCATTGTTCACGAAGCGAAAGATGTGGTGCTTGTTCCGGCGGAGGCGATCGACGACGACAGGGTCCAG
>JBOEHJ010000125.1:0-3636 GCA_050633905.1 Geminicoccales bacterium
GCCGAACTGCGCTTCCTCGGCGGCGATGACGATGTCGCAGCCGAGCACCATCTCGAAACCGCCGCCGAGCGCATAGCCGTTGACCCGGGCGATCACGGGGATGTCGAGGGTCGTGCGCAGCGAGATCCCGCCGAAGCCGCCGGGGCGTGGTTCCGCCCAATAGCGAAGGCCGTCCGTGCCGCCGTCCTTCATGTCGGCGCCGGTCGAAAAGGCGCGTTCGCCGGCGCCGGTGAGCACGATGCAGCGGACGTCCCGATTGCCCTCGAGCTCGATCCATATCGCCTGAAGTCGGCGCTCAGCCTCCGAGTCGATGGCGTTCATGCGATCGGGGCGATCGATGGTCACCCGGGCGACATGATCCTCGATCCTGAGGTCAACGCTCATGCCGGCGCCTCTTCTTCAAGACCGAGTTCGGCCAGGATTTCATCGGTGTGCGCGCCAAGCGTCGGCGGCTGATGACGGACCGTGACCGGCGCTGCCGACATGTCGATCGGCGAGCCGACCAGCTTCACTGGACCGCTCTTGGTCGGCGCTGCTTCCAGGATCATCTTGTTGATCGCCGTCTGTGGATCAGCCAGCGCTTCGGCGAGCGACTTCACTGGCGCGCACAGGATATCGACGGCTTCAAGGCGTTCGACCCAATGCGCGGTGCTCCCCCTGGCGAAGTGCTCATGAAACAGAGCCTGCAACTCGCTTCGTGACTCCCGTTGCCTGTCGATATCAGCGAAGCGTTCCTCCTTCGAGAGGTCGCCGATCTCCAGCGCCTCGCAGATATCGCGAAGCGGGTTTTCCTTGAACGCACCCACCATAACGATCGCGCCATCCGTCGTCTTGAAGACACCGGAAAGCGGCATGGCCGCCCAGTTCAGCTCATTATCCCGCATCAGGAGTGAGGCCGCTTCCTGCATCTGCATGGCGAGCATCGAGTTGTAGAGAGAAACACTAATCCGCTGGCCTTCGCCGGTCTTGTCACGCTGCAGGAGCGCAAGGAGTATGCCCTGCACCATATGCATGCCGGCAGCGTAGTCGGCGAGTGCGGTTGGGTAGATGGAGAGCGGGATGCTCGGATCGGCACGGCGATGCATGGCGCCGCTCATCGCCTGGGCCAGCACGTCCTGGCCGCCCTTCTCCAGATAGGGCCCCTCCAGCCCATAGCCGGTGCCCACAGCAAAGATGATGCGCGGGTTGATCGCCTTCAGGTCCTCAAAGCCGAGGCCCATCCGGTCCATCACGCCTGGGCGAAAATTGTTGGCGACGACATCCGCGGTCTCGACCAGCTTTCGCACCACGTCTTTCCCCTGATCCGTGCGTAGATCGAGGGTGACGCTCCGCTTGTTGCGGTTCAGGCTGCAGAAAACCGGGTTGTTGAGGCCGTCCGGATCAGCGCCCAAGCTCCAGCGCGAGAGATCGCCGATCTTGCCTTTCTCGATCTTGATGACGTCAGCGCCGTAGTCGGCCAACATCTGGGTGCAACACGGCCCCATCATCACTTGCGTGAAGTCGAGGACACGAATGCCGTCGAGCGGAAGTGCGGATGAACTCATTCGGCGGCCTCCATGATCAAGGCGTTGTCGGACGGACGATCGCCGGGATCGGCCCCCTGCGCCCGCATTTTTTTCTGAATTTGTCGAACGTCGACATCGCGGACGTTGACGCCAGAGCCCAGAGCGAGGGCCGCAGCCACGCCGACGGCTTCGCCTTGAGCCATACAGGGTGGGATTTCACGGCTCATTTTCTGGGCGGACGGGGTCGAGGAGTAGTGACGGCCTGCGACCAGAAGCTGGTCGACATTCTTCGGCAAAAGAGCGCGGTAAGGGGTGTAGTAATCGCGGCCACGGCAGACGCTGTCCTCGAAATAGACGCGCTTCATCACGTCTTGCTTGGTCACGACATAGTCGCCTTCGAGCAGCCGTGTCTGGCGAACGCCGGTTTGCGGCGCGAAGTCGACGACATAGGCGTTCTCGAAGCCCGGCACGTTCTTCCTGGCGAAATCGAGCAATGCGGTCATCCGCCTTCTCCCTTCGAACTCGGCGGCAGTCAGATCAGCGACCTTCAGGCCATCAAAGCCAGTCATATGAGGGCAATTGCACCAGACCACACCCGGAAGCGGCGTCTTCAGCCACCAATGCTGCCAGCAGCCGCCGATGATCCGCTTAGCCTCGCGGTCGACCTCGGCGAAGCGTTCGGGCTCGCCAAATTGAAAGCGCTCGGCCGCATCGGTATCAACACCGCCCATGCGCGACACGGTGGTGACGATGAAGGAGCCGTCGGCGAAGGGTGCGCCGGCACTGGCAGCGACGTCGAGATCGCCGGTGGCATCGACGACCACCTCGGCCAGGATCGCCTGCCGGCCCTCTTTGGTTTCAACGATGACGCCCTTGATCACGCCGTCTTCGACGATCGCCGACGAGAACCAGCTGTGCAGACGGAGATCGACGCCCGACTCACTCACCATGTCATTGGCGGCGCGCTTGAAACCATCAGGGTCGAAGGCGGCGGCAAAGATGATCGGATGCGGGGTCGTATGGGTATGAAAATCGAAAAGATTCCAGCGGGACCATTTCCGCCACATCGCCTCGGTCTGGCGGACATCGGGCTGCCGATCGGCTTCGGGCGGAACCACGGCGAGGTCCCATTGCTGCATGCGTTCGATGATCTCCATGCCGATGCCCTGGACGGTGATTTCGAGATCGTTGTGCATGTCGTCCAGAACCAACACCATGCCGCCGGAAGCGAGGCCGCCGAGATAGGGATAGCGCTCCAGCAGCGTGACGCTCACCCCATTGCGTGCGGCCGAAACGGCGGCTGACAGGCCAGCGGGGCCGCCGCCGACCACGACGACGTCGGTCTTGCCAACGACAGGGATGTCTCGCGTGGCCTCGCGGATGGATGTCGGTGCGGTCATATCAGTCTCCTCCTCATGGCGAGGGAGCCGCCCCATTCAATGGACGGCCGGTGTCTTCCAGGTGATCAGCCGACGCTCGACCAGCGTGGTGATGGTGAACAAGGTAACGGCCAGGCCGGCGCCTAAGAACACGGTCGCGTAGAGCAAGGGCGCTCGGAAATTGTAGGTAGCCTCGATGATCAGCGCGCCGAGGCCGAAGTTCGAACCAATCCACTCGCCGACGATCGCGCCGATCACGCAAGTGGTGGACGCGATCTTGAGGGCGGCGAACAGGAAGGGGAGCGAGCTTTGCAGGCGGATCTTCCATAAGATCTCGCGCTTGCTCGCCGACAGCACGCGCATCAGCTCCATCGTCGCCGGACTCACGGCTTTGAGGCCGCGCACCATGTTCACCAGTGTCGGGAAGAAGCAGATGAGGGCGGCGATCACGATTTTCGGCGTGTAGCCATTGCCGAAAATCAGCACCAGGATCGGGGCGACGGCGATGATCGGGATGGTGTTGATGAAGACCGCGATCGGATAGAAGGCGCGCTCGGCCAGCTGGTTGTGGACGAACCAAATGGCGAGCAGGATCGCGATGCCGTTGCCGAGCAAGAAGCCGGAAAGGGCCTCAAGCAGCGTCGGCCAAAAGTTCAGCCAGAGAATGTCGGCTTTCTCGACGAAGACGTTCAGAACTTCGATCGGCCCCGGCGCGATGTAGCTCGGCACCCCGAAGATGCTGATGATCGCCT
>JBOEHJ010000126.1:0-35586 GCA_050633905.1 Geminicoccales bacterium
GCCTTCAAGCTGCCGAATTTCCTAAGGCGCCTTTTTGCCGAAGGTGCCTTCAATGCCGGCTTCGTTCCGCTGTTTGCCCGTACCCTTGAAGGCGAGGGCAAGGTTGTTGCGCGGGACTTTGCCGTTCAGGCGCAGGCGATGCTGGTGGCAGTCCTGGTCCCGCTGGTGATCCTTGCCATCATCTTTATGCCCTGGATCATTCGCGCGATGGCGCCAGGCTTCGATGTTGGCGGCGAGCGTTATGAGGGTGCTGTTAGTCTCTCGCGGATCACCTTTGGCTACATCCTCTTCATCTCGCTGGTGGCCCTCTATGGCGGCGTTCTTAATTCGCTCAACCAATTTGCTGTGCCGGCAGCAACGCCGATTATCCTGAATCTCTGCCTAATTACCGGACTTCTCATTAGCTATTTCTGGTCTTCTGCGCCTGCTTTCGCCTTGGCATGGGGGCTGATTATTGCTGGGCTCGGTCAGCTTCTTTGGGTCGTCTTGGCCGTCAAAAGACAGGGTATGGGGCTAAGCCTTCGCCTGCCGCACGTCACGCCCAGGGTCAAACGCCTCTTCGCGCTTATTCTGCCGGGTGTGTTTGGCGCGGGTGTCGCCCAGATCAGCCTGTTCGCCGATATGATTTTCGCATCCTTTCTTGCGGAAGGCGCCGTCTCCTATCTGTACTATGCTGATCGTGTCGGTCAGCTACCTCTGGGCGTCATCGGTGTCGCCGTCGGTACGGCGCTGCTGCCCTTGATGTCGAGGCAACTTCGCGCGGGCGAGACTGCAGAGGCGCTAAAAAGCCAGAACCGCGGCATCGAACTCGCTCTGCTCCTGACCATCCCAGCGGCGATCGGCATTGCCGTCCTCAGCTTGCCGATCGTGACCGTCCTCTTTCAACGCGGTGCCTTCGGCGCGATTGAAAGCCATGCGACAAGCGCTGCGCTTTCAGCTTATGCACTGGGCTTGCCGGCTTATGTTCTGATCAAGGTTCTCGCACCTGGCTTTTTTGCCCGCGAGGACACCAAGACGCCGGTCAAGATCGCCATTGCCTGCCTTGTCGCCAATATCGCTTTCGTGCTGCTGCTGATCGGCCCGCTACAGCATGTCGGCATCGCCTTGGCGACGGTCCTATCGGCCTGGATGAATGCCGGCCTCCTTGCATTCACGCTTTATCGACAAGACCTGTTTAAGATCGATGACCGATTGAAGTCTCGTCTACCGCGCATCCTAATTGCCGGTCTTGCGATGGCGTTGGTTGTTTGGGGAGTGATGCCGTTGCTGACGGATCTTTTGCCGATGGTTCTAGCACTCGGCTCGTCAATCGTCCTCGGAACAGGGGCCTTCTTTGCTTTTGCCCAAGCCTTCAAGGCCTTTTCATTCGCCGAAGTCAAAACCATGCTGCGGCGACGTTCGTAACAGCAACGCCGATATCACGTCATAAAAACTAATAGTCTTCGTAGGGCTTTTCTTCGACGAACGTCGAACCGAGATGCAGATTGATGCCCCGCTTCAAGGCGGCCCGCTGGTCGTTGGTTCGATAGTTTTTTCGTGCGACATTAATGAAGCCAGCTCCAAAGTCGTTGCCGCGCTCGTAGTCACGGATCTGGTCTTCCAGATCCCAGATGTCCTCATTCACGCGCGTCTTAGGCTCTTGCCGAGGCGGATGACGTTCCTCTTCGGGGCTGAAGCATCCACTGCCGATCAAAAACTCGTCAAAACGCTCTTGTCCCGGGGGCAATCCGTGCAGATGATTGCACGAAATCTGGCATTCCAGCATTTCGATCGGCAAAGCGCACCGAGCTTCGAGCACGCCCAGCCTTTCCTTCGGATCCATCACCCTTTCCCTATCTGGGAAGGTTTCGCCGAGCAGATCGGTTCTCTCAAGATCGTTGAAGTCGGCGCCGAGCCTCTTGCCTTCGAGAGTGATAGCTATGCGCCGCTGGTCAAGGCCTAGCCGGTCGTCATTCAGGGCTTCGCTACAAGAATTTCGATAGCTCGGCCACCTATTTCTTCCAAGCTGGCTGGGTTCTCTGGGCTGATTGCCTTTATGTTCGCAACCTTGATCAGATGAGCGAACTCAGCGACAGCGATCTCTTGAAATTGGGCGTCATCTGCCACGAGATCTATCAAAAGCCCGATGTCGTCGCGGAAGCCCTCGGTGTTGTCGATACTAGAACCGGCGGATCGCTGCGAGACGATTTTATCGAAAGTCAGGATCTGGGTGCTTCGCCCCAGGAAACCACGCTCGCTTCCTCATCGTAACCCCCCTCTTTGAACGGTTTTAGGTTTTGCTGCCTGGATTAACAGCGTTTCCTAAATCTTAACGTCTTGTCGATAGAATCGCAGCAATCCGATCGACCGCCCTCGACGTCAGTTTGGCGGTCCCGTGGATTCGCGGGTTTGCAGGGGGAATTCCTTGAAAAGACGCCAACTTCTCCGCATGGCGGCCATGGCAGCACTGGGCGGTGGCGTTGGCCAGTCGATGATCAGCGCACCGACTGAAGCATCACCTGCCACGGCCAAGATCGCGGACAACCTGCTGCGTGTTTATGCCGATCGAAACAGCGCCTCGATCGTTGGAACAGCATTTCTTCAAAGCTTATCCGAACGCCCCAACATGGACCAGCTGGTCCGGGGGCTCGTAAGCAATCTCGATCTCTCAACCGAGAAAGCCCTAGCCTTTTCGCCGAGCGAACTCCGTCAACATCTCAAAGGGATAACCTCGACGGAGTTTGACCGCGGTCAGACGGCCAAGGTGCAAGGCTGGGTCTTGGCGAAGACGGAAGCCTGGCTCTGCGCCCTTGCTACCCTAAGGCTCGGCTGACCGCTTCTTCTCTGGGCAGGTCTGTTCATGGACCGGCTGTTTTTCCAAAGCGGTGACGTTCTTTGCCCGGAAACGCGCCACGCGTTTCGTGACCCGGCGCCTTGGACCGATGACGCGACGGCGCAATCTCATGCTGAGGCGCCGCCACCAGGCATCGAATCGGCGTTGAACAGGCTCCGGCGTTCGCCACCAGATCAGATCAATCACCCAATCCACCAAGCGGTTCACCAGGGCGCCGACGCCCAGGCGTTCGAGAACGAACAGGCTTAGCCGGGCGAAAGCACGACGGAAAAGAAGGATGAGTGCTAGGGGTAAACCACCGATCCAAGGAACGATGAAGGCGACCCCGAATAGCCCTGCAAGGAGGAGACCACCGATGACAAAGAGGGCAGCAAGCAAAAGCACTGCGGGACCAAGGGTGATGATCTTCAACCAAAGGGCTTGGCGACGCCAACGCACCCAAGCCCGGAGCATCCTTCGGCGTACAATCTTACGCGCATTCAAGATGGTGTGATGAACCCAATATCGCTGGCGTCTCGTCATCAATAGCGGCAAGAGCCAGATAGTGACCGTCTTGTTAATCAATCGAAAGAGCGCCTTGGCCGCAAGCAAGGCCGATTGAACCAGCGCCTGGACGATGTTCTTCTTGGTAAAGAGAGCCTGGACCTTCACCAAGAACAGCCAAATTTTCTTCCAGAGCAAGAGAATCAACGGCGTCAACACGCTGTCGGCGAAGAAAAAGGTCAAAAGCATGACGGCGATCATGAACAGAAGTGAGATCACGTCAGCTTCATCCCAGTCTTTCCATCCGTAGTACTAGTGTGGTGAAATGTGCAATCTTTGATTGATCATACAACGCTGGTTCAATCTCCGTTGGATAATTCACCTTTGTCAAATCAGCCAGATGGAGCATTGACTGTTCGGCCATCTTGACCGTTAGTGTTTTGGTAACTTTACCAAGGCTAAATGCTTGTTGTTTTTGCGCCTGTCCGCAAAATGCATTGAACAATAGACAACATCGACAAGATGTCACCAAAAGCGAGCATGGTCGCTTGGTCATATGCCGTTGAATGAGGTCTGAGGAGTACCGTGCCAAAGATGTCGATGAGAATGCTAAAAAATCTACTCAAGAAGCTGCCGCCCAACATCTACTACAATATCCTGACGTCACATGATGTGCTTCAAGGGACGATTTGGCGGAGGATTGCGCCGGCCGTCGACGACGCGGCATTCCGAGAGAAATACAAGACGCTCTTCGTCGTGGGATGTGGACGCTCCGGCACGACCATCTTTAGTCAATGCCTCGGCAAGCATCGTGATGTCGTCGAGCTAAATGAGCCGCTTCATATCTGGTTTGCAACCGATATGAAGGCGGATATTATCTCCCCATTTGCTGGTCTTCTGCGCGGACGCTGCCGATTCGATCGGCATGATGCCAACGAGAAGGCCCGGGCGCGCTATCGTGCGGTGATTGACTACCATGTCGATGGTCGAGCACCCGTCATTTGCGACAAGCTGCCTCTTAATACCTTCAGGGTCGATTATGTCGAGGCTATTCACCCCAATTCCAAATTCATCCATCTTAATCGCTCGCCACGGGCGGTTGCCCGGTCCATCGAACAATGTGTCAAACGGGACGGCATTTGGTGGGGCTTCAATGATGTCAAATGGCGAGCGATTCGCCGTTATGCCGAAACCCGCCCCGAGCTCCGAAAACTTATCCCGCTTGCGGTTGATGATTATTATCGTGGCCTGATCGAATGGCGTATCAGTCAGGACCTGGCGCGGGACGATCTCTCTAATATCCACCCCGACCAATATTGTGAAATCGACTATGACGATTTCATCGCAAATCCGGTCGAGGTTCTTGAGCAGGCTTTTGCCTTTATTGGGCTACCCGTTGATCAAGACGCGATCGATTTCGCGAAAGCTCGTGTCGCGCCAACAGGAAGCGCCGACGAGGATCAGCAACGCCGTTCAATCGAGGATGATCGGCGCCACGCCCTCATTCTGGGCGAAGATTACCACGGGGGCGGCAAGGAAAAGCCGCGCGAAGCGTCCTTCATCGACCCGGTATCTGCGCCCAAGCGACAAGCACCGAACGAAAAGCAGCAGGCAAGTGAGAAACAGCAAGGTGCCGATGCCGGCTGATCGGCATCCGGTATTGCCTATCTCGCTTTTTGACCCTTGGCTTTCACCAGGCGTTTTGCTTTAGCTCTGGCATTTTCCTTTTTGACCCGCTGAAACTCTGCGCGTGCGGCAGGCCTTGCCGTTGGTGCCTGGGCGACGCCGAGTTCGGAGGCTTCAAGGCGTTTGATGTCATCGCGCAGACGCGCCGCTTCTTCGAATTCCAGATTGGCGGCCGCTTCTTTCATCTTGGTCTCGAGTTGGCCAATATGCGCCTGGAGATCCATCCCACTCAATGTCCCAGGCGCATTCGGCCCGATATCAACGGTGACATGATCGCGCGACGCTACATGCTGGATGATGTCCCCGATCTGTTTTTTGACGCTTTCTGGCGTGATGCCGTGTTCTTCGTTATAGGCGGTCTGCTTAGCCCGCCGGCGATTGGTCTCCTCCAGAGCACGCTCCAGGGACCCGGTCATGCGGTCGGCGTAGAGTATTACTTTGCCGTCAACGTTTCTGGCAGCACGTCCGATGGTTTGGACCAGCGACGTCTCCGAGCGGAGATAGCCTTCCTTGTCCGCATCCAAAATAGCGACCAGCCCGCATTCCGGGATGTCGAGGCCTTCGCGCAAAAGGTTGATGCCGATCAGCACGTCGAACACGCCTAAGCGCAAGTCGCGAACAATCTCGATGCGCTCCAGTGTGTCGATGTCGGAGTGCATGTAGCGGACCTTGATGCCGTTTTCATGTAGATATTCGGTCAGATCCTCCGCCATGCGCTTCGTCAAGGTGGTCACCAGAACCCGAAGGCCGCGCTTCGCACAGTCACGGCATTCCGCCATAAGGTCGTCAACCTGCGTTTCGACTGGGCGGATGACGCATTCGGGATCGATCAACCCGGTGGGCCGGATGACCTGCTCGACGAAAACGCCGCCAGTCTGTTCCATCTCCCAATTGCCGGGTGTGGCCGAAACGAACACCGTGGTCGGTCGCATCGCCTCCCATTCCTCAAATTTCAGGGGGCGGTTGTCCCGGCAGGAAGGCAGGCGAAAACCGAATTCGGCAAGGGTCGATTTCCGATGAAAGTCACCCTTATACATGCCGCCCAGCTGCGGGACGGATTGATGGCACTCATCGACGATCAAGAGCGCATTGTCTGGGACATATTCGAACAAGGTCGGCGGCGGCTCGCCTGGCAGGCGCCCGGTCAGGAAGCGTGAATAATTCTCGATGCCCGGGCACATGCCGGTGGTCACAATCATCTCGATATCGGCGGTGGTACGCTGCTCCAGCCTTTCCGCTTCCAGGAGACGGCCGGATGCGCGGAACTCTTCGAGGCGTTCTTTTAGCTCGATCTTCATCGCCTCGACCGCCTCGGTGAGCGTCGGCTTCGGCGTCACGTAATGGCTGTTCGGATAGAGCCGGATCTGATTGAGCTTGTCGGTCTTCTCACCGGTCAGCGGGTCAAACTCTACGATGCTCTCGATCTCGTCGCCAAACAGCGACAAGCGCCAGGCACGATCTTCGAGATGGGCGGGAAAAAGCTCGATGCTGTCGCCCTTTGCGCGAAACGTGCCGCGATGGAAATCGATGTCATTACGCTTGTACTGCAATTCAACCAAAGCGCGAAGGAGTTGGCTGCGCTCAACCCGCTGCCCCTTCTTCAGTCGCACAATCATCTTGGAATAGACCTCAGGCGAACCGATGCCATAGATGCAGGAAACCGAGGCGACGATCACCACATCGTCCCGCTCCAGTAGCGCTCGCGTTGCCGAGTGGCGCATGCGATCGATCTGCTCATTGATCGCCGCAGTTTTTTCGATATAGGTATCTGTCCTCGGGACATAGGCCTCTGGCTGATAGTAGTCGTAATAGGAGACGAAATACTCGACCGCGTTGCCCGGAAAGAAACTCTTCATTTCACCGTAGAGCTGGGCTGCCAGGATCTTGTTCGGGGCGAGAACCAGGGTCGGTTTCTGCACCTTCTGGATGACATGCGCCATGGTGAAGGTCTTACCGGAGCCGGTGACGCCGAGCAGAACCTGATCACGTGAGCCACTCTCGACCCCTTTGATCAGTTCGCCGATCGCCTGGGGCTGGTCGCCCGCGGGCTCGAATTCGGAGGTCAGCTTGAACGGAACGCCTGCCTCGGGCCGATCATCGACGTCGAACTTGACGCTTGGATTTTCAGCGAGGGCCTTGAGGATATCCAGACCTTCATCAGGGGCCGGCATGAACAATAGCTCCGGAGTTTGGGAAGTAGGCTCACCTGTCAGAGCTAGTGAGATGCTCTTGGCTTAGCAAGTCTCTTTGGCCATGCTCCTGANNTCAGGAGCATGGCCAAAGAGACCAGACATGCGCTAGCAGAAGAGGTTGGCGCTCCGAGAAGACTCTGGGCGTTGCCGTTGCGACACGCCAGGATGGGCTCCAGGCATGATGTCTTTCACCGTATAGTCGGAGACCGGCCAGGTGCCAGGCCTTCAAATCGTCTATTTTATCCCCTGCAACTCATGACATGAGCCAGGCAGCGATCGGCGCTCCCTTGCCGAAGCTCTCCCTTGTTGAGCATGTCACCCGAACGCTTCGCCTGGCAGGACCCGTCATGGCGGCGCGTGCCGGCCTCCTGATCATGGTGACCGTGGACGCCGTCATGTGCGGTTGGGTCAGTGCCGATGAGCTTGCTTTCTACGGTATTGCCCTTGTCCCGCAGCTTGCGCTGGTCTTGATCGGGATCGGCCTCTTAATGGGCACGGTCGTCGTCACCGCCCAACTCGATGGGGGAGGACGCCAGCTGGATTGTGGCCGGGTCTGGCGCTTGGCCTTGATCAATGCCTTGTTGATTGGCATCGTCTTTGGCCTTCTTTTGCTCCCAGGCGGCAGCATTCTTGAAGCCCTTGGCCAGGACAGCGCGATCACGGCCGGCGGGGGTGGCGCGGTCGTTATGTTCGCCTATGGCATGCCCGGCATCATGCTGTTTGTTGCATCTAGCGCCTTTCTGGAGGGGATCAGCCGACCCATGCCGACCATGGTCGTGATGGCTCTGGCTAATCTCCTTAACATCGTCCTGAATGTCCTCTTTTTGTTCGGTCCATTCGAGTTGGGGGCTGAGGGGGCAGCGTTGGCAACCTCGATTACCCGTACCATGATGGGCTTGATGCTCACAGGCTATATCCTTCTGATGCCTGCGCGGGATCAATTCGGCGTCTTTGCTAAGATGGCCGGTGCTTGGCATTTGCAAAGTCGTCTCATTCATCTTGGCTGGCCGATGGCGTTTTCGTTTGCCCTCGAGCATGGCGCCTTCTTCGCGGCCGCGACCTTCGCAGGCTGGCTCGGCACCGTTTCACTCGCCGCCTATCAAATCGTTCTCAATACGATGGCTCTGATCTATATGCTCGCTATTGGTATTGCCGTTGCGACCGGTGTCAGGGTTGGCAATGCCGTTGGAAGGGGCGATCGCCAGGCTATGAGGGTTTCAGGTTGGACCGGAGTCGCGATCGGCACGCTTCTGATGGTTCTCTTGATGCCTGTTCTAAGCTTTGGTGGCGACGTCATCGCGAGGATCTATACCGATGATCCGGCCGTGGTGCGACTGGCGACTTTGGGCCTTGCGATTGCCAGTTGGATCTTGGTTGCAGACGCTTGTCAGGGCATCCTGGTCGGCGCGTTGCGAGGTGCCGCTGACATTTGGCCGACGCTCATGATCCAAACGGGCAGCTTTTGGGGTGTCTCGATTCCTTTATGCTATTTTTTCTCTTTTTACGCGAACAAAGATATAATAGGATTACTTGTTGGTTTATTTTTTGGCTTGGCGATGGCGGCCCTTCTGCTCGGCTGGCGGTTCGCCAGGCTAAGCAAGCAGGGCCCAGTCGATCGGATCATGCAGGATTGTTGAAGGAGCGTTTGAATGCCTAGACTTGTGGCCGTTCTCGTTGCTTTGTCGATGCTACCCTCGAATATGATGGCGTCACCTGTCATGGCAGCGATGCAAGAGGGGCTTCGATTGCCGATCGACTGTGAACCTGGCAAGGATTGTTGGATTGTCCGGTATGTCGATCATGATCCAGGCGAGGGCGCCAAAGATTATGCTTGCGGCAAGATGACCGGAGATGGCCATAAAGGCACCGATTTCGCAATCCGCGACCTAGCGGCTTTGTCAGCGGGGGTAATAGTTCGGGCGGCGACCGCGGGGCGCATTCTGGCAGTCCGTGATGGTATGGAAGACCGCAGGATCGATATCAGCGATGCGCAATCTGTCGGTGGTCGAGAATGCGGCAATGGCGTCCGCATCGATCACGGCGATGGCTGGGTATCCCTTTACTGCCATCTCCGTCGAGGCAGTGCCCTCGTCATGCAAGGTGATGACGTCGTGGCCGGCCAGCCGCTTGGTCTTGTCGGCTTGTCCGGAAAAACTAGCTTTCCTCATTTGCATTTTGATCTCCGACATCAGGACAAGGTTGTTGATCCCTTTGTCGGTGAAACGCGCACCGCTGAATGTGGCCCCGAGAAGACCTCACTTTGGGCAGAGGGCATTCAGGACAGATTTGACTATCGCCACCCCTTGCTCACCAATAGCGGGATCACATCTGTTACCCCTGAGAAAGACGATACCCGCAAGGGCTGGCACCGTGCCCGGTCCCTTCCAGCCAACAGTCCCTTGCTAACACTTTGGGTTGATGGCTATTGGTTCGAACAGGGCGATCAGGTTCGCTTCTTGCTGGAAGGCCCGGATCGGAGCCTGGTTGTCGATCGCCGCCTTGATGTTGGCCAGCATCGCCAGCGCTGGTTCAGCTTCGCCAGTGCACCCCGCCCGCCAGGAGGCTGGTCAAGGGGCACCTATCGTGGCGAAGTACAGGTTCAGCGTGTTGGCAGTTTGATCAGAGAAACGATCGTATCAACGGTCAACATCAATTGAACAGCGGTCTTTATCCATGCTCATGGAATGCACCGGATCATCATGCCTTGAGCAGGGTTTGTTACCTCAACTGTGACAGATCAAGTCAATGCAGAACGTCGAAAACGCTTGATCTGGGTTTTGGCGAGGCAGCCCTTAGCTCAAGCGACTGCAGCTTGTGCTTCTGAAGGAAGAAGCTCTTCATGACTGTCTACCGGTACACTATCAACGTCCTTCAGAACGTAACCTCGTCCCCATACCGTCTCGATGTAATGATGATCGCCAGTGGCGGCTGCAATCTTCTTACGCAGTTTGCAGATAAAGACATCGATGATTTTAAGCTCGGGTTCATCGATGCCGCCATAGAGATGGTCCAGGAACATTTCTTTGGTGAGGGTCGTTCCTTTCCTTAGCGAGAGTAGCTCCAAAATGCTGTATTCTTTTCCCGTCACATGCAGTCGACGACCATTTATTTCCACCGATCTGGTATCCAAATTGATCACCAGCGAGCCGGTCTTGATCACCGATTCGGAATGGCCTTTTGATCGACGCACGATCGCATGAATGCGCGCGACAAGTTCACTTTTGTGAAACGGTTTTGTCAGATAGTCATCAGCACCTGTGCTGAGCCCCCGGACCTTGTCGTCGGTTTCATTCTTACCGGAAAGAATGAGGACTGGGGTTCGGACTTTGGCGGCTCGGATACGCCGGACAACCTCAAACCCTTCGATATCCGGTAACCTTAGATCAAGAACGATAATGTCGAAATCATAATGTTTGGCGAGGTCGATGGCATCTTCGCCACATGACGCCATCTCTCCAATGATACCTTCTCCCCGCAGGGCCGTATCGATTAGTTTCGCTGAAACCGGATCATCTTCGACAACCAGAGCTCGCATGACTGCTCCACCTAAACTCTATTAAAGGACAAGCTTTCGATGGGCTAACCTTAAGATACCTTTTCTTAAGACAGTGTTAACTCGAATCGTTTTTTTTAGAGATCAGTAACTTTGGGAGATGTGAGGGCGTGTCGATAAGGGTGTGTTCAGTATGAATGATAACCGATGGAACACCCACTTATCCTTGGAATTACGGGCTCTTTCATCGAAGGCGGTGGGGCAAATGAAGTGGTTACATTGCAAAGCCTTGAACTTTTGGACAACTGATGAAGTTTGATGACCTGCAACGGCAATTATCAGCGATACCAGCCTACGAGGTTCGCGGCCAGGTTAGTGAATGCAGGAGCACATCTGTCATTTGTGATGGACTTCAGTCGATGGTGAGCATCGGCGATCTTTGCCGTATCGAGCCTGTGGCCGCGAAGAGAGATGATGCCATCATGGCTGAGGTCATGGCAATCCGTGCGGAGGGTGCTGTTCTTCTGCCATATGACCAGCTGCATGGCATTGGATTGGGCGCTACGGTTAGGCTGGACACGAGTTCGGCCACGATACGGCCGACGGCGAATTGGCTCGGTCGGGTCATCGATCCCATGGGTAAGCCTCTCGATTCGGGTAAACCTTTGGAGGAGGGCCATGCGGACTATCCGATAAGAGCAAGGGCGGTTCCGGCACATAAACGTCGTGGGCTTGGCGACCGATTGAACCTTGGGGTAAGAGCTCTCAACCTGTTCACGCCATGCCGAAACGGTCAGCGTCTTGGGATTTTCGCCGGGACTGGGGTGGGAAAGACCACGCTTCTTTCAATGCTTGCACAGCATAGCGGTGCGGAAGCATTGGTCCTGGGGCTGATTGGTGAGCGAGGACGGGAACTTCATGGGTTCTTAAATGGCGGTTTGGGCGAAGCGGGCCTGGCCCGGAGCGTGGTTGTCGTCGCGACATCAGACATGCCGGCAATGCAGCGCCGCCGTGCGGCTGAGACGACCCTCGCGATCGCCGAAGGGCTGCGCGATCAAGGCCTTTCGGTGCTTTGCCTGATCGATAGTGTGACACGTTATGCGATGGCGCTTCGGGAAATCTATCTGGCAGCCGGTGAACCACCGACCGCCAAAGGTTATCCGCCCAGCGTTTTTACCGAAATGCCAAAGCTCCTGGAGAGGGCAGGGCCTGGCGAGGGCGAGGCCGGCATAACGGGTCTTTTTACCGTCTTGGTCGAGGGGGACGATCTGAACGATCCGATCGCCGATGCGGTGCGTGGTATTCTAGACGGGCATATCGTTCTCGATCGCAAGATAGCCGAACAGGGCCGCTTTCCCGCGATCGATGTCTTGAAGTCACTCTCCAGAACGGCGCCAGGATGCTATGAGCCTCATGAGAGACCTTTTGTCGAAGAATCCAGGCGTTTGCTCCGCCTCTATGAGGATGTTGCCGAACTCATCCAGCTCGGGGCCTACCGCCTTGGGACGGATCCACAGACCGACCGGGCAATCCAGCTACAAGGCGCCTTTGAAGAATTGCTGAAGCAGCGTGAAGATGAGCAATGTACCATTCAGGAGGATTTTACACGACTTGCTGAGATCCTGCAGGTAACGCCCGATGAAACATAGCCAGCTCTCCCGCGTTGATAATAAGGTAGATTTTGGAGCATGTGAGCTTTGAGTTCCTTTGATGTCCTCGCGCGCCTTGCCAAGCAGGCGGTTGACGAGGAGCGCCAGAAGCTTCATCGCATCAATGTCGCGATTTCGGAGACCGAGAAGCGAATTGATGAACTTCGTGCCAAGGCTCGAGCCGAAGCGGGCAATGGTCAGGATTTCATGACGATCGGCGCAACTCTTCCCGCCTATCTTCAGGCCAACAAGTTGCGTGTTCAACAGGCTGCCCATCATTTGCGACAGCTGGAGGCAGCACATGCGGATCAACTGCAAAAACTCCAGCAACAACGGATTGAGTGGAAACGCTCGGAAAAGCTAGCTGAACGTCAGAGGAAACGCATAGCGGACGAGATCGAAGCGAAAGAACGAAAAGAGATCAGTGAACTCGTCACGATCAAAGCCGGTCGCGAGCCGAAGCGGCAGCTTTAGCGTTGAGCCCTTGGCCCGTCAGCTGGCGCTCGCCACCTGCTCAATCTGAGTACTCAGCAATAAACTCCGAGGGCTTCGCGCTGACCGCCAGTCGGATGCTCCAGCTTGATACCGCTCCTCAATGGTCATCGTCAGGCCAGCGGACGTCTCTTTTGCTAGGAGAGCATTTTCGATAAAGAAGTGTGGTTCTTATGTTTCGATCACATGGGAATCTCGTGATCAACAGGAATAACCAGCTTTGATGTCGCCAAGCCCCTCGTCATGAAAATCGACAACAATGCCCGTCCTGGCCAAAAAACTTGGGATGCCTGACGATGACGATATGCCATGATGCGGTTAGGCTGCCTCCACATCGGCCGAACGCTTGGATCTAGCCTTATGATGAGGTCAGTTAGTGCTTCATTTTTATATGCGTAAGCCAGGGGTTCATCATCATCTGGTTTTCCAGGCGGTCAGGTTCTCCCAATCTTTTGGCTCGTTCGCCAATCAGATGCGAATCGACGTTTCAGCAACAAAGTAAGACGAACTAGCCAATCTCCCCTTCAAAGGCGGTTGCAGTGCCAGGTGACGGTTCTTATATGACGCTCCGAACATGGTGACTGTCCGGCCCCGCGCTTTAGCGACGCGATTTGGATGCCGGCTCATTGAACTGAACCCGACGACTTAGTTTCAGGCGTGGAAATGTAGCATGAGCAACAAGATTATCGGTATCGATCTTGGAACGACCAATAGCTGTGTCGCGATCATGGAGGGCAAGAATGCCCGCGTGATCGAAAATGAAGAAGGCATGCGAACGACACCATCGATGGTTGCCTTCACCGAAGATGGAGAAACGCTGGTTGGCATGCCGGCCAAGCGCCAGGCGGTCACGAACCCGACTAATACGGTGTTCGCGGTCAAGCGCCTGATTGGCAGACGTTTTGAGGACCCGGTCGTCAAAAAAGATGTTGATATGGTGCCATACAACATCGTCAAGGCTGACAATGGCGATGCTTGGGTCGAAGCGCAGGGCGATAAAAAAGCACCGAGCCAGATCAGCGCTGCCATCTTGAAGAAGATGAAGGAGACCGCTGAACGCCATCTCGGCGAAGCCGTCTCCAAGGCCGTGATCACGGTTCCCGCCTACTTTA
The DNA here is from genome assembly GCA_050633905.1 of Geminicoccales bacterium. Taxonomy (GTDB): domain Bacteria; phylum Pseudomonadota; class Alphaproteobacteria; order Geminicoccales; family Geminicoccaceae; genus JANQPX01. Next base: position 13,941 of record JBOEHJ010000126.1, read on the forward strand.
ATGACTCGCAGCGACAGGCAACCAAGGATGCGGGCAAGATCGCCGGCCTTGAGGTTCTTCGGATCATCAATGAGCCGACCGCCGCTGCCCTCGCTTACGGCCTGGATAAGTCGAACGCGCAAACCATCGCCGTCTACGATCTCGGTGGCGGTACCTTCGATGTCTCCATCCTGGAAATCGGTGATGGCGTGTTTGAGGTAAAAGCGACCAACGGGGACACATTCCTTGGTGGTGAAGACTTTGATCTCAGGCTCATCGATTACATGGCTGATGAGTTCAAGAAAGAGCAGGGTATCGACCTTAGGGGCGACAAGCTGGCACTGCAGCGTCTCAAAGAGGCGGCTGAGAAAGCCAAGATCGAGCTGTCCAGCACAGCCCAGACGGAAATCAACCTTCCCTTCGTGACGGCTGATGCCAGCGGTCCGAAGCATCTCACGATGAAGATCAGCCGGGCAAAGCTGGAGATGCTGGTCGGTGATTTGATCGATCGCACGGTTGAGCCTTGTAAGCGTGCGCTAAAGGATGCCGGTCTTAGCCCGGGTGATATCGACGAAGTCATCCTGGTCGGCGGCATGACGCGGATGCCCAAGGTCGTCGAGACCGTCAAGAACTTCTTCGGCAAGGATCCCCATAAGGGGGTTAACCCTGATGAGGTCGTCGCGATTGGCGCCGCTATCCAGGCTGCTGTGTTGTCCGGTGAGGTTAAGGACGTTTTGCTCCTTGATGTGACGCCTCTGTCCCTCGGCATTGAGACGCTTGGCGGGGTGTTTACGCGGATCATCGATCGCAACACGACCATCCCCACCAAAAAGAGCCAGGTGTTCTCGACCGCCGAAGACAATCAGAATGCTGTGACCATCCGTGTTTTCCAGGGCGAGCGTGAACTCGCGGCCCAGAACAAGGTGTTGGGTCAGTTTGATCTGGTCGGCATCCCACCGTCACCCCGTGGTATGCCGCAGATCGAGGTGACGTTCGACATCGATGCCAACGGCATTGTCAACGTCTCGGCCAAGGATAAGGCAACCGGCAAAGAGCAGCAGATCCGTATTCAGGCTTCCGGCGGTCTCGATGAGAAAGAGATCGAAAAGATGGTCCAGGAAGCGGAAGAGAACGCTGAAGACGACAAAAAGCGTAAAGAGCAGATTGAAGCACGTAATCATGCCGACAGCCTGATCTACTCGACGGAGAAGTCGCTTCAGGAGTTTGGCGACAAGGTCGAGGAAGCAGATCGTACGGCGATCGAGCAAGCTGTGACGGAACTTCGCGAGGTGCTCGACAGCGATGATGTCGACGTGATCAAAGCGAAGACTGATACGTTGGCTCAAGCATCGATGAAGCTCGGCGAGGCCATGTATAGCGCTCAAGCAGAATCGGCAGGCATGGGCGATAGTGACGGCGATGCTGGCGATGGTGCTACTGATCAACAAGAAGCCGCCGGCAGTGATGATGTTGTCGATGCCGATTTTGAGGAAGTTGATGACGACAAGAAGAAGTCAGCTTAAGACGTGACTTCTCTTCAGCGTTTGACTTGGGGCAATCACCAGAGTCGATTTGCGCCCCAAGTCAAAGACTTCATTTGACGTCCGGCCTGGGCAACAGCGATCATGGCGAAACAAGACTATTATGAAACGTTAAGCGTTGGCCGCTCTGCTTCAGGGGCGGAAATCAAGGCTGCTTTTCGTAAGCTTGCCATGAAGCATCATCCGGATAAAAATCCGGGTGATAAAGCCGCTGAGCAGCGCTTCAAAGAAATCAACGAAGCCTATGAAGTGCTGAAGGATGACCAAAAGCGCGGGGCTTATGATCAACTAGGTCATGCCGCGTTCCAAAATGGTGGCGGGGGGCAGCATCCAGGCGGGCAATTCGATTTTGGCAGCTTTTCTGATGTCTTTGATGATCTCTTCGGAGATTTCATGGGCGGCGGCGGGCGCCAACGGGGCTCGCAAAGCCGAGGCGCGGATCTTCGGTACAATCTGGAGATTACCCTAGAGGAGGCTTTCGAGGGCAAACAGGCGCAAATCAAGGTGCCGACAACGGTCCGCTGCGATACCTGTGATGCTACCGGAAGTGCTAAAGGTGCCGCACCTGGAGCTTGCTCGGGTTGTCGTGGTACCGGCCGCGTTCGTGCACAGCAGGGCTTTTTTACGATCGAGCGCACTTGCCCCAATTGTGGCGGTCACGGCAGGGTCATCACCGATCCTTGTGATGCTTGTAGCGGGAGCGGTCGCGTTCATCGCGAAAAGACCCTCTCGGTTAAGATCCCCCACGGCGTCGAAGATGGCACACGTATTCGCTTGTCCGGCGAAGGAGAAGCCGGAACTCGTGGCGGTACGCCTGGAGATCTCTATATTTTCGTGAGTGTTGCCGCGCATCGCATGTTCCGCCGCGAAGGCGCCAATGTTTTTTGTCGCATTCCCATGCCACTTTCGACCGCGGCTCTCGGTGGCCAGATCGAAGTCCCAACGATCGAGGGGAAGAGAGCGCGCCTGCAGATACCAGAGGGCACGCAGACCGGACATCGCTTTCGTCTGCGCAGTAAGGGCATGACCGAACTGAACAGCAATGCACGCGGTGATATGTTCGCCGAAATCGTGGTCGAAACGCCGGTCAATCTTACCAAGCGCCAAAAGGAGCTCCTTCGGGAGTTCGAAGAAGCCGGTGGGCATACGACGCATCCCGAATCCGAAGGGTTCTTCTCGAAGGTTAAGGAATTCTGGGGCGAGCTTCGGGAATAGCGTTACGCGCCAATCCAGGCGCAGGCTTATTAATCTATCTGAAGCGGTCGCACCACGAGCTTGACAGATTGATCCGCAAGCGCATCCTGCGTTCTCAGTGAGAGAGGGAGCGATGGCATGAAGATTGGCGTTTTGGGATGTGCTGGACGGATGGGCCGCGCCATCATCGGCGAAGTCTTACATGTCGATGGATGCGTATTGGTGGGCGGGACGGAAACGGAAGGTCATCCCGCCATGGGCCAGGATTTGGGCAACCTTGCAGGCCTTGAGAAGATAGGCCTCGATGTTCATGACGATGCCTATACTCTCATCGAAGCTGCTGATGTCGTCATCGAATTTTCAACCCCTGACGCAACAATCCGGCATGCCGCTATCGCAGCGGAAAACGGCACGTCGCATGTTATCGGAACGACTGGGCTGGACGCAGAGGCGGAAAGCCAGCTAAAGGACTTGGCAGAACGCACGCCGATTGTCTGGGCTGCCAATATGAGCCTCGGTGTCAACTTGCTTTGCGGCCTTGCCGAACAAGTCGCCCGGAGCTTGGGACCGGATGCATTCGATATCGAGATCGTCGAAACCCATCATCGTCAAAAAGTGGACGCGCCCTCGGGAACAGCCTTGGCCCTTGGCCATGCGGCCGCTCGAGGCCGCAATGTTGCCCTTGAGGAGGTTGCGGATCGTGGGCGGGACGGAATTACCGGTGCCAGACAGCCAGGGGCTATTGGGTTTGCTGCCTTGCGCGGTGGCGATGTTGTTGGTGACCATAGCGTTGTCTTCGCCGGCATCGGTGAAAGGATCGAGCTCACCCACAAAGCGTCTGACCGCAATATCTACGCCCGTGGCGCCGTGCATGCCGCCCGATGGCTGGAAGCGCGTCCTCCCGGACTTTACAAGATGGCCGATGTTCTCGGTCTCAATATCTAAGGTGATCTAGAAGGCGCCAGTCCTTTTTCCTTCCCAACCGCCTAGTTTAGCGTGACCTTATGGTGGTTGGGACGGGGAGAGAGCGGGCGGTGACTTAACCTGGGAGCGTTCCGACAGTCAGTTACAGGATTAAACGGCAGGTTCATCGTAACAAGCACCACCAAAACGCGAAAAAACAGCGATCACCAGCCAGCATCATCGGCACGCATGTTATTGAAACGCTTTTTTTGCATTGTCAAAGGCGTAAAAATCGGCTTAACGGTTTATTGATGAAATGTTTGTTAGTATAGTCCTACGGCTACTATGAAGTTGAAAGTTGGGCGTCATTGTGAAAGTTATATCGTGATGTCTGTGGTGACGGAGTCATCTGATATAGAACGCAAACTCAGCGAGTTACGGGCCGCACATCGGGCACTCGATTCCCGAATCGAGCAGCTGGTTCTGGACAACTTCCCGGATCAGATCGAGATGCAGCGGCTTAAGAAACAAAAACTCGCCTTAAGGGATGTCATCGTGCGGCTGGAGAGTCATCTTCTGCCGGATATCATCGCTTAACTGGCTTTCGTCAAACCGTCATCCTGTCTGTTTAAAATTCTTAAAATCTCAGTGTTAGATTGGTTTTCAATGAGGGGCTATGTCTTGCGCCCTGGAAATGTGCTTGTTCCGAGGACAAGGCTAATGTCGGCTGGTTTAGTGCGTTCTACTTCTGGTGGTTGTCAAAAAGCAGTGTCGTAATATGGCCATGCTTTCGTCCCGGTCGCACAGGGGTCTTTCCATAAAGATGCAGCCGAGCATGGGACTTGCTGATCAGGTCCGGCCAGCTATTCACCGCATCACCCAAAAGATTGTCCATCTCAGCGTCGACGAAGCGCTCAGGAGAACCAAGCGGCAATCCGGCAATCGCTCTGATTGTCTGTTCAAATTGGCTGATCATGCAGGCGTCGATTGTCCAATGCCCTGAATTGTGAGGCCGCGGGGCAAGTTCGTTGACCAAGAGATGTCCACCATCGACCTGAAACATCTCGACGGCCAACAATCCGACAAGGCCAAGCCCATCAGCAATTTTTTCCGCAAGTTCGATGGCCTTACTCGCTTGTTTGGGACTGATATCGGCAGGGGCAATGGTTTTCGAAAGGATATGGTTTTCGTGGTGGTTCTCGACCGGAACATAGGTCGCCTTGGCGCCTGACGCATTGCGTGCGGTGATGACGGAGATCTCACGCTCGAACGTGATCCAGCCTTCAAGAACGGCATCATTGGTTCCAAGGGAAGGCCAGGCATCGGCAGTGTCATCGCCTGAATTGAGGCGAAGCTGCCCTTTACCATCGTAACCCATGCGCCTGGTTTTCAGAACCGATGGAACGCCAATCCTTTGTAAGGCGTCATCGAGATCGGCAGCGCTGGCAATCTGGGCATAAGGCGCGGTCGGCACCTGCAAGTCGGATAAGAACTGTTTCTCCAGCAACCGATCCTGGCAAATTGCCAGAACATCGGGCGATGGATGGAGTGGCCCCGTCAATGCAATGTCACGGAGGCCATCCACCGGCAAATTTTCGAATTCGATGGTGACGACATCGCACGCTTTGGCGAAGGCCTCCAGGGCAACCTTGTCGTCGTAAGCGGCGACTGTCACACGGTTGGTCACTTGGGCAGCAGAACTATCAGCCTGATCGGTGAAGACATGAGACCGATAACCAAGCCTTGCAGCAGCAAGCGCGATCATGCGTCCGAGTTGCCCGCCGCCAACGATGCCGATAACGCTATCGGGTGGCAGCATTATTGGCTCTCCCCATCGGATGGATCGACGGGCGCTTCAGCAACCGCCTCGGTCTGTTTGCGCCGCCAGTTCGCAAGACGCCTTGCCAAGCCTTCATCTTGAAGCGCTACGATTGATGCTGCTAGAAGTGCTGCGTTAATAGCGCCGGCCTTACCAATCGCCAATGTGCCAACCGGCACGCCACCTGGCATCTGAACGATGGAAAGAAGGCTGTCCATGCCTGAAAGGGCCTTGCTCTGGATCGGGACGCCCAGGACAGGCAATGATGTCATCGACGCGACCATTCCCGGCAGATGAGCAGCGCCGCCAGCGCCTGCAATGATGACCTTAAGGCCCCGTTCGGCCGCTGATCTGGCATAGCTGACCAAGCGATCAGGTGTCCGATGCGCCGAGACGATGCGTCGCTCGTGATCAAGATCGAGTTGGCCGAGGATTTCGGCCCCATGGCTCAGTGTCGGCCAATCCGACTGGCTTCCCATGATCAGGCCAACTCTTGTCCCACCTATCATCGACATGTCAGAGCGTCTGCTTGGTTTTCAATGATGATCCCTTTTCGCCTGATTGATTCTGCTTTCCCAGGCTGCCGATCGCCCCAGCCGTATCAACGGCTTGCTGATTAGCTTCCTTCACTTGATCGACGATCTCAGCCCTCAAGACCGAGGCTTCAGGAGGAAAAGCGAAGCCAAGTTTGACGGTCTTACCGCGAACGTCGATCACCTTCACTTCGATCGTTTGGTTGATGATCACCGCGTCGCCCGGTTTTCGATTTAAATAGAGCATTGGCACCTCATGCGCGTATCAATGTGATGAATCCTCCTATTTTTGCGACAATCAACGCGGTCGCTTAACCGCTTGTTAACCTCAGTTGGCTTAGCCTGCAATGGTTGCCTGACCCAACGGGTATCGGCGAGCTGTTGAAGTACTGTCGCTTTGGGGTCCGGCGCAAGACATAACGACCAGGGTCGTTGTTCATCCTTTCGTGATAAGAGGCGATCTCCGCTATGGGGCCAACCGACGCACCGCTCTTTAAAGTACTGTCAGCGCGAATGACTTGGTTGTCGCAGCGTCAAGCCGTCCTTGCGCAGAACATCGCCAATGCCGATACACCAGATTACCGCCCAAGGGATCTCCAGGAAAAGAGCTTTTCGCGTCTTGTTCAAGGACATGTCGCTCGTCCTTCGGGTATTGCGGTGATCAAGACGGATCACAGCCATCTCGATGGCAAAGCGAGTGCTCGATTAAGTCTCAACGATCGAGATCAACCTTCACCCTTTGAAGTTTCACCCGACGGCAATGCCGTCGTTTTGGAAGAGCAGACGGCTAAAGCCGGACAAACGGCACTCGATCACCAATTAGCAAGCAACATCTATCGAAAGTACATCGGCATGTTTCGCACCGCTCTTGGAGCATCCGGTGGATAAATGATCAGTTCCTGGCGAAAAGCTCAATGAAAGGGATGCTCCATGGACCTCAATGATGCCATGCATGTCGCGGCCGCGGGAATGAAGGTGCAAGGTACTAGGTTGCGTGTTGTTGCGCAGAACCTTGCTAACGCCAATTCGACAGGCCTGGCGCCGGGTGATGATCCCTATCGGCGCCAAATCTTAACCTTCAAAAACACCCTCGATCGTGAGTTGGGTATCGAAGTCGTCAAGGTTGCCCGAACCGGCGTCGATCCGAGCGCTTTTCCACTTCATTACGAACCGGGTCATCCGGCGGCGGATCCCGATGGCTACATCGAAAAACCCAACGTCAATTCTCTGTTGGAAATGGCTGACCTGCGGGAGGCCCAAAGATCATTCGAGGCCAATCTCAACACGCTTTCCATGGCCCGTTCCATGATCCAACGGACGTTGGATCTTCTCCGATAATTCTTTAATTCCCTAGAATACATCTTCGATTGGAGTACGACATTATGGCCATTTCGCCTCCTGCGGCCAATCCAGCTCTCGCGGCTTACACGCAAGCGACGAAGCGCGCGCAGTCGGCCGTCGAAGAGAACGCTCAACCCGACCAACCAAGTTTCCACGATCTCCTGGTTGGAACGATTAGCGATGCCGTTGATGCCAGTAAGACAAGTGAAACCATGAGCATCAGAGCCGCTTCCGGCCAAGTGGATCTTCAAGATGTGGTGGAAGCCGTGAATGCCGCTGAGATCGGCCTGCAAACAGTTGTATCGGTTCGTGACCGCGTGATTTCCGCCTATCAGGAAATCATGCGTATGCCGATCTAGTGGAATGTCCAAGACATTTGATTCTCACCGACATCGCCAAGATCAGCGTTACACGGCCGAGAGTTCATGGACAGGGGCGGGTATCATTCCACGGGCTTTTGGCTAACTCCTTATGAATGCTGATCACGTTCTCGACCTGGCGAGAGAATCGATCTTGGTCATGATCAAGATTGGCGCTCCCATCATGATTGTCGCTCTCCTGGTTGGCGTCGTGATTGCACTGATCCAAGCCCTCACGCAAATGCAGGAAATGACCCTATCTTTTGTGCCTAAGGTTTTGGCAATTTTTGTCACCGTCCTGTTGTCCCTGCCGTTCATGACCAACACATTGATCAACTTTGGCGAAGACCTTTTTCGCCAGATCGCCATGCTGGGCTAGGAAGAATGTCGGCAGTTGCGGTTGATCAGGAACTCTTCGTTGTGTTCTTGCTCTTTGTGCGGATCGGCGCCGCGCTCGTTCTCATGCCAGGATTTGGCGAGGTTTATGTTCTTGGTCGATCAAGGTTGCTATTGGCGATTGCCCTCAGCATCATTCTTGCTGGGCCTCTTGGTTCTTCGATGCCCATTTTGCCACCTGATCCCAAGACGCTTTTGCTCTTGGTCGTCAATGAGGCTATTTGGGGTCTTTTCATCGGTGCCGCCACAAGAACGATGTTTGCCGCCTTGCATATTGCCGGCAGTACAATCGCGGCGCAATCTGGCCTTGCAACAGCCACGGTCTTCGATCCTGGTCAGTCCACACAGGGAACGTTGCCTGGCAACTTCCTAACGACAACCGCTATGGTGCTGTTGTTCGTTACCGATGGGCATCACATGCTCCTGCGCGGCATCGTCGCAAGCTACGACCAACTCAGTATTGGCACGACGCTGCCTATCGGCGACCTGGCTGCCTTTATGACAAAGGTGGTGCAAAGAGGTTTTAACATCGGTCTTCAAATTGCAGCGCCATTACTTCTGGTTGGCCTCTTAACAAACCTGGCGATGGGCATCCTCAATCGTTTGATGCCGACATTTCAAGTCTTCTTCATTGCCTTGCCTCTCCAGCTCTTGCTTGCCTTTGCAACATTAATGCTGTCATTTGCAGGTGGCCTTCTGGTCTTTTTTACCTTTGTCGACACCGAATACAATGCATTAACGATCGGTGGCTGAGTAATCATGGCCGAAGACGAAGATCAAGCTCAAAAAACAGAAGAGCCAACACAAAGAAAATTAGACGACGCTCGAAAAAAAGGTCAAGTCGCAACATCTCGCGAAATCAACAACGCGTTGATGATATCAGCAGGCGCAGCCTTCGTTGCTCTATTGTCGCCAGGCATTGCCCAGGATCTTGGGGCCGTCATGGTTCCTTTTATCGGAATGCCAGATCAATTCTCTCTATCGATCGACGATCTTCAGGCGTTGGCTGCCAGCCTCGCCAAAGACGTTGGTTTCGCATTACTTCTGCCGGCGTTGCTCTTCATTATAGCAGCTTTTACAGGAGGCGTTATTCAAAATGGTTTGGTGGTGAGTACAGAACCACTGAAGCCAAAGATGGAAAAACTCTCCCCAATAGCAGGCGCCAAGCGTCTCTTTTCTATGAAATCATTGGTTGAATTTGTCAAAGGGCTCTTCAAGATTAGCTTCATTGGTGCCGCTGCGGTCGTCTTGCTTTGGCCTGCAGCCGCGGAAATCATCCAAACCACTGATGTGGAGATCATTGCCGTTGCCGTGTTGCTGCGGGACCTGACCGTCAAGCTCCTTGTTGGCGTCACAGCCCTGGTCTTGATCATCGCACTACTTGATCTCGTCTATCAAAGGTTCGAGCATCAAAAGCAGCTTCGAATGTCGAGAAAAGACCTGATGGATGAGTTTAAACAAACAGAAGGCGACCCCCACATCAAGGCGAAGCTCAAAGGCATGCGCGCTGAGCGGGCAAGACAGCGGATGATGGCGGAAGTTCCCAAGGCGACAGTCGTTATCACCAACCCGACGCATTTTGCCGTCGCTCTTTTCTATGAGCCGGATGGCATGTCGGCGCCGCGAGCTGTGGCGAAAGGGGTCGATTCTGTAGCATTCCGGATTCGTGATCTCGCGCAAGAAAACAAGGTGCCGGTCGTCGAAAACCCGCCATTGGCCCGGACACTTTTCGCGGCAGTCGAACTCGGCGATGAAATTCCATCGGAGCATTATCAAGCCGTTGCCGAGGTCATTGGTTATGTCATGCGTTTGCAGCGTCGTTAACGTCTGCTTAATTTTTGACTGTTAAAGACTTGATAACCATCAAGTGAAAGCACCCAACGATACGTACTTACCTTCGTGAGCATGACGGATCATTCGATGCAAGGCAGCAAAGGCGAACCATTAGTCTCCAAGTCTCATGACAAAGGATCTTCGTCGGACGACTGTCATTCCATCAATTCTGATCTATCAAGCCAACAGGCCATCCTTACTGATTACGATATGAACATGACGATGGGTGATCATGGCCATCCCTTGGGAATGGATGGGGTCGAACCACCGGCGTTACCGAATCGTAAGCAATTATACGGCATTGGTGTTTTCGTTCTGATGTCAGTTGCCATGATCGCGATAGGTTTAGTTGTCGCGGTGTCAAGCGAGAAAAAGGGTTCCACGCTCGCTAGCGAACAGGCGAGGCTGGAAGAATCGATAAGGGGAAGAAGCCAATATGTTCAAACTTGGATCGATAGCCGTCTTCTGACCGGACGCCGTCTCACCGAATCATCGCTGGTCAAGTTGTATATCGGCGACATGGCCCTTCATCCAGCCGATCATCCTCTTCCTCGATCTTTGTTAGATCAGCGGCCCTACTTTCAAACATTGATGACCGACTTCGCGCGGCAGAATGATCTATTAAGGGCGGCGATCATTGATCGGAATGGGAGACTTCTTCTTGGCAGTTCGGGGCCGCCACTGAAAATCGAAGATCTTCTTGCACAGGTGGCTCAGGCCTCGGCAGGATGGAATGCCATCATATCCCCAATCCGCACCATCGAAAGCGGCGAAGTGGTCGTCGATATTCTCGCGCCGATACCAAAAGCTCAATCGACAAACATAAAGCCAGGCGAAGATACTGCGCTCCTAATACAAACTTTCCCAATAGAGGGGATGATAAAAAACCTTTTGACGATACCAGTGCACAGAAAAAATGCTGAAAATCTATTTCTTATCCAAAATGAAGTTGACTCTCCCAGAATTTTTAGACTTTCGGAAGATGATTCAAGTGTTGTGACGAATTTGGTGGGTAAAGATTTTCTTCCTGTACAAAAATCAAACTTCGGAAGATGGTCAGTTTTCGGTGATCAATCAGAATATTCTATGAGTTCGACTGTAACAGGTACTGATTGGATTGTCGTTCATTCCGTCGATGCACGAGCGATATTAGCGCCAGTCAACAACTTTATCTTTGCTACAACATTAGTTGCAACTTTGACCGTTTTGATCGCCATTTTCGGTTTTTCTTCATTTTTCTGGCGTCGGACAAATGCACACCATCACGAGCTTTTTTCACTCTACCGATCACTTGCGACCCGTTTGAACAAACAGCGTCAATTTCTCATGACGGTAACGAACTCAATCAGTGACTGGCTGGTCGTTAGCGGCCCGGACAATCGGTGCATTTTCGCTAATCCAGCCATCGTATCGGCCTTGGAACTCAACGACAAAGACGTTTTGGGGCGAAATATCAATGAAATATTGCCTCTGCGCCCGACATCAGCTTCGGATAATACATTTGATCAGTTTTCTGATGCTGAAGAAGTCAGCATTTTGGAAGCTGGGAAGCAATCCTATTGCGTCACAAACTCATCCTCTGACCTTCGAGATCATCATGGTGAGGCGACGGGAACCGTCAACGTTCTGCGTGATCAGACAGAGCTTGTAGAACAGCGACAACGACATTTACGATCTCTAACGGGAACCATAGAAGCTTTTATCCACGCGGTCGAACGTCGTGATCCCTTTCTATTGGGACATACAGATCGTCTCCGTCGCTACTCGTTAGCTGTTGGCCGACGGCTCGAACTCGATAATGACGCCTTAGCGGCTCTCGCGCTGGCTGCCTCGTTATCGCAAATTGGTAAGATCTTTATTCCCGATGAAATTCTTGCAAAGCCTGAACGCCATATTCAGCAAGAAACGGAGATTATGCGAAGCCATATCGATCATACGCTTAGCATCCTCAGATCCATTGACTTTGGTTTTCCAGTGGTTGGCATCTTGAAGCAGATGCATGAGCGTCTTGATGGTAGCGGCTACCCCCTTGGCCTGGAAAGCAATGATATCGATCTGCCGGGCAGAATACTTGGCGCTGTCGACGTTTTCTGTGCCCGCACAGCCCCACGTTCTTACAGAGATCGCATCAGTGCCGGGAATGCTTTGTATCACCTGGCTGAGAATGTTGGTCGCTATGACATCCGAGTGACGGCTGAATTGGCTGAGGTTGTTGCTCAAGAAGGCTCCGTTGATCCTATCAGTGAATCAGAAGCCGGTTTCCTCGATGCACAGTTTTGGGAGCAGTTACGTCAGAGATCAGGATCAGAGCAAACCATTGCTGCATAGACATCCGGCGAACCGACAAGAACAGTAAGCGCCTCTTCGAAAAGCTCTCTAATCCCATTGGCCGACGCCGCCCCTCAGTCCATATCATGTCTCGGATGCCTAATCTCATTGCAGGTGCCCTTGCCTGATGACAAGATCTGGTAAGGGCGACGTCGAATTGGAGATGATGATGAAGCGCATGACAGCCGAGGACTTTGACCAGGGCTTGCTCGACCTTTACGACTACTATGTCCATGGGCGGATCACTAAACGCGAATTTCTCAACAAAGCGCAACGTTTTGCCGTCGGCGGCATTACCGCTTTGGCACTTTTGGAGATGTTGAAGCCGAATTATGCTCTCGCGGAGCAGGTGTCGTTCAACGATCCCGACATCAACGCCGAATACACAACCTACAGCTCGCCCAACGGCACCGGCGAGGTGCGGGGCTATCTGGTCAGGCCCACCAATAAGGAAGGCAAGTTGCCGGCCGTTTTGGTGATCCACGAAAATAGAGGCCTCAATCCCTATATCGAGGATGTCGCCAGGCGGGTTGCCAAGGCTGGCTTCATGGCGCTGGCGCCGGATGGGCTGACTAGCGTCGGCGGCTATCCTGGCAACGACGAAGAGGGTAAGGCGCTGCAGAAGACCGTCGATCGCGCTGCTCTGATGAACGACTTTTTCGCTGGCTACGAGCATCTGGCGGGGCGGGATGATTCGACCGGCAAGGTCGGCTGCGTCGGTTTCTGCTATGGCGGCGGGGTCTGCAACGCTTTGGCTGTCGCCTATCCGGAGCTGAATGCGTCGGTGCCCTTCTACGGCCGCCAGGCCGCAGCTGAGGACGTACCAAAAATCCAGGCACCGTTGCTCCTACAATATGGCGAGCTGGATCAACGGATCAACGAAGGCTGGCCGGCCTATGAGGCGGCGTTGAAAGAACACGGCAAGATCTATGAAGCCCATATCTACGAGGGTGCTAATCACGGCTTTCACAACGATTCCACGCCGCGCTACGATGAAGCGAATGCGGAGCTGGCCTGGAAGCGGACGATCGATTGGTTCGAGACCTATCTCACATGAGCGACGGCGGGCGTCCAGCTTGCCGCTAAGGCGTTTCTCTTACAGCGTCCCGGCCTGCTGATTCGGCCGGGGCATCTGGGCTGGTTTGACAATTGAGGACGTCTGGAATCTAGGCCAAACGGCCATCGATCACCGGGAGAGATCATGGCGGGTCGCATGGCACAACTCAGACTGTCGATCAGCGCTGAAATGAGTTAGGTTGTCATCAGTGCACAAGGTGACCTCCTTCCTTGCCTCAAAAGTCAAAAGAACCAAACGAACCCGAAGGCTGCAGAACAGCTGGCTTGTCGACTGATAGGTGATCGTCCCGCTTGTGAGCAATCTCACAGCGGGCCCTGTGTTTTGGCGATAAGGTGAAAATCGAGTACACTATGCGCCATGGAGTTGTGATCTTGGAGAATTGATCCATGGACCCGCGTTTGGTGCCAGGCGTCAGAGTACGCCATCCGGGCGAGGCCGATTGGGGAATTGGCCATGTTCAATCCGTGATTGGTGGGCGGGTGACGGTTAATTTTGAGGATCGGGGCAAAGTGGTGGTCAACGCCAAGGTCATCGAGCTTGAAATTATCGAGCAAAAAAACTGAATGGCGACGACGCGGGGTTTTATCGGGACTTCATGCAATCGGGTCGAAGATTTTGACCAGTAACCCGCCGGATCGTTGCAGGACGCGTCTTTCGCGAGACGACGAGCCGCAGGCCAAGCCAGCGGCGCATTGGTTATTGACCGCGCCACTGCTCGTACTGGTCCTAGGTTTTTTCTATCTTTGGGTGCAAAACCTCGAACTTCCTGATATTCGCAACAGCCGTGCACATGCCCAAGAACCTGAGATCACGCTGCTGGATTACGAGGGCCGATCTTTTGCTCGGCTTGGTGGCGGGCGGGGGCGCGATCTGCGTCTCAGTGAGATGTCATCTTGGTTACCGGCCGCGGTGGTCGCAATCGAGGATCATCGGTTTTACCAGCATCCCGGCATCGACTTCATCGGCACGATTCGGGCCTTGGCACAGAATTTGGTAGCAGGCCGGGTAGTTCAGGGCGGCAGTACCATCAGCCAGCAGCTGGCCAAGCTTACGTATGTCGGGGCGGAACGCAGCTATACCCGAAAGCTTAAAGAAGCGGGCTACGCGCTTGCGATCGAGAGCCGCCTCAGCAAGCAGCAAATCCTGGAAGCCTATCTGAATAAGGTCTATCTGGGCGGGGGGGCTTATGGGGTGGATGCGGCGTCCCGGCGCTACTTCGCTAAATCGGCATCCGAGCTCACTTTAGCTGAAGCGGCGATGCTGGCAGGTCTGATCAAAGCGCCGTCCCGATATGCGCCGACCCGAGCGCTGGATGCAGCGCAGGCACGAGCAGGTCTTGTGTTGGCGCGGATGGCCGATGAAGGCATGATCAACGAAAGCGAAGCCAAGGCGGCGATCGCCGAACCGGCTGTCCTGGTTGCGGATATCGACGAAGGCGATCTTGGCTACTTCAGAGATTGGGTCGGTGCGGAAAGTCGGCTTTTTGCCGGTCCAGCACAGCCCCGTCTCAGCGTGCAGACAACCCTCGATCGTCATCTCCAGCGCCATGCCGAGCAGGCCGTTTCAGATCTAATGGATCGCCATGGCGAAACCTTCGGTGCCGATCAAGTGGCGATGATCGCGATGACGCCGAACGGTCGGGTCAAGGCTATGGTCGGCGGGCGAGACTACCAGAAAAGCCAGTTCAACCGTGCTGTTCAGGCCGAGCGCCAGCCCGGCTCCGCCTTCAAGCTTTTCCTATATCTGGCTGCACTGGATGAGCAGATCTACCCGGATAACGGAATCTCTGCGCGTCCGATCGAGGTGGAGGGGTGGCGGCCACGCAATGCCGATGATGCCTATCCCTACAGGATCAACATCGCTCATGCGTTCAGCCATTCTGTGAACACCGCCGCTGTCCGCCTTGCTGAGCATATCGGCCGTGACAAGATCGTGCAGAAAGCCCGTCAGCTCGGGATCACGACGGCTTTGCCACCTCATCCAAGCCTGGCGCTCGGTAGTGCTGAAGTCACATTGTTGGAATTGACGGCAGCCTATGCCACCATCGCCAATGGCGGGAAGCTGGTTTGGCCCGAAGGGATCAACACCGTTACCGGCGCTGATCACGTGGCCCTGTACCGCAGACAACTCATCGATGAGCCAGTGCTGCGCGGGGAGGTTGTCGACAATATGACCTCGATGCTCAGGGAAACATTGACCATTGGCACGGGCTGGCGCGCCCAGCTTCCGGGTTTCGTTGCCGGCAAGACGGGCACCAGCTCAGACCACCGAGATGCCTGGTTCATCGGCTTTAATGAAAGCTTGGTCGTCGGGGTCTGGGTCGGCAATGACGACGGCAAGCCGATGCAGATGGTGAGCGGCGGCGGTCTGCCGGCGATGATCTTCAAGACCTTCATGACCCGATCCGGCAAAACACCAGATCTCGTGCCGACGCCGGTTGGCGGCGATGTGGTTGCGGCACAAACCACAGGGAATTGATCGACATCCGATCTCCCGTCATCTGGGGCTGTACTCAGCAGTAACGTCTGAACAGATCTGATGCGGTTCGGTGCAGGATTGTGTGCAGAAAGGCTAGCCGGTCGAGATCGGGGGTATAGCCTCCGCCGAGGACGCCGGCGACGGGCATGCCTTGCCGAAGGCAGGTTTCCAACACATAGCGCTCGCGTCGTTCCAGCCCTTGGTCGCTCAATGTGAGGCGGCCGAGCTTGTCATCCCGATGGGGATCGACGCCTGCATTGAAAAAAACCAGATCGGGCCGATGCTGGGCCAAGATTCCCGGCAAAGCTTCTTCGAGCGATGCCAAATATCGCTCATCGGTCGTTCCGGGTTCGAGGGGGAGGTCGAGGTCGCTTCGTTGCTTGCGTGCTGGAAAATTGGTTCGGCAATGCATGGAAAACGTGAAGACAGTCTCGTCATTCTCGAATATCTTGGCCGTGCCGTCGCCTTGATGAACATCGAGATCCACCACCAAAGCCCGTTCGATCAGTTTTTCCTGTCTGAGCTGGGTCACAGCAACGGCAACGTCATTGAAGACGCAAAAGCCGGAACCTTCCTCCTTGAAGGCGTGGTGGCTACCGCCCGCGGTATTGCAGGCGAGTCCCCGTTGAAGGGCGAGGCGGGCGGTGAGCAGTGTGCCACCATTGGCAGCAATAGAGCGCTTGGCGATACCCGAGCTGATTGGCAGGCCGATCCTACGTTCGATAGCCTTCGACACGGTCTGTGTGAGCACCGCATCGACATAGGCATCGTCATGAACCGCAGCCAGCCAGGAGCGCAAAGCAGGTTCCGGCTGGTGAACGGCTGTCTCTTCAACGATGCCATCTGCCAGGAGCCGTTGCATGACAAGGCGAAACTTGTCCATCGGGAAGCGATGCCCCGCGGGCATGGGGGCCGTATAGGCTGGGTGGTGGACAATCGGCAACATGGAACCAGATTTAACAGAACCTCGTTCATCAAGGCAGGGCTTCCATGTCACCACTCTCGCGATATCTCCATGATGCCGGTCAGCTTAGGCAGGTCGCCTGGTATCTTGGCCATGCCCTGGCCGCCGCCCGACTGACAACGCCCGTCTTCGACGATCTGCCGAAAGGATTGCCGGATCGCAACCATTACCTCGCCGATCTTCGCGAACTCTTAAAGCGAGATCGCCGGCATATCCAAGCCGGCCTTTATCGACAACCGGATGATCTGCAGCCTCGCGGTCCTGCGGCTTTTCGTCAAAGCACAAGGTTTCTCGCCGATCTCGGTAAGATCAACCTTCGTCGCCTGCGCAAGGACGGTCAGGAAGTTTTTCGCGACTATAGAAGCGACGAGACCAGGAGCCGCAATGGACGACCACGTTATTATCTGCAGAATTTTCATTATCAGACCGATGGCTGGCTGAGCGATCATTCGGCCGAACTCTACGATTTTCAGGTCGATGTACTGTTTAACGGCGCGACCGATGCCATGCGTCGCCAGGCACTCATTCCCATCGCCGATTTTTGCTGCAGCCGGCGGATCGCCGATCTTACCTTGCTGGATGTCGCCTGCGGCACGGGCAGGTTTCTCCATGCCATCAAACAGAATTTTCCAAGATTGCCGGTCATCGGCCTTGATCTAAGCCAAGCCTATCTGGAGAAGACGCGAAAGACGCTCGCATCCTGGTCCTGGTGGCATGCGATCGAAGCGAGTGCCGAGTACTTGCCGATGAGGTCCGAAAGCATCGATCTGATCACATCCGTCTACCTGCTGCATGAACTGCCCAAGAAGATACGCCACCTCGTCGCGTGCGAATTGGTCCGCGTGCTGAAACCGAATGGCCAACTCGTCATCGTCGATTCATTGCAATACGGAGACCATCCACCATTCGACGGACTTTTGGACCTATTCCCGGTTCTCTATCATGAGCCTTATTACAAGGACTATGCCGAGACCGATCTCGTTGGCCTCTTCACCGAAGCAGGCCTGCATCTGCGCCAGATCGATCGCGCCTTCATGTCGAAGATCATGGTGTTTGACAAAGCCGGTTAGTGGCATGTCCACGTCATTTGTTTTGTCTGAGGTATGGCAATCGGGCGTGGAAGCCCACCGTTAGGCAACTCATCATATGACAGCTTCCGATGTGGCTAAATCACGCGAGCATCGCCCATCGAAGTTTACACGGCGTCAGCCCTCTCGCCCGCCCGCCACCCACAGTATCCAACCACATCGAGTGGCCCTGCTGGGGAGAGGGCTGGTTCGACCGGCCCATGAAATGCTCTAGCCGAGAAAGACGTTCACCAAGCCGAAAAGCAGCACCCAGAGCGCCCCGGACGAGGCAACGATAAACATGGTCGCTTCAGGGAGCGTCAGACGCATCTCCTCGTCATCGGCCATGGTACTGGTGGGTTGGTTTAATAATCCTTGTTGTGTGCCGGCCATCAATGAATCTCCGTTGGGGTCTTCTTCACTATGGCGAGGTGGTCTTAAAGGTCCGTTAACGCGGCAGGAGGCAGATTCGATATGTGTCTTCATGGTTCTGCACCGGTCATGGTCCTGCGGAGTGCCATGATCTGATCGCCCGGATCGAGGAGAACGTCAGCCATGGTCAAAGACCGACCCGCCGGAACGGGACGCGCCAACTCGACATCGCCGGCAAGGCCGATCGGCAGATAATCGCCGGCGATCGATACATTGGCCGGCATCAACTTGCCCCAAACACAAGCACCACCCTCACCATCAAGGATCTCGCCTGCATTCATGTCGCGCTTGGCTGTGGCAATCACATCAGCCTTGAAGCTTGCGGGACAGCCCGTGGGTTCGTGGCGAAGGGCCGCTGATGCAACGCTGATGCTCAATTCCAGGCCGATCATATGAATAGGCCGGTAGATCGTTGTATACTCACCGCTTGGATCGACGGTGAAACCATACTGGCTAAAGCATGAACGGGCATAATCCGTGGGTGCTCTGAACGTGATATAGACACCGAAGCGGAGATCGTTCAGGACCGGTCGGCCGTCACGCTCCAGATCTGAAATCACCTCGACAGTGCCCTCCTGTTCCAACTGCCCACCGGCTTTGGAGGGACGGAGGACATAGGGCAAATCATCGATGCCACAGGGCGGGAAGCTAAGGCCTTTGGTCGGCACTTCGAGATCGCAGGCATTGGCAACTGCGGCCATCTCGATCCCCGACTTGGTGCCATCGACGAAGCTGTTGAACATCTTGGCATTCATGCCGGCTTCTTCCGCCTCCTCGGCGGTGAAGCCGTGATGTCCCCATACCGTCGCCGGTGTCGATCGATGCATGATCGGCAGATAGCGCGTACCTTTGCCTGCACAAACCACGGGGAAGCCACAGGCCCTGGCCCAATCAACCATCTCGCAGATGAGGGCCGGTTGATCACCGTAAGCAAGGCTATAGACCAGCCCCGCCTTTTGCGCACGTTCCGCTAGGAGAGGTCCTACCAGCACGTCAGCTTCGACATTGACCATGACAAGATGCCGGCCATGCTCGATGCCCAAGAGTGCATGGCGGACGCCGGCACCGGGATCACCGGTCGCTTCGATCACGACATCGAGACCAGGGGTTCGGATCAAGGCCGATGCATCGTCCGTGATGTGTGTTTTGCCATTGTCGGCAGCACTGTCCAAGGAGGGGGCATCGATCTGGGCAGCGGGCCATCCCAAGCGTCGCATCGAGGTTTTGGCGCGAGCCACGTCGAGATCAGCGACCCCAACAATATGCAGACCCGGTGTCAGGCGTGCTTGTGCCAAGAACATCGAACCGAACTTGCCGGCACCGATCAAACCGACTTTGATCGGCTTTCCTTGATCCGCACGGCTGACCAGCAAGCGATGTAAGTTCATGTCGACGTCCCCGGTCTTCGCCCCAGCATCATGCCCCTTGACCCCTTCTCTTTACCATATAGCTTTCGCGCTTTGAGTGAAAAGGCCTGAGCGGGAAGAAACGGATAGCCCTCTTTGAATGAAAGGAGGTGGTTTCATCTTTCTCTTGGTATTTTCGATAGTTATTTCTGAGCTAGCGGAAAAAGGGGAGAGTGATAAGCCTGTGTAAATTTCTACTTTTGATGGAAATGTTCTCTAGCCGATTTTCAGCGTCAGAGTTATGTCGGCATATTTCTATCCTTTCGCGTTGTTCAATCAGACCAGTCTCCTTCTTTTTACCGCGACCGCGATAGCCAGGTATGGCGAAACGCAGCCATTGGCCGATGCGCAGGCGTCAATTTTCTCCTAGCGTCTTTGGAATGGTTAACACGCCGTAACTCTGGGGTTGGTCGGAAGCAGCAACGGAGCCCCAAAGTCGTCATCGGGTTGGCTTGGTCGACAAGACGATCAAGCGGAGGGAGACGTGATGGAAAATGTCGCAACATTAGCGCAAACAGCGTCACTGGTCATGGATCAGCTGAGCCTGGGCTTCTCCATGCTTGGAGATCATGCCATTTGGGTGATCATGCTGCCCTTCATCTGGAGCATGGCGACTTGTCTGATCTGGATGAAGATTGAAAAAGACGAGGAGGAGCTTGATCGTCGCTATCTGGCGAAGGCCGAGCAAAATCTGCCCAAGCTGTATGAACTGGCCAAGACGCGGTCGACAGAAATTATTGAGGTTCGCACCAGTGACCAACGCGGCATTTAGGGTACATCCTCGGGCGCATGGGCCTTGATGTCGAGTAAACTTGGCTGTCGATGTTCCAAGGGGATCGTCATGTCAGCGAGGTACGGGAAAAAAAATGGACAGGGTCAAACCTTGTCGGTTTTCTCCTGCCCATTTTCAAACGACTTAAACTTTCGATAGGCCCTAATCAATGATGGGTTACCGAAGGTTCTCCTTCATAGAGGATCAAGTATCGATTTATCGATACCAACCCGGATTGAAGGCGGGGGGTGGAGTGGCATTTCCATCTCTGAAGCTGATGTTTTCGACCGATGATCCCGAATAGTGATTCTCGACCGTCACACTGGTCTCGCCATCACGGCTGGTGATGACCAGATCGTCGCCACGACGCTGCATGGTATAATCGCTCCGGTTACCGTCCATTCTAACGGTGTCCCGACCACTGCTATCGGAAATGACATTGCTACTGCCATTGGCGATGGCATAGGTGTCGTTTCCACTGCCGCCGTTCAGCGTATTATGGCCTGAGCCGCCGGAAAGGAAGTCATTGCCGCGGCCACCACTCATGGTGTCGTTCCCGGAACCGCCGTTCATGGAGTCATTGCCGCGGCCACCATTCATGGTGTCATTGCCGGAACCGCCATACATCCAATCATTGCCACGGCCACCATTCATGCTGTCGTTCCCGGAGCCGCCGTTCATGTAGTCGCTGCCGCGACCACCATTCATGGTGTCGTTCCCGGAACCGCCACGCATATGGTCGCTGCCGCGACCACCATTCATGCTGTCGTTCCCGGAACCGCCATTCATGTAGTCGCGACCGCGGCCACCATTCATGCTATCGTTCCCGGAACCGCCACGCATATTGTCGTTGCCACGGCCACCATTCATGCTGTCGTTCCCGGAACCGCCACACATATGGTCGCTACCCCTACCACCATGCATCTGGTCGTTGCCGGAACCACCATGCATGGTGTCATTGCCCCTGCCACCACGCATATGGTCGTTACCGGAGCCTCCGCGCATGTTGTCACGACCCCGGTTACCATTCATGTGGTCGCTACCACAGCCGCCATACATGATGTCATTGCCCGATCCACCGTACATGTGGTCATTACCTGCTCCACCGTACATATGGTCATTGCCTGCTCCACCATACATATGATCGTTGCCGTGGCATCCATGACCGCCATTCACACCACCGTTGCCATGGTTACCATGCGCACCGCCATTGCCATGGTTAC
>JBOEHJ010000127.1:0-1174 GCA_050633905.1 Geminicoccales bacterium
CTGCGAATAAGGGACCGAACCGGCTCCACCAATATCGTATGGTTTCATGGCAGATGTCGATGCCCTGTGCATCCTACAAATTCGATCGTATTGAAATTCTTGACTTTTCTCAATGCAGCTTGAAGCATCATCCTCATGGTTATGTGGGTCACTTTGGTTCTGGGATGGCTGAGATCTTGTTGCCGGTCGCAGCATGAACTTGCTTTAGAAAACCTCGCCCTTCGTCAGCAGCTGGCGATGCTGAAGCGACGCTCGAAGCGAGCTTGTCCATCAGGTGGTGATCGCTTCTTTTGGATGGCCTTCTCCCGTTATGTCGAAGGTTGGCGGCAGATGCTGGTGGCCTTGCATCCTGACACGGTCGTTCGATGGCATCGGGAAGGTTTTCGGCGGTATTGGACGAGGAAAAGCCGTCGCGTCGGCCGACCCGGTATCGACCGAGAGCTTCGAAAACTCATTCGAGAGATGCAGGCTTCCAATGTCGGTTGGGGCGCACCACGCATTCATGGTGAGTTGCTCAAGCTTGGCTTCGAAATTTCGCAGGCAACGGTGTCCAAGTACTTGGTTCGTCGTACCAAACCACCTTCGCAAAGCTGGCGGAGCTTTTTGAACAATCATCTTTGGGACATTGTAGCGGTCGACTTTTTCACGGTGCCGACAGCGACGTTTCGGATTCTGTATGTGTTTGTTGTTCTCCGGCATGATCGCCGTCGCATTCTGCATGTGAATGTGACGGCGCATCCGACATCATCGTGGACAGCACAGCAGATCATCGAAGCCTTTCCGTTTGAAACTGCGCCTCGCTATATTCTTCGTGATCGAGACGGCATTTACGGCAGGGCTTTTCGACGCCGTGTTGCTGGTTTGGGTATCAAGGAGGTTCTGATCGCGCCGCGCTCGCCTTGGCAGAACCCGTATGTGGAACGGGTGATCGGCTCTGTCCGCCGAGAGTGTTTAGACCGCGTGATCATCCTGAATGAGCGTCACCTTCGCCGCATTCTGAGCAGGTATCTGGATTATTATCACGGATCGCGGACGCATCTCTCTTTGATGAAAGATGCACCGGAATCTCGTCCAGTTTCAGCGGGGCAGGGGATCGTTGTGCCGTTTCCGAAGGTTGGTGGCCTTCATCACCGGTATGAAAGACTAGCTGCTTGATCACCCGATCGGATAAATA
>JBOEHJ010000128.1:0-25117 GCA_050633905.1 Geminicoccales bacterium
CAGAGCATTGGGGCGGACCGATCCGTATTAGCGATGAAGGCTCTGTAATGGGGCTGGAGCGAAGGGATCGGGTCAGGTGGTCGTATGGTCGAAACAACTGGTGACAGGACGACTTTGATGCATGCGACAGACAAGCCGTTCAAGTTGACCGGCGTGGTTGCCTGATGGGAGCTGAGTGAAGCGAGAGTTTCACGCTCAGTTCTACGAGCGCCTGGGGGTGAGATTCCCCCGGGCGACTCACCCGCCGGGGAGACCTGGCTTGTCCATCTCTTGATCCTCCGACTTGAGATCGAAAGCGTCAGCGGCAAAGGTCTTGGTCGTGTGGCTGCTCTTTAGATCGATGAGACGGTCACTTTATTCCCTTCGTGATCGCGCATGTTGCTGAGTCGACGATCCTCTGGGCGATCAGATTCCTAAGACTTGCCAGATGAGTCACGTTAGCTTCAATGACCGATCGAAGAGGTCAGGCTAGTGATCTGAAACGTTAATTTGATAGAAAAGTGATTTTATATCCTTTTGTGTTGACAAAACGTTGCTTCTATACGTATTTGTCAGGTTGATCACGTCAAGTTGGAGAGGAGGTTCGTATCGTGGTGGCGAAGGAAGACGAAGCGTTTGACATAGAAGCTTGGGCCGAGCGGCGCGGCATCGAGAAATCGCCACGTCGGGCTGGCCAAGTGGCCGAACTCCTCGGCGTCACGCCTCATCATGCCCGGCGGATCATTGAGGGGCAGAAGAAGCCAAGTCGCACGATTATCCTGCTTGCCCGGATCATTGAACGGCTCGCCGAGACCGAGGCGGAGCTCGCTAGAGACCGAGACCTTGCTGCCAGAGAAGCTATCGAGGAGCTTGAAGAGCTTGGAAAGACGATGACGATGCGTGGCGATGAGCTGCTGGCGATGACCCGCGGCGAATGATCCTCGTTGATACCAATGTCCTTATTGACGTCATGGAAGGGCGTGATGAGGACAGCAGAAAAGCTTTTGCCTCAGCCATTCGCGACGGTGGTGCCGGCATCAATCAGATCATCTTAGCCGAACTTCTCGGTGGTCAGCGTTCGCCGACGGAAGCCGTAAAGCGATTGCCGCAGGCATTACGCCGCCTCAATCTTCCTTGGGCTGCGGCTCCACTTGCCGCTCGCGCATTCGCTCGATATCGCCGCGAGTTCGATGGCCCCAAGATATCCCCTTTGCCGGATTTCTTTATAGGCGCGCATGCCGAGGCCGCCGGGCTCACACTTTTGACCCGCGACAAGGGTCGATATGAAACCTATTTCCCAAGTGTAAGTGTTATTTTCCCGTAGGAATCATGGGAAAAATAATCTGTTTATCAATGCGATAGGTGTCGTCAGTTTGCTGAGCATGAGTTCGGCCTGTGAGTCCCGAAAAGTCATGCAGCCTCGTGAAGGTAGTAGTGATGCAGCCTGTGCCTCCTATTTATCCGATCGGGTGATCAAGCAACTAGCCTTTCATACCGGTGATGAAGGCCACCAACCTTCGGAAACGGCACAACGATCCCCTGCCCTGCTGAAACTGGACGAGATTCCGGTGCATCTTTCACCAAAGAGAGATGCGTCCGAGAGCCGACCTATTTCTCAGGAACAGGGCAATGTCGTCCCCTTTCCCAAAGTTGGCGGGTTGCACCATCACTACGAAAGGATCGCCGCTTGATCGTCTGATCAATTAAATAGGAGGGACAACACAGCCCCATGTCATTGAGGCGATCGTCAACCATATCAGTGGCCATAAGGCAGGCGTAGCCGGCGTCTATAATCGTGCCACCTACAACGATGAGAAGAAACGGGCACTACAGAATTGGGGAGATTACGTCATCGCGCTCCCAGTACCATCGAAAGGATCAAAAGGACCCGGCCACAGCCAAGACCGTTGATACGCATGAGATGAACGCTTTAAAAAAAAGGATCAGAAAAAGCCAACAATTTCAATATGATCGAATTTAAAGGATGCACAACCGCTTAACGATTTCACCATACTTGCTACCCGATGTCAGGATTATGAGAATATCGGAATCACGGAAGATGCGGTTTGGCCGTCGTGATCAACATGCACGGCGCGGATAGGCAGACCGTAAAGCGCCTCAAGATGGCGTTCAGTGAGCATCTCGTCCGCTTTTCCCCAAAGATGTCGGTCGACGTCTTGCATGAGCAGGACCTTGTTTGCGAGGTGGATGGCATGCTGCGGAAAATGGGTAGTCAGGAGGACGGTCAGGCCATTCTCGGCGGCGACCCGCCGAAGGGTCGAGAGGATGATGTCCTGATTGTGGAAATCGAGGGATGAGGCTGGTTCGTCCAGGACCAGAATGTCACAATCCGATGCCAGTGCCCTTGCGATCAGGACCAGTTGACGTTCACCGCCGCTCAAGCGATCGAATGGGCGTTCGGCGTAGTCACCGAAGCCAAGCTGCTCAAGAGCGCCACGGGCGAGCTCATAGTCATGGCTGCCTGGCGAGCGAAAAGCGCCGATATGGCCGGCACGGCCCATCACCACCATGTCGATGACCTTGTAGGAAAAAGCGACCTCGGCGCGCTGCGGGACGTAACCGATCCGTCCACTGGTTTCGACCTTGCCTTCCTCAGGTGAGAGAAGCCCGACGACGGCCTTCAGGAGAGTCGTCTTGCCCCGCCCGTTCGGGCCGAGGATGGCGACCATGTCTCCTTTGTCCGCCTCGAAGCTGACGCCGCGATAGATCCAGCGCTCACCGAAACGGAAGCCTGCCTGGTCGACAGAAATCACTCGCTGCTCCATCCCTTGCTGGCAGCGCGTCTCAACAGGTAGGCAAAGATCGGGGCGCCGATCAGGGCAGTGATGATACCCACCGGGATCTCGGCGGCGATCGCTGTTCGCGCCAAATTGTCGACATGGATGAGGTAAATCGCGCCGATGATCGCTGCTGCCGGGATCAGGACACGGTGATCTGGCCCGGTCAGCATGCGTGCGAAGTGGGGAATCACCAGGCCGACCCAGCCGACGATCCCTGCAGCCGCCACGACGGCGGCACTGATCAGGGCGACAGCCGCGAGCACGACCCAGCGGATGCGCTCGATATTGGGCATGAGCGTGCCGGCCTCTTCGTCGCCGAGCGACAGAACGTTGATTTGAAAGCGCAGGAGATAGACGACCGTACTGCCGATCACCACCGGAATCGCGATCAGCCAGACCTTGTCGTAGCTTGCCGATGCGAAACTGCCCATGAGCCAGAAAACGATCGCTGGCAGTTTGTCGTCGGGATCGGCAACGAACTTGGTGAGCGAGACAAGAGCTGAGAAAAAGGCGCTGGTGACGATGCCGGAGAGAACCAGCATTAGGATCGAGGCGCGACCCTGCTGGCGGCTAATGAGATAAACGATGGCCATCGCGGCCATCCCGAAGGTGAAGGCCGATCCGATCAGGAGGAAGCGGCTCTCGGAAACCAGGATGGCGAAGGCGCCGCCGAACGCCGCCCCGGACGATACGCCGATGATCTGCGGCCCCACCAATGGGTTTCGAAAAATGCCCTGAAGGGCAGCGCCACTTACTGCAAGGCCCGCACCGGCGAGTGCTGCCAAGAGGATGCGCGGCATGCGGATCAGCTCGACCACCCGAGCTTCCACGTCGCTCCAATAGGGCTGCGATGGAACCAGATTGGCGAGGAGGATGCCGACGACATGCGAAATCGGCACGGGGAAGCGACCGATGGCGAGAGAGACCAGAGCACTCACCATCAGGGTTGCGAGCAGGAGAGGCCAAAGGCCTGTTCTCAGCCGCGATGTAACCGTCGATCTTTTGCCGGCAGGGTCGAGATCGACGGCATCACCCGCATGATTCGACTTCGGTGGGGCGCCCGCCTGCTTCAACGCGGCGCGAAGATCTCATAGTTCGCGGCTGACGCGTTCATGTCGAAACGGAGGATGTTTTCGACATCAGCTTCGATCACACCCTGTCCATAGATCGACGTGTAGCTCTCGTCGATGCGCTCACTCAGGCCCCAGTCAAAAATTTCCGGGTGCAGCACCATGCTGAGCCAAAGCCAGGTAAGCGGGGATTCCTGATTGGGGGGATCCCAGCGATAGCCACCGAGCGGCATCTTGTAGACGCGGCGGTTCTTGACAGCGCTAAGGTCCGCCAAGAGAGGATTGCCGTAGACATCTTCAGGCGAAAGTTTCGCTTCGAAGCCGTTGAGCAAAACGACTTCCGGGTCCCAGGCAAGGATCTGCTCGACGCCGACGACGGCAAACATGCCGAGCTCATTGGCGACATTCTGACCGCCGGCAAGGTCGATATAGTAATTGTTGTAGGACTTGCCGCCGGCAACGCGAAGCTCCGAAAGATAGTTCATGAAGTAAAGGACACGTGGTCGATCAGCAGGTTCAATCTTGTCCGTTTCGGCTTTCAGCTCGGCCTGAACATCGTCACGCCAAGCAATCATCTCTGCGGCCTTTTTCTCTTTGCCCAATACCGTTCCCATGATCTCGAGCCAACGGCGCGTGAAGGCCTCCTGTCCGATCTTGATCAAAGCAACGTTCAGGCCGGCATTGACGAGGGGGTCGATGATGTCGTCATTCAGATGCCCCCACTGGAAGACGAGATCGGGGTCGAGCTTCAACAGCTCCTCGACATTGGGAACGAAGCTGAAGCCCTTGCCTGTGATGTTGGACGGTATCTTTAGCGCTTCCGGAAAGAACCTCTCCAGAATATAACCCTTGATCGCTGCCTTCGACAATTGATGCATGCCGGCCAGCCGATCTGCGCTGCCGTCCACCGCCATGAACATGGAGGCGGCCGGTATGGGAATGACCGCCGCGCGCTCGACCTGCCCCTCCAGCGTTACGGTTCGATCCCGCTGATCGACGATGGTAATCGGTTCGGCAAGGGTGCTCCCTGCCCCCGCTACCAGGGCCAAAAACGATAGTAAAGTACGCATCAAGCTCATGTCGCCCGTCTCCTATTTTCCCAAAGGAGAGAAGGAGAATGCTATCGAGTCAAGATGTCTTGAGTAGTGAAACGACCTTTGTTACTGACGCTTCGTTGAGAATCAATCGATCGACACACTCTCGAAGGCAGGCAAGGCCTCGCAGCGTTCGGTAAGCGCTGCGAGTGACGGGAAGGCGGCTGCTTCGAGGGTTTGCGGAAAGATATGATTGACGAAGGTGAACCCGATCGCAGCCGTGATATCGGCCTGGCCAAGTCCCCTGCCATCAAACCATCTGCTACCATCGAGATCGCGCTCGAGCGCATCGAACCCTTGTCTGGCTTGACGTAACAGGCGTTCTTGTCGCAATGGATCGTGCTGCAGCTCGGGACGCCGTCGCTCGGCATTGGCGGCCATGGCGCGATCGATGGCGCCGGTCGCGAGTGCTATCTGACGAAGCGCCGCACGGCGCGCCTCTCCTTTGGGGGGGATAATGGCACGGTCCGATCCGGCGAGCTCATCAAGATAGTCGAGAATGGCGGCACTGTCGATCAGCGTCTCGCCAGACGCTAGGATCAAAGCGGGGACCCGGCCGACAGGGTTGGCGCGCTCGCGCGCCTGCTCATCGCTGACCGCAGAGATGATGCTTCGCTCAAAAGCCATGCCGAAATGGTTCAGAGTCACGGCGACACGACGCACATAAGGCGAAAGGA
This sequence comes from Geminicoccales bacterium, assembly GCA_050633905.1. Classification (GTDB taxonomy): domain Bacteria; phylum Pseudomonadota; class Alphaproteobacteria; order Geminicoccales; family Geminicoccaceae; genus JANQPX01. The sequence continues at coordinate 5,622 of JBOEHJ010000128.1, forward strand.
AGCGCCCGAGAAGAACGGGTGCGCTCAAAAGACATCGCCTACGCTGACATGCTCATCGATGCTGAGCAGGTTAATGGCTTCGCCATGGGAGATGGAGAGGAGTGTGTCAGAGAAGGTGAACTGCAGATGGCGAAATCTTTTCTCCTCTTCTTTGGAGAACTGCCCATGTAGTTGACGCCGCCTGAGAGGCACAAACTCGGAAGGCACGACCTCCGGCTTCAATCCCAGCGCTGCAACCCGACCATTGCCGGTAATGCGAAAGAAATAGGCTCCCTTGGCCGCCTCTGCAATTTCATCGGATGGCTGAACGCCTTGCTCGATCCGATATTTTTCCCGTGTTACGGCGCGCATCACCATCTCGAAACCGTCGCGTGCGCCAGGACCAGGAAAAGCTGTCGCTACCGAAAGTTCGGTACGCTTGATCGGAGCGCCCGATGCGAGAGCGTCAAAGGCAGCCTGCATAACTTTGAACGAGACCGAAAGGCCGCAGATGCTCTTCGTGCCATGAAATTTCTTCAGATCATCGAAGGTAATCTCAATCAGATCCGACTGATCCAGCACGTTGAGTGTATCCATTAGGGGCTCCAGTGGCTGCCGACGATGTGTTGAAGCTTGCCCCATAGTCCGTAAACCGACAAGCGGCACAGGTGCCTCCGCCCAACGGATGAGAAGATCTGTCTCAGTCCCGCCTCAGCCCGTCGATGATCAGCGTGATCGCGACTATGGTGATGACGATCGCAAGGCCTGGAAATACAGAAAGCCACCAGGCGCGATAGAGAAAACTTTGGGCATTGCTGATTAGTCGTCCCCAACTGATCACGTTGGGATCCGAAAGGCCGAGATAGGCAAGCCCTGCTTCGGTGAGAATGGCGGCACAGGCTACAAGCGAGAGAACGGCGACGATCGAACGGCTGGCATGGGGTAAAACATGGCGCCAGACGATCCAGCTCTGGCTGCCGCCAAGGGCGATCGCCGCCTGGACGAAGGGGCGGTTGCGCAGCGACAAGGTCTCCGCGCGCACGATACGGGCAAGGCCCGGCCAGGACATCAGGCCAAGCACCCAGATCAGATGGCCGATGGACGCCCCGATCATGGCGGCGACCAGGATGGCGATGAAAAAGCGAGGGAGAATCTGAACGATTTCAGAAAGCCGCATCAATACGTCGTCGACCCAGCCGCCTATAAAACCTGCGACTAAGCCGATCACCACGCCGATTGATGCCGTCAGCATGGCGACCGCAAGGCCGACGGCAAGCGAGGTGCGCGCGCCAGCAATGACGGCGGAGAATAAGTCCCGGCCGAGATCGTCCGTGCCAAAGATGTGGATAAGGCTCGGCGGCTCAAACGGTTTTGCGACGCTAAGCCATGGATCGAAGGGTGCGATCGAGGCTGCAAGAAGCGCGGCGGCTCCAATCGGGATCAGGAGGCCTAAGCCGAGAGTTAGCCGCGTTCCAGACGGCCTGCCGAAGGCCGGGTGCTGCAGACGAAAAACGCGTCGATCAGGATATGCCGGTGGCGGCGTGACAGCCTCATGCTGCATCGATTGTCTCACCCTGGCGCACGCGCGGATCGATCAAGCCGTAGAGCAGATCGATGATCAGATTGGCGATGAGTGTCAGGGCGCCGATCACCAGCACGATTCCGAGGATGAGAGGGTAGTCGCGATCGAGAGACGCGCCGACCACCAGGCGCCCAATACCAGGCCAGGCAAACACGTTCTCGATCAGAATGGCGCCAGCGATCAGCCATCCGACGCGGTTGCCGATAAGCGTCACGACCGGCAGCATGCCGTTCGGCAGGGCATGGCGATACTGCGCGGTGGGCAGGTCCAGCCCCTTGGCGAGCGCCGTCTGGAAATAAGGCTTGGCCATCTCGTCGCGAAGCGAAGATGCGGTGATCAGCACGGTGAAAGCGAGTTGGTGAAGGGCGAGCGTTAAGCAGGGTAGCATCAGATGATGCGCGATATCGAGCCAAAGGCGAATGCCGTCATGGGCAGCACGCGCATCGACCATCCCCTGGATCGGAAACCAGCCCGCCTTAACCGCGAATCCGAAAAGCAGGAGTTGGCCGAGCCAGAAAACCGGCACCGCGAAACAAAGGAGACTGCAACCAATAATGCTGAACTCAACCGCGCGCCCGCGATTTCTTGCGACTACAGCGCCGCCCCAAATACCGGCAACCGCCGAAAGGATGATCGCTGGAAGCATCAGGAGGAGCGTGGCGGGAAGTCGGTCCATGATCACGGCGAGGACCGGCGCTTTATAGCTGTAGGAATGCCCAAGCTCGCCCTGAAGGAGCAAGCCGAGAAAGCGGAGATATTGCTCGAAGAGCGGCCGATCCAGACCGTAGAGGCGCTCGATCGAAGCCTGATACTCGGCGGTCACAAATTCGCCGGCAAGCGCTGTAATAGGGCCGCCTGGAGTGAGATGAATGAGGAAGAAAACGATCGTACCGATCAGAAAAAGCATCGGCACGATCATGAACAGCCGGCGGACCAAATAACGACCCATTGAAGAGCTGCCCTACTTGTAGCCCGCGGCTTCGGCGAATTGTCCGGTCCAAGGTCTGAAACCTTCGAGCGTATCACGATAGCCGGTGACGAAGGTGCTCTCCACCAGCCACCAATAGGGCAGATCCTTGGCAAGGATCTGCTGAACTTCCTGGTACAGGTTTTGGCGGGCATCGCGCTCCGACGTCTTGCCAGCGGTATCGAACAGCTCGTCGACACGGTCATTTCGATAGGCGGATGCGTTGGAGAACGGGATGGGGCCAATATTGCCGGAAACGTACATGCGCTTGACGCCGATATCCGGATCAAGACCGTTGCAATAGGAGATGAGGTTGGTGTCGAAATTCCGTTGCTTGAAGATGGCATCAACTGCGGCTGCGCGATCGAGCGGGCGCGATATCAGGTCGATGCCAACCTTGGCCAAATCCTGCTTCATCACTTCAGCATATTTGCTGAAACGCGGGAAATGCACGATGTCGATCGAGAAACGTACGCCGTCCTTGGGCGCCTGACCAGCTGCGTCCAGAAGTGTCTCGGCTTTCGAGGGATCATAGGGATAGGTCGAAAGGCTGCCATCGTCGTGCGCCCAGCCGATCGCGCTGGAGATCGGCGCCCTGGCGACACGGCCTAGATCGAACTGAACCTGACTCACCATCCGGTCGCGATCGATCGCATGAGCGATGGCTTGGCGTATCTCCGATGACTGTAGCAGCTCTCGCTCAAGATTGAATGACAAGGTCATGATGCAATTGCCGCCACCTGGACCGGTCGAGCTATCGACCAGGGTGATGTCGCCCTGTTCTCGAAGACGCTCGACGTCGGCAAGCGGAATACGATTCACATAGTCGACCTCGCCTTGCTCCAGGGCAAGGAGCTGGGTGGTCGAATCCGGAATCACCCTGAAGATCAGCCGTTCGAGTTTCGGCAGGTCTGATTTGAAGTAATCGGCATTGCGTTCGAGCGTTATCGTGTCGTCCTGGCTGTATTCGACGAAGCGATAGGGGCCGGTACCGATCGGCTGCAGGTTCGCTGGATGGTCATTGGGATCGCTGCCGGTCTCGAAAACATGCTCCGGCAGGATCGGCGCTTCGGTGACATCCAGGCGCTGTAACAGAGGACCATAGGGTTCGGTCATGCGAAACACGACGGTGTGATCATCTGGCGTTTCAATCGCTTCGACGACGCTGCCGAGGCCGGCCTTGGTGCGAGAGTGATATTTGAAGAGGATATTTTCGAACGTGAATTTGACGTCCGAGGACGTGAGTGGCTCGCCGTCATGCCATGTTGCGTTGTCTACCAGTACGAAGGTGTAAACCCTGTTGTCGTCGCTCACCGTCCAGCTTTCGGCCAGATCCGGTGTCGGGGTCAGTTCACCATCTAACGCCACCAAGCCGTTGAACATCGAGTCGGCGACGACATGGACATTGTAGCCCGTGGTAATGCCTGGATTGAAATGTCCGGGGTCCGCGGTGATTGCCACCACCACTGAATCGGGTTGAGCATTCGCACTCGCAACAAGCGTCGAGCCGAAGCAGGCGATAGCCAGCCATGACCAAGAGTGCTTGAGCCACATAGTTCACTCCTCCCCAATTCTTCTGTGGTCTTGTTCATGCCAGTAATCAACTCCCCAAATCCGATGTCAAGTTTGAGAGCTTTGTAGATCCGGCATGCTTCGTTTTTTCGACATCGATGGGCATTCCGTTTCGTTCGCTAAGGCGCTGCTGGCTCGATCGTGTCGAGATATATCAACCAGGCATCCGGCAGACCATGCTGCCTGGCGCCGTCTTGCAACAGCCTGATGTAGCGAAGCGATGGCTTGCCATCTTTTTCATTGCCATCGGCGATATAGGTGACCGCATCAAGCCTCTCGCCATCGCTGTCCTCAGCAATGATCCAAAGATGGCGATAGCGGCGTCCTGGCACGCCTTCGCTTGCGTCCAGGCGGATGAGATCTCGACGCGTGAGCAAATAAAGAACGCCCCAGACCTCGGCGTCAGGCTCGGCCATGATGTTGGCAGGTGCTGCCTTGCCTCTGGGACGACCATCGAGATTGAAGCGGAGCCGGTAATTCCTGATCGATCCCGCTCGCGATTGTATTGGCGTCATGCGACGGCGTTCACGGAAGGCGCTGTCATGCATGTTGGCGCCATAGGCGAAATACCAGATATTGTCATCGGGGCATCCCTGAAGTGCTATGCCGTGTCGGCGATACCAAAGCCGGCATAGCGGCCAGCAACGTATAAGACCGCTGATCAAGAGCCTTTTGGCAATCCGGCGAAGACGTCCCATGACAACCAGTTCCTGAAGGCTTCAAGGACAGATGACAGAACTTTGTCTCTTCAGTTGAGATGGGGCGGTATCAGTGTCTTGGCGAGATCCGGGCGTCGTCAGCCGCTTCGCCGCCGCGGCTGGCCCAAAACTTGAGAAGCGAGAGATCGAGGCGTTCACACCAAAGCGCCAAGACGCCGCTCGCGATCACGGTCAGACGCGATGCGATCGATACTGAGAGTGCCATGGCGGTCGCGGTTTCTACGTCCACGCCGAATTTCTGCAACAAGATTACAGCACCAGCGATGAAGCCGCCGACGACTTTCAGCGTCGAGGCGATCACCACGGCGAAACCTAGGCAGACCATGACGAACAGGTAGTCGAGTGGCGAAAGGTCGACAGCGAAGGCGTATCCTGCGAGCGCCAGGTGCACGGCGGCCATGATCTTCATCATCAAAGCGGCGCTGAAGATAATGGCGAGGCTCGAAAGCCTGCTCGGCAGTCCGGTTCCCTCGGCGAACAAAGCGATAAAGCGCTCGATCGGCGCCGACCATCGATCAGGCAGGATCGAGAGGAGCTGCTTCGGGAGAGCGGAACCAGCCTTGGCGGCTTTGGCCCAACTCATGAACAACCAGCAAAGAGCGAGCAGCAGAACGAGGCTGACGAGAGCTGCCCAAAGTAGGCGCACAGTCACGCTGCCGCCATACTGATCGAGGGTGATCGTGGTTGCTGCTAGGAGCACGAGCGGTACGAAAACGATGCCGTCAACGACCCGACCGAGTATTACCGTGCCCAGTACAGTCGATGTCGAGGCCCGACCAGCGCGTGCGGCAATCCAGGCTCGTACCAGAAAACTTATTTTGACCGGTGCGAAATAGTTCGAAAAATAGCCGGCCATGATCGCGCCATAGAGCCTGATGATCGAAAGCCGGGCAAAGGGTCTCAGCAGCGCTCGCCATTTGACCGCGCGGAAAAGCTGTTCAGCCGCGATGGAAAGTGGGATCAGCGAAAGCGGCAAAAGATCCGCGTTCTGAATTGTCTCGAGAAAACGCAGCCAGTCGATGTTTCTGAACAGAATGACGAAGATGACGGCACTGATCAGCAACCCCGCCCAGACAAAGGCACTGGAACGATTTCCAACCGCTTCGATGTTCTCGTTGCGGCCCATCATCGCTGGATCGCCTCTATACTTGCAAGCTCACTTGCGTGTATTTTTCCAGGCCAGTTCAAATCTTCTCCTTCGATACTAATATCTTGTCGGATTGGGGCGAGACCAACAACCAAAGGGAAAGCAGACCATGAAGATCGCGACCGTTGGCAAGGGTGGTTCCGGCAAGACGACGATTGCCGGAACGCTGGCCCGGATTTTCGCCAATCGACAAAAGCGAGTTCTGGCAATCGACGGTGATCCCAATCCGAACCTGGCATTGACCTTGGGCATGAGCCGCAAGGCGGCCGACAGGATCACCTATATCCCAGCATCGGTCATGAAGCGCGGCGATATGGTCGATGGTGTAACGCAGATGATCCCGCAACTCTCCAATGACGAAATCATGAAGCACTATGCCGTCAAGGCGGCCGATGATGTCGATCTGATCGTCATGGGCAAGCCCGCCCACGGATCGGCAGGTTCCGGATGCATGTGTGCTTCACACCGCGCTATCAGAGGTTTGATCACCGAGCTTACCAACATCGGCGAGCATACCATTACCGATATGGAGGCTGGGCTCGAACATCTGAAACGCGGCACCGCCCGTCATGTTGATATGATGCTGGTCGTCGCCGAGCCTTACTACCGATCACTGGAAGCGGCCATGCGAACGGCGGAGCTCGCGGACGAACTCGGTATTCCCTTCGTTCGCGTCGTCGCCAACAAGGTGCGTTCGGAGGAGGATTTGAGCGCAATCCAAGCGTTCTGTAAGCAACATGACATGACCATGATCGGTGTCGTTCCCTATGACGATGCGATGATGAACGCGGAGCGTGACGCGAAGGCGCCTTACGACCATGCGCCTGACTCGAAGGGCGTCGAAGCGATCCAGTCCATCGCTTCCGAAATCGATGCCATCGCTGGTGCTGCCCAATCCAGATCTGATCATGCCGCGGATGATGCACGCTCCTAGGAAAGGAAGATCGCACGACGGCACCGCCGTCCAGATCGGCGAACTCGCGAGTGCGCTTGGCGTTACGCCGAAGACACTCCGTCACTACGAAAAAATCGGCCTCATACCAGAGGCCGAACGCACCGACAGCGGCTATCGGGTGTTTTCCAATGAAGCGGCAAGGCGTGCCGGAATCGTGGTCGGCCTGCGTGCACTCGATTTATCGATCGACGCAATCCGCCAGCTTCTGGATGAACCCGATGGACGCCCACTTCGCCAAAGAATGCTTGGCCTTCTCGATCGAGAAGTTCAGGACTACGCGCTCAAGATCGCTGTATTGCAAGGCCGCCACGACGACCTCGAGGCCCGTTATCACGCCTTGCTGTCAACACCTGCTGACAAAGGCGGCGACTGTCTTTGTGCTGCGCTGATGCGCCCATGCACCTGCAAAGAACTGGGCTAAATCGGCATACAGTCTCAATTCGCGTTTGACCTTGCCCCAAGGGCAAGCCGTTAGGCTGAATGCTGGATGTTTAGGTCCGGGAGGCTCACGTGGCTGAGGGCGACGACAAAAATTCGGAGAATGGCACCGAGGGCAATGGCTCATCGGCGCGCTATATACCGCGCTTTACCCTGGATGATGGCCCGATTACCGAGGTCCATGCATTTTGGCTCGCCGGCATGAGCTGCGACGGTTGCTCGATCGCGACCGTCGGCGCACAAAATCCGACCGTTGAGCAATTGCTGACCGCCTCGATCCCGGGCATCCCCAAAATCATCCTGCATCATCCCGTCCTCTCGGTCACCGCCGGTGCCGAGTTCATGAAAGCGCATCACTTGGCGAAAGCCGGCAAGCTCGGTGCACCCTATGTCGTCTTATTTGAAGGATCGGTAGCAGACGAGTCCATCGCCGAAGAGTTCGGTGGCTACTGGTCCGCAATGGGCACCGAGGAGCTGGCGGACGGCTCGGTGAAGCCGATCCCGACGGCCCACTGGCTGCGTGATCTTGCGCCGGGGGCGGCGGCTGTCATCGCAGTCGGCACCTGCGCCACCTGGGGTGGCATACCGGCAGCGGCCGGCAACGTTACCAATTCGATGTCGGTGATGGACTACCTTGGCAAAGACTACCTGAGCGCCTTGGGCCTACCGCCGGTCAATGTTCCCGGCTGTGCACCACTCGGCGACAACATCACCGAGACGATCGCTTCCGTCTTGATGTTTCTTTCAGGTTTCGGCCCGCTGCCGGAGTTCGACGAGCTCGGGCGGCCCGCTTGGATGTTCCAGTCGACAGTGCATCGCGGCTGCGTTCGCGCCGGCAATTATGAGGAAGGCAAGTTCGCCGACGAATATGGCCAGAAGGAGTGCCTGGTGGAACTCGGCTGCTGGGGTCCGGTTGTCCAGTGCAATATGGTCTCGCGCGGGGCGATTGGCCATAACGGTGGCTGCATGAACACCGGTGGCATTTGCATTGGTTGCACCATGCCCGGTTTTCCCGACGCCTTCGCGCCCTTCTACAAAGCACCGCCAGGCACCATGATCTCGTCGACCATGAGCAGGGGCACCGGCGGCTTTATTTCATATTTGCGCGGCTTCACCCAACGCAGCCGCAACCTCACGTCGCGCTGGAAGGACGATGGCGACGTCCCGAGCGGCTGGGCGAATGTCGATGGCGAGACCTCGCCGGTCGATCGGACCGTCAGCTTTTTCTACGAGCGCATCAAACGTATGGGCACAGCCTTTTCGCCGGGATCGGATCGGCAAAGGGAGCTTCAAGCCTCCGCCAGACGCTACCTGGATGCACCGAAACAACCCGATCGCATCGCGGCGGAATAGGATGGTTCGATGACTTATTGGACACTCGGGTTTCTTGTTGGTTTGGTCATCGTCCTGGTGGTGGCGGTCCTCCTGATCGGCATCCTCTATCAGGCGCGCCGCATCCGCCGTCTGGCCTTGGCCGCATCCGAGATCGTCGGTGATATCGATGTGAACACACGATCGATCTGGGCACTTCGGGATACCAACGCGGTCGCTGGCCAGCTTCTCGAAGGGGCTAGAGCCATTGAGGGCAATTGCGCCTCAATCGTCGATGCCGTTGGGCAAACCCACCGCGGCACTGATGTCGCCTGAGCGGGGATTGGAGCATGCACTATATCAATGGAACCAACCCGATCGTCAGCTGGTGGATCGCCATCACCCTTCTGATCATCGTGACCCTGGTGGTGGCTTTTCTCCTTCGCCAGATCATCAAAACGACGATCGAGATCGACGGTGTGGCAGCAGAGATCTGGGTGCGGGGTCAACGTGTGGCCAACAACACCATCCATATCGCCAGCCTGCACGCCACGAATGATGCCGTCGGCGGCATCCTTGGCCGTGCCGGACGGATTGCTGGCCATGCGACCGCCATCCGCGAGCATGCCGAGAGCTGCCCTGGCTGCCCCTCCTGCATCTGGCAGGGAAGGTCATGAGGGAGGAGCGATGATGGTCTTCATGACAGCGCTTACAGCACTCGCAGCGTTGACGTTTCTGGGTGTGGTGGCCTTTGCGCTCACCAAGATCTTGGCGGCACTCGATTCGATCGGCGGACGGGGTGATTCTTATCTCGCCAAGCTTCGCTTCGGCCTTCGCGCGATCGAGCGCGAGACCTCCCACCTGCCGGCAGCAGCTCCTCAGATCAATGCCGGGCTGAATGATGTCGCTGGCGGTCTCACCGCCGTTGATGCCACGCTCGGCGACCTGCATAAAGCGCTCCTAGCGCAGGAGAGGTGACGTGCTTGCCATCTGGATCATAACGCTCCTGATCGTTCTTCTCGTGATCGTGCCACTTGCGGTGTCGCTGCTTCGACGCACCTTGCAGGCGGCGCGCAATATCGAGGCCTACTTCCGCGACATGAAGGAGGCGGGCCTGCGCATCGCTGATCACACGGCAGCGGTGCCAGCCCTCGACCAGACGATCGAAACGGCTGTCGCGATGAAGCCCGTGACCGAGGGGATAGAAGCGAAAACGGGCGTCGTCGCCGGGCTTCTTGCCTTACGCGCGACCAAGGGGAGCAAGCCGTGATCGCCTTCCTGACCACCCTGACACTGATCGTTGTACTCGTGATCGTCGCCTTGGTGGCCTATCATCTGATCGGCATCTACATTGCGTTGAAGCGTGGTGCTGATCACCTGGAGACACTTGCCGGCGGGCTTGCCAAGGTGAGAGAAGACACCACCAGCCTGAATACCAAAGTCGACACCATCAATACCGGGCTTTCGGCCCTTGCGCCCGATCTCCTGAAAGCCAATGACAACCTCGCGGCTATCGTCAGTGTTGCCCAAAAAGGCCCGAGTTAGTGGCACGAAAGACTTCCCGGCCACCTGCGAAAGCTTGGGCGCATACCATCGATCCAGGCGATAACCGTCCAAAGTCAATGAAGTGGACATTCCACAATGTGTTTTGAGAATCTTCCGATCGAGTTTGACGAGCAGGGCCGCGCGTATCTGAAACCTGGGGTGAAGAACCCTTACGAGTATCAAACTCAAACGATTGAAGAGCGGCAGGAGAAGCTGCGCGAAATTGCGGTCAAGAACGGCCAGATCGCCGATATCGATTTCGATCCAGTGACGCGTGTCGCCGGCGCTCTCGCCTTTCACTCGACCGTCGATCTCGAGGCAGGCAAGGTGCTTGAGACCAACTCGATGGCGACGTTGTTTCGCGGCTATGAGGTGATTTTGCGCGGCCGCGATCCGCGTGATGCCGCTTTCATCTCGTCCCGCGCCTGCGGTGTATGCGGCGGCGTGCATGCGACAGCATCCGCCCTTTCGCTGGAAATGGCGCTCGGCATCAAACCGCCACCCATGGGCATCGTGGTCAGGAATCTCCTCCTCAGTTGCGAGTATCTCTACGACAACCCGCTGCATCTCTTCGTGCTGTCAGGTCCGGATTACTCCGAATCGCTAATCAAGCAGACCAACCCTGAGATCTGGGCAAAAGCAGAAGGAGCGCCTGCCAAATACGCCAATCTCCATGGTTACCGCACCATCGGCGAGATCATGACCGATCTTAATCCACTAACCGGCAAGCTCTATCTCGAAGCACTGCAGATGACGCGGGTTGCTCGTGAAGCTTACGTGCTCCTCGGCGGCAAGTATCCACATCCCGAAACCATCATTCCCGGAGGCGTGACCACCACCATCACCACGTCGACCTTCAATGAGTTTTATCTGCGCATTCAACAGTTCTTCGACTATGCAAAAAAGTGTGTCGGTATCTGGGATGACGTCTTCGACTTTTTCTATGAATGCGATGAGCGCTATCTTGATTGTGGTCGGCTACCGGCAACTATGATCGATCTCGGCCAGTGGGACCACGAAGACTATTACGACGCGACTTACGAGAACTGTGATCACTGGGGCGAGCATCGCTGGTCAACGCCGGGCGTGGTGGTCGATGGCAAGCTTTTGACCACGCGCCTTACTGACATCAATGTCGGCCTGGAAGAGTTTGTCGAGCACTCCTATTACGAAACCTGGGACGACTATCCTTTCAAGACCGATCCGCTTGGCAGTCCGCTCAGCCCGAACCATCCCTGGAACAAAACGACAATCCCGCGTCCGGGTTCGCAGAACTGGAAGGAACGCTATTCCTGGTCGACGACGCCGACCTGGGATCGCCGGACCTTTGAAGCCGGCGCTTATGCACGTGTCTATGTTTCAGCACTCGCAAACAAGCTGCCGCCGAGCGACTACATCCAATCCACCGGCAAGAGTCTTCGCCTCAACCTCGCCAAGGGCGAGAGGCTGCCTGCGATGGAACTCGAATGGTCCGTGCCGCAACATTGGAACGCGTTCGAGCGCAACCGTGCCCGCGCTTATGCCGTCGCCTTCAATCTCATGGTGACGATCGAGAATCTATCCCGCGCCTTCGATCTGCAAAAGCGCGGCGAGACCAAGGTGGCGACCCCCTTCGAAATTCCAGAAAAGGGCCATGCGATCGGTGCAGGTTTTTGGGGGGCCGGGCGTGGTTTCCTCACCCATCACTGCGAGATCGAAGACGGGCTGCTCGCCAACTATCAGATCGTCACGCCATCGACGGTCAACGCCTGTCCAAAAACGCCTTGGGGAGAGCCCGGGCCCTATGAGCAGGCGGTGCTGAACACACCGATCATCGAGACCAATATTTCCGATCGATCGAAGTTCCAGGGCATCGATGTTTTGCGCGCGCTTCGTTCGTTTGATCCCTGCATGCCGTGCACGACCCATGTCATGGTCGAAGGATCGGATCGGATCGTGACCCGCGAAGTGACGACCTGCGCCTGCGGGGTGAGCTGATCCGGCGGAAGGATGACGCGATGACCTATGAGGGGATGACATTGATCGGGATCGTCGGCTACACGCCGGTGCTCGATTGCTACCCTCTCGGTCCGCGCCTGATGTCAAAGCTGGAGCGGTCATTTGATGATCGCTCAGACATCGCGATCGAGAACATGACCTGGGGCCCGATCCACATCGTCCAGCGCTTTCAGGACCCGGACGTCACGCCGCCCAAGCGCCTGATCCTGATCGGTAATGCCGCGACCTCGAGAAAACCTGGCAACGTCGACGCCTACCGCTGGGCTGGCGGATCATTGCCGAATCTGGTGGTGCAGGAACGCGTCTACGAAGCGGTCACCGGGATCGTCGACATCGAAAACACGCTGGTGATCGGTGACCATTTCGGCATCTGGCCGAAGGATTGTTTTTCCGTCGAGGTCGATATGCAGGCCGATGCGTTCGGGCGCATGGTGATCGCAGACAGCGAGGGCTGGGCCGATGATCCAGCGCTCCACCACCATCTCGGATTTTCACCGGCTGGGATGATTGACCGCATCGTCGATCGTGTGGTCGCTTTGGTAAAAAACGATGGCGCCGACATTACGCTCCAGCCGAAGTCTGCAACAGACCTTGCCCCGATCTCCGCCTTTACGCACAATTGGCTGATTGACAATTCCGACGGCGACAAGTCGCGAGAAAAGGTGCCGTCATGAAGGAACAGGACACCACGGCAACAGGCCCTGACGTCGCTCTCACTCGGCTGGTCGAGCGCGAGGAGGTGCTGGAGATCTGCTACTGGTATCAGGGCGAAGGTCTGGGCGAAAAACTGACCCCTGCAGCGGTACTTCCATTCATGACAAGTGATCCCCACCTAGTCGCGGAGGTTTTCGACCTGTTGGTGGATGATGGCGATTTCGCCGCCGAGAACGGCGCTTATGATTTTACGCCGGCAGGCAAGAAAAAGGCGGCGCGACTTTTTCACGATAGCTTCACCGAATTCCAACTCGGCAGCCACGGCGAATGTACGGCCGGCTGCTGTGATGGTGACGAGGAGTGCGATCATGAGCATCACGGTCATGGCCCGCTTGCCGGCCATGGTGCACCCTAGCCGATGATGCCGTCATGACATCGATACACGACCAGCCCGAGCGGCATGCTGATGCGGCATCGGATGACCAACAACAGGCGCTTGTCGGCTATCGCACCAATGAGGAATGGCAGACGTTGTTGGCGCAGTCGGCGGCGTTGATCGGAGCGCTCGACGAGATCGAGAACGAAGATGTCAGACGAAACGTGTTTGCCACCTTGCAATCGGTCGATGCCGTTCATCGAGAAGCGCTCCACCGGCTTGTGCGGCTGTTCAAGGAGGGGGTCCTCGACCAGGTGGTCACCGATCCTGCTATTCACACATTGATGGGCATGTACGACCTGCTCCCTGAAGATGGTCCTGCCTGTCAGAAGGTCTGGGATTTTCTTGGTGATGCCGAGCCGCCGGGCGAAACAGCGCCTGCATTGGCTGCCATGCCTGATGATCCGCCGCACTGGTCGCCAGCGCCGATCGATCATCCACCCGGAGACGGTGAAGCGCTGATCTGCCGGATGGAAGAAGGCACCGTCATCCTCCTTGGCGCCGGCGGTCAGCACTTCGCCTTTGATGCCGCTTGTATCCATCACGGTGACGCGATTGTCGGCGGTCGCCTCGATGGCTTCTCTTGGATTTGCCCGGGCGGTCCCGGCTGCGTCTACGATATCAGAAACGGCCAGAGACTGGGCGGTGGCAACCTTGCCTGCTTGCCCATAAAAACCGATGAAGCCGGCCGTTTCCTACTGGGATTTGGTATGCCTTTCGAGCCCAAAATGCCTGCGTTTTGAGAGGTGGTTGATGCGGGTGCTGGTCGCCGGTGTCGGCAATGTTCTAAGAGGCGACGACGGCTTTGGCGTTCATGCTGCTGATCGGCTGAAGACCGATCCTCGACTGCCTTCCTTCGCCACAGTCATCGAAACAGGAATCGGCGGCATCCATCTGGTTCAGGAACTAATGCAGGGCTACGATGGTTTTTTGTTGCTCGACGCCTTTGACCGAGGCCGGGAACCGGGCGCGCTCTTTCTTCTGGAGCCTGAGCTGCCGGATGTCGGGACGCTCGATCTCGGCGAGCAGCGCGATTTTTTCGCCGACGTCCACTACGCAGCCCCAATCCGCGCTTTGACGCTCGCGCGAGAAATTGGTGCGCTGCCGAAGCTGGTGCGCATCATCGGTTGTCAGCCGACTGACACCGAGGCCTTCGGCGAAGCGATGGACGGACGTGTTCGAGAGGCGATACCTGGAGCTGTTGATCTCGCGCTCCAGATCTTGCGCGAGATTGAAGCGAAATGACCAAAGCACCCTGCTGCCCAGACCCGCATTCGACGGGCGTCGAGCTTTTGGTGCGTGGCACTGTCCAGGGTGTTGGCTTTCGGCCATTTATCTCTCGCCTCGCGGATGAGATTGGCCTTGCCGGCGATGTCAGGAATACATCAGAAGGCGTCGTCATTCGCCTGTTTGACTGTCATGATGCGGTGGATGGTTTCCTTCAGAGGTTGAAGGAGGAGCGACCAGTTCTTGCAAGGATTGAGAGAATCGATCGGCGGACCATAAGCGACAATGCGCCGTCCGGTTTCCGCATTCTTGAAAGCATCGCGCGCAGGCCTGAAACCGCTGTTGCGGCTGATGCTGCCATGTGCGCTGACTGCCAACGCGAGCTGTTCGACCCTGCTGATCGCCGCTACCGCTATCCGTTCCTGAATTGTACGCGATGCGGTCCCCGTTATTCGATCGTGCAAGCCATTCCTTATGACCGCGCTCGAACGACGATGAGCGGCTTTTCGATGTGCGAGCGCTGTCACGCTGAATACAAAGATCCCGCCAATCGCCGATTTCATGCGGAGGCCACGGCCTGCCCGGATTGCGGTCCGACACTTTGGCTCGAAGCTGCTGGCGATCCCGCTGTCAGCTATCGAGGTTCAGATGTGATCAAGGCAGCACTCGGTCGATTGCAGCGAGGTGACATCATCGCGATCAAAGGTCTCGGCGGTTTTCATCTTGCCTGCCGGGCCCTTGACCATGCTGCGGTCGCACGTCTCCGAGAGCGAAAGCGGCGGGCCCGAAAACCACTCGCGCTCATGGTGAGCAGCCGCTCGGCGGCTGCGTCACTAGTCGAACTGTCGCCCGCCGCGATTGAGGCGCTGGAGGGCGCCGAAGCGCCGATCGTCTTGTTGCCGTTGAAAGCGGACGCAGCCCTGCCACCAAATATTGCGCCAGGCCTTGGTCAGGTCGGCGTCATGCTCCCTTATACACCTTTGCATGCCCTCCTGTTCGAACAGATCGACGAGCCCTTGGTGATGACCAGCGGAAATGTCAGCGATGACCCGCAAATCATCGACAACATGACTGCGCGTCACTGCCTCGCCGATATTGCTGACGCCTTCCTCATGCATGATCGCCCCATAGCCAACCGGGTCGACGACAGCCTGGTGCAGATCGTCGGCGGCGAGGTCCAGATCCTCCGGCGCGCGCGCGGTTATGCGCCAAGCCCGATACTGCTGCCACCTGGTTTTCCCGCCGATCACCCAAAAATCTTGGCAATGGGCGGCGACATCAAGAACGCGATCGCATCGGCGGCGCGTGGTTCGTTGACATTGTCGCCCTTCATCGGTGATCTCGAGCAAATCAAGACCTTCGAAGATCTGCACCACCGAATCGACAGCGATATCGATTTGCTTGGCCAGAAACCAGACGTCATCGCGATCGACAGCCATCCCTCTTATCGTTCCAACATGCTCGGGATGAAGCTGGCTGCGACATGGCAGGCTGTAACTTTCGATGTCCTGCATCACCATGCCCATGCCGCCGCCTGCATGGTCGAACACGGCATTCCACTTGACTATCCGTCGATCACCGCGATTGTTCTTGACGGTCTCGGCATGGGGGAAGATAGCACACTTTGGGGTGGCGAGATCCTGCTCACAAGCTATCGTTCCTGCAAGCGCATCGGATCACTCCAACCGGCCCCGCTTCTCGGCGGCGATCGAGCTGCGCGAGAACCCTGGCGCAACTTGATCGCGCAGCTGCTCGTCGGTTTCGGCAGGTCGGATCAGTGGCCGGCGTTGTTTCAGAAAAAACTCGAAAGCAGGCCTGTCGACCTCCTGACGAATGCATGGCGCGCCGGCCTGAACGTACCTGACTGCACGTCGGCAGGACGGTTGTTCGATGCCGTTGCGGCAGCACTCGACATCGCCCCCGAACATCAGAATTACGAAGGTGAAGCCGCGATGCGCCTGCAAACGCTGGCGGCAGCCTGGCTTTCGTCGATGGCGCGTCCCGAAGGCTACAAGTTTGCCATAAGCGACGATGACGATGGCTTCTTACACATCGATCCAGCACCACTATGGACCGCAATCGCCGAAGACCTCGCGACTTCCACGTCGCCCAGCAAGGTCGCAGCGCGATTTCATGTTGGCTTGGCCGAAGGTTTCGCAAAAGCCTTGTCTAACTCTATGAGGGACACATCATCAATCGTCGCGCTCACAGGTGGTGTCTGCCAAAATACATTGCTGACAAGCATGATGCGTGAAACACTCGCCCATTCGGGTTTCAGGGTGCTGGAGGCCAGATCGGTGCCGGCAAATGACGGCGGGCTGGCGATCGGCCAGGCGGCCATCGCCATGGCTCGGTCGATCTGATGGATCAAGGAAGACACTGATGTGCTTGGGCATACCCGGCAAGGTTACGAAGATCGTCGACGCAGAACGCAATCTTGCGATCGTCAATGTCTCCGGCGTCGCACGTGAGACGAACGTCGTTTGTGTTGCAGAGGAAGGCAAACCGCTGGAGGACCTCATCGGCTGTTGGGTGTTGCTCCATGTGGGCTTTGCCATGAGCATCATCGATGAGGCGGAGGCGCAAAAAACGCTTGAGGTTCTGGAGCAACTCGGCGAGGTGCAGGATGAACTCGAAGCCATGCGACAGAGCGCGCTCTCTGGAAACGTGTCATGAAGTTCGCCACTGAATTTCGTGATCCCGCGAAGGCCAAGACACTGCTGGCCGCGATCGAGCAAACGCTTTCCAACATCGATCTCCCCAAAGAACACCCGTTGCACGTCATGGAAGTCTGCGGCGGCCACACGCATTCGGTCTTTCGTTATGGCCTGCACGAACTGGTGCCGGATGCGATCGAGTTCGTCCATGGTCCGGGTTGCCCGGTCTGCGTGTTGCCGATGGGGCGGGTCGATGACTGCATTGCGATCGCCGAGCGTGAGGACGTTATCTTCACCACCTTTGGCGATGCCATGCGCGTGCCTGGCTCCAAGAAGAGCCTGATGCAAGCGAAAGCCGACGGCGCCGATATCCGCATGGTGTATTCGCCACTCGATGCGCTCGATCTGGCGCGCCGACACCCCGACCGGCAGATCGTTTTCTTCGGCCTCGGCTTCGAGACCACCATGCCGTCGACGGCGCTGACGATCCTGGAAGCCGAGCGCGACAGCGTCGAAAATTTCTCGATGATCTGTCAGCACATTACGATCATCCCCACGCTGAAGGCTTTGCTCGACGATCCCGACACCGAGATCGACGGCTTCATCGGGCCCGGTCACGTCAGCATGGTTATCGGTATCGAAGGCTACCGCTTCATCGCCGATCAACATAAGAAACCCATCGTGGTTGCGGGCTTCGAACCGCTCGATATCCTGCAGTCGCTTTGGATGGTACTGCGACAACTCGCCGAGAAGCGTGCCGCGGTCGAGAACCAGTATGCGAGGGTCGTGCCCGATTACGGCAACCCGGCAGCGCTTGCCGCAATCGATCGCGTGTTCGAACCACGCGAAAAAATGGAGTGGCGGGGCCTTGGCATGATTCCGCAATCCGGTGCGCGCATCCGCTCCGGCTATGCCCGCTTCGATGCGGAGGTGAAATTCAGCCTGGTCTCAGCTGATATCGCCGATCCTGACATCTGCCGTTGCGGCGAGGTCGTCAAAGGTCAGATCAAACCCTGGCAATGCCCGGCTTTTGGAAAGGACTGCACGCCGGATGCTCCTTTGGGCGCGCTGATGGTTTCATCGGAAGGCGCTTGCGCCGCCCATTATCGCTACACCAAACCTGCCATACTGGACGCTTGAATGGCTGATGATCAGCCTCGGGTGACCATGGCCCACGGCGCCGGCGGACGAGCGATGCGCAGCCTTATCGACGATGTTTTTGTCAGGCGCTTCTCTGACCGTTCTATCGCTTTGGAAGAGGATCAGGCGCGCCTCGATCTGGATCCACTTCGTAAGGCAGGCGACCGGCTTGCCTTCACGACCGATAGCTTCGTCGTCGATCCGATCTTCTTTCCAGGCGGTGATCTCGGAAAACTCGCCGTGACTGGCACGGTCAACGACCTCGCCGTCGGCGGTGCCAGGCCAATAGCGTTGAGTTGTTCCGTGATCCTCGAAGAAGGTTTTTTGCTTTCCGACCTCAAAAGAATCTCCGAGAGCATGCGGCTAGCGGCAGATGAAGCCGCCGTCAAGATTGTCACCGGCGACACCAAAGTCGTGCAACGCGGTGCCGCCGACAAGATCTTCATCAACACATCAGGCATCGGCGTAATCCCTAAGGGGCTTGAGCTTTCAGCAACGATGATACGCGAGGGCGATGTGATCCTGGTCAACAGCAGCATAGGCGAGCACGGTGCTGCGATCATGGCGGCGAGAGGGGATCTTCGCCTCGAAACCGAACTCCAGACGGATTGCCGCCCGCTCTACCCTTTGGTCAAAGCCCTGCTGGATGCAGCGCCGAATACACGCGCGGTCCGCGATGCGACCCGAGGCGGTGTCGCCACGGTGCTGAACGAGTTCGCTGAGGCCGCCGGCGTCGGATGCTTCATTGAGGAAGCTTGCTTGCCACTGAAGGACGAGGTGCGCGGGCTGTCTGAAATTCTCGGGCTCGATCCGTTATATCTCGCGAATGAAGGGCTGTTCGTCGCTGTCCTGCCGGCTGAAGATAGCGAGGCAGCACTCGCAGCGCTACGAAGAGAGATTGGTGGCGCAGATGCCTGCATCATCGGCGACGTTCGTGCGGGGCCCAAAGGCAGGCTGGTGATGACGTCACTGTTTGGCGGTGATCGCCTCGTCGACATGCTGAACGGTGATCAGCTGCCTCGAATCTGTTGATAGACGACCTTGTCCCTTCTACAAACTCGATCGTATTGAAATACTTGACTTTCCACGATCGGGTTTCAAGCCTTCGTCTTCGAGACGAACTGCTTTAGCATGGGGGTAATAATGTCCATGATCGGGCTCCGAATGAA
>JBOEHJ010000129.1:0-42588 GCA_050633905.1 Geminicoccales bacterium
CGGACGGGCGCTGCAACAAGGCGGTGAATGGCGTCTCGTTCGACATCAAAAAGGGAAAGACACTTTGCGTCGTCGGCGAAAGCGGTTGCGGCAAGTCGGTGACCGCAAGAGCCATCATGCAACTCCTGCCGACGCTCTCCCGGATCGAGGGGGGCGAGATCATCTATCACGCTGATCACGGCGACATCCGCATCGACCGGCTTGGCCGGCACAGTAACGAGATGCGCAACCTCCGCGGTTCCGAGATCGCCATGATCTTCCAGGATCCGATGACGGCGCTGAACCCGGTCTACAGCATCGGCTTTCAGATCCAGGAAAACCTTCAATACCACACCGGCCTCGACCAATCGGAACGGCGCCTGCGAACCATCGAGCTGTTAAGCGACATGGGTATTCCCCTGCCGGAGATGCGTGCAGGTGAATTTCCGCACCAGTTCTCAGGTGGCATGCGTCAACGCGCGATGATCGCCATGGCGATGGCCTGCAACCCAAAGATCCTGATCGCAGACGAACCGACCACGGCCCTCGACGTCACCATCCAGGCGCAGATTTTCGAGCTCATGGAAACGCTGAAGCGCGAGCATGGTACGGCGATCATGTTGATCACCCATGACATGGGTGTGGTCGCCGAACTCGCCGATGACGTGGCGGTCATGTATATGGGCAACATCGTCGAGGCGGGAACTGTGAACGATGTCCTCCGCCGACCAAGGCATCCCTATACGAAGGCGCTGCTCGCTTCGATCCCGGTCCTCGGTCGCGGACGAAAGCAGGAGATCAAGGCGATCCGCGGCGCCACCCCCGATCCCTACGATCGCCCCCAAGGCTGCCAGTTCACCCCACGCTGCGATTTTGCCACAGATGCTTGCTGCACCATGCCGGACGAGGAGCGGGTCAGCGACACTCATCGTGTTCGTTGCTGGCATCAGGGCGAGGTTAGCGCCGATGGCTGAGCATGATGACATCATCCTAAGGCTGAGGGGATTGAAAACCCATTTCCCCGTGCGTCAGGGCGTCTTCAAGACGATCGTCGGCCATGTGAAAGCTGTCGATGGTGTCGATCTCGACATTTTCCGTGGTGAGGTGCTGGGGCTTGTCGGCGAAAGTGGCTGCGGCAAGACTACGCTCGGCAAATCCATCTTGCAGTTGGTCCGTGCGACAGACGGTGAGATCGTTTATCGCGGCGCGGACGGCGAGATCGCGTTGCGCGGTTTGTCCAACGATGAACTGATACCGTTCCGCAAGAAACTGCAGATCGTCTTCCAAGATCCCCATTCCTCGATGAACCCTGCCTTCACCATCTTCGGCTCGCTCGAAGACCCACTCCGCCAATATGGCGTGACCTCACGTGACGAACGCCGAAGAATCATTGGCGACCTGCTCGAAGCCGTGAACCTCCGGCGTGACTACATGGACCGCTATCCCCACGAGTTTTCCGGTGGTCAGCGGCAGCGGATCGGGATTGCCCGCGCGCTTTCGGTCGAGCCGGAGCTGATCGTCTGCGATGAAGCTGTGAGCGCACTCGACGTCTCGATTCAGGCCCAGGTGCTGCAGCTCCTGATGGACTTGAAGCGTGCGAGAAATCTAACCTATGTTTTCATTACCCACGATCTCAGCGTCAGCGAATATATCTGTGATCGCATAGCAGTGATGTATCTCGGCAAAATCGTCGAGCTGGCAGACGCCGAAGACCTCTACGCCGACACGCTGCACCCCTATACCGAAGCTCTCCTGTCAGCGATTCCGGTTGCTGATCTCGACCAGAAAACCGAGCGCATCGTTCTAAAGGGCGATGTTCCAAGCCCGGTTAACCCGCCCTCGGGCTGTCCGTTTCACCCGCGCTGCCATCGCGCCATCGATCGCTGCCGAACGGATGTACCAACACTTCAGACCTATCGGCGGAATGGTCGGTCACACGCTGCTGCTTGCCATCTGATCGAACAGGAACCGGTCCGTTAGAGGAACCGGCCGACGGCGGCGAGACAGTCGCCGGCTTGGCAGTGGGTGTGGAGCCGAAGAGCGAGCACGATACCGCCTTCCTCGAAATGTAACGCATCTGCCGGCCGCGTGATTTCCTTCAGATCATGCAGCCACCCCGCAAGCTGGCCTGCCTCAACCTGATCACCAAGATTGACGGCTGGTTCGAACCAGGCTTCGCGTAGCGCGTAGACGAAGAGGCTTTGTCGATCGAGGCCAAGCAGCACCGTCTCATTGGGCGGACCGGCATCTGGTGCCAGAACGGGATGGTCGACAACGCCTTGATACATCAGCAACCGATCAACGGCCTCAGCAGTGAGCCGCATTGTCAGCGGCGTTACTGTTCCGCCACCACCAAATTCGCCAGCGATGCTTGGAATCCCTGCTCGAAAAGCAGCACCGATCGAGGTTGGCGTGTCAGAACCGTTATTGGCGATGAAACCGTAGGGCATGCCAAGCGCACGCATGGCTGTAAGCGATTTTTCATGCAAGGCCGCATCGGTATATCTCTCCATCAGCGCACAAGGTAAATGCGCCATCGATGTCCCACCGGAATGCAAGTCGAAAAGAATATCGTGGCGCGGAACCAGGTCCGTCTCGATGAAATGAGCGATCCGCTCGGTCGGCGTACCTTGGGGATTGCCGGGAAAGACGCGGTTGAGGTTGCCATCGTCGAACGGCGAGCGCCGCCGCGCCGCCATCACGGCTGGCAGGTTGGCGGCAGGCATGATGGTGACCGTGCCGCTGACATCAGCAGGCTCGAGTTTCTGGATGAGCTTGAGCAGGGTCAGCTCGCCCTCATACTCATCACCGTGATTGCCGGCCGTCAGCAGAACCCTCGGCCCATCACCGTTTCGGATGTGGCAGATCGGGATTTTTATCTGATAATAGGGCGAACGATCGATCGAATAAGGCAAGCTCAGATGGGTGACGATCTTGCCGTCCTGCTGCGGGTCAATCGGGTTGAAAATACCGGTGTGCATCAGCGATCTGCCCTGTCGATTTCAAAACTATTCTTCAGCACGTCACATTCTTGCCCTCATTGCCAAAGGCCTTAAGGCGTTCGGCATCATCCACCTGAACGGCGGTATCGGGGCAATAGTGATACTGCACCGCCCAACGCTGCTCGTTGGTGCTGTTAATGGGCGTGCCGTGGGGCAGCTTGCCGTCGAAGAAGAGAACGTCGCCGGCTTCCATCGGCACGGCGAGACGCTGCTCCATCTCGACGTCGGTATCGCAGATCTGCCAGTCTCGTCGTTTGAAATGCGGCCTCGGCCCCTGTCGATGAGCGCCTTTCAGCACATGCATGCAGCCATTGGAAGGTGTTGCGCTGCCGAACGGCATCCAGACCCCGACGACAGGCGTCTCCAGCGGTAGATTGAAATAGGCCTGGTCTTGATGCCAGGGTTTTTCACGCCCCCCCGACGGCTTGATCAGCGCCATTTCCTGAAACAGACAAGGTGGTGCGCCGATAAGCGATGTCGCCAGCTTGATGATGTCGGGATGAGCGGCAAGCGCCCTCAGGCCTGGGTTCTGCTCGACGAAGCCCATAAGCTTTCGTACATAGCCGGCTCTGAGAGCAGGATCGAGCGAGGGTAGTTGCCGGCCTGACTGGCCAAGCGTGAACCCGCTTGTTGCGCATTTGCCATCCATGTCGCCATCGTCTTCCTCGGCGAGCGAAAGATGGTCCCTAAGACCGCCCTCGAACCAGATCATCTCGCAGCGGGGCTGATCGCTCGTGGTCAGCGTCTTAAGCTCAGCTCTGGCTGCTCCGAGCTCGGCTTCGGAAAGCAGCCCCTTGACCAAAACGAACCCCTGCTCGGCGAACTGCTGGCCCGCTTCTTCCGCCAGCGCCGCACCAGGCTTCATACCGATCGCCTCGCCGACATGGACGTAGAGATCCGGATCGTGGCGCTCGGCCTTCGGTTCGAAGAAGACCTTGATGCTTTTTGAGTGTGTCATCCCCATGTTCCAAAGCCCCAGATTCAATTCGAGGGAACGCAAAACTATATGTGAACTCTATGTCATGAGGCCTTAAGGAAACACCGAATATCGAACTTTTGGTACGATTGGCCGCGAAAGAAGGGAGGCATTCCATCCTGTCGTCATCACCAATTGGCCAAGCAAGGCCAAGCAAGNNCAATCATCGCGGCATGGACTCTCAACGGAACATATCCCGCAATCAGGGAGCGTCGTTCACGCCCTCGAAAACTTAGTCTGATGACATTGCCCTGCGGAGCTTTGCTCCGGGTTCTATGATTGAATTAAATCGACGGCGCGGTCGGCGACTGCCATGGTCGGGGCGTTGGTATTGCCGTGGGGGACGGTCGGCATCAACGAGGCGTCGAAGACAAGGAGACCGTCGATGCCCTTGACCTTAGCATCGGCGGTCAGGACAGCCATGGGATCATCGACGCGGCCGATCCGAGCTGTGCCGCAAGGGTGCCAGTTGGTTTTTACGGTGGCGCGGCAATGGTCTTTCAGAGCATCGTCGTCAACGGCATTGCTGCCGGGCATCAGCTCCTGCTTGATCGTGTCGGCCATCGGCCGGACGGTCATAACTTCACGGGCATAACGAAGGCCGGCGAGCTGAACTTGCATGTCGTCTTCATGATCAAGGTAGTTGGGATCGACCAGCGGCAGATCCTCAGGATCGGCGGAGCGCAGACGCACCGAGCCTCGGGACTTCGGCTGCAAAACGCAAGCCGTGAAGGTGACGCCGTGGTTCGGCTCCTGGCCTAGCACCTCCTTGTCGCCGTAGATGGAGGGCACGCAATAGAGCTTGATGGTCGGCTCGCCATCGGGATCGAGTGGGTTAATGAAGGCGCAGGCCTCAACGCCAGTGCTGGCGACCGGTCCGCCCCTGAACAGCAGATAGTTGAGGCCGTTCACCAACATCCTCCAACCACGGTCCTCGCCGAAATAGCCGTAGGCACGATCGGTTGTGGCGATGAGCGGGACTTCGTGATGGTCATGCAGGTTCGAGCCGACGCCGGGCGAGTCGACGAGCGGCTCGATGCCATGCTCCTGCAAGTGATCGGCGGGGCCGATGCCTGACAACATAAGAAGCTGTGGTGTTACGAAAGCACCGGCCGTCAGAATGACAGCGCGTTCGGCGCGGGCTTCGAAAAGCTGACCATGCCGGTGATAGGCGACACCGTTTGCCCGTTTTCCATCGAACAGAATCTTCGTGACCTTGGCGTTGGTTTGCAGATCGAGGTTCTGGTCGTTGCGCACTGGGTCCAGAAATGCTCTGACAGCGCTGCAACGTTCTCTTGGAAACGTCGTCGACTGCATGAAGCCGACACCGCGCTGATCACGGCCGTTGAAGTCGTCGACCAGTTTCATGCCACGCGCCTGCATGGTCTTGAGATACAAGAAACTCATCTCTGAGATATGTACGGGATCGGAGACCTTGAGTGGCCCGTCCATGCCATGGACTTCGTTGTTCAGGCGTTGATTGCCCTCCTGGCGCTTGAAGTAGGGGAGCATGTCGGCATAGCTCCAGCCGCCGCCCGCGATCTCGTCCCAATGGTCGTAATCCGAAGGGCGACCGCGCATATAGACCATGGCGTTGACCGAACTGCCGCCGCCGAGCACGTTGCCCTGCCAGATCGAAACGGTGCGGCCGCCGAGGTTCTTTTGTGGCGCCGACACATGTTCAGTGAGAAACGGACTGCCGTTGAGGAACTTGAAAAAGCCAGCCGGCATCCTAATCAGCGGATGCTTGTCCTCACCGCCTGCTTCGAGCAGCAGTACGCGAGCCCCGTGCTTCTCGACCAGACGATTGACGGTCACGCAACCAGCGGCGCCACCGCCGACGACGATGTAGTCATAAGAACCCTGAACGGACGTCTCGCTCATTTTACCTCCCGACCTGATACGCACTGATGGGATCAGCTCCGTTTTTCGTTGCGCATGTCAAAGCTGACAATGACGGCGACCAGCCCTAGTATAAGGACTCGTGATGCAATCGACAGACCAAGCCGTTCAAAAGGCTCGGCGACAATGAAAATTCAGAGGAGGACCAAATGGCCAATAAACGACTTCCATCCTTCGTGCGTGGAAAACAGCAGATCACGCGGCGGCATTTTCTCGGTGCGTCCAGCCTGCTCGCCGGCGCGGGCTGGCTCTCATCCGCTGGCATCCCGATCTTTTCACGCGCCTATGCCGAAGAGATGATGGAGCACTACAAATCGGCTGCGATCGACTGGCGTCAGGCCGAGGGGCAAAGCATCGTGCTCGGCGGTCTGGAGCATCCCTGGATGAATGCGGTCCAACCGCTCTTACCGCAATTTACCGAACTGACCGGCATCGAAATCAGCGCTGAGCTGCAGTCGGAAAGCGAGTATACGGCGGAGATCCCGATCAAGCTCGGCGGCGGCAGTGCCCTGCCCGACGTCTACATGGTGTTCTCGCTCGGTCAGGCGATCGAGGCGGGCTGGCTGGAGCCGCTCGATCAGCACTACGGCAACGCCGATCTGTTCGATGCCGCCTGGTACGACGAGGACGACATCTTCTCCTCCGCCCGCTCCTTCCCGGTCTGGCATGACGGCGAGCGCTACGTCATGGCGATCACTGCGGAGGCCCAGACCCTCTTCATCAACAAGCCGCTTTTGGACACCGCGGGCGCGTCCGTACCGACGACGTTCGACGAGCTCTACGACACGGCTGTCGCCCTCAAGAACGACACCACTGCCGGCATCGCCATGCGTGCTAAAGCGCCGGATGGCGGACCCTGGCCGGCGGGCGGTTTCATCTTCTCGCACGGCGGTGAAATCGTCGGTGCGGATGGCGTGGTCAAGATCGACAGCCCAGAAGCAATCGCGGCGATCGACATGTACGGCAAGCTCTTGCGTGATGCTGGGCCGCTCGGCGTCGGCAATTATCATTGGTATGAGTGCCTGAACGACTTCATGACTGAAGCCACCGCGATCGGCTTGGATTCGAGCAACTTCGCAACGGACATCGCCAATCCCGAGAAAAGCCTGGTGGCCGGCAATGCCGTCTACGGCGCCATGCCGAGTGTTAGCGACAAGCCCGCGAAAGCGAACATGTGGCATTGGCTGGCCGGCATCAATAGCAAGTCCGAGCACAAGGAAGCCGCCTGGTTGTTCATGCAGTGGGTGACCAGCAAGCCGACGTCTGCCCAGACTGCAGCAGCCGGTCTCGCCACGCCACGCAGTTCTGCCTGGCAATCGTCAGGATTCCGCGAAGCCTTCGGCGAGCAGGCGGCAGACGCAGCGCTGGCCAATCTCGAAGGCGCCGACGGCGATGTCATGAAAGCCTGTTGGTTCCACCCAAAATCAGGAGAAATCTTGGAACCGTTCGGGATCGGCATCAACGAGGTGGTGACCGGCACCAAAGACGCCGAGACGGCCATGAAGGAAGCTGCCGAAAAGGCCAATGCTGCGATCAAGGCCTGAATGAGCAGCGTTTTTCTGTCGGAACGCCGGCGGTTCATCCTCTGGATGCTGCTGCCGGCGGTCGCCTTTCTGCTGTCGCTGACGCTGTTTCCCTTCATCGTCGGTGCATTCCTGAGCCTGACCAATTTTTCGCTGTTGGAGAGCGAGGCCTGGTCGTTCCAGGGCTTCTCCAACTACGCTGATCTGATGGCATCAGCCGACTTCTGGTCGGCCTTTCGCGTCACGGTGATCTTCACGGTCGCGGCCGTGTCGCTGCAGCTGGTGATCGGCGTCGGCATCGCGGTCCTCCTCCATCAGGAAACCAGAGCCGCTCCCTGGCTGCGCGCGATCTATCTCCTGCCGATGGCGATCACGCCGGTTGCCGCGACCTTCAGCTTTCGCATGATGCTCAACCCCAATCTCGGCGTGATCAATCACTTCGTGAAGGCGGTGGGCCTCCCACCCCAGGCCTGGCTCGCCTCGCCAGAATTGGCGTTGCCGACCCTGATCCTGGTGGACACCTGGCAGTGGACGCCTTTCATCGTCTTGATAACGGCAGGTGGGCTTGCCGCCATGCCGGATGAACCCTTCGAGGCGGCGACCATCGATGGCGCCAACGGTTTCCAGTCCTTTTGGCACATCATGCTGCCGATGCTGCGCCCCTTCCTGGTGATCGCCGTCACCTTCCGCGCGATCGACGCGTTTAAAACCTTCGATATCATCTTCGTGCTGACCGGCGGCGGGCCTGGGATCACCACCCGCTCGCTGAACCTGCTCGCCTATAACCAGGGCATCAAATTTCTTTCGATGGGCTACGCCGCGGCGATCACCATCCTGATGCTGATCGTCACCGTCATTGCATGCCAGGTTTTCCTCAGAAAAACTCAGATGTTCCGGCTAAGCACGACATGACCTTTCTCCGCCGGTTAATCCTGGCGCTGTTCGCTCTTTGGTGCGTCTTCCCGATCTATTGGCTCTTGAACACATCCCTTAAAACCGCGCGCGATGCGATCGCGAGGCCGCCCCGCTTCATCTTCACGCCGATCTTCGACAACTATCAAAAAGTGCTGCAGCAATCCGACCTCTGGGACTTTTTCCTGAACAGCACCATCGTTGGCCTCGGCAGCACCTTGGCGACCCTCGTCGTCGGGATACCGGCCGCCTATGTGCTCGCACGCTTTCCGTTTCGCGGCAGCGCGGATGTCGGTTTCTGGATCCTGACCACACGCATGACGCCGCCGGTCGCGATGTTGATCCCGTTTTTCGTGATGTATCACCAGCTCGGCCTGCTCGACACGCATATCGGTGTCATCATCGTCCATGCCGGCCTCAACCTCTCGATCGTCGTCTGGATTCTTCGCGGTTTCTTTCAGGACATGCCGCGCGAGCTAGAGGAAGCGGCTTACATCGACGGCTGCACCTACTGGGGAGCCTTTGCCAAGGTTATCCTGCCCATCGCGCGACCCGGCATTGCTGCCGCCGCAATCCTCACTTTCTTGTTCAGCTGGAATGAGTTCCTTTTCGCCCTGGTGCTCGCCGACAGCAATGTTCGGACCGTGCCGGTCGGGCTCTACGGCTTCGTCGGCTACCAGCAGATCCGATGGGGTGAACTCTCTGCATCAGCCATGATAATGTTGATCCCCGTTCTCATCTTCGTGCTCTTCTTCCAGCGCCCTCTTATTCGTGGCCTGACCTTCGGTGCGGTAAAGGGGTGACAGCCGCAAGAAGGGCTTGTCAGGGTAATCTGGCTTGAGCCTCCTTGACGTTGGTCCCTGAAGTCGGACCGGGACGGTAGATACGATACCGACCTGGAGGGACGAGATGAGTAAGCAGACGCGGCGGCGTTTTTCGCCTGAACATAAGGACAGTCGGTTGCCCGGCTTTTGGGGCCTGGCGCGACATACAGCGGAGTTGCTGCAGAGCTCGGCATCACACCGACGCAGTTGAAGACGTGGCGACTTGAGCTGGAAGCCGCGGGTTAGGCAACGGCAATCGCGACCCAGCAAGCTGCTGCTGCCGCGCCTGCGCCGTGCTGCCCGAGGCAAGGCCGCCTCGTTCCTCAATCCTGGCGACACGGCAGACGAGATGATCGGTGCTTCCTCGTTCAATTCTTCACGAGGACGAAGGCATCTCGGTGTCGTTCGGAGAAGTCGTCGTATGCTTTGCCCTCGAGTCGGTTATCGCATAAATCCACAGCGAACCAACTGATAATAGCCTTTGACCATATGATGGACTAGACGTTGGCCGATGCTTTCAGTGGAAGGCTGATGGAAGCGATGACACCACTTTCGTCATCTAGATTCTTCAAGTGTGCTTCGCCGCCATAGTGCTGTGCGACGAGACGAACAAGGTAGAGGCCAAGCCCTTGATGGTCGTTGTCGGTGCTGGCACGGTTCGATCGAAACGGGCTAAACAGACTTTCGACGTCGCCATCGATGACCGGTCCGACGTTGACAACTGTGATCACGAATACGTCTGCATCCCTCGCAATTGCAATCTTGACGTCACTACCTTCCTCGGCAAAGGAGGCGGCATTGTTTAGAAGATTGCCAACAGCCTCCTTGAACAGATCAGGATCGATGTGAAGCGCAACCGGCTTGCTCGGCGCCGGCTCATAGACGAAGCGAACGCCGCTATATGTCTGCCTGAAGTCCTCAGCCAGGTCGCCAACCAGAGAATCCAAATCGACCCATCGAGGGCGGCTCTGTCGAACGAATGCCTCTACGTCAGTCGCCCTCGTCGCACGATCGATCAAACTCCAGACATGACGAACACCGGTCTCAGCATTTCTTATTTGATGTGTGATGTCATTGGTGGGCTTGTGCAGTTGCATGATGTCGAGGCTGGAACTCACCAGCGCGACTGGCTGGCGCACTTCATGTCGCAAGAAGGCAGCAAGACCGCGCAGCCACTCTAGATCCCGTTGGTTCTCTTGAAGGCGCCGGTTAGCAGCGCGCTGCTCTTCCTTGTTCTTGACGAAGAGCTGTCGCGCCACGGTCTCTCGCTGATAGGCACATAGAATCAGGAGGCCAAGCGTAACAGTGATGGAGACGACTAGCGCGATATTCATGCGGGACGACAAGTCGTAATTGTAGAGGATAAATGAGTATAGGAAGCAAAGAAAAGCTACCAGCGGGATCGAATATTTGAGCGTAAGGCCAATCAAAAACAGAACGCAAATGCAGGATTCGATGAGGTTAGGCATGAGAAACAACGACCGGTGCAAGCCATCTTCTGCTATAAAGAGCAGCCAAAGTGCCCCAACCAATGCTGCCGCGATGAAGCCAATGATCTGAGACCTTTCGATATAGCGTTGGTTATAGGTAAAGATCACGAAGGCGATGGCCATCGGCACAAAAATGAAGAGCCTTGCTGACCAAATCTGCAGCAGATTGGTCTCATCTCGATAGAGGAGCGAATCGATCGCTCCAAAAAAAATCATGATGAAGACGATAGAAATAACGGCGATGCGAATATTCGGCAGCTGACTTAGGACGAATTCTGTTCGAAATTCCTGCTCTTGACGACGATCCAGGAAGTCCAGCAGGGGACCCATCTGATCGGAGGACCGATCAGGTTTCATAACGGCGTCTGGCAAAGAGGAACGGTCGCTCGGTTCATTGGTGGTGTTAAGAGTCTCGTTGGCAATCGTGCTCTCAGTCCAAAAGAAATGGTCCTGGCAAGAAAAACGCCATTCTCCTTGTGTCAATCACAGAAAAGTCTATGGCGCTACTCCATCACAGGCAACCGAAAGTGCCTCATGGCATTTCTCCTCCCAAATGGGTGGCGCGTTGCCTGCTTAAACTTGCTCTCAATGAAAACGGGAACGGCGATTTGACCTCGCTTCAGTGGCTGGAGCGTAATTCTCGAAAC
Organism: Geminicoccales bacterium; assembly: GCA_050633905.1. GTDB lineage: Bacteria > Pseudomonadota > Alphaproteobacteria > Geminicoccales > Geminicoccaceae > JANQPX01. Next base: position 11,256 of record JBOEHJ010000129.1, read on the forward strand.
AGCCAGGCGATGTCGGAGCAGCCTTGTCTCTTAGCCTAGCAAAACTGAAAAGACCTTAGGAGGATCTCATGCTTGGATATCGTTTCGCCATCACATGTGCAGCCGCCATGGCGGCATTCAGCGCTCACGCTGGTGAGTTCGACGCGACGGCGGCCCATAACGAATTCATTGACGCATTTAATAATCGTAACTGGGATGCGGTGAAGTCAGTGCTGCGTGAAGATAGCGTTTTCCACCGCGCAAATGGCGATCAAGTGTTTGTCGGAGCTGATGCCATCGTCGATCGGTTTTCCTCGACGATCGGTGCGCCGGATCAATGGAACGTCAAATTCGCCAAACTCGATTCGAACGCGCAACTCGCCGGCAAGGACGGCCGTCTGGTCGAGCGCGGCGATTTTGCGGTGACGGCCGGTGCCGATAATGGCAGCTGTTATGCAGGCTCCTACATGATGACCTGGGCGCCGGCGGATGGCGGCGAATGGGACCTACAGCTCCTGGCGTGGCAGGATGTCGAGGTCGACATCGCCGGCTGTCAGTAAGGATGATGGTTCGCAGTCGGCTGGCGCCTCGTTGCCCGCCGACTGCTGATCCTGGCCTTTCAGGCAACCCGACTGGTGGCAGCCAGCAAGCGAACAAGATCAGCCTGGCGACGGCAGTCGGTCTTGGCCTGGACCTGCTTTAACGTCCAGCGCGCTGTATTCTCGGTAACGCCTGCTTCCGGCGCATAGTCGCCGACCGACATCCCCGATGCCAATGCTGCAGCCAGCTTCGCCTCAGCCGGCGTCAAACCAAAGATGGCCTGGAGACGTTCCTCCGGCAGTGCTGGCTGTTGATCGGGATCACTGACCATAACAAATGCAATGGATTTTCCTGAAAGAAATGCAGCGAAGTTTTCTTCCATCGACGTAATGGCGGGCATGGCAAGAAGATGCAGCGCACGGCCACCCGAAGGCTTGGGGATTGCCAGGGCATCGAACCGGCGGACTTCGTCTGGCGCGTCGGCAGCCACACGGGTCACCAGTGCCCGAAGCTTGTCCGCTGTCGGTCGATGCGTCGTCGTCAATGCACCATTAATCGTGCGAAGACCGTTATCGGTTTTGGTCATCTCATAGGCGGCGCGATTTGCGATCAAGATGTTGTTGCCGTGGCCCAGAAAAAAGATGGCATCCGAAAGGCGATCAAACGCCTGCTGGAGCAGGTGTTGCCGGTGATTGATTGTTGAGATCTCATCGGAGATCTGCATGGCCTGGCGCATATGTTCGTCGAGCATCTGAAAGAAGCTGGGCGCAGCGACATCATCCAAACCGTGCCCTCTGGCACGTCTACGACACTTGTCGTCCGGTGCAACGGCGTTTTTTAACCCCGATAAGACCTCGCTTGGTACCCTGTCTCTGTTGGATGAAATCAGCAATGAATCGATCGCTTCATATCCGGCAAGCTCGACCAACTTTTCCAGAACGAGCGCCCATTTCGACGGATCCAGCGACGTAGAATAGATCATGCTGATAAGCCTGTTTAGCTCTGCTTGCTTGTTGGTCGAGTTCAAAGTCATCAGCCCATGCCACCCCATAATTACTCGTTGCAAATGCCTTTCCATGGATTGTCGATATAGCCTTCCCTTGTCTCAACGGACGGATGGTGATGATTAGTGAACGATGTCCGTAAGCGGTCTATTTTACTGATGGACGATGATTCCCACGTTGATCGCTCATGGTTCATTCATTCTTTTTCATCAAAGATCATGGGCCGTGGGCATGAAGCATTGCTAGGATAGCTTTCAACGTCTCAGGAGACGGCAGCCACGCACGACGTTTGATGACTTTTCCGAGGGCAGGCTAGATTGAGCGAAACCAAAGCCAAGCGCATTCTTCTGGTTGAGGATATCGAGATCCTGCGCGCCAACTATCAGACCATTCTTGAGGCCCATCATTTTTCGGTTTGCGGCTGTGGCACCAAGACCGAAGCGCTCGACGCGTTCGCGCGCGAAGCCTTCGATGTTGTCATTCTCGACGTTACGCTTGGCGCCGACTACGAGGCTGGATTTGAACTTTGTCAGGCCTTTCGGGCAAAGCGCGAGAAGACGCCGATCGTCTTCCTGACCGAGCGTGACGAGGACCCTGATCGCATCAGCGGTCTCCGCTTGGGCGCGGATGACTATCTGACCAAGACCGTGTCTGCGGCCTATCTTGTTGCACGCATCAACGCCTTGATCCGTCGCGTCGAGACACTGACCAAGAACTCAGTGCCCGAAGATCCCGCCAGTATCCATCAACAATCACCGACGGTCGAAGGGTCCGATCTTCAGATCGACAATGCTCTCTCCCTGGCCTATTGGCAGAACAAGTCAATCGACCTCTCGCTCACACAATTTTGGATTCTTGCCGATCTCGCGAGACATGCGGGCAGTGTTCGCTCGATCGAAGATCTTATGGAAGCTGCCAACATTACCGTTCAGCCCAACACGATCGTCGCCCATATCAAGACGATCCGCGAAAAGATTCAAAAGGTCGATCCAACATTTGCCTGCATCAAGGCGGAACGGGCGCGCGGCTATCGATGGCTGGAGGAGATCGGTCTCCCGACAAAGCCAGCGGCAGATTGATGGAGGCTTCGACACCGGTGCCATCCGGCAGATTGGCAAGCTTGGCAATGCCGCCACAATGTTCTGCGACCAGCCGAACAAGATATAGGCCAAGGCCTTGGTGTTCTTGGCCTTCATCAAAGCGCGTTGATCGAAAGGGTCCGAATAAGATCTCGGGATCACCGTCGACAAGCGGGCCTTGATTGCTGACCGAAAGCACGGCTGATTCACCCGACTGGCGGAGACCTATGCTGATCGTGCTGCTATCGTCGGCGAACGACGCCGCATTGCTCAGAAGATTGGCGATGGCTTCGCGGACAAGTGCTGGATCGGCGTGGATCGTCAGCGCGTTTTCGAGGTCATGCCGAAAACTGACGCCGCTATAAGTCTGACGAAACCCTTCGACGGTGTCAGCCGTCAACGCGCTGAGGTCCATGACTTCGGACCTGCTCTGCCGCACAAAAGTCTCAGCGTCGGTTGCGCGAGTCGCCCGATCGATCAGGTTCCAGACATGCCGAACCCCGGTCTCCGCATTGGCGATATGAAGCGCTGCGTCTGTATCGTTAGGTTTCATCTGCATGACGCTGAGGCTGGAACTGATCAAAGCAACGGGTTGGCGAACCTCATGTCGGAGGAATGCAGCGAGGCCTCGAAACCATTGAAGATCGCGCTGATGATCCTGCGCATGTCGTCGAGCGACATTCTGTTCTTCGCGATTTTTGATGAAGAGGGTCCTGGTGACCATTTCCCGTTGATAGGCACAAAGGATGAGAAGACCGTTGATGACGACAACTGAGACAATGACGCCCGAGAGAATGTCATCGCGGTAATCGAGGCTGGACAGAATATGTCCGTACAGGGCAGCAAAGATGCCACAAAGAAGAAGCGAGTAACGCAGAAGAAGACCGAGAAAGAACAGCGCACATAAATTGACCTCGATCAACGGTGGCAGGAAATAGACGGCCTGATCAAAAGCGTCGTCGGCCAAAAATACCAACCAGATCGATCCGACGATCAGCACAGTAGCGAAGGCTGACCATTGCGCGATGCGATCGTAGAGCGCGGTGAAGGTCAAGATGATGAAGAAGGCACAGGTTGGCACGACGACGAGGTATCGAAGCGCGAGAAGAAGTCCACGGTTCGACTCTCCATCGAGCGGCAGGTCGTCGACGAATCCGAAGATAATATAGATGCTCATCATGACGATGGCAGCCAGCCGGACATAGCGCTTTTGCGACTGGGCGATATCATGCTGAAACGCCTGCTCTACATCTCGATCAACGAAATTCAGAAGCAGGCCCATTTTGTAGGCAGTTACGGATTTCTGGATAGTATCGTTTCTTCTAAGCATCGACATGTCAGGCGGGGCCAAACTCATGGCCTAAAACTGCTATGACCCACTGGTCACCTAAGCTGAAAGACCGCCGTAGCCTCCGAAAGCCGTCGATGGAGGAGGCCAAACCGACAATTACCTTGCTCATCTCAGCCCATCAGCCAAAGAACTGCGCCTCGCTATTGTTGTTGTTTAATGAAATTGGCCCAGTTGCTGACTGCTGAGACTATCAATAACCCATCCGGCCAACAGTGGCATTTTCCTCCATCGATTTCTAGTGTCGCTGCCCCCTCATTTGGGTGGTTCCGCTCATAGAACGACGTCCTAACCCCAGTCCCATGAACCACTTCTGTAAACGAGACCTGGATACCATATAGGATGAACTGGGAAGATGTCGTAGCCGATACATTCGAGCAACTTTCTCTGAAGATCGATTCGATCTATTCAGAAGCTCATCAGCAAAGCCTGATGGCTCGGAATCGGCGCCCTAGGACCTTGGCGGCGGTCGGCGGCGTAGCAACAGGTATTGTGCCGGGTCTGCATCTTGTCGGCATCGCTCTGGACACCTTTCATATGATGCGGCGTATGGGGTATGCGAGCTATTGAGTTGGCGCGATCCTGGGTGAACGCCACGATCTTGGTCATATTCTTAAACCTGAGGACCTCACCCTTATTCTGGGATTGCTCGGCGACGATCCGGCTACCGAACGACGTTTAGTCAAGCTTCGCACGCTGCTTTTAGATGCTTGGGGAGCTGGAAACGTGAAAGCTTGAGGTCGGCAAAAGCCTCAGGCCGAGAGCAGCTACCTTTCACATGTCGCCGGCAAGTTCAGCCGCCGTATCCGCAAAGACACCTTCGAAGTCCGTGGCTTCCCGCTCGGTCTGACCGCCATGTTTTAGGAAGGCAGCAATGATTGCCTGCGTTTTGTCTTCTCGTGCACGCTCAAGGAAATGACGTAGTTCGAGATCGACACCTGCTTGTTCATCCCTAACAGAAACCGCAATGATTTCCTTGTACATAACGATATCACGCAGCTCTAGTTTTCCGATCGTTTTAAGCAATCCCTCGACGAAAGTACCCATTTCCGCCTTTGGCACGTAACGTGTGATGACATTTGCTGCTTCCGCTTGCTCTGCAGACAAATCGGCGCCAGTCAGCAGAGCCTGAAGCGCCTTGCTCTTTCCCATGCGTCGGGCAAATTGGACAGCGCCTTGTCCACCGGTGGGAATGTTCACGCCTATTTCCGGTTGGGCAAATACTGCATTTTCTGTGCCATACGCAAGGTCGCAGGCCATGATAAACTCGTTGCCGCCACCTCGCGCATAGCCATCTACGATAGCTATCGAAAGTGGCTTCATCGCTTTGACATTGCGGATCATGTTGCTGAATTCGATGATGGCGACCTGGCCATCAGGAGTCCCATTGATGACATTTAGATCCAGGTGCGCCACAAAAAATTGCTCATTGGCCGACTTGAAAACCACCGCCTTGGTGGCGCGATCATCCTTCAGCGACAAGAGATAGGCGTTGACCTCATTGATTACGTCAATTGTCCAGATATTCGCTGGGGGATTATCGATCATGACAGTTGCGACGTCACCATGCGTTGAGATGCGCAGTTTGCCCACAATGAATCTCCTTGAAGGTCAGGGATGAGGCTTCGGGGATGTGATCCGGATGGCCTCCTTCCCACTAGTCCTGGCTTGTAGATGAAATCTTTACACTTGTAAAGATATATGCCTTACAAATGTTATGATTTTTATCGCTTAAAGACGGCTAATGTGGACAGTTGAAAAATTCGATACTGACCTTACTAAATGAGAGGCCATCCAGGAGTTACCATTGACCGAAAACGACAAACGGCTTGAGTCTGCAAATGAGCGCGCACGTGCGCGTGTGGACAAATTTGCTACCCGACAAGCAGAGATAGCAGACGCTGCATTGGTGACACTGGCCGATCTTGGCTACGCACGCACATCGTTGCGTGAGATCGCCGGCAATGCGGACTTCTCGCATGCAGTCCTCCGCTATTATTTTGCGGACAAAATGGATCTGATTCTGCAGTGCATCAAACAGTACAAAGCAGTTTGTGTTAAACGCTATGATGCGGTCACGGAACTAGCAGAGACCCAAGAAGATCTCCTTGAGGGATTTCTGAAACAGCTGTCTGAAACATTGATGACTGAATCGCATCTTCATCGACTCTGGTACGATCTGCGCTCGCAAGCCATGTTTGAAGATGCATTGGCTGAGGACGTCAGAAAGATCGACAGCGATCTGGAGAACATGGTCTGGAAAATCGTTGAACGCTACGCAGCATTGGGAAATGGTTCGCCAAAGCTGTCCTCAAAAGCGTACTACGCCTTGTTTGACGGTCTGTTTCAGAACGCACTGGCAAGAGTGATTGCAGGCGAGAAAGACGCTATCCTCGAAATTAATTCGGAACTCCGCCAATCGCTAACCGCGACTGTTTGAACGAAAGAAACGTTGGTGTTCCTAGGATTTCGAATTGGCCTCAGCAAATCCGGCGCGGTTCACACCTAGCGAGTGTGTCGGGAAGCGAGGATCGCATTAATTAGCTCCGTTTTGACGCTCTCTGGAACATCGGCGTCGTCTTTCTCAAACGCATTCTGACCAAGCTGTATCGTGTGGCAATAGGTTTCGAATTGAACCTTGCACATCGGACACATAGTCATATGCCAATCAAACAACTGCCTTTGACGCTCGGAGAGTTCGTCTTCCGAATAGTCGATGATGAACGCCTCGAACTCTCGACAGGTCATCTGAGCCGGGAAGTACCTTAAAAAAACCGACTCAATGAACTTCTTGAGGTGACCGGCTTTCGCATGATCGCCCAAGATCCAAAGGAAGAACTTGATCAATAGAGCCTTCATGTTTCGCCTCGCTGCCACAACGGCGCTAGCATCTTCCGCAGTGCCATCCGGGCACGGTGCAGCCTTGTCTTGGCGAGAGATAGGCTGATCTCCAGCATCTCAGCGACCTCTCTAGTACTGAATCCTTCGATGTCGCGCAGGAGCACGATGATACGGTAGCTTGTGGGGAGTCGTTCAATTGCGTGGCACAACATCTCTCTCGTCCCTTTGCGCTCCAACAACGTGTAAGGATCATCGTCCGTCATCTGAGTCGGGCCAACCAGGTAGCCATATCGATCGAACTCCGGCATGAGGTCATCTAACGACTGCTCACGCTCGCGTTTCCTCCTCCTGAGACGCATCAGCGAATAGTTGACAACGATCCTATGCAGCCACGTGGCAACAGACGAACGCTCTTCGAACTGGCCGATATTCTTCCACGCCAGGATAAGCGCCTCCTGAACGCAATCGCGGGCTTCTTCCTCATTGCCGGTGAGTCGACGCGCAGTAGCCAACATGCGACCGGCATAGCTATCGATCAATACCTCGAATGCCGTCTCGTCGCCGCCCTTCAGCGCCACGATTAGCGCCGATTCGTCGTCGAGGAATGTTGTCCTCTCGGTTGAAGCGAAATCCACGGTGCGAATAGTCTCTGCTGATCCAAGATTCCGGGGGCACCCCCATCCTACCCGAAAGGAGGTAGCCTTTGCCCGGCTAGGCTTGGTTTGTAGACAATATCTGTACAGATGTAAAGATTTATGTTTTACAAGTGACAGCATAGGTGTTGCTTGAAGACTGCTACGGCCCGCAATCGCAGGTCTTATCGGGCTGAGAGCTTTGCGAAGACCAGCCCGAGAACGACGCCATAGACGAAATGGAGCATGAGAGTCATCATCGGAACGACCATTCCACCGTTAAGGCCGAACAGCCCTTGGCCCGCGATGGGTTGAAAAACGACCATCATCAGAACCCAAGCACCGATGCCGAACAGAATGCCTTTGATCAGATTCGATCCAGGTATTCTTTGATGCAGGGCAGCAAACAGCGTCCCCCAAACGACGATACCGACGCCGAAGTGAAGCACCCATCCGATGAGCGCCGCCGCCGGCAGGCCGATCAGCCGGTGCGCGATGTCCGCAAGGTCGGCGATGGGGTTCATTTGTGGTGCAATGCCTGCCATCTGCTTCGTCACCATGATGATGGACAGCACGATTGTGCCTGCAAAGCTGGCAAGCATGCCTTTTCGAATATCTTGTATCCCACTTCTCGTCATCACCGCCTCCGCTGAATTCCTGGACCGTCACGGTAAGCGGCAAGGATAACTTGTCGCTTGCCGGCCAGATCTACGGGTCCGTCTGGAAGGATAGATGTTCGAGCAGCGGAATGGTTACAATCGGTCCAGCCTCGCCATTCATGCCGGAGGTAGACCACGCAAGCCGCAACATCAATTTGCCGTATTTCTTCTGTTGGTGGAGGCTGTTGTCCACGAGAAACTTCTTCGGCACCTGAGGCGATCAACTGCGACGTGTAACCTAATAGGACGCGCCGATGTCTATTCTTGCAATAATGGTACAACAGACTTGGATTGCGGATGCTTAGATCCGCACCGGAACTGCCGATGCTATCCTTGCTTACAATACTCCGGTTCTGTCTTGCAGACGGCGTTCTGCGACGATCCCTGCTCGTAGCGCTGATTGTTGGCGCCATCTTGAACATTATCAATCAAGGTGACTTCTGCTTGCAGGAGCCGACGTTGACCTCGTCAAGATCATCTTGACCTTCATCGTTCCCTATTGCGTTGCCACATATGGCGCCGTTTCCTTTCAGATCGCTGCGTTGAAGGTCGAGACCTATGGACCCATCCCCACCTCTGACGCGTTACCTGGTGATGGCGCCAAAGCCGCGAGAAAGGATCAGCAGTGATCCAATCAATCCCAAAATGATCTCTAGCATGCATCGTACTTGGCTGAGGTCCGATCGAATTCATGATCTCAGCCAAGCGGATTAGCTAACGAGCCAGTCGATAACCTTCTGATTCGGTCACCAGGAATTGGACATGAGTAGGATTGGGCTCGATCTTTTGTCGAAGCTGGTAGATGTCAGTCTCGAGCGTGTGACTTTTAACGTTTGCACTGTAGCCCCACACTTGATCCAGCAGAGCCTGCCGTGGCACGGGTCTATGCCCAAGGTCGCCTCTAATATCGGCTCTGAACACGCCATGGGATGTTCAGACTTCCGTAAGATCCGGGTTCACCCCAGATCGTGCAGCACTCTCCCGGCCGGGCATAGCGGTCGCCCGACGCTCACGGCCAATCCAAGGCGCCAGCTCCTGCAGCTCGATAAAGCTATCAGCCTGCCGTCGGAGTTCATCGGCGATCATGGGGGGCTGTGTTTGGAGCGTACTGACCGCTGTGACCCTGACACCTTTCCTTTGCACAGCCTCGATCAGCCGCCGGAACGTACCATCGCCGGAGAACAGCAGCAGGTGATCTAGCGTTGGCGCCATCTCGATCGCGTCTATCGCGAGTTCGACATTCATGTTGCCCTTATATCGGCGACGACCATTTGGATCGGCGATCTCCTTCATAGGTTTGGTCACGACGGAGTAGCCGTTGTAGCCCAGCCAGTCGACCAAGGGCCGAAGGGGCGAATACTCCTCGCCGTCCAGCAGTGCCGTATAATATGAGGCGCGTACCAATCGCGCGGTTCGCGCGCATACTTGGAGCAACAGGCGGTAGTCGATGTCGAAATCGAGCGCGCGCGCAGTCTGGTAGAGATTCGCGCCATCGATCATCATCGCAAAACGACTGTCTTCGTCGAGAATATCCTCGAGGGTTGGACACGCCATCTAACCAAACTCCGAGCCAAGCTGATGGTGACAAGCGAGCCCAATCACGGACTTCGCCAATAGAACAACGAAGCGCCGCGCTTTGAGCGCAATGAGCTAGCTACCCAGTTTGATGCGCGCCGACGCTATGGGGTTACAGTACCTCTTCGCCACTCGTGATTCCTTGCATTCGGGATGTGGCGGACAGCGTCAGATGGACCATGATGAGTTCGTTCGCCTCAGCCAGTCGAAAGAGCATCGTCAGACGATTCGAACGATGTCGGACTGTGCGAAGATTGGTTCCACCGAGAGATGAAGCGGCGGATGCGCATAGAGGCCTGGCGGTACGCTGATATCCGCGAGATACAGCTCACCTACGGTGTCACGAGCGTCTGGCGCCTGTAGGCTTGGCTTGGGCAGAGCCAGGGTCAGCGTTGCCGTCGCCCGAATCGCCGGATCACGGATCACGCCATTCGCTGCGTCGTAGCCCGAGGGGACATCCAGTGAGATGATGGGTCCCCCCTGCTGGTTGGCCCAGTTGATCAAGCGCGCAGGGTCGTCCCTAGGGTCCCCCGACAGGCTGTAACCGATCAACCCATCCAGAACCGCTGCCGCATTCAATCGGTGCTGCGCCAATCGCGACGCATTCCAGACGGTGACACCCATGCGTTCGATGATGTCGAGCTGATGTCGCGGCACCGTCGTCATTTGGTCTTTTGACTGACCGAGAACGACGACAACGTCGGCGCCCCAGCAGGACAGACGTCGAGCGGTGACCAGCGCACCACCGCCATTGCCGCCGGATCCGGCCAGCACCACGATCAATTTGCCCCGCGGATCGCCATCCAGAAAGCGCGCTCGGGTCAGATGGGCCAGGTTACGGCCCGCGTTCTCCATCATCTGGATCAACTCGATCCGATAGTCCTCGATCATCGCGCGATCGACTTCGATCATGGCAGGCGTATCGACGACCGGGAGTGGTCCAGCGTATGTGGGAAAGGTCGTTTCAACCATTGTGCTGCGGTCCTATATTTCTGAACATGGCGTGGAGATCGACGGTCGATCGCTCGCCGAGATCGGTGAAATGTCGGTCGAGCCAGGTGGCCGCCGTCTGCCGGCCGAGATCATGCAGATGGGTGAGAAAGGCCCATTCCGCGTTGAGCTTCGATGACGCGCCCAGCGGTTTGAGCGCTTCCTGGTTCTCGATGATATGGACGTTCAGGCGTCGATAGTGTTGCGCCTCGAGCTTGCCCTCGTCGAGCAAGCGGCGAACGAAATCAATGGCGCGCAGTTCTTTCAGGAGACTGCCATTAAAGGTGATCTCGTTGATCCGGTTCAGGATTTCCTGCGCGGTCTTCGGAGCGCCCTGTCGCTCGATCGGGTTGATCTGAATGACGACGATGTCGTCGGCGGCATCCACATGGTAGAAGGGAAACAGCGCCGGGTTACCCATATAGCCGCCATCCCAATAGGGCACGCCATCGATCTCGACCGCCTGAAACATGAAGGGCAGGCAGGCCGACGCCATCACCATGTCGACGGTAAGCGTGCTACGATCGAAGACTTTGACGCGGCCGTTTTCGACATTGGTCGCCGAGATGAAGACCTTCATCTTGTCGCAGCTACGGACCCGATCGAAATCGATGCGCTCGGCGACGATGTCACGCAGCGGGTTGTAGTTGAACGGGTTGAGCTGGTAGGGCGACACCATGCGCATCAGCATGTCCGACAGGTGATAGCCCGGCGAGTGATCCAGGCTCCAATTGTTCATGTAGGCATCGATCGGCCCGCGCTTGATCGGGCTGAGCTGACCTGCCTTGCTCACCGCCTGCCAAAAGTCATGAAGGCATGCGCGCGCGCCGTCGGTGCCATCTCGCATGAGGCCGTCGGCGACCAAGGCGGCATTCATCGCCCCAGCGGAGGTGCCGCTGATGGCAGCAATCTCGATGCGATCATCTTCCAAGAACCGATCAAGGACGCCCCAGGTAAACGCACCGTGAGCGCCGCCGCCTTGGAGAGCTAGACTCACACATTTCGGCGACGAGCTCCTGGTCTTTTGGGCTGGGGCGCCAGCCTTTGGCTTTGGGCTGGCATCTACTGGCCTGGGGCTGACGTCCGCGGGCGCGGTCATTGGGCTGTCCAGCCGCCGTCGACCGGAAGTGCTGTGCCGGTGATCGAGGCGGCTGCATCCGAGCAGAGGAACGTCGCCAAACCACCCAATTGCTCCACCGTCACGAATTTCTTGGTCGGCTGAGCATGCAGAAGGACATCTTCGATGACCTCCTTTTCCGTGATGCCCCGCGCCTCTGCGGTTTCCGGGATCTGTTTTTCGACCAAGGGCGTCCAGACATAGCCTGGGCAGATAGCGTTGACCGTGATGCCTTGTTCGGCGACCTCGAGCGCCACGGTCTTGGTGATGCCCAGGATGCCATGCTTGGCGGCGACATAGGCGGCCTTGTAGGGAGAGGCCACCAAACCATGGGCCGAAGCGATGTTGATGATTCGCCCCCAGCCGCGGGTCTTCATGCCTGGCAGCGCCATCTTGATGGCATGAAAGGCCGCCGACAGATTGATCGCGATGATCGCATCCCATTTCTCGTCCGGGAACTCGTCGATCGGCGCGACGAACTGGATGCCGGCATTGTTCACGAGNNACCTCGTCGGGGATCATCATGTTGGCCGGGCTGTAGGCCACCTTGACGCCATAGCCCTCAAGACGAGCGACATGATCGGCAACCTGCTCCGCCGGCTCGATGCCATTCATCATCACATTGATACCGGCCTTGGCGAAGCTCTCGGCCACGCCGAGACCGATGCCGCTCGATGAGCCGGTGATGATTGCGGTTCTTCCTATGAACATTGTCTGATGTTCCTTCTTTGAAGGTTGTTCAATTCTACGCGTGAGCTGTCCGTCAGGCGCCGGGACCGCAGTCCAGGCAACGGGGGATCGGTGACGGGCCCATGGCGAGCGCTGCATTCAACATGCGGAGTGCTGTCCGCAATCCTTCCTCGACGACCGGGTGGTAGAACGGGCGCTCCAGCATTTCGCTGACGGTGAGGTTGGACTGACAAGCCCAGGCTAGGAGATGGGCGAGATGCTCGGCTCGCGGTCCGATCATCTCGGCGCCCAGGAACCGTCCACTGCCGCGTTCGCCGTAGACCCTAAGCAGGCCCTTGTTGATCAGCATCACGCGGCTGCGGCCTTGATCGGACCAGTCGATGGCGCCTGTTTCAAAACGAATGTCGGCTTCGGTGAGTTCGCGAAAGCTCTGGCCAACCGTCATGATCTGCGGATCGGAGAAGACCACGCCGAGTGGCGCGCTCTTGCGGAAGGCCCGAATATCCGGCCAGTGGGCGGCATTGTAGCCGGCAACGCGGCCTTCATCCGCAGCTTCATGAAGCAACGGGATGGTGCTGGTGGTATCGCCGGCGATGAAAATTGGCGCGTTGCCGCATTGCATCGTGCAGGGATCGAAGATTGGGACGCCGCGCTGATCGAGTGGCACGGATGCGTTCTCGAGCGCCAAGCCATCGACATTGGGGCGCCGCCCGGTGGCGACCAGCGCATAGTCGAAATGCGCCGTTTTGCTCTCGCCATCTTCGACATAATCAATCTCAACCCCATCATCGGCTCGAACCATGCGCGTGACCTCGCCATGAGGATGGAACGCGAACTCGTCCGCAAAGATGTGGCAGGCGGCGGTAAGCACCTCAGGATCGCTTAGTGGGCCAACCAGGTGGTTACGGCCGAAGAGCGCGGTGCGAACACCGAGGCGATGCAATGCCTGACCGAGCTCAAGCCCGACCACGCCGGCACCGAAGACGACGACCGATTCCGGCAAGCTGCTCCAGGAAAAGACATCGTCATTGACGATCAGACGATCGCCGAAGGCCTCGAACGGTGCCGGGACATTCGGCCTGGAGCCCGTAGCAATCACGATGCGCTCCGCGCTGACCGTGGTGCCATCACTGAGGGCAAGCTCATGGCCGCTGATAAATTTCGCCCATGCCTTCGAGCGATGCGCCTCGGGCCACCCTTCGACCGTTTCGGTCACAAAGCCGACGAAGCGGTCCCGTTCGCCGCGGACGCGTTTCATGACGGCCTGCCCATCAATGCGCGGAGGATCGTAGTGGACGCCAAAGGGAGCGGTTTGCCGACCATGATGGGCAGCCTCGGCCGCGGCGATCAGCAGCTTGGACGGCATGCAGCCGACGCGAGCGCAAGTGGTGCCGTAGTCGCCGCCTTCGATTAGCAACACGGAATCGGTGACCTTCGTGGCCTCACGATAGGCGCCCATACCGGCCGTGCCGGCTCCGATGATCGCGACGTCGACCTGTCTGTCTGCCATAGTGGTTTTCCTTTGCGAAAAATGGTTGATGCGTCGAGCTATGTCTTTGCGGTCTCTGGGACTATCTCCGGCTCGACCAGGCGGATCGCAATCAAGCCGGAAACGAGAACCGCCAACGCGATCGCCATGACCGTCGCGGGCCAACCGAAGATGTCGAAAATTCGCCCGAGAACGAGGCTGCCGATCAACCCGCCGACATAGTAGGATGACAAGTAAAGGCCGCTGGCCAGGGCTCTGTCCGATCGTGCGGCGCGGCCGACAAAGCCGGTGGTCGCGGCCTGAGCGCAAAACGTTCCGACCCCGACGGCAGCGAGGCCGGCCAACACCAGCCCTAGGTAAGGTGTCAGAAGGAGCGCCACGCCGAGACCGGCGAGACCCATGGACAGCCAGATGGTTCGCCTCGTGCCATGTCGCGCCACCATCCGTCCGGCGACCGGCGTCGTGAAGATAGCGGGCAGAAAGACGAAGTAGACCAGCCCGAGGGCGGTCGCCGACAGGCCGAACGGAGGTGATGCCAGGACGAAGTTTACATAGGTGAACACGCCGATGAACACGAACAGGATCAGGAAGCCGATCGAAAAGCTCGAGCCCAATGCCGGATTACGAAGCTGCTCGCCCAGAGCCTGGGTTAGGGAGACCTCACTCGCTCCGACTGCTTCCCGAGGCGAGGTCTGGCTGAGTGACAGGTAAGCGAGGATGGCGCCGCAGACATTGAGCGCTGCGAACAGAAAAAAGCTTCCACTGAGACCCACCGCGTCGGCTGCAAAGGCTGCACAAAGTCGACCGAGCAGGTTCGAGGCGACATTGCCAGTAATGTACGCTGCCATGGCGCTCGCAGCCTCGCTGGCCGAGCATTCCTCGGCAAGGTAGGCAATGGTGAGCGTAAACGCCGTGGACATGAAGGCACCCTGGACGATCCGCAGCATCATGAAGGTGGTGACGTTCTCGGTGACACCGAGAAGGCTGGTCGGAATCGAGAGCAAGGCCAAGCTGATCCAGATGCCTGCCTTTCGAGGAATGTGCCGGCTGAGGAGGGCGACCACGAGACCGGCGATCGCCATGCCGATGGTGCTGGCGTTGACCGCAAAGCCCATTGTCCCAGGGTCCACGCCATAGGCCGCGGTCAAGGATGGCAGCAGAGCTTGGGCACCGAACAGATCGATCAAGGTCAAGAAACTGATCAGGCCGATCACCAGGCTTCGGCGTAAAATGCCGCTGCCCGTGGCGTGTTCGGCCCGGGCTTGAGTTGTGGAGGTCATGTAATCCAGGGCTCCGCGATTAAGCGTGACTGGGGGTTGTTCGAAGGCTATGGCGTCGGCGAACTCGGGATGTCGGCTCGGCCTTGATTAAGATCGCCGAAGTCCGCGTCGACAGCCTGGCTTTCGGCGTAGTGCCGCATGTGGTCGAGCACGCGTCGATAGTCCCGCTCGCCGGCGTCAGCTTGCCTATCCGCCTTCGCATCGAGATAGCGGTCGGTCGCCTCGCGCAGGATGCCGAGCAGCCCCTCAGGCCTGCGGAGCGCCGGCCCGCCGAGCTTGACGATTGTGTTCCCTCTCGTCAGTAATCAGTCGGGATGGAAGGGTCGTAGAGATCGACCGTGAACATATGGACGTCACGGTCGCTCTTGTTTTCCCACCATTGCGAAATGCCGCTGACGTCGAGCGTGCAATCCCCGGCCTTGCGAACGAGCGCGCCTTCGACATCGCTGCGATGCTCGATGATCTCGCCGTCAAGGATGTACGTCACCGCAGGGCGGTCCTTATGGCTGTGGATCGGCACGATGCCGCCCGCTTTGACCGTGACATGGCGGCCACGCATTAAGCGATCGGCCACCGCGGCGATCTGGGGAAACTCCTTACCCAGCGTGATTGCCCCCAATTCCTCGATCGCCATGCCGACTGGCTTTGCGGGACCGGTCAACCCATTGATCTCTTTGGTCGGCAAATCGGAAGAGGCCGCGCTCGCAGCAACAGCTGACAGCGCGACGCCGGCTACCGCGGTCGTGATCACCATCCGCCTTGCGGCATCACTCCAATGAAATGACATGAGAGTCCTCCCCTGCTATTGCTTGGTGTTGAAGATGTCGATGGCGAGGAGCTCGACCGTGGTGTCGCCGCTGTTCTCCCACCAATGCACGACACCATTGTCCTCGACCGATAGATCGCCTGCCTGGTAGACGTGAGGATGGTCCGAGTCGCTTCGATGCTCGGCAACCGTGCCCTTGAGCACATAGATCTGCGCCGGTCGATCCGCATGGCTATGCACCGGAACCACGCCACCCGGCTCCATCGTCCAGTAGCGCGCGCGCATCTGCCTTCCCTCTAGTCCTTCGACTTCGGGGCCGAGTTCGACCAGGCCAAGATCCTTGACCCCGATGCCGATCGGCTTGGTTGGTCCTGAAAACTCCTTGGCTTCGGCCGAGCGCACCAGGGTGAAGAGCTGTTCCATCGAAATCGACCAGCCATCTTCATAGACATCGGGCGACGGATGGGCTTCGCTCACTTCTGGCAGAGTCGCGATCATCAAGACCAGACTTGATGCCGCTGCCCGCATGACGTTGCGGTTGACGAGCATGGTTTTCTCCCTTTTCTGTTGGCTTGAAGTCGAGCGGGGTCAGATCGACGCTTGTTGCCGGCGACAAGCCGCTACGCTCCTGAGGTACAGATGCTGCCCCGGCGAGATGGTTACGGTTTGGCAGCTCTTTTTTCTTGAGATCGGAAAGGGCAGTCAGGCTCGCCATTCGTCCAGGGCTTCGACGATCGTCGTTCATCGGGACCCTGGCCTGTGCGGTAGGGATACAATGATTCTGGTCCGAAAGTTGAACTGTCAGGACGAGTGACGAGTCGAGCTCTCAGCCCTTCTTATTGGCCTGCGGCTTGCCCGGCTGTGTGAAGACTTCCAACCGTTCCTTCATGGCATCGAAGGTTGCGGTGTTCATTTCCTGCGCACATTCCATGGCGACACGGACATGTTCCAGCGCGCATTGGATCGATGTCGTGACGCAGCGCTGCTGGACATCGGGGTCCATGGTCCCGTTGCCGTTCTGCGTGAGCGCCCGCATTAAGGAGTCGACCTCGTCGAATGTACTGCGAAGAGCGTTGGACTGCCTTGACACCAGGGTCTGCGCACCATGCAGAGCCACTTGGTTCACGCGCTCGAGAAACTCGACATTGATCTGTCCAGCTTTGGTCCAGGCATCCATTTGCTCCGTACGAGCACCCATGAGCGACTTCAGCGTCGCCAAGGCGGCATGCGGGTCATCGGTTGTCATCTTGGTTATCCTTTCTGCTTTTCGGGGCCAGAGTCGCTCCTCTTGACCCAAAGATGTTCTGACGTTGGCGTCGGTTACACGATGAGGGCCAGAAATCACCGCCTTTGACGATTATCGAGCGTTCTGCGCGCGGCATGCTCCGCAGATTCGAGAGACATGAACGTGTCGATCACCAAGAGTCCAAGGCCCAGGATGAGAAGGGCTGCGCCCAGGACACCGGTGACCCGCATGAACGCCTCTGAGGAGAGACCGATCGACACAAACAACCGGTTGGCGGCACTCGACAGAACGAACGCGATCGCCGCGCCATAGAGCGCGAACAGAGCGCCGCGACAGCTGCGACCGCGCAGCATGTAGCCGGCAATCATGTTGACGGCTTGCTCGTCCTTGGAATTGCTGAAGGTGCGCAGCTGGACTTCGATGAGTATGAGGCGAATCGTAGCGCAAATGATCAGCAACGCGATGCCGGTGAGCACCTGCAACGATGTGAGGAAAGCATCGACTTCTGTCATCCAAGGCCTCGCTCGATAATCGACAAGCACGCATCACGGAAACAAGACGACACACACACACCGCCTAAGCTTTCCGCTGTGACCCACTGGCTAAGGGATCAAATCATCCACAGGCGACGATTGGCGCCGTCGGCGCGATGCGTCGCAACAATTGATGCTACGATGTCCATGGCGGTTACAGAGCGAAGAAAAAAAATGTGAGCGCTAGGCTTTGCGCGCTTCGCGAATGGCCTTGATGAGATCGTCCGGCAAGCTGTCCGGAAGGCGCGGTCGATCCGACTGGCTGGACATCTTCGAGACCTCCATCGTCCGCCGATAGGCCGCCAAGTATTCCCGACACTCGCGACATATCCTGAGGTGGAACTCGAACACCGTTCTCTGCCGCTCGGACAGATCACCCTCGAGGTAGTCGATGATGAAATCCTCGAACTCGATGCAGGTGATCATGAAAGGCATGTGCTTGAACATCATGCCCTTCATCCAGCGCATCATGCTGAATCCAAGAGAACGCTCCATCACCTTTCTCTTCGAAGGAGAGGCTCGATCAATTTTTTCAGCGCTGATCGGGCGCGATGCAAACGGACTTTGACGTTGATCTCTGACAACCCGGTGAGCTCCGCGACCTCGGAAGTGCTCAGTTCTTCGATGTCACGCAACTGTAGCACGATGCGGTAACTTTCAGGAAGCTGATCGATCTGGGCGAGGATGAACGCACGATTGTCCTGACGCTCCAAAAGTTCCTCGGGCGTCGGGATCCGGGGCCATCGCTGTTCGATCCTGCAGGCATTCTCGTCGAACTCGGGCATCCATTGATCAATCTGCACCTCGTTGGCTCGCCCCCGTTGACGCAGTTTCACGAGGGCCTGATTGACCACGATCCGATGCAGCCAGGTCTTGAGCGTGGAGCGCCCTTCGAAATCGGATATTTTGCGAAGAGCGTTGAGAAAAGCCTCTTGGACGCAATCCTCTGCCAGCGCTTGGTCACGCGTGATGCGCCAGGCAACGGCGGTCATCCACGACGCGTGCTCCTTGACGAGGCTCTCGATTGCGTCGTCGTTTCCTGCCTTGATGGATGCGATCAGATCATCGGGCCCGGGCGTCGCCCGGTCTTCCGGCGGTTCTTTGTTGTCCACGCCCCCCAAATCGCTGCTCCATCGTCTTCGGTCAGTCAGCTGCCGTGTTCTGATACCTTCGGCCGCAACTCACAAGTTGGTTGACAAGAGGCTCTATGGACGCGGGTCGCTTCGACGGCGTTGAAAAGCATCTGTGAAGGCGGCCGCCAGAATGCCGGCCGGCATGGCAACCAGACCAATCGCAACGATCGCAGTAGCGCCAGCGACGGCACGGCCGACAGCTGTAACTGGATAGACATCCCCATAGCCGACCGTGGTAAGGGTCGCCACACTCCACCAAAGGGCTCTCGGAATGCTGCCGAAAGCCTCTGGCTGATGCGTACCCTCGACAAGATACATCAGCGTTCCGGATGCGATCAGGATCATCACCGCGAGAGCCAGGGACAGGCCAAGCTCAAAGCAGCGCCGCTCGAGCGCCTCGATCAACGCATGGATGGCCATCGACAATCGACCGAACCTGGCGAGGCGCACAAGCCGAACAAGTCGAAATAGCCGCAGCAGCAGGGCCGTGTTCGCTCCGGTAGCAAACAATGCTGGCGCAATCGCAACGAGGTCCAACATAGCACAAGGTGTGGCCATGTAGCGCAATCGGCCGCGCATCCCTGCATAGCGGACCTCGGCGCCAGCGGCATAGACGCGGGCTCCATACTCGATGGCAAAGAGCATCGGGAAGATGACCGCGCCGATCTCAAACAACCAAGCGGCCTCATCAACGAGACGGGCCTCGGTCTCCATGATCGCCACAACTGCGCTCAATATGATCAAGGCGCCGATGACATGATTGGTCGGCGACATTCCCTCTTCTGGCCAGGCACCTGACGAGAGCTGCTCATGGAGCCTTCTGACAAGAGGCGCCGTCATGCTCCGTTTCGCATGGAGCACCGGTGCCGAGCGATCACTGGCGCGATGCGGCACACAAGCTGGCATCGCCACGTAACACAGGAAACACCCGACAGCCAAAGCAGCCGTCTGTTGCGGAAGCAGCTGGGCTCAGCAGTGACGACAGCACCGGTCATCGTCACCCGACGCCTTCGGCGGCTTCTGCGTCATGCCCGGCAGGTTTACCAAAACGCCTTGCGGCCGGCGCCGCGGTGACGCCATGGAGCAGTGCGCTCAGGCCGACGGCCATCGCGGCGATGGTCAAGATCTCCTCGCCGCGCTCCAATGCCTCGAGGTCGCCGACGACAAGGAGCGCAAAGAGCACCGTCGCGAGGCCTCGCGGGCCGAACCAGCCCATGAACACCTTCACTTTCGGCGAGGCATCGGTCCCCCAGAGCGAGAGCCAGATGGCCATGGGACGAACGATCAGCAAACTCATCAAAATCATGAAGATGGCGACAGGCTCGATGTGTCGTGCCGCCATCGGCATCAGAACCGCGCCGACCAAAAGGAATGTCAGCCAGACCAATACCTGGCCTTCCGCCTCCATGAACTCACCGACGAACCGGCAACGCTGCTTCGTCGCCTGGCCGAAGGCTAAGCCGCCGACAAAGGCCGCGAGGAACCCGTTGCCGCCGATCGCGACGGATCCGAAATAGGCGAGACCCGCTAACGCCAAGGCGCCGATACCCTCGAAGGTCTCGCTGGTCAGCCTGGTCTCGGCGGCATGTCGAACGGCCTTGCCTCCCAGCCAGCCGATGGCCGCACCTGCGAGTGCGCCCAGTCCGATCTGTTCGGCGGCGAACACGAGCCAACTGCTCTGGATGTTGTCATGGACGCCGCCGACCGCCATGCAGCCGAAGAACAGCACCGCCGGCAGCGCAAGACCGTCATTGAGCCCGCTTTCGACCGTGAGCGCTCTTCGAACGCGTTCGGGCACGGCCTTGTTGGTCACCACAGCCTGGCCAAGTGCTGCATCGGTCGGCGCCAAGATGGCGGCGATCAGGGCCGCTTCCCAAAGGCTCCATCCCGGTAGCAGGAGAAGTGCGAGCGCCGTGCCGAGCACCATGGCGACCGGGAGGCCAACAACGAGCATACGCTCGGGCCAGATGAAGCGCCGCCGCAGCGCTCCAGCATCGATCATGGTTGCATCGGAAAACAGCAGGATCACGAGCGTGATCTCGGCCAGGATATGAAGGCCGAGTTCTGCGCCGTCGAAATGGATCAAGCCGGCTTCGCCGAGCCCCCAGCCAAGAGCGAGAAAGAACAATGGCGGCGTTACGATCCAGCCCGACAAACGCCTTGCCAGCATCGCGTAGGCGAACACTGCCGCCGACCCAATCAAAATCCCTGCCTCGTTCATCTTTCTTACTCTTCGTGATCAACACGGCTCTTTGACGCCATCCTGTCATAAAAGGTTACAACGCCAGCGGAGAGCGAATGGCACGACTCAAGCCATTCAGCTCCGATCACCTTTTCGAGAAATCTCGTATCCAACGCCACTTTAGCGGAATCAAAGAGTCATGGATCGTGGACTCATCGGGTTTCGTGACATGACAGAAGGTGAGGTCAGCGTTTGTCGACATCGAAGCTGCGCTGCATTGAACGAAGCCATCGAATCGATTGTTTGGATTGAACCATGACCCCGCGCCCCTACCGGTCAAAGGCGGCTCAATGGATGCGTGGCGCGGTCTTCAATCACCTTCCCTTGATGATAACCTGTCGACAGCTTGAAGAGTTCATCCTCGACTATCTCGAGGGCGATCTCCCAGAACGTCAGAGAACGGTGTTCGAACTGCATCTCATGCTTTGCCCCGAATGTCGAAACTATTTGGAGGCCTATCGTGAGACCATGGAACTTGCCAAGCTTGTTGCTACAAGTGAGCCGCCGCCGCTCGCCGATAAGATGCCGGAGGATCTCATCAGGGCCATTCGCGCCGCGCGTCACGTCTAAGCTTCGAGATCGTTCCCTCGACCTCATATAGCTGCTTTCCCCCATGTCCTCCGCAGCGTCAGCACCTTTACGGCGAACAATCTCGGGCACCTCTTGTAACCAAGTTCAGTGCCCAAGCATCCCATAATCAGTGAGATCGAAATCGTTGCATCCGATCGGAGAAGCCGGCGGTCGCGATGGCTTGCGCACAGCTGATCTCACCTCCGTCCTGCAAAGCAGCTCATGGGAACGCCAACATTGAACAGAATCACACAATGGCGTTGCAGACGTCATCTTTCCGTCGCCATCGGCCTGATGGTGATGGTTTGCCTTGCTACCGTGGCGTCCGCTCGCGCCGACGAAGATGCCGCACGGTTCGTCCAAAATCTCGGTCACAAAGCGATCGACATGCTCAGTGACGAAAGCCGAAACACCGTCGATCGCGAGCGGTTCTTTCGGAGCCTGCTGATCGAGCACTTCAACATCAAGAAGATCGGCCGGCTGGTCATGGGAAGGCACTGGCGCACGGCCAGCGATGCGCAAAAGGAAGAGTTCTCCCGTCTGTTCGAGAATTTCATCGTCGCTACGTATTCGGATCGCTTAAGCGAATACAGCGACGAGCAGTTCACAGTCAGTGCGACCCGCCAGAACGGCAAGCGCATCACAGCAGTGGCAAGCAAGATAACGCGACCAACCGGCGCATCGGTCAGTGTCGACTGGATGCTGCAGCGAGATGATGATCGATGGTACGTCGTCGACGTCGTCATCGAAGGCATCAGCATGGTCATCACACAGCGCGCCGACTTCGGGACCGTCATCAGCCAGCGAGGGGGAATTGACGGTCTCCTTCGAGCGTTGCGCCGTAAAGTCGATGCCGCTGCGTCCGGTCAAACCTGAGCGCTGACCAGAACGACCCGGTCGAGAGTTGCCGTCAAGCCGAAAACTCAAGTTATGACGCGGCATAAGCTGTTCGATCGATATCGTTTGCCCGGCCTGGCCGTATCGCTCGCCCTGAGCGTTGTGTCTTTGACGCCCTACGCAGGCGCCCAGCCCGCCGACTTATCGAACATTTGCGATGTCGCTACCGTCCAATTGGATAATGACGAGACGGGTGGGACCGACCTCAACCCGGACGCCGTTCTTTGGAAATGGCGAGCAATGATTGCCGCTTAGTGGCTCGCCCATTCGGGGACAACGCAGACAAGTGAGAGCGTCGCCTGACAGCATCACCCGAGCAGCTGAACGTCTCCAATTCCCTATACATTACCCCCGCTGGCCGTTTCGATGAGCACCCGGTCCCCTTTGCACAACACGATGCCACCGGCGAACTGGTGGACCTCTTGAACGCCAGATCGCCGGTGGACGATCATGGCATTTGTCCCGCCGGGCGGCTGATCATTGGACGGCCAGACGGGAACTTTCGCTCGGGTATAGCCAACCGAGAGGTTGGCCGCCGCGCGTAGCTCATACATCACGCTTACGCCTGCCCCGCCGCTTCGACCTCTGGGATTGCGCGTTGTAGCGGCAAGCTTCTTGTGGATGACATTGAGCCCATAGCGCGCTTCACAGATCTCGACAGGGCAATTGAAGGTGTCGCCATGGTTGGGAGAGAACATCGCATCGAGGCCGTCACGATCCTGGGTGGCTCCCCAGCCTCCCATCTGCGGTTCGACCATCGCATAGTTACGGCCGCTGTCGGGGTGCGTGCCTGAAATGACCGTCCCGAAGATGGACGCAATGGATCCGGCAGGCAGGCGTCCGGGGCAAGCCCGCGCCATGCATTGCCTGAGCATGTCGAGCAGACGAATGCGATTCTCGAAATAATTCCCTTGCGGCGCGGTCGGGCCTGCATGGAAAACGGTGCCTTCCTCGGTGATCACCTGCAGGGGAGAGAAGGAGCCGGCATTGGCAAAACGCTCCGGGTCGCAAAGTGCCTTGAAAATCATCTGGCAGGCGATGATCGCGCCATCCCGACTGGTGTTATAGGGTCCGCCATTGTCTTTCGGGTTGCCGCTCAGATCGACCGTGAATGCGTCACTCGTAATCGTGATCGAGGCCTGCCAACGCTTGCTATCATCCTGGGTTTCCTCGATGGAAACGGTGCCTTTGGGTAACGTGGCAAGCCCCGCCAGAGCCCGCGCACGGGCTGATGCGAAGGCCTCAGATATCGCTCTTTCGACCGTTGAGGTTCCATGTTTTGCGAAGAGAGCCAGGATCTGACGCTCGGCGCTGTTGCTGGCCGCGATCTGGGCCCAAAGGTCGCCATCGACAAAATCAGGTAGGCGCGAATTGACCTGGATGATGTCGAACACGGACCTGTTCCGGACACCGGCATTGAAGAGGCGCACCGGCGGAAGGCGCAGGCCCTCGGCAAAGATCTCGGTCACGTCGCCCGCGATGGAGCCTGGCACCTTGCCGCCGATGCCTCCCCAATGGGCGATCGAGGCAGTGAAGGCCACGCATTGGCCTTCAAAGAAGGCCGGCTTGGCGATGACCACATCGTTGAGATGGGTGACGCCGCCGTGATTGGGATCGTTGGTGATGAAGACATCGCCCGGCTGGAGGCTGTCGCCGAAGCGCTCAACGATCACCTTCACGGCTTTGTCGAGCACGCCCACAAAGGTGGGGATGCCCGCGCCAGAACTGACCAGCCGCCCTGCGGCGTCGGTCACACCCGTCCCGACATCGAGCACTTCGTAGATGGTGGGGCTCATGGCTGTTTTGCGCAGTACGGCGAACATCTCATCAGCCGTATTGTCGAGGCCTGCCTGGATGACCGCTAGGGTAAAAGGATCGTGGGTCACATCATCCTGCCCAGATGTCGCCGACGGTAAAGCCGGTTTGAAACGGATCGGAGGGATCGAGCAGATATTGGCTCATCCCCGAAATCCAGCCCCGCCCCGATAGGCTGGGAATAACGGCCTCATACGATCCGACTTTGGCGGTGTCTTCGATCCTGCCCGTGAAGGTCGTTCGTAGCGGCCCGGCATTCACATAATCCCGCCCTGGAGCAAGCTGTCCCTTGGCATGCAGCACCGCCATCTTGGCGCAGGTGCCGGTGCCGCAAGGGGAGCGGTCGAGCGCGCCCGTGATGCCATCCGGCTTACAGCTCCCCCCCGATACCGAAACGGCCGTGATGCCATCAATGCCTGCTTGGTCCGGCGGCGCGGTGAGTTGTGAAATCGTGGGGCCGGTGAATTCGGGGTTCTCAGGGTGTACGACGGGAAATTGCTCGGCGCTGGCGGCCCGGATCGCCTCGCAGGCGCGCACGATGTCGGCTCCTTGATCGGCCGTCAGCGCCAATCCAAATTGTGCGGCATCCGCGATCACGTAGAACATGCCGCCCCAGGCAATGTCAGCGGTGATCTTGCCGTAGCCCGGCACGTCCAGCGCAATATCCAAATGCATCGCAAAGGCGGGCACGTTCAGGAACTTGACCCGCTCGACCTTGCCGTCCCTGCAGGTTGCCTCGACCTTGATAAGACCAGCGGGGGCTTCGAGCGTCAGCTCCGTGACCGGCTCCTGCATAGCGATCACCCCGGTCTCCAGCAGCACCGTCACCACGCAAATCGTGTTGCTGCCGGACATGGGCGGATATTCCGTCTGCTCCATGATGATGAAACCCGCTTCCGCTTCTGGATGGCACGGCGGGACGATCGCGTTGCAGCAAAGGGCGGGATTGCCGCGCGGCTCTTGCAGCATCAGGGTTCGAATATCGTCGTGATGCTTTTGCATATAGAGCATCTTTTCCTTGACCGAGACGCCTTTCAGCTGCGGCAGCCCGGCGGTGATCACCCGCCCGCTTTCACCTTCGGCATGGGCCTCCACGGCGGTGATGACTTTGGTTGCGCGCATTACCTGGTATCCCTTCGTGCATGCCTGTCGCGCAAGGCGACCTCCGGCGGCGACACGACCGGCACCGCTGATATCAAGGCCCGCATGTAGTCGCTTTTCGGATTGTCAAACAGCGTTTCGGTCGTCGCCAACTCAACAAGCCTGCCCCGCTGAAAGACGGCGACGCGATCGGCGATATTGCGCACCACGGACAGATCGTGGGTGATGAAGATGTAGGTCAACCCACGCTTTTCGCGCAACGCGTCCAGCAGGCGAAGCACACGGGCCTGCACCAGAACATCCAAAGCCGAGGTCGGCTCATCGAGCACGACGATCCTGGACTGGCAGGCAAGGGCTCGGGCAATGGCGATGCGCTGGCGCTGGCCGCCGGAGAGACCGGAGGGCGCACGATCGGCCAGGGCCGGTTCCAGCCCGACTTCTTCCAGCAATCCCGCCACCATGTCGGGCCGTTGTGATGGTTTGCCGTGACGGTGCACGTCCAAAACCAGGCGGAGCGAGGCGCCGACAGACCGGCGCGGATTGAGCGCGGAAAGCGGATTTTGCTGCACCAGCTGAATGTCGCGACGGTGCTCTGCCTTGCGGCGCGCGGGCAAGACCGAACCCAGATAGCCGATCTCCTGTGAGTCCCGAATAATCATGCAGCTTCGCGAAGATAGTCGTGATGCAGCCCTCGGACTGCAGGGAACTCGATGATTTTGCCTTGCTCAGGTCTACAGATTGCCCGACCATCAGGCGCATCCATTCGAAGTGACCGGTGCGGACGCCATGCATGATAATATACAAAGTAGCCACGAAGAAGCCGTTTCAGATGATGCTCATGAAGGACAACGACGTTGTCCAACCAGTCCCGGCGGATGCTGCCGATAACGCGCTCCACATAGCCATTCCGCCAGGGACAACGGGGGGCGGTCGGAAGGTCCTTTAGACCAAGACCCAGCAAACATTTCCGAATTTGAGGCCAGCACCTGACTGCTGACCTCAACGGGCCCACCCTCATCTCTCTTAAAGTTGCGCGCCGCCGTTTGGACCGACGGCGCTCGTGACACACGACCCATTCTTGATGCTAGGAGGTGGCTTGGGGGCGGCTGACGGACAAAATATTCCTCATTCCAGAATTGAGTGTATCGTAAGAGTTGAGAACGACAAGTTGTTGATTGTGTTCATCGATAGATCATTCAACCTTTGCGGTATATGATTGCAGGCTGGCAGCTGTTTTGTGGTCATGCACCTATAATGTGACAATCTGGACATCGCATTCGAGAGCAGGATCAGGCCGGCAACGCCGAGCCCAAGAGTGATGCCTCTACTCGAATGATGGACGTACTCGATCGGTGCCCGATCACCGATGTTTCGGTGACGTGGTCACCTCGTTGACGATCGCCGCTAGCGCCGTGCCCTGAGAGTCCCGCGCTCCACCACCTTGCACGGGAAAAGACGGGCTTCCGGGGCCCGCTCGAGATCGACCAGCATTGTCGTGATCAGCTCGATCGAGGCTTCGATAATCTGGTTGATTGGTTGATGAATGGTGGTGAGATCGATGTTCTGCCAACCGGCGATCTCCATATCGTTCAGGCCGATCAGCCCGATGTCGTCGGGCACCCTGAGCCCATGGGAGGAAATCGCAGACATCGCGCCGATCGACAGCACGTCGTCACCACAGAAGTAAGCTTCGGCCGGCGGGCCTTCCGCCAGCAGCCGAGTCATTTCGGCGCGTCCGGCGTCGAACGAATAAGCCTCGGCGAAGCTGACGGTGGCATCGATGTCAGGATGCTTTGACACTTCACGCGAAAATCCGGTCAGCCGATCCTGGGTCGATGTCGCCTCTTCCGGCCCACCCAGAAAGGCGAATTTTCGATAACCCCGCTCGATCAGCGTCCGCACCGCTATCTGGCCGCAGGCGACGTTGTCGATTCCGACAACATCGACTTCGGGCGAGGCGACGTATCGGCCGAAGGAGTGGACGACGGGGATGCCGGCATCGCGAAAAGCGCAGGCGAAGCTGAGCGGCAGGGTGGAAGAGGCGACGATCACGCCGTCGACCGAATATTGCCTGAGCATCCGAACCGAGTTTTCCGGATCGGTCTCATCGGTGAGGTTGACTAAGAGCGGGCGCAGTCCTCGGTCCTGTAGTCCGCAGGTGAAGAGATCGAACACCTCCAGAAAAATCGGGTTATGAAAATTGTTAGAGATCAGCCCGATCATCTTGGTGCGGCCGGTGGTCAGGCTGGAGGCAAGCGCATTCGGGCTGTAGCCGAGCTCAACCGCGGCCTGTTCAACCTTGTGCCGGGTCTTTTTCGAGACCGAAGCACCTTCCGTGAAGGTCCGCGATACCGCGGATCGCGAAACACCTGCCAGATCCGCCACCTGCTTGATCGTCACCGTCACGTCGTCACCACATGCTGTCCATGCCAAAACGTGTCTGCTAAGCTTCGAATAATCATGAAAAATACTAGGGAGGGCTTAATTTTGCAACCGGTTGCAAAATTCTGTTGTCTATGCTTCAGTGTAATCAAGGACCTGCGGATCCAGTGCTCGGCTCTACGAATTTGGTGTTAAGCCAGACAGTGCTGCGTTAGGCCTATTTCATCGCAACCCAAACTTCTTCAGGGAGACACTATGAAGACCTTACTCAAAACAACCCTTGCGGCGTCCCTACTGGTCGCGGCACCGGTCGCCATGGCTGCCGATATCATCGTTGTCAGCCATGGTCAGGCCAGTGATCCGTTCTGGTCGGTGGTGAAGAACGGTGTCGAGCGTGCGGCGAAGGATACCGGTGCCAATGTCGATTACCGTGCCCCTGAGACCTTTGACATGGTGGCAATGAGCCAGCTGATCGATGCCGCGGTCAACCAGGAGCCCGATGGGCTGATCATCTCCATGCCTGATGCCGACGCGCTCGGGCCGTCGGTCGAGAAGGCGGTTGCTGCCGGGATCCCGGTGATCTCGATGAACTCCGGCAGCGATGTTGCCAAGGAGCTCGGTGCCCTCCTGCATGTCGGTCAGTCCGAATATGACGCAGGCAAGATCGCCGGCGCCAAGATGGCCGAACTCGGCGGCAGCAAAGGCCTTTGCATCAATCATGAGGTCGGCAACGTCTCGCTCGACGATCGCTGCGCCGGCTTCACCGAAGGATTCGGCGGCGAAGTCACCATCTTGCCAACCAACAATGATCCGGCGGAAATCGAAGCCAAAGTCAAGGCAGCCCTCGATTCCGATGGCGATATCGACACGGTGATCGCACTCGGCGCCTCGCTCGCTGGGGAGCCGGCCGTAACGGCGGTCAAAGCAGTCGGCAAAGCCGGCGAAGTCCTGATCGGATCGTTCGATCTCTCTGGTGGCTACCTGCAGTCGGTCGCTGACGGCGAGGCGGCTTTCGCCATCGATCAGCAGCAATACCTCCAGGGCTATCTGCCGGTCGTGTTCCTTGCTTTGCATGCGGAATATGGCCTGATGCCCGGTGGCGACGTGCCCTCCGGTCCGAACCTGATCACGGCGGACAAGGCTGCCCAGGTCATCGACCTGTCCTCTCAGGGTATCCGCTAAGACTTATTCTTACCCGCGGGGCGGCTCCGGTCGCCCCGCCAATTTCATAATCGGGGGGCATGATGGCAACAGAAGTCACACCAGTCGTCGACGAACGGATCAAGTCCGAATCGTTCATGACCCAATTGATGAAGCGTCCGGAACTGGGGGCAATCGCCGGCGTCCTTCTGGTCACCGCATTCTTCCTGTTCGTCGCTGACAGTTCAATGTTCACGCTTGCGGGCTTCATGAACTTCATGTCACCGGCGGCGCAGCTGGGCATTCTCGCCATCGGCGCCGCTCTCTTGATGATCGGCGGCGAATTCGACCTCTCGCTCGGATCGATGATCGCCTTTACCGGCCTCTTCTTTGGCGCCTGCGCGATGACCTTCGGCCTGCCGCTGATCATCGCGATCCCGGCGACGCTGGTCTTCGCTGCTTTCGTCGGCGCGATCAACGGCCAGATCGTTATCCGAACCGGCCTGCCTTCCTTCATCGTTACGCTCGCCTTCCTCTTTATCTATCGGGGCCTCTCCCTGGTCGGTTTGAAATGGGCCACCGGCGGTTCCACCCAGCTTCGTGGTGTACGCGAGGCGACTGCGGATGACTTCCTGACCCCGATTTTCAGTGGCGACGCTTTCCCCGGCCTCTTCACGGCGCTGGGCGATATGGGCCTGATCGATACCTTCAAGAACGGCACGCCCAAAGTTCCTGGCATCCCGGTCGAGATCCTCTGGTTCATCGTCGTGGCCGTGATCGCCACCTATGTGCTGTTGCGTACACCGGTCGGCAACTGGATTTTCGCCTCCGGTGGTGACGCCAACGCAGCCTCGAACTCCGGTGTTCCGGTGCGCAGGGTTAAGATCTCGCTCTTCATGGTCACCGCCCTTTGTGCCGGATTGGTCGCGATCATCACAGTGCTGGATAGCGGTTCGACCGACGCGCGCCGTGGCTTCCAAAAGGAGTTCGAAGCGATCATCGCGGCCGTCATCGGCGGTTGTCTCCTAACCGGCGGCTACGGCTCGGCGATCGGCGCGTTCTTCGGAGCGATCATCTTCGGCATGGTGCTGATCGGGCTTAGCTACACCGCGATCGACCAGGACTGGTATCTGGTCTTCTTGGGCGGCATGCTCCTGATCGCCGTGCTGTTCAACAACATGATCCGCAAGCGCGTCACTGGGGAGCGCTGAGATGTCCGAACCGATCGTCCATATGGAAGCCATCGAGAAGCATTTCGGCAATGTCATCGCCCTTGCCGGTGTTACCTTCGATGTCCGGCCCGCCGAATGCCACTGCCTGCTCGGGGATAATGGCGCGGGTAAATCGACCTTTATCAAGACCATGTCCGGCGTGCATAAGCCAACCAAGGGCACGATCAATTTCGAAGGCAAACCCATGAGCTTCGACAGTCCACGCGACTCGATGGAGGCGGGGATTGCCACGGTCTATCAGGATCTGGCCATGATCCCGCTAATGTCGGTCACCCGCAATTTCTTCATGGGGCGCGAGCCGACCAAGGGGCGCGGTCTCCTAAAGCGGTTCGATACCGAAAGCGCCAACAAGATCGCCGTCGATGAAATGAAGAAGATGGGGATCAATCTGCGCGGCCCCGATCAGGCGGTCGGCACGCTTTCCGGTGGCGAACGTCAGACCGTCGCCATCGCGCGTGCCGTCTATTTCGGTGCCAAAGTTCTGATCCTCGACGAGCCGACCTCGGCACTCGGCGTGCGCCAGACATCAAACGTGCTCGCCACTATCGATCGCGTACGAAAACAAGGCATCGGGGTAGTGTTCATCACTCACAATGTCCGCCATGCGCTCGCCGTCGGTGACCGTTTCACCGTCCTCAATCGCGGCAAGACACTCGGTACGGCGCGACAGGGCGAGATCACGCCTGAAGAGCTGCAGGACCTCATGGCCGGCGGTCAGGAAATGGCCAAACTCGAGGGTTCGCTCGGTGGCACGGTCTGAGCGATTCTCCAGTTTTTGTTGAGCAAAGTCCGGAACGGTCTCAACACGAGCGCTTTCGGCCGGCCTGTGCGTCAATTTTACTTGAAGAACGCTCGACCGGCCATGCCTCGTTCAGCGCTTGGTGGCGCCATGCTGCTGAGTGGTGAATCGATGGCGAGATTGACTGAGAAGGGATAGCCCTCGGCAGTCACCTGAGTGACATTCTCGATGTCCCGATCATTTGCGTGCCTGACACCTTTGGCGAGACCGAATGCGCGTAAAACTCTCGCGCGATCGACGATATTGATCAATTA
>JBOEHJ010000130.1:0-6727 GCA_050633905.1 Geminicoccales bacterium
GTTCGCTTCGGCTTCGTGCCAAAAGGAGCCACCAGCGACCCCATATCGGACGGAATAGACCCGGACTTTTCTGCCCTTGATCGAACGGTGATTTATGCTCTCATAGCGAGGCTTGACGATCGTCGGCGTGCTGGGGAGGTTATTCCCATGACAATGCAATCATTTCAAAGCTTCTGGATCGATGCCACTGGAGAAACCGGCATCGGCGATAATGCCACTGCATTGTTTCCATGGTGGAGTTTTACCAAGACGATCATTTCCATTTGCGCTTTCAGACTGGCGGAACGGGGCGAAATTGATGTGGACGCTCTGCTGAGAGATCGGCCCTACACGCTTCGGCAACTACTCGGGCACACCGCTGGCGTTCCAGACTATGGGCACATCAGTGAATATCACGCTGCTGTGGCCCGACAAGATACGCCATGGTCTCGCGAAAAGCTGCTGGATGTGGCGCAATCGGATACCCTCAAATTCACGCCAGGAACGGGATATGCCTATTCGAATATCGGATATATGTTCGCGCGAGATTTGTTGGAACAAACCACAGACAAGGATCTCTCTGATCTTGTCGCGTCAGAAGTCTGTCGACCACTTGGGCTCGAAAGTGTCCTGTTGGCCAAGAAACAAGACGACTTTGCAGGTGTCTTCTGGGAGGCTGCGAAAACATACGACCCGCAGTGGGTCTATCATGGTTGCCTAGTGGGAACATGCCAAGATGCTGCGCGCGCTCTTCACGGGTTGGTAACAGGTCGGTTGCTCAAACCTGACACACTCAGTGATATGTTGTCTGCCCGTCCGATCAGCAGTGCCATACCTGGACGACCTTGGTCGGATGTCAGCTACGCTGCTGGCATCGCGTCTGGACAAATGTCCAAAGCGGGGCGGGTCATCGGACACGTAGGACAGGGTCCGTTTAGCGTTGCCGGAATTTATCATTTCCTAGATTTGAAAATGCCTGTGACCGTGGCCTGCTTTGCGGACGGTACGGATGTGGGCGTTGCCGAGTTCGAAGCACAACGGCTGGCGCTGCATCGACAGGCTTAGCGCAGCGATAGCTGTATGCACCCGTCATGGTCGCGAGGCCTAGCGGCAGAAAGGGGTCATGCCAGGGCGGAACCGGGTCGATTGCCAGCGCCCGCTATTCCTGGAAACTTCCGGAGCAGACAATGAGCTAACGTCGCCCTCATGTCGCCAGCCCAAAGACCATCGAGAAGGAGAAATCGATGCCCTCGACCTGGTACGCTCAAACGATGGCACGCTATGGTGCTTGGCAGAACAGAAACATCATTACAGTGGCCGATCAGCTCTCCGATGAAGCTCGTCGGATGGATCGCGGCGTATTTTTCGGCTCCGTCTTTGGTACGCTGAACCATTTGCTCTGGGCAGATCGTATGTGGATGCACCGCTTCGCGGGGGCCGGCGAGCCGCAGATGAGCTTGAATAAGGACTCGATCCACGAAACGGGGACCTGGCAAGAGTACTGTTCGTGTCGCGAGGTGATGGACGGTACTATCCATGGCTGGGCGACGAAGATCGAGCCGGATTGGTTCTCGGGCAATGTTACTTGGTGGTCTTCCTCAGCCGAACGAGAGATGACCAAACCGAAGTCGATACTGGTTACTCATTTTTTCAACCATGCCACCCACCATCGTGGCCAAGTCCATGCGATGCTCACCGCTGCAGGAGCAAAGCCGAAAGTCACTGATCTTCCGCTACTTCCTGACGAATTTGCATGGCCCGCACCAATGCATCGCTCGATCTAAAGACGTGCGGTTAGGATATGGCCTGAAGTGCGGAGGGCTTGCGGCCGTTCACCTGCGGAATCTAGCGACCTCGCTTCGGTGCCCCCTTCGCGCTCGAAAGCAGCCGAAACGCTAGCTTCTCAAATGTGCCATGTTTGGACTTAAACGAGAACGCACCGAAAGGCAGCTTTGCGGACAAAGAGATCTTCACTACGGCGATTATCTGCTCGCAGAAACACTTGTCATTTTCAGGCCAGCAAGAACTAGCGCTCCTCCTGCGGTCTTGTTAATAGCTGAGATCACCCAGCGTTTTACACCCCCTCGAACAAGGCGCTCGCCAAGATAAGCGTATCCAGAGCAAGCCGCGCACTGGAAGACAAATGAGATGCCCCACATAACAAATAGTTGCGGTCCAATTGGCCTCGTTACATCAAGAAACTGGGGCAAGACTGCCGAGAAATATAGGAGCGCTTTCGGGTTGGAAAATTCAATGAGAAAGCCTTGTGCGAATAGTGACCTTGGCTTTCGTTTTGAGCCGGGATTGAGCACCAACCCAGCGGAACTACTAAATATTGCGGTGAACCCCAAATAGAAGAGGTAGGCGACCCCTGCCCACTTGATGATCTGGAATAGGGCGTTGGACGCGACGATTAGGGATGCAATGCCAGTCGCTGACAAACCAAAATAAATAGCTGTCGCACAACAAACGCCAAACAGTGCGAACAGAGTTCTCTTCATCCCATTCCCGGCGCCATGGGAGGCCATCAGAATAGATGTTGGACCGGGCGACAAGTTAACCACCGTCGTGGTCAAAGAAAATAGCAGAAAGGTTTGAAGTTCCATAATGTTATTCCTTGGAGCTCGCTCCTATGGTACTGTCCAAAACTTACCAATCTCGTCAACGTGCGTTCGTGTTAGTTTGGGTTCATTCCAGCCACAGCGTTCGCCAGCTCTAGCTTCCGGAACGGTTCAACTGCGGAATCTAGCGACCCTGCTCCAATGTCTGCTTTGCGCTCGGAAACGGCAGCAACGCTTGCGTCTCAAATCTGCCAGGAGTCGCCACTAGCTACAGCACGATTTTCCTTCCTGGATCGGCGGGCATGGGATTGTTCCGTAAGAACAGTAGACGCAGCAATCACCTTTCTTCGGACGCAAAAGGGCCTTGCAGCCCTTGCAATCATAGAACCACTGGCAGGCGTCAGTGGGCATCGTCTCCGTCTCCACATGACCACATTCAGGGCATGTGATCGTGGATAGAAGAATTACCCCATCCGTTTGCGTCGCCATAGCGCGTACCCCGTGATTGCCAGAAATGCCACCATGAGCGGTAGGAGAACGTCATCACGATAGACATAGCCGATCGCACCTGAGAGCCCGATAGTGCTCAATGTCCAGGCCAATATCGGTGTGAAGCAACAAAGTGCCGCAACTAGGGTGCCGATGATCCCTACACCTAGAAGTTTGTCCTTCATGGTCGACCTCGCTCGATGAACTGATACCGATTTCATTCTCAATGCGTTATGCATCCTGTAGCCACTACAGGATCAAGGCAAATGATCGATTTCCCGATTGGCGAGGCGGCCAGGCGCAGCGGCGTCACGATTGAGACGATCCGCTACTATGAGCGCGAGGGCATCGTGCCCGTGGCGGAAAGGTCAGCGAATGGTCGTCGCCGCTATGACGTAGCAGCCGTTGCGCGCCTGCGATTTGTGAAGCGCTGTCGCGATCTTGGGTTCTCGATTTCGGAAGTTAAGGCGCTCCTATCGCTCGCGTCCGATGAGAGCTCAAACTGCGCGAAGGTCAAGCACATCGGCGAGGAACATCTCGACGATGTGCGCGGCAAGATCGCCGATCTCAGACGGCTCGAAACAGCATTGGTCGAGCTGCTGTCTCATTGCGAAGCAGGAAGGACGGATTGCCCAATGTTAAAGGAGCTATTCGCGGACTGAAGGGGCTCCCAAGTGGCTATTGTGGGTTACGTCCCGACGGTAGGGACGCTCGACATGCTAGCGGCCGTATTGCAGTCGTTAAGCGGGCACCATACTTTCCCGTTCCCCCAGCAGGTATCTAACGACATCCACGTAGTCGAACACGAGAGAGACAACGATCGTCGCTAGAAACACCCAGATCACTTGCTTGAACGGCGCTGTAATCGCAGGATTCTTCAGACGCCGCCAGAAGTAAACGGCAAGCGGCGTCCAGATCACGACATGCACGATACCTAGCAGCCGAACGAAGCCGATCTGCTGATACAGCCACATCATCATGAAATATATGGCCAAGCTTGTCATCAAAATGACAGCAGAGTCGCGTCGCGTTGTCTTCGAAAACAACAGAGCTAGCATCGATCCGACAATTGCGATGCTCATCCAATTGATCCACCACTGAACCCAGGATGGTTGCGTCGCAATCGCCTCCTCAAATGACATTGTTGATGCTCCGAGCAGCAGCTTAAGGCTAAATTTCGATCGAGCAGTAAGCCAGAGTGTCAAGCCAATTGATAGTCAAGTGTGACGTTCATTCCGAGCACCGGGCGCTGAACTTGCAATCAAAATATAGCATCTGTAGCCTTTGGGCCGGGCAGAAAAATTAGGATGAATTTCTCAAAATTTGCGAATACAAGGAAGAACAATCCATGTGGCGAACAAACACAATAGCGCTTGTCTTGCTCACTTTAGCAGCGTGTTACCCGACTAAAGATCGACCCACACCAATAGAAGGTAACAGTCTTAATATGGTTGAAGTCGTGGCTCATATCTCAGGGAATACCGAGACTTGGACCAAGGGTGGTGCATACTACGCACCAAATGGTGACCTAAATGCGCTCTTGGACGGTAAGGAACTAACAGGCACTTGGAAAGTAAGCGATGATGGCGAATTGTGCGTCGTTATTGAGGGGTGGGGCTCGGGCGATGAGTGCCATCGTTATGTCAATGATAACGGCGTCATCAAGTTGCTCGACGAAGACAAAACGCGCGTGGCCGAGATCGTGCCTGGAAATCAACTTAGTTCTCTATAAATTCTCGTTAGGTCCACTCAACTCTGCCACGCAGTTTGCAACGTGCGGCAGATCTTGAAATCGTCAGCCTCAGTCATCGACGGACCATCGGCGTTCCAAGATCAAGACATGTGCTGCATTCGACAATAGCATGAAGCCTTGATCGGCTCGTCCGCACGCGCTTCGGCCAAATCCAGCCGTTTCCTGACGAATGTTGCTTGATCGACTTTGCCAAGCGTCACCAAACACTCGTGCAAGCCGTGCAATGACCAAACATTGTCAGGGTGTTGGCAGGCTCGAGCCAGCGTATCATCCAGACCCAGGTCGGCCCTGTAGACCGTTTCTGCTTCCTCGACACGGCCCTGTTCGAGGAGGAGGGCACCCAGCGCGTGGCGGGTCGGTTGCATCCAGCCCCACGGTTCATCGTAAGGCAGATTGTCGTCGAGCTCGACGGATCTCCTTAGATGTTCGAATGCTTGGTCGATGTTTCCTTTTCGATACTCCAGTTCACCATTGAGCATCTCGGCGGCGACGCTGAGGATATCGATGCATGTGTTGTTGAACACGTAGCGCGTTTCGGGCACGCGCTCGAATGCCGCGTCGAAAAGCGTCTTTTGATGCTCGGCGTTCACGATATCGCCGGTGGCTGCGTAAGCGACCCCCTTTGCATAGTGGATCATCGCCGTTGTCGTGCAAAAGAGCGCCTGATTCTGTGGCAAGACCGTGTCGACGATCTCTTGCCACATGCCAAATCGGATCAGCACATGCATCTTCATGGGCACGAACCCCTCGACCCAATCAGCCATGGGGGGCGATGTCACCGTCAAGAGCTCTTCGGGCAGCGTCGCGATCATCTCTTCGGCGGCTTCGAGCGCAGGCTTGCGCTGGCCAAGAAACATCGCGCCATAGATCTTGAAATGATAATTGTGACAGCGATAGAGCGAGTAGAAATGCAAAGGCCCGTCGCGTTCGAGGAATTTGCGATCTGCGACAATGGCGGCCGAATTCGAATTGATGACCGTTCCATAATGGCCGCAAAGGACATCGATATGGGTCGGCATATGCTCGAGATGGCCGGCATCAGGCACGAGACCGCGGAGTTGATCACCTGCCTTCAGAGCCCGCTCGGGATGCGGTGACATCTCCATCAGGTGAATATACATGTGAAGAAGGCCCGGATGGCGATCACCGCCATCTCTTGCCATGGCTGCTTTCAGAACGTCTATCGCTTCCAAGGTGTCGGCGCCGTCGGCAACCTCACCAGACTTCAGGTCCCATAGCGCCCAGGGCGTGCGGTTCATCAGCGCCTCAGCGAACAATGCACAGACGTCGGCATCTTCGCTGAATACCGCATGCACTTCGCGCATAGAATGAGCAAAGTCGTCGTTCCAGGCGTTCATGTCGTCACCTGGTGTGGCCGATGGATAGCGGGCCGACAAAGCGCCGATCAGCGCCTGCTCCACAGATGTCGCATGCACCGACAGGCGCTTGGCCTCTCGAGCCGCCTCGTAGGCGGTCGCCACCGATCTGGCGGCGTCATCCTCGTCGAAAGCTTCCCAGGGTTTGTTGTAATTGCAGCCTGAAGCGTAGGCGATGCCCCACCAAGCCATGGCGCAATCAGCATCGGCCTCCAATGCCCGACGGAAACAAGCGACCGATTCATCGTGATTGTAGCCGTAGCACCAGTTCAGACCTCGATCGAACCAACGCTGCGCTTCTCCGGCAGTCGTCGTGATCTTTCTGCTGTACGTCCCCAAGTCGTAGTAGTCCGCCATCAGCCTGTCCCCCGCTCCCGATTACATCAAGCCCGCGCATCTTTCGCGCGATCCCCCTTCCCTCCTGAAAGTGCCCCAACGCGGCGATTAAGCCAAGGATTTGTGAAGAGCGAGAGCGGCAACTTCTGGCACGAAGGAGAAACGCGGCCTGTGGCCGGTTTCGGGTGTTGACCGGGCATTGGCGAGCGCGCTCTACCGTCAGAAATTGACCC
>JBOEHJ010000131.1:0-1662 GCA_050633905.1 Geminicoccales bacterium
GACCGGACTACGCTGTCGATAGTCGTCACTGAAAAACGTCTAAGGCTTTGAAATTGCTGATCTTGATAGATCTTGGCCAGTATTCGAAAACACCGATTGAAGGTCGTTCGTGAGCGCCATGATGTAGCCGCTTGGCGTTAAGCTTACGCTGTCTTGCATAATTTGGGCAAAAAGAAGCGCCAAGCGCTTCAAGATGAGCCGAAGGTTGTGGCCGGCAGCGGCAAGAAGGGCGTTGATCTTATCTCCCGTTACGCCGAGTAGCCAGTTGCGCCCAAGCCGACCATCGTTCTTGGCATGACCGATCATCGGCTCGATTGCTGAGCGTCGTTTCAGCTCGCGCTTCATGGTTGGGGTCAGGCCGCGCTTACGCCCGGAGATCATGACATCAGCCTGGCCTTGGTAGTCGTGACCTTGATAGCCTTTGTCGACGTAGATCCTCTCGATCGACACGCCGGTCGTAACTTCGGCTGTTTGGGCCGTCGCGTTCAGGGTGTGGCCATCATAAGGGTTGCCTTCAAAAGCCTTGGCGGCCAGGAACAAGCCCTCTCGATTGGTCGCCGCGATCCCAACTTTGCATCCGAACTCATAAGGATGACGGGCTTTGCCTTTGCTGATGCACACCACCTCAGGTGCATGGAGGGAATACAGTTTGTTGCTGTCATTGGTCTTCTGCGCCAAGAGGCGCTCGACCAGGCCAAGCAGCCGGGCAAAGCGTGTTTCCAGTTCGGTGTGCCCATCGATCTTGCGGCAGACATCCCGGTACACCCGACCCAGATAGGTCTTCAGGCGTCTCAGCTCTCGACGCATGCGCTTGAACTGCTTGGCATGGGCGTAGCGTGACACCTTCACCGACGCCCTCTTGGCCAAACGCGTATGGCTTTGGCGAAGCGTCACACCGGCCTTCTTCGCCTGACGCACCAGGGCCTGGAGCGCTTTCAGATAGAGCTGGCTGTCCGTTGGATGAGCAATCGCCTTTTGTTGGACCGTCGTGTCGATCGTTACCCGCTCCAGGCTCGAAGGCTTCACCGTCTTGGTCTCCACGGCCGCCTCGACCGACGCCTTCAGCACCAGCTCCATCGCTTCTGGGCCCACCCGTTTACGCCAGCGGGTCATCAAAGACGGATCGATCGGAAAGGCATGCTGGAAGAATTCGAAGCCGCAGAAATACTGGAAATAGGGGTTCTCTACCCAGCGCTCGACTGTCTCCTCATCTGAGAGATTGTAGGTGTGCTTCAAGTAATGCAACCCGACCATGAGCCGGGTTGGCTTCGCCGGCCGACCGGTTGACTTGAAGAACTTGCCAAAACTCTCGTCGAAAGCTGACCATGGCATAACCCCGGCCAAACGAACCAATGGATGCTTCATGTTGATAATGGCATCGAGCCGTTCGCGGAACAGATCGGGGCTGCTACGGCCAGGGCGGACAGGCTTCATCAGAAAACACCAGAATTAGAGGCTTCGACGATCACTTCCTGGTATTATCCCACAACTGATTCCGCTTGAGAATCCCTGTGAATCAAATGCTTATCGAATTTTTCAGGGTCGACTAGCTATTTGGGGCCGAGCATCTTTTCCGGACGGACGAACTCATCGAACTCATCGGCGGTCAACAGATTGAGCGACAACGCCGATTCTTTGAGTGTGGTTCCTTCGGCATGGGCC
>JBOEHJ010000132.1:0-28838 GCA_050633905.1 Geminicoccales bacterium
CGAGTTCCTTGGTGTAGCTTTCTGCAGTCTCGGCATATTTCGCCTGATAGGCGTTGGAACTTGGATAAAGCACAGTGATGCCTATGCGAGTTTCCAATAGCGGCCTTTTGAGTTCCCCACCCAGCCCACCATTCAATTCAACAATCCTCTAAGAGTGGCTTTAAGTGAGCACACCCAAAGTCGGCCATATGGTTACACGCTATACATTCGGCTTTTCCAAGCCTTGGCTCATTATCGAGGGGGCTGTCGGGCCCGACTATGGCGTTGAGTACCAGCTTCTTGCCTGGCGCAAGTCGAACAAAGCAAGCTGTCGGATTGTGACGATACCAGGAATAGGCTCGATTCCCGTGAGTGTTCTTGCAACGAGTGTCGCGCCAGCAGCATAGCGCTATCGCGTGAGCCTTGCGTACGCCGTTTGATACAGGTCAAGGCAAAGCCGAGCCCATTTGGGCTTCATGGCGACAGGTGAAACGCAGTTGCTGAGCAAACTCGAGCAGGATCGGATCGACGTCATGGATCGCATTCTCGTCGCGTTGGACGGCTCGGCGCACAGCGACAAAGCCCTCGACCTCGCGGCCGACCTGGCAGAGACCTACCAGGCCGAACTGCTGTTGGTTCACGTCCTGTCATCAGCGCCCTTGAGTGACGCTGAGCGGGACATGGCGGCCGTCGAATATGTCGACGAGCTGGCCGAATGGACGACACGTCATGTAAAGCCGGCAACCGGCGGCATCGAAGGAAGCGGCCATGAGCTGCTCATGCACTATAGCGATCTTGCCCGTCATTTTCGTGAGATCGTCGGCAAGCGTTTGATCGCGGCGGCCAAGAAAAAGCTAAGCGGCAGGAAGCTCGACTCGATCCAGATGCTCCTTGCCGACGGCGACCCCGCGCAGACCATTCTCTATCTTGCCAAGGATCACAAGGCTGACGCCATCGTCATGGGCAGTCGCGGTCTCAGCGACATCAAGGGGCTGCTGATGGGCAGCGTTTCTCACAAAGTCAGCCATCTGGCCGAATGCACCTGCATTACCGTCAAGTGATCCTACCGATCAGTCAGGTGCCGGCTCTTGAGTATCAGGCTGCTTATCCCGTTTCCTCGCGGGTTCGGCGCCAGGCCTACCGGTCACGCAGGCTCTCGATATAGGCGAGGAGGTCGTCGATCTCGCGCACCGTAAGATCGAGGTTAGGCATTGGCGGATGAGGATCTGCGAGCCAGGCTCGGAGGTCACTGTTGCGCTCTACAGACGTCTCGGCAATCGAACCGAATGTCGGCGCGCTGTCGCCACCGCTGGTCTGATCCGGCGTAACCAAATGGCAGTTGCTGCACCAATCCCTTGCCAGTTTTTCGCCGTGGCCGATGTCAGCCGCCGAGGCGCCCGCCGATACGATGATCATGGTAAGTGCAGCCGCACAGATACGCCCTGTCTTCATCGAAAACTCCTCAGTCATAGTCGAGCGGAAGGCCGTTCTCGTGATATTCCTGCTCGAACGTTTCGGGCCAGCCTTCTCCCTGCCAATAGGGCTTCTCGATGATCCAATCACGCATCGTTTCCGGAATCTCCTCCATTGAGAAGGTGCGCTGCGCCTCCGAGCTTGCAGCGAAGGCAGCGAGATCGGCGATCTCATTACCGCTCAGCTCGATCTCATAACCAAGCTCCTTGGACTGCAGCTCGAGCATCGCGGAGGCCCCTGCCCACATGCGGGCGACGAAGCTCATGAGGTCGAGCTGGCCGACATTTTCAGGCGCATTCAATGAAGGGGCTGCGGCACCGCCAATACCGTTGACGGCATGGCACAAGAAGCAGCCCTTGGCGACGAACAAGCGACGTCCCTGATCCGCATCGATTAGCGGCAGGACGATCTCCTTGGGCGCCATGACAGCGGACATCGAGCCCGTATCCTCCTCTGTCGCGGCCTGGGTCGAAAGGACAGCGAGGATACTGGTAAGACTGGCAATCACCGGAAACACGCGCAACGTCAATCTCCCAAATGATGTCGATGGTGTTCTTATGGCACAGCTCGATGACGTGTCGATTTGATGTCGATCAAGCCGATATCATCCATTGGCTTTTTGATCCTGCTCAATGGCCCCGTCATAACCCAGCCCTACATCCTGATAAGCATCAACCGGCCGGCAAACCACAAGGATTGATCGATGACGACCCGCAACCTGGACCACCTGTTCAGACCGCAATCCATCGCCTTGATCGGCGCCAGCAAGCGTCTTTCTTCGGTAGGCTCGGTTCTGGCGAAAAATCTGTTCGGCAGCGGGTTCGACGGCCCGGTGATGCCAGTCAATCCGAAACATCGCTCTATCCAGGGTGTGTTGACCTTCGACAATGTCGAGAGCCTGCCTTTGGTTCCGGATCTTGCGGTGATCGCCACGCCTCCGAAGACCATACCAGGCATTATTCATCAGCTAGGCCTGCGCGGCACCAAAGCCGCGGTGGTGATCACGGCCGGTCTTAACGAGCCCCTTCCCGATGGTGGGAGCCTGAGGCAGGCGATACTGGATGCGGCAAAGCCCCATCTGCTGCGCATTATCGGCCCCAACTGTCTCGGTGTTTTGGTGCCAGGTCTCGGGCTGAACGCCAGCTTTGCGCATATCGATCCATTGCCGGGCAAGCTTGCCTTCATCGCCCAATCCGGGGCTGTCGTGACCTCGGTGATTG
Organism: Geminicoccales bacterium; assembly: GCA_050633905.1. Lineage (GTDB taxonomy): Bacteria > Pseudomonadota > Alphaproteobacteria > Geminicoccales > Geminicoccaceae > JANQPX01. The sequence goes on from JBOEHJ010000132.1 coordinate 2,673, forward strand.
ACTGGGCGACCAGCCGCGGCATCGGCTTTTCCCATCTCGTGGCGCTCGGTGACATGAGCGATGTCGATTTTGGCGACATGCTCGACTATCTCGCCAATGATCCGGGCACCAATGCCATTCTCCTCTATATCGAAGCTATCACTGATGCTCGGAAATTCATGTCCGCAGGCCGGGCTGCAGCCCGGATGAAACCGGTCGTCGTGGTGAAATCTGGCCGCCATCCTGAGGGTGCCCGCGCAGCCGCCTCCCATACAGGCGCGCTTGCCGGCGTCGATGCAGTCTACGACACCGCGTTTCGCCGTGCCGGCATGCTCCGGGTCATCCAGCTCGAAGAGCTGTTCGATGCTGTGCAAACGCTGGCCATGGTGAAACCGCCTGACGGCGATCGCCTGGCCATTGTCACCAATGGCGGCGGTGTCGGCGTGATGGCGACCGACGCCTTGATCGACCACGCCGGCCAGCTTGCGAAGCTGGACCCGGAGACGATCGGTGAACTCGACAAGCATCTGCCGCCCACCTGGTCGAAAACCAACCCGGTCGACATCATCGGCGACGCCCCGCCCGAGCGTTTCAAACACGCGATGAACGCTGTCATGGACGATCCCAACGTCGATGCCATCCTGGCGATCAACTGCCCAACGGCGATTGCGTCTCCGACCGAGGCGGGCGAAGCCGTCATCCAGGCGGTCGGTGACCGCCGCCGGCCGGTTTTTACGAGCTGGCTTGGAGATGGAGCAGCACTGGAGGCGAGACGCGCGTTTGCCGAGCACGGCATGCCGACCTTCGAAACACCTGAGGACGCGATCAGCGCCTTCATGCAGCTGGTTGCTTACCGACGCAATCAGAAGACCTTGATGGAAACACCAGCTGCGATGAGCGAAGAGCTTACGCCTGACCTGACGGCGGCCAGGAGCGTGATCGAGGCTGCGCTGGCGGCAGGCCGTGCTTGGTTGACCGAGCCTGAGGCAAAGCGACTTCTCGCTGCCTATGACATCCCAGTCACCAAGACCATGACGGCAGCCACGCCCAGGGAAGCAGCGACAATGGCGGCAGAGATTGGTGGCGGGGTCGCCCTCAAGATCCTTTCCGAAGACATCATCCACAAGAGCGATATCGGCGGCGTCGCTCTTGATCTCTATGGCCCGAAGCATGTCGAAGAGGCGGCGGAAGCCATGCTTGAGCGGATAAGAGCCGCCAGCCCTGATGCTGATATCATCGGCTTCGCTGTCCAGCCGATGATCCACCGGCCCGGCGCTCACGAGCTGATCGTCGGTGTGGTCACCGATGCCGCCTTCGGTCCGCTCATCCTGTTCGGTCAGGGTGGGACAGCGGTCGAGTTGCTGGACGACAAAGCGCTGGCCATGCCGCCGTTGAACATGCATCTCGCCCATGAGGCCATGTCGAAAACACGCATCTATCGCTTGCTCCAAGGCTATCGGGACCGTCCGCCTGTTGCGCTCGATGCGATCGCCGAAACGCTGATCAAGGTCGCGAGGCTGGTGATCGACCATCCCGAAATCGACGAACTCGACATCAACCCGCTGCTCGCCGACGACTTCGGCGTCATGGCGCTGGACGTCAGGGTCAAGCTGGCGCCGACCGACAAGACCGGCCCCGAACGCCTGGCGATCCGGCCTTATCCGCGCGAGCTCGAGGAGCTCTTAACGCTGAAGGATGGTCGAAAGCTTCTCCTTCGTCCGGTGCGCCCGGAAGACGAGCCCGCGTTTCATCTAGGCTTCACCAAGCTTACGCCTGAAGAAATTCAGCTTCGCTTCTTCACGCCACTGAAAACGCTTTCCCATATCATGGCCGCGCGCTTCACCCAGATCGACTATGACCGCGAGATGGCCCTTGTGTTGGCCAATGAAGGTGTTGCCGGTGAGGCTGAGATTTTCGGCGTCGCAAGGCTGGTCGCCGATCCCGACAATGAGCAAGCCGAATACGCGATCATCGTTGGTCATGAGATGACCGGCCAGGGATTGGGCGAGCTGATGATGAACCGCCTCATCGACTATGCTAGAAAGCGCGGCGTTGGCGAGGTCTATGGCGAGGTCCTGCGCAAGAACGCGCCGATGCTCGGCCTTTGCGACAAGCTGGGATTTGTAAAGTCGACCGTTCCAGACGATCCGAACATCATCCACGTCGCCCTTGACTTACGATCCTGATCACGCCCTTCGCCATCGCTTTTTCTCCGGGATCAAGATGGTTGCGTGAACGCGCATCCACAAATTCGATCCATCATCCACGTCTGGACGATCGTGTGGATCGGTTTCGAAGAGCACGATCTATCGCGATCCGATTGATCCGCATCAATGTGCCAGGATGGTAGGAGGCTACAGTTTAAATGGACGTCTGGTCCTGGCAGAGCTGAGGAGGCCTCGGCATGAGTATCCGGATTACGCTTGCACCACTTTTTTACATCGATGACGACAGTCGCACTCTGGACGCTGCTTTTGGCATCGCCAAGCGCTTTGGTAGTCATGTCGAGGCGGTTTTCGTGCAGCCCGATCCTATGCATGCCATTCCCATGGTGGGCGAAGGCGTATCGCCGGACACGATCAGACAACTTATGGAGAGCGCTGCGATTGCTATCAAGCAGCAACGTGACGCGACCAAAGCCAAGTTCGATCGACATTGTGAAGCCGCCGACATCGCGCTGATCGATCGTCCCGATCAGGCACCCGACACACCATCGGTCACCTGGTCGGAAAACACCGGCGAGAACGAGGACATCGTGCCGGAGAAGGCGCTGCTCAGCGACCTCGTCGTCTTCCCCTCTGCCGTGTCCGACATGGCGCCAGCACTGCGCCCGACCTTCGAGGCGGTACTACTGAAAGCTAGGCGGCCGATCTTGCTGGCGCCGAACAAGGGAAACGCCCCTATCGGCCGCAAGGTGGCTATCGCCTGGAACGGTACGCCAGAGGCAGCCAGTGCGCTGAGTGCGGCAATGCCATTTCTGGAGAGAGGCATCGCAGCTCATCTGCTGACGGCAACAAGCTCTCGGACCGATACCGACAAACCGGACCGTGCGGCCGACTATTTGGCTTGGCATGGCATCGGATGTGAGCGCCATGTCATCGAGCCAGAGGGTGAGCCAGTTGGTGCTGCCTTGATGAAGAAGGCAGCCGACATCGGTGCTGATCTTCTGGTGATGGGCGGCTACGGCCATCATCGCCTGCGCGAGCGCATTCTGGGCGGGGTCACTCACCATATTCTGAACCAAGCCGGGCTGCCAATTCTCATCGCGCATTGACGCCAGGGAGGGTGATGATGAATGTCTTGATCATCTACGGCACCATCGAAGGACAGACGCGGAAGATCGCGACCTTCATGGCGGATCGTGTTCGCGATCAGGGAAACGAGGTGAGCCTGGTCGACAGCACCGACATGCCGACGAACCTTGATGTCGGCATCTTTGACGCGGTCATTGCGGCAGGCTCCGTGCATAACGGGCACCACCAAGGCGGTCTCCTTCAGTTCGTTCGCCGTCATGTGAAAGGATTGCAGGCCATCCCCACTGCGTTCGTGTCCGTGAGTCTGTCCATGGCTAGCGACGAAGCCCAAGATCGCCTCGATGCGGCCGAATGCGCTGATCGGTTCCTCGACGTTGCCGGCTGGAAACCGTCCGTGACCCATCTCGTTGCCGGTGCGCTTCGCTACACACAGTATGACTTTTTCAAAGGCTGGATGCTGAAGATGATCGCAGGCGCCAAGGGAGCGTCGACCGACACGAGCAAAGACCACGAATTCACCGACTGGCGAGATCTCGAAACCTTCGTCGACGCCTTTCTCGTTCAGATTGCCGACGATCTTGGTAATGACAGTTCAGAAAAACACAAATTCGGTGAGGGCGAGGCGGCGCTGTCTACAGCGGATCAGAGCACGTCAGAGAGCTGACATTAGGGATTTGACGACCACACTTCTCGAAGGAGGACCGTTCGATGACGAAAACAACCAAAACATCAGACGCACCCATGACGGCCATGCCAGCGGCGTGGCAGCAAGCCTATTTGGAACGTGCGAGTGCTGTCGGCACCTCATGGCTCGACTTCATGGGCGAGCGCTTTCAAGCCTATGTCCATGCCATCGACGATATCAGCCATTGCGACGATCTCAATGAAGCTTGGCGGGTTCGAGCGACGTTCGGTCAGGAAATGGTCAAAGCCTATGGCGAGCAGGCCGCCAAGCTTGGCGGCATGATGCTCAAGGCCACCAACGGCGACGCGGATGGTAGGTCACACTAAATCATCTGTTCAGACAAGCCGCCATGCACGTCGAGGCCAACGATACGTACGATCAGAAAGAGGTGACCGCCTTCCTCTGCCGGGGTGAAGCCTTCGGCTTGCCAGAACAGCATGTCGAGCGGATCGAGACCCATGCCGCGATCATATTCCTCGTCGGTGATCGCGCTTACAAACTGAAGCGAGCGGTCCGCTACAGTTTTCTTGACTTCTCTACGCTTGCAAAGCGCCACCTCGTGCTCGAATCCGAGTTTCGGCTCAATAGCAGAACGGCGCCAAACCTCTATCGAAGGCTGGTCGCGGTCACGCGCGGCGCTGCTGGAAAGCTTGCGATTGACGGTGAAGGACAACCCGTCGAATGGCTGCTGGAAATGCGCCGCTTCGACCAAGATGCCCTGTTCGACAATCTAGCCGAACAGGGGAAGCTCGACGGGTCCCTGATGGTCTCGCTCGCGGATGTCGTGGCCGACCTGCATCGAAGAGCAGAAGTCCAATCGGGAGGCGGCTATGAAGCGATGGCGGCGATCGTCGATGGTAATGCCAGCGACCTTACCTCCCTTTCGGATGATGTTGGCAGAGCCGACGACGTCGCCAGGCTAATCGAAGGCACGCGGGACGCCTTGCTGCAACATCAAAGCCTACTGAACGAGCGCGCCGAGCATGGCTTCATTCGCCGATGCCATGGCGATCTACATCTCGGCAACATCTTTCTCGAGGGCGAGTGTCCGGTGCTCTTCGATTGCCTCGAATTTGACGAAGCGCTCGCGTCGATCGATGTTTTTTATGATCTCGCCTTTCTCATGATGGATCTTTGTCATCGCGGCCTTCAGCAGCTAGCACGCCTTCTGTTCAACGCCTATCTCGATCAGACCTGGGACGACAACGGTAGCGCCTTGCTTCCTTTATTTCTGGCGATCCGAGCGACCATTCGCGCCAAGATCGAAGGCTTCGAGATCGGGACGGCATCCTCAGATGAGGACCGCGCAAGGCACAGCATCGCCGCAGGACACTATCTCGACCTGGCAAGAGATCTGCTGACGGTCGATCGGCCTGCACTGATTGCCATCGGTGGCCTTTCGGGCAGTGGCAAATCGACCGTTGCGCGTATTCTGGCTAGCCGGCTCTGCACCAGGCCTTGGACCGTCGTCCTGCGCAGCGACCTCATTCGCAAGCGGCTGCATGGCGTGGCGCCGACTGAGTGTTTAGGTGAGGATGCCTATGGACCTACGCAGAATGATGAGGTCGACCACATGCTCGAACAACGAGCTGGTGATTTGCTTCGTGCAGGTCGGACGGTCATCGTCGACGCCACGTTTTTGGATCGAAGCAACCGAACCCAAGTCGAAGATATCGCCCATGACCTCGATGTGCCCTTCCACGGCATCTGGCTCGATGCGCCAAGATCGATCTTGGAAGAACGTATCCAGAGCCGTCGTGGTGACGCTTCCGACGCGACGACCGAAGTGCTCACCAAGCAAAGTGAAAGAGACCTGGGCGTCATGACGTGGACCATCACCGATGCCAGCTTCGATGCCGAGGACGTTGCACGAAATGTTCAACGACAACTGTCTGTCTGATTAGCGAGGGACATCATGGCGCTTAGTATCAACCCGGACAAAGTTTGTTACGTCATCGCCAAGGCGCGAGAGATCGACGTCAAGGTCGCCCCCGAAGAACTCTCCGATGACAGTGACGACATGGAACGCATTCTCGAAAACTACGCTGATGATGCGACCTTCCAAGAGCTGAAGGCATTCTTGGATGCGCAGAGCGATGATGAAATGCGTGAACTGCTCGCCCTGACATGGATCGGCCGCGGTGACTACACGGCGGAAGAATGGCGGGACGTCATGCGCGAGATCAAGGACGTTCGGGACCAGCACACGGCGGACTATCTCCTGGGAACGCCGCTGCTCGCCGACTATCTCGAAGAGGCGCTCTCGCAATTCGGGCACTCCTGCGCCGACTTCGAACCAGGCCGGAACTAGTGGTATGACCGCTTCATTTGGTGCCCACCGCATGTGCAAAAAGCGCCAAGAAATCCGACGGTATGCACCTCCCCTCAGCAAGATGTTGGGAATCGTTCGTATCGAACATGCCACCAGGGGCATAACAGGTTGATTCAAAGCCTAGTTTCAAAATTCCGCATGAATTATATGATGCGGTCATACCACTAGGTCGCTGACGCGATGATCCGGTGTTCGACATAGATATTCATCTAATCTTCCTCGTTCTGGGCAGTCTGCTGCTCATCGGTCTACTGGCTGACGAGATCGGTCGGCGCACGCGTCTGCCGCGCGTCACCTTGATGATTTTGTTTGGGGTCGCTGCCGGTCCTTCGGGTTTCGATCTGCTGCCGGCGGCGTTTAGAAGCTGGTACGACTTTCTGGCCTCGACGGCGCTGACCATGGTCGCCTTTCTCCTCGGCGGCAAACTGCCTTTGGCGACCTTGCGCCGCCACGGTAAAGCCATTCTGATCGTTTCGATCATGGCCGTCATCGTGACCACCTTCGTCGTCGGCCTCGGGCTGATCATGATCGGTACGCCGATCATCATGGCGCTGCTTCTTGCTGGCATCGCCACGGCAACCGATCCCGCAGCGACCCAGGATGTCGTCAGGCAGACGCGGGCGGCCGGCCCCTTTACCGACACATTGCAAGGCGTAGTCGCGATCGACGATGCCTGGGGCGTCGTCATCTTCAGCCTCTTGCTCATCACAGCCAAGGCGGTCGCCGGCGATGACGGGATTGAGATCCTGCAGCAGGGCTCCTGGGAGATCCTCGGCGCCCTCTTGGTCGGGCTCACAGTCGGACTGCCGGCAGCGTTTCTTACCGGCAGATTGGATCCGGGCGAACCGATGCAGGCAGAGGCGCTCGGCCTCGTCTTTCTGTGCGCTGGCCTTGCGATATGGATGGAGGTTTCGTTTCTGTTGGCAGGCATGACAGCCGGCGCACTGGTCGCCAATCTCGCCAAGCATCACACCCGGCCCTTTCATGAGATTGAACACATCGAATGGCCGTTTATGGTGCTATTCTTCGTTCTCGCAGGCGCGTCCTTGAACCTCCTGAGTATCAAGGAGGTCGGCCTCATCGGCGTCGCCTTTCTGATCCTGCGTCTGCTGGCACGCCTTCTCGGCGGATGGGCTGGAGGTGCACTTGCCAACATGCCAAGCCTGCAGCGCCGCTGGATCGGGCTTGCGCTTGTGCCGCAGGCCGGCGTCGCCCTCGGCATGGCGCTCGTGGCCGCACATCATTTTCCAACACTTGCGAAGCCGCTCATGGCGGTCACCATCGGCACGACCATCGTCTTCGAACTGCTTGGCCCCATCTTGACGCAGGCGGCACTTCATCGGGTGGAAGAGGCAGGCCGAGAGAAACCAGAGGAATGAACTGGATATCTGTCGGCGAGCAGAGCACCGGCGCTGATCGTGACCGTCGACAATGCCTAGCCGACTGACCTCACGACGCGCGATGTTCGTCCATCAGCAAGCGACTCATCGAGTTCGTTCACTGCTTGAAATTGCGAGAGGAAGACGCGGCCGCTCAGATGGTCGAGGAAGGAGGCTTGCTGCAGGCGATCCATGACGGGTCCTTTGACCTCCGAGAGATGGAACGCAATCCCGCGATCGTTCAGGCGTTCGTTGATCGCTTCTAGCGAATCGAGCGCGCTGCTGTCGATTTCGTTGATGGCCGAGCACATCAGGATGACATGGTTCAGTTCCTGGTCGTTTGCGACCCGGTCGTAGATGACATCTTCGAGATAACGGGCATTGGCGAAATAGAGGCTTTCGTCGACCCGGATGATTAGCACGGCGGGGTCGGTCAGAACCTTGTGGCGTTTGATGTTGCGAAAATGCTCAGTTCCCGGCACCAGGCCGACTTCGGCGATGTGTGGACGTGACGTCTTGAAGAGATAGAGCAGGATCGAGAGCGCAACGCCTGCCGAAACGCCAATCTCGACACCGAAGCCTAGGGTCAGGATGATGGTCGCGGCGACCGCGGTGAAGTCAGCTTTGGAGTAGACCCAGGTGCGCCTCAAGATCGAAAAATCGACCAGCGACAGGACGGCGACGATGATCGTCGCGGCCAGGGTTGCCTTCGGCAGAAAGAACAGGAGCGGCGTCAGTGCCAACGTAGCCAGCGCGATGCCGATGGCGGTGTAGGCGCCAGCGGCAGGCGTCTCGGCGCCAGCGTCGAAATTGACCACCGAGCGGGCAAAGCCGCCGGTCACCGGGTAACCGCCCGAAAATGCTGAGGCGATGTTGGCGCTGCCGAGACCGATCAGCTCCTGATCCGGGACGATGCGCTGACGCTTCTTGGCGGCCAGCGTCTGCGCGACCGAGGCCGATTCGACGAAGCCGATCATCGAGATCAAAGCGGCGCTGCCGGCAAGCGCCAGCCAGAGGTCCAGATCGAAGCTCGGCAAGGTAAGCGGCGGCAGTCCCATGGGGACGGCGCCGACGATAGCGACGCCGCGATTGGCCAGATCGAACAGCCAAGTGGCGAGCGCGGTTACGGCAACAGCGGCGACAGGGGCAGCCTTTGCGATGATATCCGCAAGCCTCGGCTTCAGACCGGCGCCGAGGAGAAGTGGCGTCAACCCCTTTCGCACCCAGGACAAGAACGCCGTGGCCGCGCCACCGATCACGAGAGTGATGATGTTGGTTTCGGCGAAACGCGTACCGATGGAGTGAGCCAGTTCGTAGAGATTATGTCCACCCGCCGGAATGCCGAGCAAATGCTTGAGCTGGCTTGCAGCGATGAGGATGCCCGAGGCAGTGATAAATCCGGCGATCACGGGATGGCTTAGGAAATTCGCGATGAAGCCCAGCCGGAAAAACCCCATCGTCAAAAGCATGAGACCGGAAAGAAAGGCGAGCGTGATGGCAGCGAACACCTGGTCGGTGACGTTCGAAAAACCCAGATTGCCTATGGCGGCCGCGGTCATCAGTGAGACCACGGCGACCGGACCGACGGCGAGCGCTCGACTGGTGCCGAAGATCGCATAGGCGACGAGCGGCAGGATGGAGGCGTAGAGCCCCATCTCCGCTGGCAGCCCTGCGAGCAGAGCGTAGGCGAGCGATTGCGGGATCAGCATGATGGTGACGATCACCGCTGCCACCAAATCGCTGGTCAGCGCGTCACGATCATACTGCCGTCCCCACGCCAAGATCGGCAAATAACGAGCAAGCGTCTTGCCCATCTCAGACGTTCACGCTGCTCGAGACCGTCACCTTTTCGGGCTTGGCCATCCATTCACGGCCGCGGAGCATGGCCTGCCAATAGACAGGTGGAAGAATCTTCTCTTTCAATAGCCATGCGAGCCTGCTCGGCTTTTGGCCGTCGATCAGCCAGCTTGGAAAACTCGGCAGCAGCTTGCCGCCATAGCCGAACTCGGCGAGTACGATCTTGCCGCGCTCCACGGTCAGCGGGCAGGAACCATAGCCGTCATAATGAGCCACGGCCGAAGCGCCGCGGATGTCCGCCATCAGATTGTCCGCGACCGTCGGCGCCTGTTTTCGCGCCGCGGCCGCGGTCTTCGCATTCGGTGCGTTCATGACGTCGCCAAGGCTCCAAATATTTTGATAAGTCTTGTGCCGTAGTGTGCTCTGATCGACATCGACCCAGCCGGCTTGATCGGCAAGGGGCGAGACCCGGATGAAGTCGGGTGCCATCTGCGGCGGGCAGATATGGATCATGTCGAACTCGGCCTCGACGGTTTCGGGCTCGGCGTCCGGTTTCGAGACCTTAAAACGGGCCTTTTTGGCCGGCCCATCGATCGCCACCAGATTGTGGAAGAAATTCAGTGTCGCATCGTAGCGCTCGACATACTGCATCAGTGCCGGCACGTAATCCTCGACCCCGAATAGCACCCCGCCCGCGTTATGAAAGGCGATGTCGATGTCCTTGAGCCGGCCTTGGCGGTACCAATGGTCGGCTGAGAGATAGAGCGATTTCTGCGGGGCACCGGCGCATTTGATCGGCATCGGCGGCTGGGTAAACAAAGCACGGCCGGATGTCAGGTTTTGCACCAGCTCCCAAGTATAGGGAGCGAGGTCGTAGCGGTAATTGGAGGTGACGCCGTTCTTGCCCAGCGTGTCCACCAGCCCTTCCACGCCATGCCAATCGAGCTTGAGACCGGGGCAGACGATCAGGCGTTTGTATTTCACCACCCGGCAGCCATCGAGGATGACCGCATCGTCCTTGGGCTCGAAGGCGGCGACCCCTGCTTTGATCCAGCTCACGCCATTTGGGATCAGCGATCCCATGGTCTTCGCTGTGGTGTGGGCATCGAAAATGCCGCCGCCGACCATGGTCCAGCCGGGCTGGTAGTAGTGGATGTCGGCGGGATCGATGATCGCTATGTCCAAACTGCGATCGCGGCTGATCAGGCTGGAGGCGACCGCAATGCCCGCGGCACCCCCGCCGACGATCACGATGTCATGGCTGGCATCGGCGACATCGGTCGGCGTCTTGCCGCCGGCAGCGATGCGTCGAACCACACCACCCATGTCGTAGCCAGCGGCTTTCGCCTTTTGCAGGATCTCCGGCAATGGACGCTTGGCCCCTTCAGCGAGCGACCAAAGCGTAATCGAACGCGTCCCGGTGCGGCAAAAGCCGAGCGTCGGCTTCGGTAACTCAGCTATCAGCGCTGCAAAGTTCTTGGTGTCCTCATCGCGCACCTTGCCCGAGACCACCGGCTGATAGCGCGCCTCCAGGCCCTTCGCCTTGGCGGCCGCCTCGATCTCCTCGAAGGTCGGCTGATCAGCAGCTTCGCCGTCCGGCCGGTTGCAGACGATCGAGCGAAAACCGGCCTTCGCGATCGCGTCCATATCGGCGGCGGCTATCTGCGGACTGACCGAAAATTCCGGGGTCACGCGTTTCTGCTCCATGATCGCCTCCCTTGCCTTTCGAAGTCAGAGTGTGTTGACCGGAACCTTCAAAAACTTTCGGCCGTCCTTGTCGGCAGGCGGCAAATCGCCAGCGCGAATGTTGACCTGAAGGGACGGGATGATCAGTCGCGGCATATCGAGCGTCGCATCCCGCGCCTCGCGCATCGCCACGAACTTTTCTCGCGACGTACCGCCACCGACATGGATGTTGTGCTCTTTCTCTTCGCCGACCGTGGTCTCCCAGCGGATCTCACGTCCGTTCGGACCGTAGTCGTGGCACATGAAGAGGCGCATCTCATCCGGCAGGGCGAGAACCTTCTGAATGGAGTCATAGAGAATGCCGGCATCGCCGCCTGGAAAGTCGGCGCGGGCACTGCCGCCGTCCGGCATGAACAGGGTGTCGCCGACGAACGCAGCATCGCCAATCACATGGGTCATGCAGGCGGGCGTGTGACCCGGCGTATGCATGACGAAAGCCTTCATGCCACCAATCTCATAGGTCTCGCCTTCGTTGAAAAGCCGGTCGAACTGGCTGCCGTCCCGCTGAAATTCGGTGCCCTCGTTGAACACCTTGCCAAATACGTCCTGGACGATGGTGATGTCCTTGCCGATCCCGAGCAGGCCCCCGACTTTTTCCTGGATATAGGGGGCAGCCGAGAGGTGATCGGCATGGGCGTGGGTCTCGATCAGCCACTCCACAGCGAGGTGCTGCTCCTCGACATAGGCGATGATCTCATCGGCATGATCGTATGTCAGGCGACCGGCGGCGTAGTCGATGTCCATCACCGAATCGATGATCGCGCAGGAGGTCGAGTTCGGGTCCTTCACCACATAGCTGATGGTATTGCTGTCCTCCTCGAAGAACGCTTTCACCTCCGGCTTCACGGAAAGATCGATCGGATAGTCGACCATGGGTCTTCTCCCTCGTCGTTCAGGCGTGTTGTGACGACGGTGTCGTCGCCAATCTTTGTTTCATCTTCATCAAGAAACGGGTGAGCAGCATGCCGGCGATCAGCGCTGCTACAAACAGGACCACCTCGCCACGGCCGGTGCCAAGCGCCGGTAGTGCACCGCCCGGGCAAAAACCAGCGAGGCCCCAGCCCACACCGAACAAGGCTGATCCGCCGAGAAGCCGAGCATCGAGTGCCGTGCTGGTCGGCAGCTGAAAACGCTCCGCCAGAAGCGGCGCCTGCCGTTGCAGGACAAAACGGTACCCGATGAAGGTCACCAGCAGAGCGCCGCCCATCACGAAAATCAGGCTCGGGTCCCAAGTTCCGAAAACATCGAAAAAGTTCAGGACCTTGGCAGGGTTGGCCATGCCAGAGATCGCGATACCAAGACCGAACAGCAAACCAATCAGAAAAGTGGAAAGCAGTCGCATGTCGTCAGCCTCCCAGCACATGGCGAATGAGGTAGACCGTCACGAAGGTCGTCGTCATGAAGGTGAGCGTGGCCACGATCGATCGGCGTGACAGACGCGCCATGCCGCAAACGCCGTGGCCCGAAGTGCAGCCACTCCCCAGCGTCACCCCGGCACCGACAATCAGTCCACCAATCAGGAGGGCGACGGTCGATACCGGCACGTCGATCGTCGGCATCTGCCCTGTCAGCGCCATGACCAGCCCAGGTGCTGTCACCATGCCCAGCAGCATGGCGGCGCGCCATAACCAGTCATCGCGACCGGTCGGCAAAAGCACGCCTGCCAAGATGCCCGTGGCACCGGCGATGCGGCCATGCAGAAACATCAGCAGCACAGCAGCTGTGCCGATCAGCGCGCCGCCGGCAAGCGAGACAAGGGGTGTGAAAGCAGTTTCCATGATCATGACATCCTATGGTTGCGATCCAGCCCCATCGGTGACCAAGTTATTGACGGGGCTGATGACCTTGTCGCTACGCAACATTCTTCTTGGAAAAGTACCAATCCGTGGTGTCGTAGCCTTCGCCGGCACGGGCCTCCGCAGCTTCGGCGGTCGCCGGCGGCGGTACGATCACAGGTTGTCCAGGTTGCCAAGCCTCAGGTGTGGCAACGCCGTTCTTGTCGGACATCTGAAGGGCTTCCAGCAGGCGCAGGAATTCGTCGACGGAACGGCCGTTGGTCATCGGGTAGTAAACCATCGCCCGCAAGATGCCCTCGGGATCGATCACGAAGGTCGCGCGCACCGCCGATGTATCGGAGGCACCTGACTGGATCATGCCGTAGGCCTTGGCGACGTCCATCGAGAGGTCAGCGATGATCGGAAACGGGATGTCGACACCGAACTTTTCCTGAATATTTCGAACCCAGGCTATGTGCGCGTAGTGGCTGTCGATCGAAAGCCCGAGCAGCTCGCACGTCAACGCCTTGAAGTCGTCGGCGCGGCGTGCGAACGCGATGAACTCTGTGGTGCAGACCGGCGTGAAGTCGGCCGGATGCGAGAACAAGACAAGCCATCGGCCACGGTAGTCTTCCAGCGACTTGTTGCCATGGGTGGTAAGCGAGGAGAAGGCTGGTGCGGCTTCGTTCAGGCGAGGCAGGCTTTGAGGTGATGGGGACTCCATATCGCGTTCCTCCGGATTCGAAAAAAGGAGTAAAAACGGACCGTATGATCAGGCCTTGCAGGTGCGGATGCCGAACAGGCGATAGGCCGGACAAAAGCGGACCAGCGCCGTGACGATCAGAACGACAACGATGATCGGCAAGCCGAAAGCGGCAATCGGGTTAGCCCAGCTCGTCGCAAACGGTAGCGCCAGGAGAATCAGGCCCACGATCATCCTGATCAAGCGATCGGCAGATCCGACATCGGCGGTCATCGTCGTCCCTCCTGAACAATGTTGCGATGGCGTCACTCTCTCTGCTGGAAGCCATCATGTCGGTGACCAAGTCACCAAGCTTCGTATGTTCTCGGAGAAATTTACGCGGCGCTCGCGAATGCGCTGAGGGCTTCGATGTCGGTGAGAGCCACCTCGCCTCGAGCGGCATGCACCCAGCCGCGTCGCTGGAACTCTTGAAGCTGGCGTGAAATGACCTCGCGGGCCGAACCGAGCTCGGTCGCAAGCTGGTGATGGGTCAGGTGAACGCTGCCAGAAGAGCCACCCAACTCCAGGAGCTTTTGCGCAAGACGTAAATCCACACGCCTGAACGCGACCTCCTCGATCACCAGGAACAGATCGGTGATCCGCTTGGAGTAGGCAGTGAAGACGAACCGCCTGAAGGCGCCGGAGCGGGCGATCAAGTCATCGAACACGGAGCGTGGTATGGCGACGGCGGAAATGTCGGTCTCGGCAAGCCCCTCAGCGCTGTAGTCTTCATAAGCCAGGAGGCAGGCGGTCGTGAGCACACAGCTCTCGCCGGCGTGGACACGGTAGAGGACAATCTCCCGCCCACTTTCAGACACCTGCTGGACACGCACCGTGCCTTCCAGCAAAAGCAGGAGGCTGTCAGGCGCTTTACCGGGACCGAAGATCCGCGTGCCCGCAGGTAGTGCGGCGATCCTACTTTGCTCCGTCAGAGTCTTTCGGATCGGCTCGTCCAGCTCGGCAAGCCCAGGGAATCGTTCGATCCAATCAGACATTATCGACCCCAATGATCTGGCGAATTCAACGTCATCGACCGCCCATGGCATCGTCTGGATCGGCCGGGTTGTCAGGTGCTGTTAAGCCTAGCGTCGGTAACGCAGAACATTCGGCAAAGAGCCGCTTAACAGAGGATTCCACTGTCGCATCGTCAAGCCAGGGAGACTTGTCGAGCGAAAGGCCATGGCGCCATCCGTAGATGTCCTTCGGCAAAAGATCTTCGCCGCTCTTGGCGAGCTTGGCGCTTTGATAGGCACCACGGCGATAGGCCTGCTCCGCGATACGTGCCATTAGCCTGACCAGCCGTATCCGATCATGCTGCGATAGATGCGAGAACGCGCCGGCTTCAAATCCCGCACCGATCGACCATTGAGGAAATTGCTTCTGTGCCATGTTTGACCTCAATCAAATTGCCCCGAAATCGATCCCGCTATGCCGTTATCACGAACGATAAAGTGACAGGCGATCCACGACATGCAACGAACCTAACTTCATCACACGAGTTGGCGCGAGAGACGTTGCGATAGGTCAACAAACTACAGAGCCCTTATTGAGGCGCGTATCGGTGACGACCCGGTGAAGGGGTCGTTGCCGAAGCTAGCGCTTTCGCGCATTGATCCATCAAAAGGCAAGAATGTCAGGCTCAGGCTTTCCCTAGATGTGTTGACTGAAGCAGCACCACTCGGTTGCCGCCATAAGCTCGGCGAACGTTGCCTGATCGACCTTCATGAGCTGACGCCGATCACCCGTTTCGAAGTAGATTACAGGTTCGGTTTTCAGGCTTTCATCGCCGATCGTGTGGAGGCTATAGGCCACCCCTATCGGTGGCACCGACCCCAGATCGCAGTCTGGAAAAAACGCTTTGAGCTTGTCTTCATCGGCGACTTCGAATGCTCGATCAAACAAAGAATGTAAGGCACCCAAGTCGATCCGATGCGTGCTTGGCAGCGCCACGAGCAGGTGCCCCTTCTCGTCATGGAGCAGCACGGTCTTGACCATCTCATCGCCGGGAATATGTGCAGTTTTAGCAATGCGACTGGCTGATGCGGCAGCAGGGTGGTCAACAATCTCATAGTCGACTTCAACATTGCTTAGATAGGCCGCGAGGCGCGATGATATGGTCATGTCGTTTTCTCACATGGTCGCATGTACCCGTTACATTGAGGCTGGGCATCGAACGCAGATTAACGCTCGCCAATGCGTCATGCCTTGAGGCAGATCAACGGCAATCAAGCCAACACTGTTATGCTTTGCCACAACTCGATCGGACATGATCGGAATGAATGATGCTTCACACGATCGACATGCTGAGAGCGGCGGCCGAGCGGCATGGATCTGAAGACCTGCCGTCACCCTCGATCGCCGACGACATCGAGCCTTTGAATGGCATCCAGGTGGAGGCTGAGTACTCACGTTCACCGCTGACCATGACCCGCACCATGGTCCGTTCCGATCTGACCGAGATGATGCGCTATTACGGCACTGAACCCGAGCAGCTCCATCTCTATCAGGACGAGCTGGTCGAAGCGGAGAACCTTTGTGCTCATTGTCAACATGTTGGGCGGTGTCGCCGCTGGCGAGCACGCGGACACCATGGCGATGCGCCAAGGCTGTTTTGCGCCAATGCTGATTTATTAGAAGAGCTGACGCCGGATCCTTTCTGGACCGCCACAGTACCTGGTCAATGGCATGGTGACACAGCGGTGACGCCTCTGCTGCGCCTGCTGGCCAAGACGTCATCAAATGTACCCGATGACCTGCCACATCTTCACACGAACAAACTCAAAGCCTTTGTCAACGCTGCTGCTGACGTCGATGCATTGATCGATGGATGGGAGTCAGAGATCGAGGCGCGCCCCACAGAGCAGGATCCGATCCGCCGATGCGAACAACGCGACTCGGCTATCCGGTCGACCATCGATCATACCGATGGAATTACAACGGACGAATTTCGACACATTTTGCAAGTGGCTTTGTGCGACCAGGAACTGGCCCAAAAGCTTTGCCACCTATTCGAACGAAGATCGCCGCGGCACTGATCACCGATTGTGCTCCCGATCGATGTCCTGATCCCATCGGGCTTGCTAAAGCCGGCGAGTCTGGCGATCCAATTGGCAAAGAAGCAAACCTCGTAAGACACTGGCTCATCCGGGCATCAGCACGCCGGCACCCCGCGAGCGACCATCGCGTAGCCTGGCGAGGGCCTCGTTGGTCCTGTCGAGCGGGAAGATCTTGACCTCAGTCTTGATCGGAATTTGCGGCACCAGGTCCAAAGATGCTCAAGGAGCATGGCGTTCATGAGTATGGCGGCTTGTCCCTGCGACAAGGCTACAGCGTCCATGCAAGCTCGCGCGCGCCATGACACGGATCAATTTCGCGGGAACTCAGTTGGCGCGCGTAACGAGTTCCCCAAGTGCAAATCGGCGAGGAGCGGCAGATGATCTGAAGCGAGGCGCGTCAAGGCGGTTTTCGGGATGTCGACAGCGTCTACGATGACATCGCCACCGACAAAAATATGGTCGATCCGAGCCAAGGGAAAACGTCCGAAGAAGGTGCCGTTCCGTTGATGACGGGGTTGGCCGTCTTCGACGTCCTTAAGCTGCTTGCCGAGCTTGCTGCAAACAGGTGATCTCGGTAGGGCATTGAAGTCGCCGCAGAGAATGACAGGGCCTTGGCAGGCGGGTTCGGCCAACCAGTCGGGACCGATGAGAGCCTCGACCTGAATCCTGCGCTCAGCAGGCGTGAGGCCGAGATGAGTGTTTAGAACCTGGATCGCCATGCCATCAATCTCTACCGTCACCCAGAGCGCACCGCGCGGTTCCGACGACCATCGTGATGGCGCCGATGGTAAAGCGCCGGCCTTGATCAGGCGCATCGGCAGATGGGTCAAGATCGCGTCGCCATAGCGCTCCTCTTCGATATGCAGTGCCGGATGGAAGACTTTTTCCATCTCCAGATGATGGGCGATCAAGGCTGCCTGATCGACGCCGTTCGAGCGCTGCCGGCCGACGTCAAGCTCCTGCAGGGCCACGATATCGGGCGCATATTGCGCAATCACCCGCGCAATCCGTTCAGGTGCTGGCTTGCCGTCCATGCCGATGCAGCTATGGACGTTGTAGGTCATGACTCGGAACGTCCTTGGCGGTCTCTGACGGGGCGTTCTTTTCGTCGACCGTTGGCTGCGGCCGAGCTTGATCTCGACGGCTTGGCGCAGATCGAGCGGCCTGGCATAGCCCGCGTTACGCGTGCTTAGCGGCGCATCGGTCGGCACAAGTAAGAACCCCTTTGTTTCCTCAGGCCCGACCCCGGCATGAGCACCGTTTTCAATGGCGAAGCTCAAAGGCAGGGCGCCTTGACACCAGCCAGCAAGCACCAGATCGCCGGCATCGGGATGGTGACAGAGGGCGACGAGATCGCGGGCGGCATCGGCGAGAAAAGGATGGTCGGCGCCAAGAACTTCCGAAGCTTCGTCTGGCAAGGTAAATTGACCGCGGCTTGTTCGGGCCGACACTTTACCGCCACCCGCCGACGTCAACACCATCGGAATGTCGGCATGCACGACGAGATGTTGCGCGATCGCGTCAAGCTCCTGATGTGTCGCTTTCCCTTGAGCATAGACCAGCCCGATCGGGCCGAGAGCGGCAACCAGCGGGGCTGGCGTTTCAGGCTTATGAGCATCGTTATCGGTGAACCGGAACAGCTTTTGGATCCGCTCGCCGCCGAACCATCTGGCCCGATGAAGATGACCGCCATGATCGCCATCCTCGACGATGCCGCCCTGCCCGCCTTGGATCGCAGCAAAGCTCGCCTTGATGGCCGTTTCGACCGAGCGTCCGTATCGCTGAGCATAAGGTGTCACGGCTTCCTGACCGTGATCCGAATAGATCCAGACGTCATAGTCGCGGCGCGATGAGCCATGTGCCGCACGCCACAAGCGCGCGATCGCGTCATCGATCCCTTTCAGGGTCCAATGAGCGAAAGCAGATCCAGGGCCGCGACGATGCGCCTGTTCGTCATAGCCAATCAGGTTGAGGTGGATGATCGGCAAGCCGCGCGCGATATCGATCTTGGCGCCTATGACGGTCAGCTCGCGCAACAGAATAGAGATCACCACACGCGTCGGGACAAATTTCAGCTCCTTGATCAGGTCTTTCCTGGCGATGATGCCTCTAAAGAAGTCAACGATGGCCAAGGCAAGTTCCAGGACGAGAAGGCCCGCCGTCCTTATGAAGCTGTAGGCGTTGCTCAGGATCAAAAGCACCGTGGCCCAACGCTTTCCATCCTTGAGAGGCGGCCCCCAGCCAAGCGAGGCCGGACAAAAGTGGGCTTCAGCAGCACCTCCAGTGTAGATATTCGTGTATGCACTGCCGCCCTCCAGCAAAGGCGCCCCACCCTTCTTGGCCAGCTCTTTTTCGATCAAGGCGGCTGGCTCGGAATGGTACATCCGAACGATCCGTTTGGAGACAGCATGGTAGAAACTGAAGGCTGGCACGGCACCACGAACGCCGTAAAACAGTTCGGCCTGCACGGCCGGTGTCGATGACGGCATGCCGGAGTAGAACTGATGCAGATGATAGGTTTCTCGACGAAGCAACCGCTGCAAAAAAGGCATTCTGCTCTTAAGAGCTTTTTCGATCTGCGTATGCGAGAGACCGTCGATCTGGATCAAGACGAGACCGGACGATGTCGCCGTACCTTCCGACAGCGACAAGCCCAAAAGACGGGACAACCACTCACTGCGGCCGAGGGCGCGCTGCACCCGCCTGAAAAACGCCTCGAACCGCCCGATCATCGAGTGGTGTCACCCGTCGTACCGCTGATGCCCAAGCCGGCGCCGACGGCATCCGCCATGCTTTTGACGATGTCCCATTCCGTCTCGATGAGATGGAGAAGACCTTCCCACTCGGCATAGGCATCCGTCTGCGGATCGAAACGCTTCGAACGCAGTGCCTCGTACAGCCCGATCGCCTTCGTCGCTGATGAGGTCATCGAGAACGCTTCGGCTGTCCTCCGGATCTCCTTTGCCACGTCGTCCTTCCGAGGTTTCGAACGCGACACCATCCATTCGAGTGCTTCGGCAAATGCCTCGATGCTCTCTTCCATCAACAATCGCCCGTTGACCTTATCCCGGACCACCTCGCGTACACCTGAAGCATCGAGGGCAACCACGGGCAAACCTGCCGCCATCGCTTCGGTGAGAACCATTCCCTGGGTTTCGCTTTTCGAGGCAAACGCGAAAATATCCATCGCATGATAGGCATCGATGAGGGCCTGGCCCTGAAGGCTGCCGGTCAAATGAAGTCGGTCTCCAAGCCCGGCACGTTCGAAGAAACCTTTGATCTCGGTTTCCGATGGCCCGGCACCGACCACGAGGAAATGAGCTGACGGCCTCATACGCAGGAACCGTCCCACAGCTTCGATCAGGAAGGTTAAATTCTTCTCCGGCGCCAGACGGCCGAGATGCCCGATAACGACATCGTCTTCCGCCATGCCGAAACGATCGCGAATCGCTCGGCCATTACCAGTGGCAAATTGATCGATCTCGACGCCAGTTGGCACCACGTTGATCGGCGAGACAACGCCGCGTTCTCGGATCAAATCAGCGATGCTTTCGCTCGGAGCGATAACCTGGTCAGCTAGATTGGCATAACAGGTCGCGAGCTCGACCACGAACCGCTGGAGCGCCGGCGAGTCGCCGGGGACATAATGAGTGTATTGTTCGTAGAGCGTGTGATGGGTGAAGACCAACGGCAGTTCGCGAAAGCGCGCGATACGAAGCGCCGTCATACCGAGAAGAAAAGGATGATGCGCATGCACGATGTCCGGCCTGAAACGATCCAGCTCATCAGTCAGCAAGCCCGAGACTGGGAGGGCCACGGAGAAATCGCTACCGTTGAAATGCTGAATGGCAGGGATGCGAATAACGGTCGTCTCGTTTTCGGGCTGATCATCGAAGACAGGGGCCACGATTAAAACCTGATGGCCAAGGCGCCGATAATGTCGGGCGAAAGCTTCGACCGAGCGGGCGACACCGCCGACATGCGGAAGGTAGGTGTTGGTCAGCATCACGATGTTCATGCCGACACCTTATCAAGCTTGATCGAGGCGCTACCAGGACAAATAGGCTTCGAGCTGTAACCCGGAAGCCGGACCTCGATCTCGGGCTCTCTGTCCCGCCAATCGGCCTCCCAGCTCACCAGTACGGATTGCTTGGAGGAACCAGCCGACACACGGATCGACACCATGCCGAAGGCCGTCGGTGCCGGGCCGAAGGTGATTGGCGATGCGGCTTCTAGCCAGCGCGCCGCTATCCCCTGACAAAGAATGAGTCGTTCACCCTCTTCACGGACGAAACAATGGCGGAGCATCATGACCCACTCCGCCGCCGCCCAGACATGCTGGCCGTCACCCATGCAGCCACCGCCTGTCTGGGGATGAATGGCTTCCGGCCATTGGCCGGTCGGGGACGCCGCTACGGCAACGGCATCCATGAGGTCGAGATAGCGGGGATCGTCGTTGCGCAACAGCACTTCTGCCATATGCATGGTTAGATAGGGGTTGATGCCGGAATGGATCATATCCTGAAAGAAACCATCGCTGACCATGCAGTGCTCCAGGAGGAACGCGACGGTGCCAAGCAGGCGCGGATCATCCGGCGGGTAGAGCTGAAGAGGATATCCGGCAACCAGCGAACCGATGGCGCCGGCATCGAGCCGCCGATAGGGCGACGCGGCGATCGCATGACGGCCGAGACGTGCTGACGTTTTTTCCAGGCTCTTGTCGATGGCGGCCGCAAAAGCCTCGGCCTGTTCGATGAGATCTCGATTGGCCGTCTCATCACCCCACCCTTTTGCCAACGCGGCTGCAGCCTGCAGCCCGGCAAGCCCGAGAAAATCATCCCAGTAATAAAAGTCATTGGGGCCGAGATGCTCGGCACTGAAGCCCGCCGGCAGCAAGCCTGCATGGTCGGCATCGAGACTGTCGTCGTGACGCTTATCAGTAATCCACCTAGCACCATCAAGGACCGCCTGACGCCAGGCCGGTTTGATCGGTCGACCGGTTAGTGTCTGAAAACGCTGTATGATCCAAAGAACCGCACCGTTAGAATCCCATTCGCCATCCTGGGAGTGGAAATAGCCGTCGCTTCTCTGTCGCCCGGGAAACCGATCCATGGCCCGCTCCGCGCGGTCGTGTAGACCGACGGCGAGCAGCGCGTTGATGATGAAGGCCGCATCGCGAAACCAAAAACGCTTGTAGGTAAAGGGGCCGGGATAGACATCGAGCGGTGCATGCAGAACCAGTGTACGCAACGCGGCATCGAACAAGAATTGTACGCGTTCGTCCGGCAAACGCAGCCGGCAGCAACCGTCGAGCGCCGCTGGCCAGCCATCACCTATTCGTCCAGATGCTTCCGTCTGCTCCAGCGGCACATGCATGGTGACCTGCCGGTTGTCTCCGGGCTTGATGCGATACATCGCGGCGACTGTTACCAGACCAACATCGCAAACACCTTCCGTCTCGTCGTCAAGCTCCTGCAGATGGATCGCCACGTCGCCGTTTCGGTAGTCGGAGACATGATGGCGGTCGGCAGGGCCATCGAACCGAACGGTGGCTTGGTCGTCGATGATCCAGCGATCGCGAGCGTCGGAGAGCATCACACGATGGATGAAGCTGACGCCTTCCGGGTTGTAGGGCCGTAGGGCGACGACCAGCCAGCCGCCGCCTTCGCTGTTGGCGTCGAACTGCAGACGACAGGCGGGTTTGTCCTGCTCGATCTCGACCGAAGCGGTGGCATTCAGCGTCATGCCCTCCGCCTCGGTAGACGTGGTCACGCGAATACTGTCGCTCAGATCCAAACGCTGCTGGCATGAAGGCGCTCTCGACGGCAGCAATCGCCGTCCGTCATCACCGATGATCCAGCCATCCAATGACCAGCCGTCAAAATGTGGGGTCAGCAGGCCGCGCGGATCGACGATCGGAAGTGCATCACAATCCGGCAAACCGATCGCCGTCCAATTCCGGTGGGTGAGATTAATATGGGTTGCGGAGAAAGCGCGGGGCACGAAGGAGGGATCGTTGGGATCGAATTGCCGCTCGATCCAATAGGGCCAGATCCAGTCCAGATTATGCTGAACCACCCGGCTGTTGATTAACCCGCGTGCATGGAAGACGACGCCGGCGCGCAGCAACTCTATCGGCTGCTCGACTTCCGAAGGCTGGGCCAGATGCTGTACCCGTGCGAGCAGCGCGATCGGGTCCAAAAATCCGTGAGCACGCGCCACCCGGCGGAGGACGAAGCGCCAGGGCAGCCACTTAAGCCAGGGCATCGCCATCGCTCCTTATGCGGCCAGAACGGTCGTAGGTCGACAAGACACGCTTGGCCCATAAGCCAAGATAGAGCACACTAATCATCGCCACGGCGAAACCGATCCCGTACAGGGCCCATTCCAAGTGGGTCCGTTCGGTCTGACGCTGTCCGAGCGTTGCAAGATCAGCAGCGATCGAGCCGAGATACACATTGTGCACGGACAGCGGAATCTCACCGATTAGTGTGCCGCCGACGAAGCCGCGCAATGGGATTTTGGTGAGACCGAAGACGTAGTTCGAGAGCTTGAAGGGAAAGAAGGGCACAAGCCTGGTTACCAGGACAATTTTCCAACTCTCAGTTGCAAACTGATCGCTGACCGCCTTCAAGCGCGCATGGCGCCGCACGATGCCCGCGGTGCGATCGCCAAATCCGTATCTTGCCAGAAGAAAGGCAACGGTTGCGCCAAGGGTCGTGCCGAGAACCACGGCAACAGAGCCTTCGATCACACCAAAGGCAAAGCCGGCGCCCGTGGTGAGCATGATACCGGGGATCAAGAGGATCACGACAAGCGCCATAATGAGCACGAACAGCAGCGGTCCGATCAGCCCTTGATGATCGACCCATGTCAGCAGAGCATGCACCTGATCTTGAACATCGAAATAGATCAGGCCCGCCAGGACCAGGCCGACGAAGATGATGCTGCCGAGAATCACTTTGATCATGCATGCTCCAAACGACAAACCTACCCTCGGCGATATGGTCGACGGGTCATTTCATCGATGATGGAGTCTTCATTGCTATCTGTCCGAGCTGATCAGCGCTTTGATCGAGATCAGGCTTTCATCTTGGGCGGCATAAACTTCCGGCTGCGCATCTCCGTGAGATGAGCGAGGTTTGGTCGTCGCAGATCCGGTCGCTCGACATTTCACTTGAGAAACTCACGCCTCGGGTTCGGTGGAGGTCTTTCTCAATTCGTTGACGAGGCGTTCGACGTCTCTACGTCGGCATAGCTCTGTTCCCATGGTCATGACGGCGGCCGATCCGGCGGCAACGGCCTGTGCGAGCGCGTCGTCAGGACTGCGGCCTCGAGCAAGGCCGAGCGTCATCGCTGCGACAAAACTGTCGCCGGCGCCGACCGCACTGCAGAACTCGACCTCCGGGGCGGCAAGATCGTGACAGCCGTTCTCATCGGCAACGAAGGCGCCCTCCGATCCAAGGCTAACCGCTACGAGTTCGGCTTGCCGTTCGGTGACGATGTCCATCGCCGCGGCATGTTGCTCTTGCCTGGTCGGAAGCTCAGAGCCTGCCAGCATGGTCAGCTCCCGACGATTGGGCTTGATGAGGTAGACGCCTTCTTCAACCGCCGCCTGTAACGGTTCGCCTGATGTGTCGAGAACGAGACGACAATCACGTTGGGAGGCAAGACGAGCCACCCTGGCGTAAAAATCTGTAGGAACCGAGTGTGGCAGGCTACCGCTTGCTACCAGATAGTCGGCGTTCAAATCCGCGATGGCCGCAAGGCAGGAGTCTAACTCCGCTTTGGTGATTTCCGGCCCCTCGGGAACAAACCGATACTCCTGCCTTGAAGAGCGCTCGAAAACCGTATGGCTAATGCGTGTATTGCCTTCGATCGAAATCGTCGACCGAGGAAGATCGATCTCGTCGATCATCTTGTTCAACGTCTGACCGGTAAGGCCGCCGGCAAGATAGACGGCCAGCACATCGCTGCCGAGTTCGCGGATTACTCTGGCGACGTTGATGCCTCCACCACCAGGATCGAAACGCTCGTTGGAGATGCGGTTCTTGCTCATCGGCCAGACTTTGTCCGTCTCGGATGAGACATCGATGCTCGGGTTCAGGGTCAGGGTTACGATAGGTTTCATGCTGGCTCCCATGCCGTCATTCTGGTCTCGATCCTTGGACCTGCCAAGCTGGCTCTCTGCCAACAATACTATCCGCCCGGCCTTTTGCCTCACCATGACAGCAAACTCAATGATCCCACGCCCCTGAGAATTGATCGCGATCAAAGACCGAACAAGTCGTATCGGTCATCAATCAACACTGCTCGCCAAGTTGCGGGACGATGATCGAAGGATCTAAGGCGCCAAGGAGAGATGACATCGCCGAGTCCTCAAAAGACACTCCTGGTCGGTATGGGGTTTTGCGACTTGAAGGGCTGGATAGCCTCCTCGCCTCTCTAAGCCAGCAGGGTTTTCGCACGATCGGTCCGACAGTGCGGGACGAGGCGATCATTTATGACGATATCGAGACGTGCAGCGATTTTCCGATCGGTTGGACCGACGAGCAAGAAGGCGGGCATTACAGGCTAAAAAGGCGTGAAGATCAGGCGCTGTTCGGCTATGTGGTCGGTCCGCACACGCTAAAGCGTTTTTTGCACCCTCCGAAACAATCGCTTTGGCGGGCCGAGAAGACCGAGGGCGGCTATCGGTTCGAGGGGCCGGCAATACCTGATCGTCCTTTTGCGTTCGTCGGTGTTCGACCTTGCGATATTCGAGCGATGGCGATTCAGGACCGCGTATTCGAAGACGGTGCCTACAAAGATGCTCATTACATGGCAAGACGGAAGGATGCCTTTATCGTTGCCGTCAATTGCGCCCAGGCAGCCGCCACCTGTTTTTGCACATCGATGGGATCGGGACCGAAGGTCGAGCGCGACTTCGATCTTGCGTTGACCGAACTCGACCTCGCCGGCGACCATCGCTTCCTGGTCGAGGTCGGGACCGAACACGGCCGGCAAATGCTTGGTGAACTGCCACACGATGAGGCCACACCTGCCGACATTGGAGCAGCCGAAACCACGTCCGAGAAAACGGCAGCGAGCATGACGCGAAAGATGCCGGCGGGCGAGGTCAGGGACCTGTTGATGCGCAACCTTGAGCATCCACGTTGGGAAGAAGTCGCCGAGCGCTGCCTTTCCTGCGGCAATTGCACCATGGTGTGCCCAACCTGCTTTTGCACGGAAGTCGACGAGGACACTCAGTTCACCAACGATGTCGTCTCCAGAAGCCGGCAATGGACCTCCTGCTTCAACCTCGACTTTTCCTACATTCACGGTGGCAGCATCAGACATTCGGCAAGCTCGCGCTATCGCCAATGGATAACCCACAAGCTTGCCACCTGGCACGATCAATTCGACGAGAGCGGCTGTGTCG
>JBOEHJ010000133.1:0-19237 GCA_050633905.1 Geminicoccales bacterium
TGAAAATGGTCGGGTAGCGGCCATCGCCGATCCGGGTCCAACTGCCCGATGCCATCCGCTTTAGCGTCATGTCACGACCGGATCGCCCTTTCGCTACTTTAAGAGATCATCCAGCTTGCGGAGATGATGTATATTCGCTTTCCGCTGTCGCTATACGCAATGTCGCGCACCTGTTGCATGAGCGTGCATCGATGCCTGCCTTGAAAGTGTTTGACGTTGGTCCCTGAAGCCTGACCAGGACGGTAGATACAAGAACGACCTGGAGGGGCGAAATGAGTAAGCAGACATGGCGAGGGTTTTAGCCTGAATATAAGGAGAGGAGCAGTCGGTTGCCCGGCTTTCGGAGCCTGGCGCGACATACAGCGGTGTTGCTGCTGGGCTCGGCATCGCAACGACGGTCGGCCTGACGCTTTACGTGATCGAAAGCTGTCTGGGAGGAAGCACAGGCCGAAGCGAATACATTGATGATGATGCTGACCATCGTCTGGTCAGGCCTTTCCTTTTACCTCACCCTTGCGGGGCGCGCGCTCTTAAGAGAGGACGCGCCCCTGCGGCCTGCTCTAGGTTTAGTTACTACCGGACAAAAAGGCCCACCGAGCGGTTCAAGGGTTCAGCAACCTGATCGCCGGTCGCCTCGACAAGAACATTGTCACCAACCGCTTCGATCTCGATGATCTCTGGATCAACGCCAAGATCAGCCAGCGCTTTAGCAGCACTTGCTGCTCTTTCCTGCGACAAGGCCTGATTGCTGGCTTTCGATCCGGTGGCGTCGGCATAACCGACGAGGCGGACAGCCTCGACAGGGTTCTCCTTGATCCAGATTGCCGCATCCTCAACTTTGCGCCGAGAACCTGGCGACAGATAGGCGCTTGCATTGTTGAAGAGCAGATGCGCGAGCCGAACTCCGCTATCCGTCCGCACCGGTACTGCTACCAAAAGTGGATCGACACCATCGATGGTCGTCGTAGCAGCGGCCACATCGTCACGAGCCTTGTCGATCGCCGTGCGCAGCTTCCGCCGCTCGTCAACCAGGCCGTCGAGCTCCGCCCGTCCGTCCGCCAAGGCTGTCTTCACCTGCTCGGCCTCGGTTTGGAGGGACTGAATCTCGGACGCCAAGCTTTGCTCCTCCGCTCGCTTTGCATCGATGCTCGCCGTCAACTCACCAAGAGAAGCCTCGATCGTCTCCGCTTCACGAGCGGTTTCGCCACTGTCCGCACGTGCCTTCTCAAGATCAGCACGCAACGTCTGCAGCTCAGCCTCTGCCTGCATTTTCTCATCCACCGCTTTGGATTGTTCATCGATGCTTGCGGCAAGGCTGGTTTCGACAGAAGCCAGCTCAGCCTGAAGTGCCTTCAACTCACTCTCAACCTCAGACTTGCCCTCCTCCGCAGACACCGCCGCCTGCTCGGCAGTGGCCAAGGCCGCTTTGCGCTCGTTGAAGGTTTCATCAAGCTCGGTGAGTTCAGCCTCGAGCAACGCTTTTCGCGATTGTACGTCCTGCAAAGCCTTGTCTGTCTCGACAAGCTCGGCCTTGGCAGCGCTTAGGCGCTCATTAGTCGCTACTTCGGCATCACCAGCCGTCGTGATCTCAGCCTGAAGTGCCGCCACCCGTTCCTCCGTTTCCGAAAGGAACTTTTGGCGTTCTTCAAGAGAGCTGCTCTTTTCAGCGATCGTCGCTTCAAGCGTTTCGATCTTTGCCTGTTTCTCGCTCTCCAGCGACGCCCACTCCTGACGCAGCGCCTCCAAGGAGCCTTCTGCTTCTTTCATCTCAGCGTCGAGGGATGCTTTTTGCGTTTTTGCATCTTCCAACGCCTTGTCTGTCTCGACAAGCTCGGCCTTGGCGGCGGTAAGGCGCTCGTTCGTCACCGCTTCGGCATCACCAGCTGTTGTGATCTCAGCCTGAAGTGCCGCCACCCGTTCCTCCGATTCTAAAAGGAGCTTTTGGCGTTCTTCAAAAGCACCGCTCTTTTCGGCGATCGTCGCTTCGAGGCTCTCGAGTTTTGCTTGCGTCTCGCTCTCCAACGACGCTCGCTCCTGGCGAAGTACCTCTAAGGCGCTTTCAGCCTCGGTCACCTCGGCATCGAGCGACGCCAAACGAGCTGTCTTCGCCGATTCAGATTGACCCACATTATCAATCTCGACCTGGAGCAAAGCCAAACGCTTCTCTGTCTCAACAAGCGAAGCACGACGCTCCTGCTCGGCCAACACCGCCTTTTCAGCATCAGCCTCAAGACTTTCGAGCCTACCCTCGGCAATCTCGATATCGCTGCTGAGTGACGTCAGCCGCTGTTCCGCGTCATCAACTGCTTGTCGCCGTTCCGCAAGTTCGCTAGATGCCGTCTCGACATCGGAGGTCAAGGCACTGAAACGCGCTTCGGTCTCGTCAAACTCCTGGCCAAGAAGACGCTGCTTTTCGAGCTTGGCACCAAGGCTGCCGATAAGGCCGAGCTTCGTGGTCTGTTCCTGATTGAGCTCCGAAAGTTCGGCCTTCTTCTCGGCTAGCCGGGCTTCGACATCACTCAGCTTGGCCGCTGTTGCCTCTTTCTCGCTAAGCTCGACATTGACCGTCCTCACCTGCTGTTCGAGTGAACCGCGCTGGTTTTCGAGTTCAGCAAGCTCAGCTTCGACCTCCGTAACCCGGCTGCGCTGCTCGTCAAGTAAACGAACCTGCTCATCCCGCTCTACGCGTGCCGTATCCGCCTCAGCACGCAGACCATCGAGATCGACGTTGACCTGCTTCTGCTCGGCATGAACCGCACGCAGACCGGATACCAGGATGCGAAGCTTTTCCTCATCATATTTCAGCGTGGCAATCTGTTCTTGAAGGCCAGCCACTTGCTGCTGATCAGCAATCAGGCTTTCTTTCGCCTGCCCCGCTTGGCGATCATAGTCATTTGCCGCGGTTTCCATCTCGGCGAGGCGTAGCTCGCCTGCTTCGATCCGCTGATCCAGTGCCGCTGTCTCATCCCTCTTTTCGGAAATCGTCGCTTCCAACTGTTGCAAAGCAGTCTCGCTCTCGGCCAGCCGATCTGTCGCCGCAGCCACATCCGCTTCACGTTGTTCGAGCGTCGCCGACAGGTCTTCGACGTCCTTTTGAAGGCCTTCGAGATTGCCCTTCGCCGCCGCCTCACCTTCCTGATCGTGGATCAGTCCGGCCAGCATGGTCTGGACCTCGCTGCGCTCCTTTCGAAGCGAGACGAGGCTGTTTTCGACCTGCTCGAGTTCAACCTGACGGCGCTCGAGGGCCGCGGTCGCCTTCTCTCCTTCATTGCGCAATGCCGCAGCGTCTCTTTCGGCCTGCTCGATCTCGGAACGCCGCAGCTCAAGGGTAGCTTGGCTCGCCTCGATCTCCTGCTGGACAACCGTCAAGCGTGCTTCCGACTGATCAGCCCCCGCGACCAGGCCGGCGAGCCTCTCTTCGGCATCTTCGATTTCCGCCTGACGTTCGCCAAGACGCTCTTCTGTGGTCCGCATACCGGATTGAAGGGTCAACAAACCCTGCTGATCCTCTTCGGCCAGGCTGCGTTGCCTGTCGATCTTATTGGCAAGCGTGCCAAGAACAGCAAGCCTGGTCGCTTGATCGTTTCGAAGCTCGGTAAGCTTGCCCTCGGCCAATGCCAGCTTACCTTCGACATCACCGCGTTCGGCGATGGCGAGATCCAGCCGTTTCATCTCAGCTTCCGCCGCTTCAACATCACCTCGAAGCGTCGCTAAACGCTCCTCGGCATTACGGATCTCTCTCTCGCGCGCATCGACGGTTGCAGTGCGCCCGCTAAGGTTCGACTTTGCGAGGTTGATCTTATCACGATAGGAATCGAGTTCATTCGCAATCGCCTTTTTCTGTATCTCGCCATTATGGAGTTCGGAAGCAAGGGTGACGCGAAGTCTCTTAAGGTCGCCAGCAGCTTTACTGCGCGCCTCGAGTTCAGCCTTAAGTTCGGCAATCGTCGCCTCGCGCTGATCGACGTCGCTGGTTAGCGCTGTCGCCACTTCGTCTCTTGAGGCCAGATCGGTTTCGAGGGACTGCATCTCGCCTTGGAGCGTCGATTGTCGATCGAGGAGCTGGGTGCGCTCATAGGCCCATGTCTGCGTCTCACCGGCACGCTTATTACTACTGTAGGCAATGATGCCCCACGCCAAAATATTGAGCGCCAGCAGGACGATAAGCGTACCAAGTAGACTGCGCGACTTTAACCAAGAACGTTCCATCTCATGCCCCCTTGCTGATCCCGCAATACCGGCGGTCGATCAGTCGTTTTGATGATAGTACAGCGTTTTCAGTGATCATTGGACCCGTCTTGTGGCAAATATGTGATGCAAAACCGTCTCTTTGAACCATGATCACATCTTCAACTTCATGACGTCGGCAATGGACCTCCCGGCCAGACTGAGCCAGGAGGTCATCGTTTCATCAGTGACGAGAACGGTGGGTGGCCGCTTTGGTTAAACAGCCTCGTTTCGTTCAGTCGGCGGCGCCATCAGTCTTGTTGGCGGCCTCAGCTGGTGCTTTCTTGCTGATACGTCCGGCAACACTCTTGATGCGGTCGGCGATATCGTTGAGGGCGCGCTCGCCCGATCCGTCTTCATCCTTGGCCGACAGAATGCCGCTCTTGGTGAGGAAGCCGGCAGCGAAGCCACCAACCGTCGGCACGATCAGGAAGACTGGCAATGACAGCCAGGCACTTCCGCTGCCGGACCAAAAGGCAGGACCGAAGCTCCTTGCCGGATTGACCGAGACACCGGTCACCGGAATGCCGACGATATGGATCACCACGAGCACCAGGCCGATGATCAGGCCTGCGATGGTCGACATGCTGGCATCTTCGGTGATCGCCAGAATCAGGGCGACGAAGATAAAGGTCGCGAAGAGCTCAAAGAGGACGGCTGAGAAAAAGCCATACTCGCCGAGATAACCGGTGCCGAAGCCGTTCTGGCCGAGACCGGACTCACCAACGTCATAGCCAGCGAGCTTACCCTTGGCGATGATCAGGAGGACAAAGCCGGCAACGAAGGCGCCAGCGAACTGGCCGATGACATAGCCGATGAGATCCTTCATCTCCATGCGGCCGGCCGCAAACATACCGACACTGACCGCGGGATTGATGTGGCAGCCCGAGATGCCGCCGATGAAGTAGGCCGCCGTGATCAAGGCAAGACCGAAAGCAAAGGCGATACCGAGAAAGCCGACTTCAGCCCCCGCCAACACCGCAGCGCCGCAACCGAAAAGAACCAGAATGAAGGTACCGATAGCTTCTGCAACATAGCGTTTCATGACGAACTCCTATTCAATGCTTTGGCAGCGCGTCGAGACCACCCGCAGGATCGGGGGAGGCCAGCTCCCCCGGATACCGAAGATCAGATCCGTCAGGAGATGGTTTCTAGATTCCTGACACCAGTGGCATCATGGCGCTTACCATATTTTTGGAAGTACAGCGTTTGCGCCTGACGGACCCATTGATCGCGCTCGATCCGATCGGGGAAGGATCCGAGCGCCTGCGAAATCCATTCGATGTCGCGTGGCGAGAAATTGGCGAGTTGCTGGAAGTGATAGCAACCGTTCTCGTTCAAGATGCCCTCCATCACCGGACCGATGCCCTTGACATCCTTTAGATCATCGACCTGCTCCGGCCGGCGATCATAGAGAGAGGCAGGGCGTGGCGCGTCCGTAGTGAATGTCGGCGTTGCCACCGCTGTTGCACCAGCGCTCTTCTGCTCTTTCAAAAGCCCGTGCAGCCTGGTCACTTCAGCATCGAGGCTCCACTGGCGTTGCTTGGCATCTTCAAGTTCGCGCTTGAGACGCAAAGCTTCAGTATTATCGCCTTGGCCACTTGTCGACATCGAGGATAGCTGTGAGCGCAGACGCTCGACCTCAGCAACGGCCTCACGTTCGCTGGCGACCAGTCTGGAACGATCCGCAACGGCAGCCGCCTTGACCTGGCGCTCCTCGTCGATGGTCTGCTGCATTGTCCGGCGAAGCTCATTGATTTCGGACTGCCCGACGCTAGCCTTCTCATCGGCTGAGCGAAGGCGCGTGATTTCACTGCGCGCCATCTCGGCCTTGAGTTGCGACTCGCTGTTCGCTGCGGTCAGCGCTGCCTGTTTCGCCTGGATCTCGCGGTTCATCTCAGCGCGGACCTCTTCAATCCTGTCCTTCGCTTCCGAGAGCTCCGCCCGATCCTGCTGAAGGGCAGCTTCCAGTTTCGCCTTGGCCTGGCGCTCTTCCTCCAGGCTACCCTTCAACGTTGCCTCTATCTCGCGGGCCTCCATTTCGAGTTTCTCGAGCTTCGCGCGGAGCGTGCCATTGACATTCTCCGAGCTTGCCAACGATGCTTCTCGATCCTTCAGTTCCTGTTGCACGTCGGCGCGAATAGCCTCCACGGCCTTCTTGGCCTCGGTTGCCGTGCTGCGCTCCTTGTCCAGCTGTCCTTGTATTGATGAGAGACTACGTTCGAACTCACCTTTTGCCTTCTGTTCGGCCTGAATGAGATGACCAATCCTCGTCTTAGCCTCCAAAGCGACTTTGCGCTCACTTTCGAGCTCATCGATCATCGAAGCCTTGACCTTCAGCGTCTCGTCCCGAGCCATGAAGGCATCAGCTCGATCCTCCTGCAGGGAAGTTTTTTCCACTTCGTAGGCGCGCTCAAGGGTCATCCGCTCCTGCTCATAGGAGGCTCTGGCATCGGCGAGCTGCCGACGACCCCACCATCCCCAGATAACCCAGCCCAAAAGTAAGCCAAGCAGTCCGGCACAAAGTAGATACAGCCAAAGTTGTGAAACAAGATACGTCATGTCAGATCCTCCCTAAGTCTTGTCAGTCAGCCGTCGGCCTGCTGGTCATCAAGCCATTCGAAGGTAATCCGCCGGTTTGCGGATCGGCCTTTCGCGGTCGTGTTGTCGGCGATCGGGCTGGTTTCACCGTAGCCCCGCGCGGTAAGGGCTTCTGTTGCAACACCGCGATCGATCAATGAGCTGAGAACAGCTTCGGCACGTGCCTGGCTGAGTTTGAGGTTCATGTCGTCAGCGCCACGAGAATCGGTATGTCCGCCGATTTCAAGGCGAAGATCGCCGCTGTTCTCGAGGCAATTGATGGCGACCGATGACAGATCATTGATGATCCGCCGAGCGCGCGCATCCAGCCTGGCCTCGCCGACCAGAAAGGTGATCTTGTCACTGGCGAGGATCAGTGAGGTTTGCGTTCTGCAGACATCGAGGCCGGCTGCGATCGTGGTAACCGGCAGCCAGAAACCGCGGCGGTACTCCTCATCAGTGCCACTTAGCGGATTGATACGCCTGGTTCTATCCTCATAGGCACGCTCGGTGGGCTCAATCTGAAGCTCAGGCTGCCAGCGCTCGTCGAGAGCAATACTCAGTTTCTCGATAACCTGCTCGGCATCGCTCTTCGCATAGGTCTCACCTTCGATCGCCGCACGTCCATCCCTAAGGCTTAGATCAACGGTCTCGAACTCCGGCAGATAGCTGCCGATCGTTTTGAGGTCCTGACGCCATGCGCCAGCATCACCCCGCCCGTTTTCCGCAAGCTCACCGTCATGACCGGCATTCAGCCCCAAAAGCTCGACTGCTTCGGACTTCGACAATCCGGACGGCAACGCGCCGTCGACCGTCACCCCATCGTCGGGGGACAGGCGCAGATCCAAGAAGGCGGCGACGGTCGGATCGAGCGCTTCGAGCTCGGTCTGGATCTCAGGGTCGATGTCGGCAACCGTGGTGCTTGCCTCCTCGGCATCATCCAAGGTCGCGACCGTACCGTCGAGTTGAACGTCGTAGTCTTGGAAACGCAGTGTTCCGGTTTCGACGCTGTTAAGAGCCAGCAGTCGATCTTGAACGAAATCCTGCCAATCGACGCCAGGTATGCCGTCCGCAATCAGCAGCTTCGCCTCGACATCCTGGCCTTCAGCGGTCTGCTTGACTGCCTCGATCAGGGCATCACGACTTGCCTCATCGGGGACAGCACCGGCGATCGACCAGGTACCATTTTCACCCTTGTCGATTGCCACCACATAAGGCCGGATCGTCGGGCGCAGGACGACGAGATCGGACTGCCAATCGGCACCGCCTGGTGCGGCTGATGCCAGCGCCTGGATCGCCTCCAGATCCGCCTGCCCCGCCACATCACCATCGATGCTGATATGTTGATCACTGATCAACAGCTTGCCCATCTCGAGCTTGGCGAATGCCTCAATTGCCGCACCCGTCTTTTCCGGCCAATCATCACCGGGCATGCCTTCAGCAAGCTGGATGTTAGCGTTGACCTCGGCATCAAGAGCCGCGGCCTCGATCTTGGAGAGCAGCTGCCCGCGCGTCTCTTCATCCGGCGCATAGCCTTCGATATGCCAGACACCATCTGCCTTGCCGGCAGCGAACGTGAAAGGTGAAACCGTCGGCTTTTCAACATCGATGACGCCAGCCCACTCGAAGCCTTCCGGCGTCCCGGCCTTCAGCGCCTCGATCCTGGTAATATCCTCACTTGCGGGTGCTTCTCCGGTAAGCTCGATTACCTTGTCGACCGCGCTCAAACGACCATGATTGAGACTAACAAGCCCTTCCATTCCCTCGGAGACGGCGCCAATCCAATCACCATCAGGCACACCGGCGGCAAGCTGGAGTTCGCTCTCGACACCACCCTCGAACGTCGCCTCAGCCTTATCAAGCAGCTGCGCACGCGCCGTCTCACTCGGCACAACGCCTTTGAGGGTTACACGCCCGCTCTCCTCTTTCGCAATGGACAAGGCATAGGGTGACGCGACCTCCAGGAGTTCAATCTCATCGACGGGACCAAGCGCACCCCAGACATCTTTGGCGTTCTCAAGGATCTGGTCCTTCTCGGCCTCGCTTGAAGCAAGACCGCGCAAGGTGACATGGCGACCATCGGTGTCGACGGTGAGCCCGCTTACCGTCTCCATCGACTCCAGATGCTGCTCGGTTCGACTATCGATGTCAGCCTGGATTTCCGGCGCTTTGTAGCGGCTGGCTGAATAGCCCATCAGCAAGCCAATAATGATAATGACCGAACCCAAGATGATGCGCATGTTACGCCCCTGCTAAGCCTGTCGCCCGTCATCGCACCAAGCAGCGGTCTGCCGACCAACCACCTGTCCGATGAGAAACGATCTCCTTTGTCATAATGTTCTGGAACCTTCTCCGAAGGCGCCATCTCTCAGAACTGCAGGTTCGATGCCAAGCTATCAGCAAATGGTCACCCTATTGTTTTTCCTGCATTTTTCTAAAATTACACACAAAAGAACTGTAATCTGTCGACAAAACTGTCGCATTTTGAGATTCGCTTTAGCTTCCCGTTTCCAAATTCTCCCACCACACGCCTTACATGTAGCTGCCGCTTCCCGATGCGCAGGACGAAAGTTCAATGATCGTCTAGGCCCTGGGATCACAGGCTTTGAGCCATGACCCGATGAGGTACTGACGAACAGCTCAGATTTGCTGCCGAACAACGAGGCTGGCATGTGGTCGAGAGCAGTTCGTTGTTATGCAGCCTTCAATCAAAAAAGCCGCCCATTGGGGCGGCCATGTCATGATCATCGACAATATTGCCTAGTGCTGTGCAACGCGGAATCCTCTGTACACTTATTATTGTTCAGGGCCTGAATTCCAAGACGATGCACAGCTTCAAGTGAGCTTCATTCTCGCCCCCTGTGGATCGAAGGCTGGGCTGTCGATGAGGTCGGCTTTGTAGAGCATCCCCGCAATATCGACAGTCACCCCATTCCTCACATCGCTTTGTGATGTTTCGTTGATGAAGGCAAGCGCGATCGGTGCGCCGATCCGATAGCCGAAGGCGGCTGAGGTGGTTTTGCCGACGATTTTTTCGTCGACAAGCACTGGCTCGTTGCCAAGCGGCACGGCGTCTTGATCGTGAAGTTTGAGCGTTACCATCCGATTGCTGACGCCAGCTTCGCGCTGGGCAAGAATGTTTCTCTTACCGATAAAGTCGGTGTCCCAAGCGATCGCAAAGTCGAGCCCGACCATGAGTGGTGAGATGTCGGTATCGAGTTCGTGGCCGTAGGCTAGAAACCCTTTCTCGATGCGCATGGAGGTCTGGGCGAACAGACCGGCTGGGCGGGCACCGGCTTGGAGGAGAGCGTCGTAGATTGGGCCGGCATGCTTAGTGCTGCAGGTGATTTCCCAGCCTGCTTCGCCGACATAGGAGAGACGAGCAGCCAGCACCGAATGTCCTACAATCTCAGCTTCGCCAGCCTGGAAGTAACGAAGATCGTTCAACGCGTCCGCGCCGATAGCCGCTGCGGTGGCGGCAGACTTTGGGCCCATCAGGCCGATGATGGCGTAGGCGTCGGTGCGATCAGTGATGGTGACGCGTTCGCCAGCTCGACGATTACGGTGGAGCCAGGCGAGGTCACGTTTGATGGCGGCGGTGCCGACATAGAGGCGATAGCGGTCTTTTCGAAGACGGATCGCGGTGAGGTCGCTTTCGATCCCGCCTCGCTCATTGAGCATGGATGTGTAGATCACGTGGCCAGGCATCCGGTCCATCTGGTTGGCGCAGAGCCGGTTCAGGAAAGATGCCGCATCCGCACCCTCGACGTCGATCTTGCCGAAGCTGGACTGATCGAAGATGGCTGCATCCTCGTGGGCCAGACGGACCTCGCGGCCGACCTGATCGAACCAATCGGGCTTGTCGAACCGTAACGTCGGTTCGCTGGTCTTGCCGAAATAGAGCGGGCGTTCCCAGCCGTAGATTTGTCCCACATGAGCCCCTGCCTCCCGCCAGCGAGCATCGAGCGGTGTTTTTTGGACATTGCGGGCGCTTGTCCATTGCCGGCCGGGAAAAGTGATCTCGTAATGCTTGCCCAAGACTTCCGGCACTCTGGATGCCAGCGCTTCGACGCTGTTGAGGGCGGATGGAAAGCGCTTCGGATCAGCCTCATGAAGATCGACGGGCGTGTGGCCATGCTGGATACAATGGGCGAGCGCCATACCAGCCCCACCTCCTGTGGCGACGCCAACCGAATTCATACCGCAGCCTAAGAAGAGGCCCCGGGTCTCGGCGATTTCTCCAAGGAGGAAGGAGCCGTCGGGCGTGAAGCTTTCGGGGCCGTTCAGGAGCATTTTGACTTCGGCCGTCTCTAAGGCTGGCAGTCGATGCAACGCGTTCATCATCATCGGCTCAAAGTGATCCCAGTCCTCGTCGAGCAGCTGAAAGGCGAAGTTTTCACCGAGACGATCGGGATCGATCGGTTTTCCCAAAGGCTCGAAGCAGCCGACCAGGAGCCCGCCGCTATCGTCGCGGATATAGAGATGACCGTCATGGTCGGAAAGTGTCGGCATGTTGCCGGTGATGCCGTCGACGGGCTTGGTCAGGAGACAGAAATGTTCGCAGGGCCAGACAGGAATTTCCACACCGGCCATGGCGCCGAGCCGCCGGCTCCAAAGTCCCGCGCAAAGGGCAACCGCATCGCAGGCGATGGGGCCGCGGCTAGTCTCCAGACCGGCGACGCGGCCGCTCCTGGTGACGATGCCCTCAACCGCCGTCTCTTCAAAGATGCGCGCCCCCTTGGCTTTCGCTCCCTTGACCATGGCCGCACAGAGATCGGACGGGCTGACCCGACCATCATCAGGAGACCAGACCGCACCGATCACGTCCTCATCGTTCATCAGCGGCCAGCGCTCTTTCGCTTCGCCAGCACTAATCGTCTGGGCGCTCACCCCAAACAAGCCTGCAAGCGCCGCTTGCCGCTTGATGTGGATGAGGCGGTTGGGGGTGGTGGCGATCGAGAGGGAGCCTTTGTTGATCCAGCCGGTTTGCTGGCCGGTTTCTTGTTCGAGTTGGCTGTAGAGGTCTATCGAATAGCGGATGAGGTCGGTGAGATTGCGGGTCGAGCGCAGGGCGCGGACCTGGGCTGCTGAATGCCAGGTGGTGCCCGAGGTCAACTGATGGCGTTCAAGGAGGATCGCATCGGTGACGCCGTTTTTGGCGAGATGGTAGAGCGTCGAGCAGCCCATCACCCCGCCACCGATAACGACGACCGAGGCGTGGGAGGGAAGGATAATGTCGGGCATGGCCGGTCAGCTCGTCTGCAAAAATAACCGGGGCCGGCCGCTGCCGGCCGGCTAGAGGATCTGGCTTAGAAATTCTTTTGTTCGAGGATCGCTCGCTTCGGTGAAGAAGGTGGCGGGCGGGCCGTGCTCGACGATGACGCCCCGATCGGTGAAGTAGATATGATCGGCGATTTCGCGGGCGAAACCCATCTCGTGAGTGACGAGAATGCAGGTCATGCCTTCTTCAGCAAGCTCGCGGATAGTAACCAGGACTTCCTTCACGGTTTCGGGATCAAGGGCAGCGGTGACCTCGTCGAACAGCATCACATCCGGGTTCATCGCGAGCGAGCGTGCGATCGCAACACGCTGCTGCTGACCGCCGGAAAGCTCACCAGGATAGCTGTTTTCTTTGTCTTCAAGTCGCACTTTCGCCATGAGTTTTCTGGCGCGCGCTTCGACTTCGCTCTTGTCCTGTTTCAGCACCAGAACCGGCGCCATCATGACGTTTTGCAGTGCTGTTTTATGCGGAAACAGGTTGTATTGCTGAAAGACCATGCCGACTTTCTTCCGAAGCTGCAGCTTATCCAGCTTCGGGTCGTGCACTTCCAGACCCTCAACCTTGATCGAGCCCGCCTGGATGTCATTCAGCGCGTTGATGCAGCGGATGAGGGTCGACTTGCCGGAGCCGGACGGGCCGATGATGCAGATCACCTCGCCCTTCATGACATCGAAGGAAACGCCCTTTAGCACCTCGAGGGAGCCGAAGGATTTGTGCACGTCCTTCAAAGAAATAATCGGCTGATCCGCTGTCCAGGTCATAGTTTCACCGCATATTTGCGCTCGAGCCAGATGGTCCAGCGGGCGATCGGGTAACAATAGGCGAAGAAGAGAACCAGCGCGAAGCCGTAGAATGGCACTAGCAGTTCCGGGTGGTTGTCCTCGGATTCCATTGCTTGGCGAGACAGCGTGATCACCTCCTCGATGCCGAGCAAGGTGCAAAGGGGTGTGGCCATGGTCAGAATGGCGTACCAGTTCATCCAGGGCGGCAGCATGCGCTTATAGCATTGCGGCAGGATGATCTGCCAAAGGGTTTGGCGGCGTGAAAATGCCAGGCTTTCGGAGGCTTCCCATTGCGCTGTTGGTACGGATTGGACAGCGCCCCGGACAACTTCCGAAATATTGGCCATGATCGGCAGCGACAAGCCAATGACGCCTTTCACCCAATCCGGGATCGGAATGGTTGTTCCAAAAATCTGAATTTGGAAAGGAAAGGCCAGGAGCACAATGAAGAGCAGGACCAGCCAGGGCGAGTTTCGAAACAGCTGGGTGATGAACCAAGCCACGGCTCTCACCGGCCGGCTCAATGAGATTTGGGCAAGGCCGAGGGCTGCGCCTGCGATCGTACCGGCGGCCATGGCCAGCACTGAGATTAGCACGTTGAAAAAGAAACCGGACCAGACCAGAAACGGCGCCCAGCGCCAGAGCGCGCCGAAGGCATCCCCCATCCCATAGCGACTCTGCGCCATGGACATCGCCGGCCACAGCATGGCGGCCGCCATGATCAGAAACGGCGAATACCAGGGCATCCCCGCCAACCAGCGGACCACGAGATAGCTGTCCGGCGAATGGGCCCTTACATCGAAAGGTTTGAGGACGGGAAGATCGGTCTGCCCGGGAGCCACAATGCCGGCAATCCGCCTCATGTGCCATATCCTGGAATTTTCATCGCCCGCTCCCAACGGCTCATGCCGAAGACGAGGACGGCAACGAGAAGGACATAGGCAAAGAAAACCAGCACCATCGTCGGATATTGAGCGGAGGGATAATCGTTCCAGATCGTGACCGAATGGTAAAGCAGCTCCGGCACCGCGATCGCGTAGGCCTGGGTCGTTGTTTTGACCAGGTTCACGAGGTTGTTATTGAGGGCTGGGAGACAGACGCGGAAGGCCAGCGGCAGGACGATGTAGAGATAAATCTGAAGCCTGGAAAAGCCGAGGGACTCAGCAGCTTCGACTGTTGACTCAGGCACCGCTTCTATGCCGGCACGAAAAATCTCAACATTGAAGGCGCCGGCGAAGAAGGAAAGTGAGATTACCGCCCAGCCGACATTCGAGATGATCGGCTGTACCGTCCAACCGTCAGGGCCGGTGACTGCTGGCGTGAATTGGCCAAGCGCGAAATAGAAAAACAGAAGCTGGACGAGCGGCGGCGTGTTCCTGAAGAACTGGATATAGCCCTGCACAAAAGCACGGACGATGCGCGAGCGCGCACCCTGCATCCAGGCGCCGACCAGCCCGATAACAACGGAAAAAATCAGGCAGAGCACGCTCAGCTTGATCGTCATCCAGAGACCGGCAAGCACCTTGCCTTGCTGGCGCTCGTCATACATCCAGATGAAGTTCCAGCGTGGCGCTTCTGCAGCCAGCTCGCGGAAGAAATCTTCCACCTCAGGGCCCCGAGAGAGCCGCCCCCTCCAACAAGGAGAGGGCTCGATCCATCAACCTACTCGATCCAGTCGCTGAACTTTTCGTTCTGCGCCTTCAGATAAGCGGTGGGCTGGATGCCCCATTTCTCTTCGAGCTCGATCAGCTTGCCGGAGCGGTGCCAGTTGTACTGCATGCCGGACATGAAGTTGCCGAAGACACAGTTCTGCTCGGCAATCGGTACGGCGAGGCCCCAGGGATTGTCGTCTTCGGAAGACAGCGGCATCTCGAACTCATCCCAATTGCCGGAGGCAAGATCGGAACCGATGGACGAATCGTCATAAACCCAGGCCACGCATTTTTTGTCGCGGAGCGCCTGCTTGGCTTCGGCATTGCCGGTAAACGCAACGATCTCGACGTCATAGCGCTCTTCGACGATCTGGTTGTAGAAGGCACCCTGCTTGCCGCAGACTGGTTTGCCGCTGAGATCTTCCCATTCCTTAAAGCCGAGCGCCTTGGGCGACATGATGTTGGTCCCGGATGTGTAATAATTCGGGCCGGGAATGCCGACGATCTCGCGGCGATCTGCCCGATCCGACATGGTTGCGATCATCATGTCGATCTTGCCCTGCTCCAGGAACTGCATGCGGTTTGAGGACTGCACCGGCACGAGCTCGGCCTCGACGCCCATGGCGGCTGCGACCTCATGAGCCATGTCGATTTCCATACCGACCAACTCACCACCTTCGTCACGGTAACCCCAGGGCTTGTAGTCCGCCTTGACACCGATGGTGATCTTGCCGCTCTCCATCACCTTGTTCCAGACGTCATTGGTGCACTCGGCAGCTGCAACAGCCGTCGACTGCACCGTTAACGCCACTATCGCAACAGTTCCCAGAAGTTTTTTCATCTCAATCTCCATTATCAGGCTTTTCTTGCCTCTCTCATTTGATCTTTGACCCTCGCCGGCGACGACCGCAAGGTTATTCTACAGCTTCTTGATCTTCATAAAAGATTGGTCACCTCAGGGATGGGAATTCAAGACATCGACATCCAACACAGGCCGAATGAATGGTGCAGCCTAAGCCCATTTAGGCAAAAACTCGCAGTCTCATGAGTGATGGCAGAAGTCTATATGGGACGGCTGACAGCTCGCAAGACATGCTACGATTTGCAAATGGCGATGATCCGCCACCCAAAACGTCATGATCAGAGCAGGAGCCCATCGAGATCGTGACAGACGGCGTCAGGTTCTTGGGACAACCGAAATGCTGGTGAATTCGAGCATGAAGCTGTCGCCACGACTGCGACTTTAGAAAAGCGTGGCCGCGTGAGCGTTTTCACACAAATCCAGAACCCTGGCTGCTTGAAACGATCAGTAATCGTAGGGTATGGCCTCGTCGAGCGTCATCATGTAGCCGACATCAGCGAGATCGCTGGAAAGAGAGGCTGTTTCAAGCGTGCCCGTGACCCAAACCGGCTCGAACATGCCGCCAACCTCAATGCCATCCTCGCTGGTCACATAGATGATCTGGTTAGGCGGCGGCGGCGGCACATGGATGCAGGCGCCGACATAGGGAACGAGGAGGAACTCTTTGACATTCGTCGACTCGAAATCCAGCGGCAGGACGTAGCCAGCAATTTTGACCTGAACGTCATCATATTCGGTGACAACATCGCTCGGATTAATGATGCCGGGGGCCACCGGCGTCATACCGTGTTCGACCACGCCTCCGAGATCCGGATCATAGGATTGATCAACTGCCTGATCGTCGCCAAAGTCGAGTTCTCCCAGGATCGCTGGCTCGGTTTGCTCCGGCATCAGGTCGGGCCAGGCGATCACCACCGGATCCTTAGCCGCGAACGACGACGAAACTCCGAACGCACTCAGGGAGAGTATAGCAAATGCACCGATCGCACGCGACGTCATTAGCTGATCCCTTGCTTCTTGGTGTTACCATATCATCAAGTTCTCACCATCATACCGTCGGCGAGCGACAAACGGTAGGCGCGAAATGCTGGCAGTAGGCTCGGTCAGGTCAGCTTAGCACACGCCAACCTGCGAACGCCCAAAACGGTACAGGGGGGAGCGCAACACCCTCTGTGCACAATTCATGGTGAGGGGACTGCTTTGGAATTAACGTCGCTAATATTGGCTTGGCGCCAACGATCATGGTCCCGGCACCAGACGAGAGCCGTGGCATGACCGTACATGGCGCATCTCCGCTGCTCCTATTCATCCTGCTTAACGTCCATTCTGAATTACCTAGCGACGACACATGGTTGGCCTAGATTTTGTGAACAGGTTTGGCACGTTCGAACCCTGGTCACCTGTGAAAGGAGCATTGAATGACGGATCACGATA
This sequence comes from Geminicoccales bacterium, assembly GCA_050633905.1. GTDB lineage: Bacteria > Pseudomonadota > Alphaproteobacteria > Geminicoccales > Geminicoccaceae > JANQPX01. Next base: position 16,819 of record JBOEHJ010000133.1, read on the forward strand.
CGCTTCGTGTCGACGGCGGACGGCTTTGGCAAAGCCTCATGGCCATGGGGGAGATCGGCGCGACCGAAGGAGGAGGCGTTGCTCGCATCGCGCTTGGTGACGAGGACAGGGCAGCGCGGGATCTCTTCATCGACTGGTGCAATGCGGCCGGCCTTCTGGTCCGGGTTGATCGCCTCGGCAATATCTTCGGGCGACGGGACGGGAGGGACCCGGCGCGTTCGCCCATCCTCATGGGTAGCCATCTGGACAGCCAGCCCAAAGGCGGCCGTTTCGACGGTGCCTTTGGCATGCTTGCGGCACTGGAGGTCATACGATCACTGAACGACGCAGGCATTGAGACGGGCGCGCCGATCGAGATTGTCAATTGGAGCGACGAGGAAGGTTGCCGCTTCGGTGCAGGCATGTGGGCATCGGCAGCCTTTGCGGGACTGATGACCATCGAAGAGGCGCTTGCGACCGTTGACTGGCGGGGCACGACCGTCAGCGACGAGCTGGAGCGCATCGGCTACGCCGGCAATGCATCTGTCGGCGGCTATCCGATCGACTGTTTTCTCGAATGCCATATCGAGCAAGGCCCGAGGTTGGAGGCAGCCGGTCTCAAGGTCGGCATCGTCACCGGCGCCAGCGCGCAGCGGGTCTATCGGGTTACGGTCGAAGGTGTCGAAGGTCATGCCGGTACGGTGCCGATGACGGAGCGGCGGGATGCTCTCCTGGGTGCGGCCCGTATGGTCGATGCGCTGCACGCGCTCGCCATCGAGACAGATGATGCGATGGTCCTGACGATCGGCGCCTTCGACGTGCTGCCGAACGGCCGCAGCACCATACCGGGCAAGGTGGTTTTCGCAGTGGACAACCGCCATCCTGAAAGCGCTGTTCTGAACGAGACAGCCATCGAGATTGAGGGTATTTGTGAGCGTACGGCCGCCAATCTTGGTCTCGCTGTCGAGATCGCGGAACAAAGCCGGCGCGACGAGACCACCTTCGACGCTGGACTGAACCACATCTTGCGCACTGAGGCCGAACATCTCGGCATCGATTGTCTTGAGCTGACCTCGGGGGCCGGCCACGACGCTTGCAAGCTTGTCCATCTGGCGCCAACGACAATGATCTTCGTGCCTTGCCGAGGCGGTATCAGCCATCGAGAAGACGAATGGGCGGAGCCCGAAGATCTCGAGGCCGGCGCCAATCTCCTCCTTCGGACCGTTTTAGCACGCGCTGGCTGAGGCGCGCGGTCAAGCAAGTTCGCAGATGTCACACATGGTGAGGAGGTAGATCCTGATCATGTCGAGATAATCGGGAATGTCCACGCGCTCGTCCGGCATGGTGTTGTACCGGCCGCCCGGGCCGCAGACGACGCCTTCCATGCCACCCTCCACGTAGAGATGGCCAGCATCCGTGCCGTAGAATCCAGGCGGCGTGATCGCGCCTGTCGGCTGAGGCTCGCCGCGGATGGCGGCATAGGCGGCATTGAGCGCGGTTACGATGCGCGAGTCCTTGGCGACTTCGAAGGCGGGCATCGAGGGCTTGCCTTCCCGCGTTTCGGTCCAGACTTTCGCCTTCAGGCCTGGCCACGCCGCCTCCAGCTGATCGAGCACGGCGCGGATGTCTTTGATCGCCTGGTCCTCGGTCTGGCCCGGGCCGTAGCGGCCGGAGCCGGACAGGTGAACGAAATCCGCGACTTGAGGGGCTCGCCAGGTGTGGAACTCGCGGCCGAGCGCGCCGCGGATCGTGCCGACATGAACCCGGTTGATCGCTCGGTGCTCATCGGATGGCGCGTCGGAAAAGGTCAGATCGGTGAGCCGGGGAATCAGTGCTGCGGCAGCTCGGATCGCATCGACGGCCTCTTCGCGTTTTGACAGATGACGGGTAATGCCTTCGAGCTCGACATGAAACACAAAGGCGGCGGCGTGCATGGTGACGGCCTGAAGATCGGTCGGCTCGGAATTGACGAAATAGTCCGCCCGCACTCCCTGTTTCACCGCTGAAAGTGTGCCGACGCCGCCCTGCAGCTCGCCGACGACATAGGTCAGGATGACGTCGCCCTTGAAGCGAACGCCAGCATCGATGAGTGTCTTTACGGCAGAAAGCGAGGCAGCGTCGCCGGCCTTCATGTTCGAGACACCGATGCCGTAGATGAAGTCGTCCTCAATCAGCCCGCCCCAGGGATCGACCGTCCAGCCTTCGGTCACCGGATTGGTGTCGAGATGTCCGTTGAACAGCAGGCTCTTGCCGCCGCCCGTGCCTCGCCAGATGCCGATGGCGTTCATCCTGTCGCCTTCGATTGGCTGAAGCGTCGCCTCCAGGCCCATCGCCGCCATGATCTCGACCATGCGCGCGGCAAGCTGCCGCTCCCCTTCGGTTTCGGAATAGCTTTTATGTCGGACCATCTCGGCTAGGGTTTCGAGGCAGGCTTTTTCGT